>DASYDE010000110.1:0-44860 GCA_036499725.1 Kofleriaceae bacterium
GGCAGCCATCGCGAACAACCTGGTGACCATCGGGCGCCACGGCTAGCCCGAGCGAAACCACGAGGTTGGACGGCCACAGCGGACGGCCCCCCACGAAGTTCGGCCTTCGTGCGGTGGGGTTTTGCACCGCAATCTAGCTACTGCGGCCAGGTGGCTTTGCCCGAGCCCGAGCCCGAGATTTTTCGGCACCTCGCTGGGTTGCCGGCCGATCGACGGAATCGCAAACGAGCTCGAGCACGAGCGTCCCGCCGCCTATCAGACGGCGCTCGAGCTCGTCGCTCCGGCGCGCGGAGTAGCAGATGCCACCTACGTGCCCGGTCGATAGCCGACCGTAGTTATCAGAATCGCGGGCTCGGGCTCGGGCTCGAGTTGAGAACTGCTCAACCGATCACTGCGGCGAGCGCGACGACGTTGCTTGCACGGGGAATCGCTCGCGCGCCCACGCCAGGAACTCGTCGCTCGGGAGATCGAGCGCGGCCTTGCAGACCTCACCGACGTGAATCGGGAAGTCCTTGCCGATCACCCAGTGCAAAAAGCTGCGATCGGGACCCGCCGCGACCTCGTGCAGCACCGCATTGGAGTACTTGCCGAAGCCGATGACGATCTGCTCGCCCTCCCACCGCAGGTGGCGCGACGGGCCGACCCACGACGCGCGCTCGGCGAGGTGCTGCTGGCGCTGAGGATCAGCCTTCTGCGCGACCGCTTCCCAGTCCTGACCTTCGAGACCGAAGTGGCGAAGCATGCCGGACAGCACGCGCCCCGTGGCGGCGACATCCGCGCTGGCCGAGTGAGCGGAGGCGAACTGCTCGCCGACGAACTTCTGGTGCGCGTGCATCAGCGAGCGCGGCTCGAACTGCTGCCATAGCCGGAACGCATCCACGATGGTCTTGCCCAGGAAGTCCACGCCGGGCCGCCCCACGCGCGTGTACTCCGCCATCAGCATGTCGATGTCGAACGCGACGTTGTAGCCAACGATCACATCGGCATTGGCGAACACGGCCGTGAGCTCGTCCGCGATCGCGTCGAACGTAGGGCAGCCCGCGAGCTCCTCCATGGAGATGCCGTGGACGGCCTGCGCACCCGGATGGATCGGGGTGCTCGGCTTGATGCGCCACACCCGGCTCGGGGCTCCCTCTCCGAGGCCCTCCTGCACGCACAGCTCGATGACCTGGTCCTTGGTGCGGTCTGTACCCGTCGTCTCGCAGTCGAACACCACGATGCGCGGGGCCTGCGTGGTCGGGGTGCTCCCGGTCGCCAGTCCCGCAACGCCCGTCGACGCGACGTCGGCCTCGGTCGACCCCGAATCATTGATCGGTGCCGGGACCGAGTCCTCTCGCCATTCGAGTAGGGACAGAGTGCCTTCCACGAGAGCCACTCTACGGGCCCCCTCTGACACCAACTGCGTCGGCGGAATCGCGAGCGGATCCTCCCGCCCCCCGGGGGAACGCTAAGCGATCCAATTCGTTAGCGTTCGTGGGGATCACCTAGATACAGTCCGGCCGTGCGCTCCCCTCACCCGATCGTCCTCGGGACCCTCGTCCTGGGCGCTTTGACCGCCTGCCGGACAAACGAGCCGCCGCCGATTACCCAGGCCTGGTACGACGCGTTCGAGCGCGCCGACCTCGCGGACAACTGGTTCGCGAGCGGCGACGGTTACAAGATCGTCGCAGGCCAGGTCTCGGCCCACGGCGCGCACAACCACCCCCTCTGGCTGCGCAGGAAGCTCCCTCGCAACGTCCGCATCGAGCTCGACGCGTGGTCCACCGAGCAGCGCGGCGACATCAAGGTCGAGGTGTTCGGCGATGGCCACTCCTTCGACCCGGATGGCAACCGCTACACGGCGACCGGCTACGAGGTCATTTTCGGAGGTTGGTACAACTCCAAGTCCGAGATCGCCCGCATGGACGAGCACGGGACGCAGATGGCCGCGCGCACGGACATCAAGGTCCGCCCCGGCGTGCACTACCACTGGCGAATCGAGCGGCAAAATGCGGTCGTCAAGTGGTTCATCGACGACATGACCCAGCCATTTATCCAGTACACGGACCCCGCGCCCCTCGACGGCGCGGGCCACGAGTACTTCGCGTTCAACAACTGGGAAACGGATACGTGGTTCGACAACCTCGTGATCACGCCCCTCTGAGCTAAACTGATTCTCCGACGGTGGAGCAGTTCGGCAAATACTCGCTCGTCCGCAAAGTGGGAACCGGCGGCATGGCCGAGGTGTTCCTCGCGAAGACCGCGCTCGCGCAGGGTCTTAACAAGACCCTCGTCATCAAGAAGATCCACTCGGCGTACGCGCGCAGCTCGCAGTTCGCCGTGATGTTCCGCGACGAAGCGAAGATCGCCGTCACGCTGAACCATCCGAACATCATCCAGGTCTTCGACTACGGACAGGTCGGCGACACGTTCTTCCTCGCGATGGAGTTCGTCGAGGGCATGGATCTCTTGCGCTTGCTGCAGGAGGCGGCGAAGGCGAAGCAACGTCTCCCGTATGGACTGAGTGCGTACATCGTCCAGCAGCTCGCGAAGGGCCTCGACTACGCGCACCGAAAGCCCGACGAGTACGGCCAGCCGCTCGGCATCGTGCACCGCGATATCTCGCCGCAGAACATCCTCTTGAGCTGGGACGGCGCGGTGAAGATCGTCGACTTCGGTATCGCTCGCGCGCGCGATGTCCACGAGGAGCAAGGCGTCATCAAGGGCAAGTTCGCGTACATGTCGCCCGAGCAGGCCCGCGGTGAGCCCGTCGACTGTCGCAGCGACGTGTTCGCGGCCGGCATCGTGCTGTTCGAGCTCGTGTGCGCGCGCCCGCTGTTCCACGGCAAGGGCAAAGAGGCGCTCGAGATGGTCAAGAGCGGCGCCATCCCGCGGCCCAAGGACTACGCGCCGGAGCTGCCCGATTCGCTCGAGCGGATCATCCTCAAGGCGCTCGCGTTCCACCGCAACGATCGCTTTCAGACCGCGCGCGATCTGCAGAACGAGCTCGGCAGGTTCCTCCTCGAGTGGGGCGGCAAGACCGGGTACCTCGTCGATAGCGGCAACGTCGCGCAGACGCTCTCGCAACTGATGCCCGCTGACATGCGCGTCGTCGCGCCGCGGCCCGCATTCGAGGGCGACGTCCCGGTGTTGAACATCGCCGTTCCGGTCGGAGCATCGGATGACGCGCTCGACGACATGGGCGATGCGATTCCCAAGGCCGTCACCGGGTCAGAGCCGAGCGCGATGGTCTCGATGCCGGGACCTCTCAAGAACAAGCTGCCAGTGAAGGAGCTCGTCGCGGAGAGCGTGCCGGTACCGCAGGCCGTGTCCTCGGTCCCCGGCTCGGGATCCGGAGAGAGTCGTGCGACGCGCGACAAGGAACGCAAGTACGTCTACGTGCTGCAGGGGCTGCTGCGCGGCATGGCAGCTCTCGAGAAGAAGATCGGTGCGCAGGCCGCCGCGCGACTCGTCAACGACTTCTACCGCGTCGCGCGTGACGTCGCGTTCAAGCACGAGGCGCTGCTCGAGTCGCCCAAGTTGCCCGTGGACGGCAAGGACATCTCGGTACCCGAGATCTCCGGCTCGATCATCGGCTCGATGGTCGCCGCGACGCCGCTGCCGGGTGCGCTGTCCTCGACAGAGACGGGCATCCGCCTCGTCGTCGGTCTGCCGATCGCGAGCGAGGACGATGCGGGCCGCGCGATCCGTCTGGCGCTCGCGCTCGTCGATACGCTCGACGGGATCGGTAGCGATGTCGAACCGGAGCTGCGGCTCGCGCTCGCGGTGCAGCGCGGTGTGGCGCTGTCC
The DNA here is from genome assembly GCA_036499725.1 of Kofleriaceae bacterium. Classification (GTDB taxonomy): domain Bacteria; phylum Myxococcota_A; class Polyangia; order Haliangiales; family Haliangiaceae; genus JABFXX01. Next base: position 3,790 of record DASYDE010000110.1, read on the forward strand.
AAGCGCACCGGTACCGAGGTCACGTACGAGATCGAAGACGCGACGGCCGCGTTCGCACACAAGCTCGCGCGACAGGCGCGTGGTGCAGAGATCCTCGTCGGCGGCCGCGTGTTCCGCAGCGCGCGCGGCGAGTGGAACTTCGAATCGCTTCCCGCGATCGATCTGCCGCACGACGAACCGTTGCAAACGGGTGCGAGCGCTCGCTCGATGGTCGACGAGGACACCGATCCGGGCGTGAAGCGGGCGCGCGTGTATCGCCTGCGCGGTCCCAAGGCGCGCGCGGAGCGCATGAAAGAGCGGCGCGATCCGGCGCGCTTGCACGGTCGCGAGCTCGAGCTCAAGGCGCTCAAGGACACGTGGCGCGACGTGCTCGTTACCAAGCGCAAGCGGCAGGTCGCGATCATCGGCGACGCGGGCGTCGGCAAGCGCACGCTCGTGAATCAGTTCCTCGAGGGCATCGGCAAAGGCGAAGCCGTCATCATCCGCACCACGGGCCGCGTTGCATCGGCGCTGACGCCGTACGGTGTGCTCGCGGATCTCGCGCGCGACGTGCTCGGCCTGGCCGAGGATGCGGAGCCGCACGAGGTCGAGCGCCGTCTCCTTCGTGCGATGCCGCTGATCTTTCCCGGCGAGGAGAACAGTCGCCAGGCGCGCACGGCACTGCAGATCTTCGGCATGTTGCTCGGTGCGCGCGGTGCAGCGCCGTCGGCCGAGGTGGATGCGGAGACGCGGCGCCAGGCGCTGATCTCGATCCTCAATCGCATCGAGCAGCGCCTCGAAGGCGACAAGCCGATCATCCTCGTCGGCGAGGACATTCACTGGACGGACGAGGACAGCCAGCAGCTGTTCGCCGCGCTGCTGACCGTGCCGACACCGCGCCCGATCCTGGGGATCACGACAGCGCGTCCCGAGCCGCGCATCCTCAAGATCCTCAAGGAGCTCAACACCGAGATGGTGGTGCTCGACGAGCTGCCCGAGGAAGCGCGCCGCCAGCTGCTCGAGGAGCGCTTCGTCCCCGGCATCGACATCAGCGACCTCGTCGATCAGATCGCGAAGCGCGCGGGCGGCAATGCGTTCTTCATCAACGAGCTGCTCGACACGCTGATCGAACGCGGCATCGTCGTGGCCGACACCGACGAGGACGAGCACCCGGGCCTGTTGCGCTGGGTGAAGCGCGACGCGCCGATCCTCGTGCCGTCGACCGTCGAGGACTTGCTGGTCACGCGCATCGATGCGCTCCCCGACACCGAGAAAGATGCGCTGATCCACGCCGCCGTGTTCGGTCGCCAGATCATCCCTGCGCAGCTCGCGCAGCTGCTCGGTCGCCCCGTGCGCCTCGAGCTCGACGAGCTGGTGCGCCGCGGTCTGCTCGGCGAGACGCAGACGCCCGACGGCACCGTCCGGTTCAAGAACGACATGACCATGACGGTCGCGTACCAGATGCTGCCCAACGAGACGCGCGTGCAGCTGCACCGCGCGGTCGCGGCTCGCATCTCCAACGGCGCGTCGTACCGACCGGGACAGGACGATCCGGAGATCGCGCGCCACCTCGAGCTCGCGGGTGACTCCATCGCAGCCGCCGATCGCTACATGCGCGCCGCCACGCACGCCGTCGAGCTCGGCGGTAACACCGATGGCTTCCACCACCTCACGCGCGCGCTCAAGCTCGTCCCGACGGACGATCACGAGCGCCGCTTCGCGATCCATCGCATGCGCGAGGAGATCCTGCGCCGCCTCGCCAAGCGTTCGCAACAGCTCCGCGAGCTCCATGCGCTGCGCAAGGAAGCGGAGCTCACGACCGATCCGGGCAAGCTCGCGGCGGCGCACTGCGCGCTCGCGCAGTTCTACATCGACGTGGGCAAGGCGCCTGCTGCGCTGCGCGCCGCCCTCCCCGCCCAGAAGTTCGCCGAGACCGCCGGCGATCAGCTGCTGCAGGCCGAGGCACTGCGCCTGCGCGCGACCATCTCGCGACTCATCGGCGATGCGGAAGAATCACTGACCCTCGCGGAGCAAGCGCTCGCGCTGTGCGATGCCGTCGCGAAGGGCAAGGACCTCAACGCCGCCGCGTCGCAGCCGATCCTCGTCGCGCGGGCGACCATCCTGAACCAGCGCGGCACGACGCTGTGGAACATCGGTCGCCTCGAGGCCGCCATCGAGTCGTACGCCGAGGCGCTCATCATCTACCGCACCATCGGCATGTCGCGGCACGAGGCGCGCGCGCTCAACAACATGGGCATCGTGTTCGCGGCGCTCGGCGAGTACGAAGAGGCGCTCGCTCACTACAAGAGCGCGTTGAAGATCGATCAGGAGCTCGGCGATCGCTCGAGCATCGCGCTCAAGCTCGGCAACATCGGTCAGTGCTACTCGGACCTCGGCGATCTCGACAAGGCAGAGTCGTACCTGGGCAAGGCGTTGAAGATCGCCGAGCAGACGGGCGACCTCTCCGCCGCCGCCGACACCGCCGTGTCGTGGGGCCAAGCCAAGCTCCAGCGCGGTGAGGTGAAGCCTGCGCTCGCGCTGTTCGAACGCGGCCTCGCTCTCGCGACGGAGAACCGCGAGCGGTACCAGGAAGTGCGCGCGCTGCAGTACATCGCGTACGCGCACCTCGTCACCGGCGATCCGGCGGAGACCGCGCTCGAGATGGCTCGCTCGGCAACCGAGTGGGCGCGCAAGATGCCGATGCTCGTGGGGATCATCTACGGCCTCGCGTTCCAGGGTCTCGCGCTGTCCAAGCTCGGCCGGCACGACGAGGCGATCGCCGCCGTCGATGAAGCCGTCAAGCACCTCGAGGGCGCGCGTCCCGAAGGCGCCGAGCACGTGTATCGCTGGCGAGCGCAGGTGCTGGCCGCCGCTGGTCGCACCGCCGAGGCCGAGCAGTCGACCGCCCGCGCCCGCGCCGAGATCGACGCGAAGGCGGCCAAGATCGGCGACCTCGAGCTCCGCCGACACTTCCTGGCGTCGCGCGAACGCGCGATCTGAACAGGCGACAGCGACAGGAATGTCGCGGCCCTGTTCGCTCTCCGCACACCTAACTATGCGGATTCAGACGATTTTGTCGGACGATTTGCGCGATAAGCACACCGCCTGCCCTCTATAGTTCTCACCAATGCGGTCCCTCTCTGCACGTTTGGTGATCCTCGGTACGCTCGTTTCGTCGCTCGCTGGCTGCGTCGAGACAGACGAGCCCGCCGTGTCCTCGAGGGAGGAAGAGCTGTCGTTGAAGCCGTGGTCGACGATCGCGATCCTCGCGCCGTCGTCCGACGTGAAGCAGACGACCGCGCAGGGTTGGTCGCTCGCGAAGACAGGCCGCGTCGACACGTCCGCGCAGACGGTCACCTGGGACATCGCGGCGACATCGACCAGCAGCGGCCAGAAGACACTCGTCGTGACCGGCAAGGTCACGCTGTGGAACATCGGCACCGCGCCGGCGACCATCGGCAACATCGTCGTCAACCTCGACGCGAAGAACCCGACGGGCAACTCGTTCACGACCGTCGCGTCCAATGTCGCCGATGCCGCGCACGGTGATGCCGCGACGTCAGTGAAGATCGTCGGCATGTCGGATCCCGACGCCGATCAAGATGACGACAACAACCCGTTCGTCGACGTCCGCACCGTCACCGAGAACGGTGGCTCTGGCACGCTGACGTTCACGAAGGGCGCGTCGACGCCGTGGGCCATCTCGCCGAAGCAGCAGATTCCCGCGTTCGGCTCGCTCGACCTCCGCTTCACGGCGACGTTCAACAACACGGCGCTCACTCTCGCGACCGGTCGCGTCGTGCGTCCGCAGCTGCTCATCACACAGGGCAACGCGGGCGTCGGCGTGCGCACCATCGCGAACGTCGACATCGATGGCAGCGGCTCGATCAGCGCCGACGAGGCGGCGCGCGTTCGGACCAAGGCGCGCAACCTCGGTCAGAAGGCGGTCCCCGCGGCGACGAACGTGGCGAGTGGCGCCGTCGCGATCACAGATAGCGCCGCTGACATCACGACGACTGGCACCGTCTCGTTCTCCAATCCGACGTTCGCGTTCAGTGGCCTCAATGGCACCGCGAGCGTGACGTACGCAGGCGGCACCGCGGGTGGAACGATCACCAACTGCGCGCATCTCACGGGCGGCGCGACGGCGACTGCCTGCAACACGCAGGCGATTCCTCGCGCGATCCACCAGTGGCAGGACAACGAGATCATCACGTACGCACAGACGAGCTGGGGCGCGACGCCTGCTCCGGGCAATGCTGCGCAGCTGCTCACCGACAACTTCGAGTCCGTCTACGGCGGCTTCGGCGTGGAGGTTGGCGTCGTCGGTGTCGCCGGATTCTCGATGGCATTCTCGCTCGCGACGGACGTCCTGGCGTATCAGCCGTCGTCGGGCGTACCGGGTGCACTGACCGAGGACCGCCTGAACCCGATCACCACACCGTCGGGCGAGTTCGGTGGTGAAGTCCTCGCGCTCGAGCTCAACGTCACGTTCGCCGACGCCAATCGACTCGGATTGTTTGGCATTGGCAACCAGTATGTCTGCGCGCTCGGCAACGCGAACCTCGACGGCTTGACAGTCCGCCAGGTGCTCGCGCTCGCGAACAACGCCCTCGGCGGTGTGGCCACCTCGGTATCCCTGGACGTGCTCGACGGCCTGCTCCACGACGTGAACGGCGCGTTCGAGAGCGGCGCCGTCACGCAGTACGCGCGAGATCACATCTTCATGGATGGCTGCCCGTAGGCAGGTAGCGCCAGATCGCGCTGTCGTTCGAGCTCGCGAAGATCACGTAGCCCTGGGCCAGACGAACGCCGTAGAGGCCGGTCACGGGGCTCGGGCTGGGCGTCCCGATCTTCGTCCAATTGGTGCCGTCGTAGTGGTAGATGCCACCAACCGCATCGCCGACGTAGACATCCGTGTCTGACGCGGCCCACACGGCATTCACGGTGTCGTCGAACTGCTTCAGTATCGTCGGGGTTGGTTGCTGCGTGCCCGCCGGGAACGTCCACACGTACTTCGATGCTCCGTCGTAGCCGACGACGAACCCGAGCGAGCCTCCGAGCGAGAACGTGACGTACTGCGCGGTTCCTGCGATGTAGTCGTTGCTCGTGCCGAAGTCGCAATAGATCCGTCGCCCACCGACGGCGCAGTACGTGTCGGCGCCGGCGCCGCGAATCGTTCGCATGTCGTACTGCAGCGACATCGGCGCCGCCTGCACGCTCCAGCTTCCCGTGTAGTGGTAGATGCCCGCCTGACGACCACTCGCGCGGACGTTCGTCGAGGTCGCGCCCCAGACCGAATACACCTGCGACGTCGCGCTGTACGCGGTCCACGTTCCACCCTGGCGGTGCCAGACGTTGTTCGCCGCATCGGACGGAGCGAACAGCTCATCACCGAAGTTCACGACATCCTGCAACGTGCCGAGCGTCTGCAGTGGTGGTTGCGATTCCCAGGCGCTGCCCGTGTAGTGGAGCACCGTCGAATTAGGTCCCACCGCGTACACCTCGGTCCCGCTCGTCCCCGAGAACGCGCGCGGCTGTGATCCTGCCGGCGTCGACATCGCGACGAATCCTTCGGGCGTCTCGCACCCGAGATCATCGTTCGTGCAGGTTGCGCCGTCGTCGCCGTTCCCGCCGTCAGGCGCCAGGCGAGAGCACGCCCCGTCGCTACCGCAGGCCCGGTCCGCGGGGCAGATGTCGCCGTTGTCGCAGATCGTGGCAGCGGGTGCAGGGCAGCCACTCGCAGCAGCGAGGAGCAGCACGGACGCGATCCAGCGCATGGCGCCCATTATGCCACCGGCAGTAGAATGTTTGCCTGCTCGGAACGCTCCTCCATGGTCGCTGGCTGATCGTCAGCCCTCTCGGGCATGGCGCGATGGGCGAGGTGTTCCTCGTCGAGAACGAGAAGCTCGGTCGCCGCGAGGCGCTCAAGATCCTGATGCCGTCCCTCGCGACGGATCCGATGTTCGTCTCGCGCTTTCGCCGCGAGGCCCGGGCCGTGGGACGCCTCAGGCATCCGAACATCATCGAGATCTACGACTTCGGTCAGCTCGAGGACGAGCGGTTCTTTCTGTCGATGGAGTACGCCGACGGCGAGTCCGTGCACAGCATTCTGAAACGCAGTGGGCCATTCGACATCGCGCGCACGCTGCACCTGCTGGGTCAGCTTGCCTATGCGGTTCATCACGCGCACTCGCGCGGCGTCGTGCATCGCGACCTCAAGCCCGACAACCTGCTCCTCGTCGGTGATCGCGACACGCTGAAGGTGTTGGACTTTGGCATCGCGAAGATCGTCGCGAGTGACGCGAACGAGAGCGTCGCGCTGTCGACGGGCAAGGTCGTGTGGGGAACACCGGTGTACATGTCGCCCGAGCGCGCGACCGGCGTCGGTAACGATCCGCGCAGCGACCTGTACGCGATCGGTTGTCTCGCGTACGAGCTCATCGTCGGGTGGCCACCGTTTCAAGGGCACTCGACGGACGTCGTGAAAGCACACCTGACGCAGGTGCCCCGGCGTGTCAGCGAGGTCAACTGGGAGGCCGGCGTTCCCGAAGAGCTCGACGTGGTGATCGCGAAGCTGCTCGAGAAGAAGCCGGAGAAGCGCTTCCAGACCGCCGCCGAGCTGTTCGCTGCACTCCAGCGCGTGCCTGGCTACACGCCGCCCGAAGCGATTCGCCGTCGCAAACCGACCGGCAGCAATACGCCACTCTGACCCACAGCTCGATTGATCCGAGCCCGAGCCCGAGCCCGCGTTTCAGTTCGCCGACGATTGTTGGTTGTTGTGACAGCACGTCGGAGTGCGGAGGAGCTCGACGGCCGATGGCTGGTCGAGACTAAGCCCCGAGATCAGAATAATGAGACGTCACCGATCGGGCTCGGGCTCCGAGCGCTCCGCGCTCTTGGCTCGGGCTCCTATCAACGCAAACGATCTCTGGGGTTAGGTGATACGATCGGCCCGACCATGATCGGCGAGGTCGTGGACGGGCATCAGATTCTCCGGCCCCTCGGGGTGGGAGGTATGGGCGAGGTGTACTTGGCCGCCAGCCCCGATGGCAGCTTGCGCGCGTTCAAGGTCGTGCGCGCGGATCGCGATCCTGATGGCTCCGCGACGGGGCGGTTCCGGCGCGAGGTGCTGGCGCTCGGCAAGCTACGCCATCCAAACATCGTGCAGATCCTCGACGCGGGGCGGCTCGAGGGCTCGGGCGCGCTGTACCTGGGAATGGAATACGTCGCGGGGCCGGATCTGCAGGCCGCGATCGGGTGGGACGGCACGTTCCCCGTTGGCGATGCGCTGGCGATCCTCGCGCAGCTCGCGGCCGCACTCGCGTATGCGCACGCCGCGGGCATCGTGCATCGCGACCTGAAGCCGTCCAACGTGATCTTGGCCGACGGTGATCCGCATCGCGCGAAGATCATCGACTTCGGGCTCGCGAAGATCGCAGCGGATGAGGGCCTGACGCGCCTGACGGATGACCACGACGTCCTCGGTTCGCCGCTGTACTGGGCGCCCGAGCAGAGCAATACAGCGAAGGTCGGTCCCGCTGCTGACGTCTACGCGCTCGGCGGCATCGCGTACTTCCTCCTGACGGGCGAGCCGCTGTTCAAAGCCCGTCCCGCCGTGGCGATGGTCTACGCGCACGTACACGAGGTGCCGACGCCGCTCTCGCAACGCGTGACGGAGCAGACGCTGCCGCGCGGCCTCGACCAGCTGATCGCCGCGTGCGTCGCGAAGGATCCAGCGGTGCGGCCATCCGCGATGCAGCTGCAAGCGGACCTCGAACGCCTGCGCTGGGAGGTGCCGAGCTCGGCCGACGCACACCTTCGCATCAAGCGCGCGCAGAAGCTGTTCACGACGACGGGCCTGTCGAACATGGAGCAGGCGATCACGAGCCAGATCCGTCAGGTGCTGCTCGAGATCGCGGCCGTGATGGAGCGCCCTACCGACGACATCGAGCGTGTGCAGAACGAGCTGAGCGAGCTCGAGCTGGATCTCGCGATGCTCGACTCCGAGGTCCAAGCCGGTGACGCGGGTGCGGCGGAGCGGCGCGAAGCGATCGCGGGTGTCGTGGCACGCCTGACCAACGCGATCGCGGATGCGTATCGCCAGCTATTCGACAACGTGAGCGCAGATCGCGCGAGCGCGCCGTTCGATGCGCAGGCGTTGTTCGTGGAGCTCGATTCGCTCGTCGATCAATATCGGCAGGTGCAGCAGTGAATCCGCGCGCTCGCACGCCGGCGATGGATCGCACGCAGATCGATCCGACGCCGCACGGCGAGGACGTCGCGCCACCCACCCCTCCCCTGTCGCCGGGACTGCGCGTCCAGCAATACGAGCTGATCCGCGAGCTCGGGCGCGGCGGCATGGGCACCGTGTACCTCGCGCGCGATACGCGCCTCGGTCGCCGCGTCGCCATGAAGTTCCTGACCATCGACTCCACGTCGATGACGGATCGCTTTCTCGTGGAGGCGCGCACGACCGCGGAGGTCAGCCACGAGAACATCGTGGTGATCCACGACGTCGCCGAGTACCAGGGCCGTCCCTACATGGTGCTCGAGTATCTCGATGGTGCGCCGCTCGCGACGATGATGCGCGGCAAGCGGATGCCGTTCGCACGCGCGATCGAGCTGATCGTCCCGGTCGTGCGTGCCCTTGCGCGCGCTCACGCCGCGAACATCGTGCATCGCGATCTCAAGCCCGAAAACGTGATGGTCACGAGTACAGGCACCGCAAAGGTCCTCGACTTCGGTATCGCGCAGCTCGTCGGTATCAAGGACGGCAAGGTCGCGGGGACGCTGCCGTACATGTCGCCCGAGCAGCTCGGTACCGAGGAGGTCGATCACCGCAGCGATCTGTGGGCCGTCGGAATCATGTTGTTCGAGCTGATCGCGGGTCGCCATCCGCTCGATCCAGTGACGCAAGCAGTCCTGCTCGGGGCGGCCGCCGCGCCCGACAAACCGATGCCGTCGATCGCCGACGACGTTCCCGGGCTGCCGAGCGAGCTCGTCGCGGTGATCGCGAAGTGCCTCGCAAAGCGAAAAGCGGATCGCTATGCGCGCGCCGCGGACCTCCTCGCGGACCTCGAGCCGTTGCTCCCGACGCAGCGCCGTCAGATCGCCGGCGACGAGGCTCCGTATCCTGGACTCACCGCGTTCCAGGAGAGTGACGCGGGCCGGTTCTTCGGACGCGCGCAGGACATCGCCGGCATGGTCGCGCGCCTACGTGAACAGCCGCTGCTCGGCCTCGTCGGTCCATCGGGCGTCGGTAAGTCGTCGTTCGTTCGGGCGGGCGTGGTGCCCGCGCTGAAGCACTCCGGCGAAGCGTGGGAAGCGATGATCGTGCGGCCGGGGCGCCAACCGCTCGCCGCACTCGCGCAGGCGCTCGAGTCGCTGCGCGATAGCCGCGATTCAGATCCGATGCTCGGCGATGACCTCGTCGCGAAGCTGCGCGCGGAGCCGGGCACGCTCGGAACGCGGCTGCGCGCTCGCGCTCGCAAGAAGCGCACGCAGATCCTCTTGTTCGTGGATCAGCACGAGGAGCTGTACACGCTCGTCGCGGATCCGGTCGAGCGCCGCGCGTTCACCGCGTGCCTCACCGCCGCAGGTGACGATCCGTCGGGCCCGATCCGCGTCGTGATCGCGATGCGCTCCGACTTCCTCGATCGCGCGGCCGAAGATCGCCGCCTCGTCGACGAGCTGACGCGCGGTCTCGTCTTTCTCCAGCCACCCAACCGCGCGGGCCTCGAGGCTGCGCTCGTCCAGCCGCTCGCGATGGTCGGCTACCGGTTCGAGCAAGGCGTCGTCCCCGCGATGCTCTCCGAGCTCGATGCTGCGCCAGGCTCGCTGCCGCTGTTGCAGTTCACCGCAGCGAAGCTGTGGGAGTACCGCGACCGCGACCAGCAATTGCTCACGAACGCGAGCTACCTCGCGATGGGCGGCATCGCAGGCGCGCTCGCGACGCATGCAGATGAAGTGCTGTCGCGCTTTCCGCCCGCCGACCAGCGCGTGGTGCGTGCGGTCTTTCAGCGCCTCGTCACGCCGGAGCGAACGCGCGCGATCGTCGACGCGTCCGAGCTCGGGGACATCGCACCCGACGTCGAGCGCATCCTCGGCATGCTCGTCGCCGCGCGCCTCCTCGTCGTCCAACAGCGCGGTCGCGAGGCAGCCGCCGCGTTCGAGATCGTGCACGAGTCGCTGATCAAGTCCTGGCCGACGTTGCGCCGCTGGCTCGACGAGAATCAGGAGGACTCGGCGTACCTCGCGCAGATCGCGACCGCCGCGCGCCAGTGGGACGCGAAGGGCCGCCCGGAGGGCCTGTTGTGGCGCAACGAGGCGATGGAAGAGGCGCGGCTGTGGCGCGCTCGCTATCGCGGCGAGCTACCGCGGCGCGACGCGGAGTTCATCGACCAGGTCGTCGAGCTCGGTACGCGTGCCCAGCGCGCTCGTCGACGCGCCGTGATCAGCGCGTTCGTCTTCATGGTCGTGCTCGTCGCCGCCGCTGGTTTCGCGCTCGTGTTGATCCAGAGCTCGCGCAAGGCGGCCGTCGAGTCAGCAGAAGCAGCAAAGACCGAGAAGAAGAACGCGCAGGATGCGGCCGAGCACGCGAACGCCGCCAAGCGCGATGCGGAGGACGCGCGTGCGCGTGCGCAGGACGAGAAAGACAAAGCGACGCAGGCGCTCGCCGACTACGAGCAAGCTCACAAGGAGTTGACGACGGCCGAGAAGACGATCGGCACCAAGACGGCCGAGGTCTCGAAGGCGAAGCGAGACGCCGAGCTCGCCGAGGCGAAGCGGCTCAAGGCCGAGGCTGACAAGAAGAAGGCCGAGGAAGGCAAGGCGGCCGCCGAGTCCGGCAAGAAGGGCCACGGCAACATCGGCACCGGCGATCTGAAGTGATCGCTAGAACCGGCCGAGGATCGCGACGCCGGGATGCTCGACGGTCGGCGCGACCTGGACCTCGCGCGGCTGATTCATGAACACGAGCACGATGCCCGTCGCTACCGCAGCGCCACCGACGACGAGGGCACCGGTGCCGATGCCGCGCTCGAGATAGCCGCGGTCGTAGTGCTTCTTCGCGGCGTCGTACCCCGGATCCCCCTTCGAGCACTGGCCACCGCAGCTCGTCGAGAAGTCATCGAACGTGGAGAACTGGCTGCGCGCGAGCAGCATCATGACGCCTCCAACGCCGGCGACGGCCGCCCCACCACCGATCACTGCGTACGGCTTCCACGGGGACCAGCGGCGCTCGAGCTGCGTGCGCTCGACCACGCGCGTCACCTCGCGCTTCGCCAGTGCGATCGTCGTCGATTGCGGGCGACCGCCCTCGATCTGCACGCTCTGCGTCCCGGTCACGTAGTCGGGCTCTTTCGTCGTCACGATCCGGTGCGTGCCCTTCGCGAGCCGCTTGGTGACCTTGCCGGGACCGGTCATGACCGGCGCGCCGTCGAGCTGCACGTCCGCGCCCGGGACGTTGCACGTGATCTCGAGCGTGCCCGTATCGGCGGCGAGCTGGCGCTGGTAGCGGCGTGCCTCGTCGAACAGCTCCTTGCCGAGCGGAGCATCGCCAAAGCGCACAGCCGCCTCGAGGTCATCCCACGCGGCGGGCAAGCGATCGAGGTTGATGAGACAGACGGCCGCGTTGTAGCGAACGAGCGGGTGGTCCCACTCCGCGAGCGCGAGCTCGTACTTCGCGAGCGCTTCCTTGTACTGCGCTTGCTGGAAGAACGAGTTGCCTTCGCGATACAGCGCGAGCGCCTTCTTCTGCTTCTCCGCGGAGACGCCTTGGGCCCACGGCTTGTCGTCGGCGTGCGCGATGCGCGGCATCACGACGCTGCTTCCGAGCAGCGCTGCGACGAGCACGAGGCTCCGCGCGAGCATGCTCCACGGTATCACGCGCCCTCTACGGCTGTGCGAGCAGCGCGACGTCGGCTGGCGACAGCGCGCGGTTATAGATCCGCAGATCGGAGAGAAGCCCGCCGTAGTAGTCGGTCGGGCTGCCGTGATCGATATCGCAGCCGATCGTGACGGCACCGCCATCGTGCTCGAGCGGTCCCACGTCCTCACTCGCAGCGAGAACACCGGCGACGTAGATGTGCTTCGTGACCGAGTCCCACGTGATGGCGACGTGCGTCCACGTATCCGGCGACAGCGCCGTCGTCGATCGGAGCGACGACTGCGGCGCCGTGGTGAAGTCGACCTCCATCGAGGAGGGATCGATCGCGATGCCCCAGGTGTTCTCGAGCTGCGTACCGTAAATTTTCTCGATCACGCTGACGAGCGAGAAGTTCTCCGGCGGCTGGATGCGGATCCAGACCGCGACGGAGCCCGCCGCTGGCAGATCGAAGCGCGCGTCGTAGTCGAACGGAATGCAGTCCTGTTGACCGTCCCATCCCGACGCGAACGGCCGGCCGGTCGTCGTGTCCCCGCCGGACGGACACGAGTATTGCGGTCCCTGCGGAGTGGGCTGATCGCACTTGCCCACGAAGGCGTTCACGGACGATGCCGTCTGGGTGTCCGCGACGACGTCGTTCGCGAACAGGAAGCGCGCGACGAGCCCGTCGTCGGTGCCGACATCGTGCGCGGGCCCATCATTGCCGATGCCTTCGATACCGATACGCCCGCACGCGGTCAGCGCGACGGCGGCGAGCGCGAGGCGGGGCACGAGGCGATCATACGACTGCGGCATCGTGGCGCGTGCATTCCCCCGGAGGATCTGCCAGGTTCCGCCCGTGGCCCACGCCAGCAGCTCCGGGATTCAGGGCAAGAAGCTCTTGCTCGCGATGCTCGGCGTCCTCGTCGTCGCGGTGTGCGGCGGCATCCTGCTCCCGGCGATGGCGTGTCAGGGCAAGCCGCCCAACCTGCCCGTGCTGGGGACCGTCTCCAAGTTCAACCTGATCGACGAGCGCGGTCAGAAGTTCAGCGAGCAAGCGCTCGTCGGGCATCCCACCATCGTCGACTTCATCTTCACGCGCTGCGACATGAGCTGCCCGGTGATGACGATGACGATGGCGCGCTTGCAAGAGAAGCTGCTCGACCGCAAGGCGGACCCGATCAAGCTGCTCTCGATCACTGTCGACCCCGAGCACGACGATCCCAAGGCGCTCGCCGCGTACGCGCAGAAGTACGGTGCCCTGCCCGAGAAGTGGCGCTTCATCACCGGCCCCAAGGAGCAGGTGCTGTCGCTGATCACCAACTCGTTCTGGATCAACACGCTCCAGGAGGGCACGTCGGCGGGTGGCGCGCCGCAGATCGCCCACCAAGAGGTGTTCATGCTCGTCGACGGGGACCTGAACATCCGCGGCATCTACGACGCCAGGGACGTGCAGAAGCTCGACGATATCCAGCACCACGCACGCTTCCTCGCTCGTACGCAGCGCGCCTTCAACTTCGGCGGCAGCTGAGCCCTGGCGCCGTCGCCCCCCGCGGGCGATGATGACCGCGTGTGGATCGGTTTCGACGTCGCGCTCGTCGTGCTGGGAATCGCGGTCCTCTATTGGGGCGCGGAGTGGCTGATCCGTGGCTCGGCTGCCGTCGCACGCGCGTTCGGCGTGAAGCCTCTCGTCGTGGGCCTGACCGTCGTCGCGTACGGCGCGTCGGCGCCCGAGCTCGCGATCTCCACCAAGATGGCGCTGACGCATCACCAGCCGATCGCGCTCGGCACGGTCATCGGTTCGTGCGCCGCGAACATCTCGCTGATCCTCGGCCTGTGCGCGCTGATCTCGCCGCCGACGATCGATAGTCGCGTGATCCGCCGCGAGATCCCGATCCTCGTCGGCAGCGTCATCGCCGTGCCCTTGCTCCTGCGCAACGGCACTCTGTCCAAGTTCGAGGGCGCCATCCTCATCGCCTGCGCGATCGTGTTCACGATCGTCACGCTCACCGTCAGCGCACGGCTCGATCCGAACGACGAGCTCGAGCTGGAGCAAGCCAAAAAAGCAGAGGACTCCGCGGTCGAGCTCGGTGGCCGCGCGCGCCCCAAGACCTCGCGAGCAGGCGCGGCAGTCATGACCGCGTTCGGCATCGTGCTGCTCGTCCTGGGCGCGGAGGGCTTCACGCGCGGCGGCCGCGCTCTCGCGTCAGCAGTGGGCATGAGCGAGCGAATGCTGGGGCTCACGGTGATCTCCTTGGGCTGTGCCCTTCCGGAGCTGGTGGCCTCTGTGGTCGCCGCTGCCCGGGGTCACGCGTCACTCGCGATCGGATCCGTGATCGGCTCCAATTTGATGAACGTCTTCCTGGTCCTCGGCGTGACGGCGTACCTCCAACCCATTCGGTTAACGGAGCCAATGCACCTCGTCGACCTGGCTGGCCTGGTAGCCATCACGCTGCTTGGAGTGATCGTTTTGCGCTCGGATCGGAAGATCTCGCGAGCAGAGGGAGCGGTGTTAGTGGCCGCTTATATCGGCTTCATCACCTGCTCTGCCCTCTTCTGATTTCGCAAGTTATTGCAAAGACTTACCGGCAAACTGTCCCGGGACATGCCGATGCGAGGGCGCCGCGATGGATGCGCATTCATGGTCTCAGTTCGCGACATGTGAAGACAGTTACGGCGCGTAGAGACACTGGCCCCGAATTAGCTACAACGCCGGTCCATGAAGCGAACGTTTGCTCTCATCGCGCTGACCGTGGGGATGGTCAGCATCGCGAATGCAGCACCGCAGGCCAATGTTAGCGACGCGCCGGAGAACCCGCTCGCGACGCCGTGGAGCCTGTCTCGCCCGACCTATCGATTCGTCGATCCGGGTTTGACGAACGTCGGTGAGAACGGTGTCGCGCTCGCGACGTCGAACGTCATCTACCTCAACAACTGCCAGCCCAGCGGTTGCCAGATCTCTCCCGGCAACGAGAACGCGGCCACCAACAAGAGCTCGATCGTCGACCAGGCCTCGCAGATCTCCGCGTACAGCGGCAGCGCTGCTTCCTGGACGCAGGTCGTCTCGTGCGTGAAGGCGACGTACGCGCCCTTCAACGTCCAGATCGTCGACCAGCGCCCCGCGTCGGGCGTCTATCACATGGCGATCGTCGCCGGCCGCGCCTCGGAAGCCGGCATGCAGCAAGGCGTGCTCGGCGTCTCGCCGTTCACCTGCGGTCTCATCAACGGCGGCATCTCCTTCTCGTTCGCGAACGAGGAAGCGGGCAACGTCGATGACATCTGCTGGACGGTCTCGCAGGAGACGGCGCACTCGTGGGGCCTCGACCACAAGTTCGACAACAAAGATCCAATGACGTACCTGCAGTCTGGGCCGACGCGTAAGGCGTTCCAGAACACCGACGGCTCGTGTGGCGAGTACAGCGCTCGTCAGTGCTCGTGCGGTGGCGCGACGATGAACTCGTACAAGGAAGTCCTCAACACGTTCGGCCCGAATGGCCCGCCCACCCCGCCGACCGTCGCGATCACCAAGCCCGCGGCCAACGAGCACGTGCAGGCGCAGTTCGGCATCATCGCGACCGCCACGGATGACATCAGCGTCTCGCATGTCGAGGCGTACATCGACGGCACCAAGATCGGCGACATCACGACCGGACCGTACGCGTGGAACGCGCCGGCCTCGCTCCCGCAAGGCAACCACGTCGTGAAGGTCATCGCGTATGACATCGCGAATACGCCCGCCGAGAAATCGATCACCGTCACGTTCGGTCAACCGTGCGATGACAGCCACGCCTGCGACGGTCAGAACGTCTGTGTCGATGGTCGCTGCGTCGCTGGCGCTGGTGCCTCGAACGGCCTCGGTGTGGCGTGCACTGGCAACACTGGCTGCGCGTCCAACAACTGCGCGTCTGACGGCACCCAGTCGGTGTGCGTCGAGAGCTGCGTGCCGGGCAACAACGGCTGCCCCGAAGGCTTTGGTTGCGCGCCCGCCGGCACCGGTGGCGTTTGCTTCCCCGGCTACGACGATGGTGGCTCGGGTGGTGGTGGTTGCAGCTCGTCCAGCGGCAACGGCAGCCTGCTCCTCGGCCTGGGTCTCGGTGCGGCACTGATCACGCGCCGTCGCCGTCGCTAAGTTCTCGCTTCTTTTCGAAGCGATCATCAAGGGCCCTTCTTACGAGGGGCTCTTGGTGTTTTCGGCTAGGTTCGCGCGGCGTTACGTCGTAAAACCGTGGTCCATGCTGCGCCTGCTTTCCGGTGCGACTGCTCTTGTTGTCGGTCTTTCTTCCTGGCTCGTCGCAGGAACCGCCTCCGCGGAGCCAGCGCTCGAGACGCGCTTTCCCGGCCAGGGCGACTCGATCAACGAGGACCCCACGCCGACCGTCGCTCTGTACGGCAACCGCCTGTTGCGCGTGATGGAGACACCGACGCTCGTCACCCCCGCGGTGAACAGCAACATCATCTTCCTCAATAACTGCAAGCCGAACGGCTGCATCATCAAGCCCGGCGCCACCAGCTCCATTGACGGCAGCGGCTATCAGGGCACGTGGGGCATCAACCAGACCAAGACGCTCGCTGCTTTCAATCAGAGCGACGCGGTGTGGAACGACGTCGTCGCCTGCGTGAAGGATGTGTTCAGCCCGTTCGGCGTGACCATCACGACGACGAACCCGAGCCCGAACCCGCACTTCGAGATCATGATCGCGGGCATCTCCACGCAGATCGGTCTACCGGCGAACTACCTCGGTGTCTCGCCCGCCACGTGCTCGGCATACATCCCGAACTCGCTCGTGTTCGACTTTGCAAACTCCACGGAGTACCAGGGCGCCGTCGAGGACATGTGTGCAACGGCCGCGCAGGAGATCGCGCACTCGTTCTCGCTCGACCACACCACCGACTCGAGCGATCCGATGACGTACTTCACGTACGCCAGCCGCAAGCGCTTCAAGAACGGCGCCGTCAACTGCGGTAGCGACTGCGTGAACAGCAGCGGCGCACCCGCCCCCAACGGAACCTCGCCGACCGGCTTCCAGTGCACGAACCAGACGCACCCGTGCATCTGCAACGGCAACACGCAGAACTCGTTCGTCACGCTGAAGAACCTGTTCGGCCCGGGCACGCCCACGCCGCCAGTCGTCTCCTTCGTCAACCCCAAGGATGGCGCAGCCGTCGCTCCGGGCTTTGGCTTCTCCGTCACGGCCACCGACGACAACGGTCTCGGCGGCGCGGAAGGCTTCGTCGACAACGTCACCGTCGGCACCCTGATCACGCAGCCGTACGCGTTCAACGCGCCGGCGACCATCACGAACGGCTCGCACACGATCAAGGTCGTCGTGACCGACATCTACGGCGCGACGACGACGGTGAGCGAGAACGTCATCATCGGCGATCCGTGCATGAAGCCGTCGGACTGCCCGACCAGCATGCAGACCTGCATCGGCGGTCGCTGCGTCTCCGCGCCTGGCACGGTCGGCGGCCTCGGCGGTACGTGTACGGGTGGCGAGGACTGCTCGTCGGGCATCTGCGGCGCCGTGAACGGCGGCATGTTCTGCCTCGAGGAGTGCACCACGGGTCAGTGCCCCGATGGCTTCGGCTGCCAGGCGGCGGCCGGCACGGGCTACTGCGTCGCGGGCTTCGATGACGGCTCTGGCGGCGGTGGTGGTTGCTCGACGTCGAACGACGCGACGGGCCCGCTCTGCGGCCTGCTGTTTGGCGCGTTCGTGCTCGTGCGCCGTCGGCGTCGCGGATGAAGCAACTCGCGCTCGCCGCGCTTCTCCTTCCCGCCGTCGCGATCGCCCGTCCGATGCCGACGGTGCGTGACTCGCTCTATCCACAAACGTCGACGCCGCCCGCCGAGGTCAGCTCGCGGATCATCTATCTGCACCGCTGCGCACCGGGCGTCGGCTGCTCGATCCATCCCGGCGCCGACGACTCGCGCACCGACACGTCCTCGCTCGCGCAGCAGGACGTCTCGCTCTCCCCGTTCTCGCAGTCCGACGAGGTCTGGCAGCGCATGCTCGCGTGCGTGAAGTCGACGTACGCGCCGTTCAACGTCACGGTCACCGACGTCGACCCGGGCAACGTTCCGCACTTCGAGAATATCGTCGGCGGTCGCGGCACACAGCTCGATCCATCGCTGTCCAACGCAGGCGGCGTCGCGGTCCGCACGTGCGAAGAGATTCCGAACGCGGTCTCGTTCACGTTCGATGTCTACGGTCCGGACCCCGACACGCTGTGCTGGACGGCCTCGCAGGAGACCGCGCACATGTTCGGCCTCGACCACGAGTACAACGCGAACGATCCGATGACGTACCTGAACGGCGGACCGTCGATGAAGCGGTTCCAGCCGACAGCGTCGCGGTGCGGCGAGTACTCGGAGCGCGACTGCAGCTGCGGTACCCCGACGCAGAACTCCTACCAGACCATCCTCGATCTGTTCGGTCAGGGCGTCGTCACGCCGCCGACCGTCAGCATCAAGCTCCCCAAGGCCGGCAACAAGGTCACGCCCGGCTTCCGCGTCACCGCGTCCGCGATGGATGACGTCGGCATCGAACGCGTCGAGCTCTGGATCGACAACACCAACACCACGAGCGTCGCGACGATGGTGCCGTATCTCCTCCACGCACCGCTCGATCTCGCCGTGGGCGCGCACCACGTCCAAGCGATCGCGTACGACGTGCAAGGCGGCGTCGCGAACGCGGACCTCGACGTGGACGTCGGCCCTCCCTGCACGGCGAGCGACGGCTGCGCCAGCGCCGACGCGTGTGTGATGGGCGTGTGCCTGCCGGGCAAGGGAACACCGGGCGGCATGGGCAGCATCTGCAACGCGAACACGGAGTGCCTCTCCAACCAGTGCGCATCACTGGACGGTGAAAAGCAGTGCGTCGAGACGTGCGATCCGAGCGTCGCCGATGCGTGCGCGTCCGGTTACTCCTGCCTCGACAACGGAGCGGGTGGCGGCGTGTGTTGGTACGAGGGCGGCGGTGGTGGCTGCTGCGATGCCGGTGGCACGGGTCCCCTCGGCCCCTCCGCGCTCATGCTCGGCCTCGGTACGTTGCTCTTCCGTCGTCGCCGTCGCTGATGCTGGCTCGGGACTACGCGCGCGCGATCGTCGAAGGCGACACGCTCGTGGCCAAGCTCGTGCCGCCGCCGGACCTCGAGCTCGCCGACGCGTCGCCGCCGCTGCGTCTCGCTGCACCCAGCCGCCCCGCGAACCTCGCGATCGTGCCCGGTCGTAGCGCAAAGGTCCCGCCGCTCGCCGGCATGCGCGACCCATCGCAGCGCGCGCGCATCCTCCACGCGCTCGCGAACCACGAGCTCCAAGCGATCGAGCTGTTCGCGTGGGCGCTGCTCGCGTACCCCGACGCGCCGACCCAGTTCCGCCGCGGCCTCGTCGCGATCCTGGCCGACGAACAGCGCCACCTGGATCTCTACCGCGCGCGCCTCACTGCTCACGGCGTCGCGTTTGGCGATCTACCCGTGACCGGCCACTTCTGGAACAAGCTCGATCACCTCGCAGGCCCGCTGGAGTTTGTCTGCGCGATGGGCCTGACGTTCGAAGCGGCGAACCTGGACTTCGCAGGTGACTACGCCACGGCCGCGCGCGCATGCGGCGATCACGAGACCGCCGCCGCGCTCGACCAAGTCCACGCCGACGAGATCGCGCACGTACACTTTGGCTACGTCTGGCTGCGCCGCTTTGGTGGCGATGCGGATCCGTGGAAGACGTACACGGAGCACGTGCAGTTCCCGCTCGGTCCGCGGCGTGCCCGTGGTGCTCGCTTCGATCGCGAGGCTCGCGAGCGCGCAGGCTTTGACGAGAACTTCATCCAAGAGCTCGAGCGCATCGATCCTACGCGTCCGTCCGGCGAACCGCGCTAAACTGGTTCTGTGGGGGACGGTACGGAGGATGTGGCGGTCGCGGCGGCCCGCGCGAGTATTGAACATCGGGCAAGACCAGGGTTTCTCAGGCGACGTTTCCTACTCGCCATAACATTCCTCTTCAGCTCGTGTTCTGACCACGCGCCACCAGTGCCGCAGATTTGGCCCCCGGCAGAGCCGCTCGACGACATCGTAGCGATTGATCTGGACGGCGACGCCGCCACCGACTTCGTCGCGTCGATACGAGGTTCTCTCTATTTCCTCCAAGGAGGAGTTGACGTGTTGCCGGGCGCGGCGCCACTCGTTGCGTATTCGCTCAAGAACCAGCTAACGGGCACGGAGATTGGACTCCTGCCAGTCCGTTCGCCCCCGCGCATCCTCCTTGCCGAGTCGAAAAGAGCCGGCACGTTCTCGCTAGAGATACGGACGAACGGCTTATCCGAGATCGAATCGGAGTTAACAAGCGATGGCGATCTGGAATGGATATCAGTCACCAACGACTCGACCATCATCGAACGCTCCTCTGGGGTGACCTCGACAGTCAGACTCACACCCGCCGGCGAATTCGACACCAGTTCGAGAACCGAGCTTCTACCTCCCGAGGGAGGATGGTCGGACGAATCACTGGCGGCTGAGTACTCGAGCGGCGGCGAACGCAAGCTCGTGCTCGCTTCGCCAACCCGAGTCATCCAGACCAGCTTAGACGTTCTCCCTATCGGAGCGAGTTGGGAGGTCGTGCGCGGAGATGGGACCTGGGAGGCGCAGACGTATGTCGGTCCGGAATCGGGACTGGGTGATGGTTTCGTTGGCGTCGTGAATGAACCCGAACCACAGCTGTGCTTCCTCAGTTTCACGTCTCGAAGTGCTGTGTGTGGCCGCATCGGCGGAACGGGGCCGCTGCGAAACTCATCGATGATCGTCGGCCATCTTGAAACAGAATCCCGACTAGACGCTGTTCTGGTTTATCAACAGGGAGACGGCCAGGCATTCCAGATCTTCAGCGACCTTCGCTCCGATAGTCAGAGCCTGTTTTCCGCTTCGCTACCAGTAGCCGTTTTTCGGCAAGGAGAATCTCCCATGAAGGTCCTCCGAGGCGATGGACTCTCGTCACGGCCAAGTGTCCTCCTGGTCGACCACACGGGCAGCTTCAACTATTGCTTCGCCGTTTTGTCCGGAGACGTTACGGGCTGTGCAACACCGTGATTGCCTACGACTGCCCCTAGAGGTCACGAAATGTCACGCGATCCACGCGCCCACACCGTCGGCAGGCGCGATCAGCGGGCGTGCTTCAGGCGGCGGGCTCGCGAGATAAAGAGCGCGTGCACCGCAGCGACCGAACGCACGCGCGACAGTGCCGAACGTCTGCCGCGCGTTGATCTCGCACAGCGGATGGAGACGGCGCGCATCACCATCGCGATAGACGAACGCATCGATCGCGAACGCGCCACGATGACCGAGCGCTGCGATCGCTTGGCCCGCCGCCACTGCCGCGCGCGCCAACGATGAGAGCTCGGCGTCGGTCAGCTCGGGTGGCGTCAGCTCGATCGCACTGAACGTCCCGAACCGATCCGTCACGAGGCCGTGCGGCGCTTCGACATGCACGGAGCCGTCGACGGTCCCGCACACACCGACGTCCATGATGCGATCGCACCACGGCTCGACGATCAGCGCGCCGAACGTCTCGAGCAGTCGAGATGCGCGCGTTCGCTGATCGGCGGCAAGCGGTCCGCGCCCGAGCAAGCGATCGCGCCCCGCCGTCGACCATGGCGCCTTCGCGACCCACTCTGTCGCGGGGACCGTCGCGTCCAGCTCTGCCACCGACGACACGACGCGCGTGCCGGCCAGCGCGACACCGAGCTCGGTCGCGACGCGCAGCGCCAGGCGCTTGTCGTTCGCGGCCTTTCCGTCGAGCGAGGCCCACACGAGATCCGCGCGGGGAGGCGTTCCCACGCGCATCGTCGGCACGCGCCACGCGGGATCGGGCACGAGACGCGACGCATCGATCGCGGCGGGCGCCCACACCTCCACCTCCGTCGCGTCGTCGGGCGCGAGCGCAGCGAGCAACGCCGCGTAGTAGGACGCGCGCGCCGCGATACCACCGGGCAACGCGCGACCCGCCCACCGCGCTTCCGCATCGAGGTTCGCGTGAATGACGAAGACCACCGCGCTTACCCCGCCTTCCCGCGCACGAGCGGTGCCGCGCTCGGCACTTCGCGACACCCGATGGCCCCGTAGCGTCGCCACCCCGTCAGCAACAGCCACGACTGCGGATGCCAGACGAGCAACGAATCGTACGTCTCGCGCACGCGGAACAGCGTCTCCTTCCCGACGAGCTCCTTCCATCCCGGAAACACGGACGCCGTGGAGAACGGATCGATGCGCCACCCTTGCGCCGCGGATCGCTTGTCCTCGCCGTGCTTCCGCCAGTTGTTCAAAACGTACGCGAGCGTGTTGCGCGCCTGCCGCGGCGTCTTGATGACCTCCGCGAAGTAGCGCTCGGAGAACACCGCTCCGCGCCGGCGCTTCCCTCGCTCCCTGCTGAGCACGCGGTTGATGTGCTTCGCGGCGCTGATCTTGAAGCCCTGGATTCCCTTCGAGAGCGCACCCTGGTTGGGTGCCTCGACGATGAGATGGATGTGGGACTGCTGGATGGAGACGTGGATGATCCGCGCGGCTTCGTCTCCACCAACGCTGTCGTCGTGCTGGCGGAGCGCCGACAGTGACGCGGCCCGCAGAGCCTTGTACATCGAGCGATTGCGGAGGCGTACCACGTCGTCGACAACGCGCAGCACCACGTGGACAGGCCACGTAGAGCGGACGTCGAGCGTGCGCTTACGATGGGGCGCGCTGCCGCGCGGTGTCTTGCGAGGGCGACCACCGCGCGCCTTGCCGCGGCGTTGATCAGCCCGCCCGCCACGCGCGTTGAACAACCCGAGCTGCCGATGACGCTTCAATGCCCGCACGCCCATGCTCGTGTGTAGCTCCTGATGCGATGACGGCAAGCAGGTTAGGGCAGATATTTTTATATTATTCGACACCGTGCTTACGCAGTCTCAGCCTGCCCACCCCTGCTGCTCAGATCGATTTCGTGTGGGGTTGGCTCACCAAAAAAAGGGCTGGGATCCGAGGTCGCCATCACCCGCTCAGGCACGAGCGCACGCGTCCTCGCCAACGCAGCTGCGCAGCCGCCGCGGCGAGCTGATGCGTCCGGGTCGAGGCAGAACACGTGTCTTACAGGCGTGGGATCGACGTCAGCGTCACACCGACTTCAGCGTCGGCGCGGTGCGCTTCTTTGTGCCCACACCTGTGAGTCACGGCCTCTGCCTCGTAGACGGCGCACCGGCTCGGCGAGGACGCCTGCGCAGTCGCGCTGGCGAGATCGCGTACGTTGGAGATTCAGCGAGCGCGGGTGAACTAAGAGACAGAGTTTTTTTTGGAAGAAGAAGAATCAGGACCTGATCCGTCGGCGCGGAAAACGCAAAACCGATCGAGGCGCCCATCGCACGCGCATCGCGGCGTAGCATCAGCGCATGGAGAAGGTGCTGGATGCCTGTGCGGCGGCGAAGGCAAAGCCGGGCCGCATCGTGGTGCTGACGGGCGCGGGCGTGTCGGCGGAGAGCGGCATCCCGACGTTCCGCGGCAAGGAGGGCTACTGGACGGTCGGCGCGCGCGAGTACCACCCGGCCGAGCTCGCGACGAAGGAAGCGTTCGAGCAGATTCCGTGGGAGTCGTGGGCCTGGTACCTGTACCGGCTCGCGACGTGCCGGACGGCGGAACCGAACGCGGGGCATCGGGCGCTGGCCGCGCTCGCCGGTCGCCAGCCCAGGTTTGCGCTCGTCACGCAGAATGTGGATGGCCTTCATCGGCGCGCGGGCAGCCCCGACGCGAGCACGTATCCGATTCACGGCGACATCTCGCTGATGCGCTGTGCGAGGGAGTGCACGGCGGCGCGATGGCCGATTCCCGAGAGTATTCGCGCGTTCGAGAAGGGCGACAGCGTCGACGACGCGACGAAGAAGCTGCTGGTGTGCCCGCGGTGCGGAAGCATGGCGCGGCCGCACGTGCTGTGGTTCGACGAGAGCTACGACGAGGTCAGGTTCCATCTGGATACCGTTCGGCGGGTCGCGGCGGATGCGGCGCTCGTCGTGGTGGCGGGGACGTCGGCCCAGACGAACCTGCCGTGGCAGGTCGTGACGCTGGCGGCGCGTAACGGGGCGACGATCGTCGACGTGAACATCGAGGACAACCCGTTCGGAGACATCGCGATGGACTCGGGCGGTGTCGTGCGCGGGCCTGCGGCGGCGGCGTTGCAGGCGATCACTGGCGTGCTCGCGGACTAGCCAACCTCCAGGTAGAAAAACCTCGGTAGCCGCGGACGCCCGGTGTAGGGTGCCGCCGATGTTCCCGACGAAGACCTATCATTACCGCGATCCGGCGGCGGTCATCCTCGGACTCAAGGAGCTGCGCAAGCAGGGCCTGACGCCGCGCGGCCTGTTGTTTGTCGCGTTGGACCCGCGCGGCGAGACGAGTCTCGCGGTGCCGGAGGATATGGACGCGGTGGAGAGCATTCGCGTCGGCGAGAAGCTCTCGCTCGTGAGCCCGTTCGAGGGCCGCTTCTTTCACTTCGATGCGGTGCATCGCCTGCCCGGTGACACCGTGCTGTGGAACGGCGATCGGCGGCTCGGCGATACGGGCTCGGCGCCGGAAGTGGCGTGCGCGATCAGCGAGTGGTTGAAGGGCAGCAGCGCCAAGAACGTGTTCCTCGGTTGCACCCCGCACGTGCCGGGATCGTGGTGGACCGTCGATCACATGAGCGCGGTGACGGATCTGCACAATCAGGGATTCCTCGACTGCGTCGTGACGACGACCGGCATCCTCGCGCGCAAGATCGATCAGCCCAAGCTCTATCACCTCGAGTGGGCGGCGCTCGCGCAGCACGGCAGCCCGACGGCGGGTTGGCAGGAAGTGTTCACGAGCGAGCTCGGCAACATCCTGTTGCTGGAGCGCCGCGTACTGCAGTACCGGCTCGTGGTGACGTGCGAGCGGGGAATCGTCGAGGTCGACGTGAGCCACCTGCCCGACCTCGTCATCGAGACCGCGCGCGTGCCGCTGCAGTCTGGCTTTGGGGTCGTCGGCCGCATCGACAACGGCGCGTTCGCCGTGACCTCGGGGACGATCGAGCCGTGGGGCCTCACGAACATGAGCCCCGCGTTGTTGATTGGAGCTCCGACCGCGAGCTTGATGGAGCTGCCCAAGGCGCTCCGCTCGGTAGCTCCGTCACGCGCGAAGAGCTCGTCGGATACGACGGACTAGCGCGAGCCAGACATCGCGACGAGGTAGAGGAACCCCATCGCGAGTGCGAGCACCGCGAAGAGCGGCGCCATCCCGAACAACAGCTCGAGGTTCTCGCGCATCTCGTTGTGGAACCGCGTGGGCGGATCCTTGGGACGCGGCGGAGGCGCGATGAGCTGACCTTGCGCACGAACGACTCTGGCTTGAGGAAGCGAGCTCAACATGCTGTCTCCAGTATGGACCGTCATTACGACGTGGCCAGGCGCTAGATGTTCACGGGCAACGACACGGCAGCCGATGCAGGGTTGCGTGTAACGTCCGTCACCGATGAGATCATTCCGGCAGGCCTATCTGACCTATGCCGAGCTCACCGAGCAGCTCGACGCCTGGGTCGTCGCATATCCCACACTGTGCCGACTGACCTCGTTGGCAAAGACCCCCGAGGGGCGCGATGTGTGGCTCCTCACGATCGGCGCTGATCCCGAGCGGATCCGTCCTGCGGCGTGGGTCGACGGCAACATGCACGCGGCCGAGCTCGCCGGATCGAGCTGCGCGATGGCGATCGCCGAGGACGTCATCAACGTGATGAACGCATCGCCGAATGCGCCCGAGCTTCCTGCCGCGATCACGGCGCGCGTGCGCGACATGTTGTTCTACGTGGTGCCGCGCATCTCGCCCGACGGCGCGGAAGCAGTGCTGACGACGGGCCGCTCGCTGCGCAGCGTGCCGCGCGATACGCGCAAGGATCGCGGGCGCCCGCGCTGGGTGCTCGAGGACATGGATGGCGATGGGCAGATCTCGGCGATGCGCATTCGCGATGACGGCGGCGAGCTCGTCGAAGCGCCGCAGATGCCGGGCCTGTTGGTGGAGCGCACGCTCGACGACGAAGGTCCGTTCTACAAGCTCTATCCCGAGGGGCGCATCGAGCACTACGACGGCTTCTCTATCCCCTCCCCGCACTACCTCGGCGACAACCCGGTCGATCTCAACCGCAACTTTCCGTGGAGCTGGGCGCCGCATCACGAGTCAATCGGTGCGGGCACGCACGCGATCAGCGAGCCCGAGTCGCGCGGCATCGTCGAGTTCGCCGCCGCGCATCCGAACATCTTTGCGTGGTGCGACTTCCACACGTTCGGCGGTGTGTTGATCCGGCCGATGGGCCACGCGCCCGACGACAAGATGAATCAAGAGGACCTCGCGATCTATCGCCAGATCGAAGCGTGGATGACCGAGCACACCGGGTATCCGACGGTGTCGGGCTATCACGAGTTTCTTTACGAGCCCGAGAAGCCGCTGCGCGGTGACATCGCGGACTTCGCGTACAACCAGCGCGGCGCGCTCGCGTACACGATCGAGCTCTGGGATCTGTTCAAGCGCCTCGGTGTCGAGAAGCCGCCGAAGTTCGCGCAGTTCTACGAACGCGTCACGCGCCACCAGCTCGTGCAGCTCGCGTGGTGGGATCGCGACGAGAACGGCGGTCGCGCGTTTCCGCCGTGGCGCGAGGTCGATCACCCGCAGCTCGGCCGCGTCGAAGTGGGCGGTATCGATCCGCGCATCGGCATCTGGAATCCACCCGAGAAAGAGCTCCCGGTCATGTGCTCGACGCAGGCCGAGGTGTTCCTGCGTGTCGCCGCGCTCGCGCCGCGGTTGCGGGTGAACCGCGTGCATCGCCAGGTCGTCGGCGATGGCCTCGTGCGCGTCGACGTCGAGCTCCTCAACGACGGTTACCTCGGCACCTTCGGTCCGCCGTCCGCGAAGACGCTCGACTTCAACGAGCCGCTGTACGCGACCGCGCAGGCGATCGACTGCACGCTCGTCGAGCCGGGTCAGGCGCATCAAGTGCTCGGCCACCTCGACGGCTGGGGCCACGGTCTCCACACCGGCGCGAACTTGCCTGCGTATCCGGGCACGCGAGGCACCACGCACGCGGCATGGGCGAGTTACCTGGTGCGCGGAACAGGCCGACTCTCGGTGCGCGCAGGTGCGGCACGCGTCGGCTTCGTCGATATCGAGATCAGTCTCTAGTGACGATGGTCGCGGATGACCGGTCCGCCGCCGCGTGAACCACCACCGGTCCAGCCGCCGCGGTTGTAAGAACGCGTGCCGCCGTTGTTCGACCAGCGACCGGGTTGATACGACTGACCGGAGCGATTGCGCTCCCAGTTGCCGTTCACCCAGACGTGACCGCGACCGCGCGGCTCGTAATAGCCACCGGTCCACGTGTAACCCGGGCGGCGCGCGTTCCAGCGACCGCCGTACCACCGGCTGCCGACCCAGTAGCCCTGCTGGTACACGTAGCCGGGGCGATCGACTTCCCAGCGACCGGGCCCCCAGATCCACGCGCTACCGTTCCAGTTGTAGTTGCCGTTGATCCACACGTAGCCGTCGCGCGGCTCGTAGTAGTCCGCTCCCACTTCGACCTCGGGGGCGGGCGCTGCGTATTCCACGTAGCCGTCGGAGTAAGCGCCACCGCTCGCGACGCACCCCGTTACGAGTGTGCCGAGAGTCAGGGCGGATGCGACGAGGGCTGCCTTCAGCTTGCTCATACCTGGATCATGGTACGAAATAGCGTGGCGCGCTACGCCGTCGGCGACATCCAGGGATGCAAGGCGAGCCTCGAGCGGCTGCTCTCCCTGATCGCGTACTCGAGCGGTCGTGACGAGCTGTGGCTCGTTGGCGACCTGGTAAATCGCGGCCCTCGCTCTCTCGACGTCCTGCGGTGGGCGATGGCAGAGCCGAACGTCACGTGCGTGCTCGGCAATCATGACTTGCACTTGCTGGCCCGTGCGGCCGGCGCTCAGGGTGAGAAGAAGCGCGACACCCTCGACGAGGTGCTCAAGGCGCGTGATCTAGATCGCATCATGGACTGGCTGCGCCATCGCCCGCTGTTCGTGGCGGCCGGCGACCTCGCGATGGTGCATGCCGGTCTCCACCCGGCGTGGACGATCGAGCAAACCAAGGCGATTGCCGCAGAGCTCGAGACCGAGCTGCGCGCACCGTCATGGCGATCCTTCCTCGCGCAAACATCGGGCGGTCCCAAAGTTCCACCCCGCTGGGATCCGCGGCTCGGTGGTAGTGATCGTTGGCGCTCTGTGCTCGCGTACCTGGTGCGCTCGCGAACGCTCAAGCCCGATGGTCGCGTCGAGCCGACGTTCGATGGTCCCGCCGCACAAGCGCCCGCTGGCTGCGTGCCGTGGTTCGCGTTCCCGAACGCCGCATGGACGACACACACGGTCGTGTTCGGTCACTGGGCCGCGCAGGGGCTCGACCTCGGCCCGCATCACCTGGGCATCGACACCGGGTGCGTCTGGGGCAAGTCACTCACGGCGATCCGCCTCGACGACCGCACGGTCTATCAGATCAAAGCCGTCGAAGCCGCGAGCTAGTGCTGCGTGCACGAGCCAACGGGGGCCGTGTTCTTCTGGATGTCGTCGGGCGCCCCATCGCAGGCAAGCGCCCCCGTTGCAGCGAGGCCGACGACGAAGCCGATCCGATTGCCCACCGAGTCGGCGACCGAAACGACGAGGTGAGGGATTGCCGGGAACAGGTTGGAGCCGAGCGCCACCGGCGAGATCGTGATGATGCAGTGACTCGTGTCGGGAGAACCCGCGATCTCGAAGTTGTACTTCTGCGGCGGCTCGGTGCCTTCGGGATAGACGACCGCCAGTTTCTGCGGATCGACGCACGGAATGACCGAGTTGCTGATCGGATCCGTGATCTCGAACAACACCGTCGCGGGAATGCAGATGTGCCCACTCGACGGGCCGGGAACATCGAGATCACGACTCGGGTGCCCCTCGCTGGATGCGAACGCGCACACCAGGAATTCCTCCTGCGGCAGCGTCGGATCGCACGCGCAGTTGATGTCGGGCAGGCACACGCCAAGCGGGTTTCCCGGGCCCGCCTGCGCACAGGTCGACGTGGTCGGATTCATGTTGTCGCAGGACTGCGTCGAGAGCCTGCACGCGTTGTCGTTCGCGTCAGGTGTCACGCACTCGAGGTTCGCGCTGCACCCGCGTTCGGTGTCTGTATCGCAGTAGACGAGCGGAGCGCAGTCATTCACATCGTCCTTGAACGCGTCGCAATCGGAGTCATCGTGCCGCGCCAGCACGATCGCCTCCTTCTCGCCGTCGCCGTTGATGCGGTCGTGTCGCACGCACTTCACATCGTCGCCCCAGGTGTTGAACGACTGATCGTACGGCTGGAGCGGCAGGTCGTAGATCGCGACCTCGTGGGTCGGTGTTTCGAAATAGACGCTCTCCGCGTACCCGACGGGTGTCGGTGAATCGCCGAGATACGCGCGCACCAGCAGATAACCGAGCTCGCGGTTCTCCGGGGAGGAATCGACGTAGTACGTGAACTCGTCGCGCGCGGCGGAGAACGTCTGCATATCCGACGGGACCGGGTCCATCGAGCGTTGGAACAACAGGCCCGGCGTCGGCGGCGGCTGAACGGTGATCGTGCTGCTGCCGACGATAGGGACCGCGGGCACCTGCTGACCGCCACCGACCGACGCGCCGACACCGAACGCGAAGTCGAGGCGATCGAACTCCATCTCCTTCGAGGTCGCGTGGACATCGAAGTACGTCCCGTACCGATCGTCGCCGCACGCGGACAGCGCCGACACGACCGCGAGGACGATCGCGCCTCGCTTCACCAAGGTCAGATCTTCTTCTTGGGGTCGCTCGGCAGAACAGGCGGCGACGGAGGCGGAGCATTGCGGAGCGCAGGGGACGTGACTCCGCTCGGGTCCACGTCGGGCTTCTTGTTCACGAGCAACACCGGGGTGGACACCGCCTGCGTTGGATGCTCTGTCGTCGACATGTCGTCGATGTTGCCCGCGCTGTTGCGCTTGCGTGCCTCGGCCACAGCGCCACCGAGAGCCGTGGCCGCGTTCACGCCGACGGCCTGCTTCATGACCTGACCGAGCGCGTGCGCGAACTCGTCAGCGTCGCCGTAGCGCGATTCCGGATCGGCGGAGAGCGCCATGTCGAGGACGGCGAGCAGCGCTTGCGGCACGTCGGGCCGGCGATCCGCGATCGAGGGAATCTGACAGGCGCGGATCTTCTTGAAGATCTCGACGTCCGTCTTGCCGTCGAACAGGCGCTCGGCCATCAGCGTTTCCCACAGGATGTTCGCGACACCGAACAGGTCCGACTGCACGGTGTTGGGCTTGCCGAACGCGACTTCAGGCGCGAGGTAGCTGAGCTTGCCCTTGACGGTGCCAGGTGCGGTGAGCGACGCGATGCGATCGCGGGCGCGGGCGAGACCGAAGTCGGAGAGCTTCACGACACCGTTCACGCCGAGGAGAACGTTGTGCGGCGAAATATCGCGGTGGATGACGGGCGCGGGATTGCCGTCCTGACCGACGCGGCCGTGCGCAGCGGAGAGTCCACGGAGCGTTCCGATGCCGATCGCGACGACGAGTGGCCACGGCACGTGTTGCTTGGACTCGCGGTACGCCTCGATGAAGCCGCCGAGGTCGATCCCCTCGACCCACTCCATGATCAGGTAGTAGGAGCCGTTCTCGGCGACGAAGTCGTGCACCTGGACGATGTTCGGATGGGCGAGGTCGCTACCGACGCGCGCCTCTTCGATGAACATGTCGATGTAGTTCTTGAACGCGCGAAACTCGGGCCGCACGTGCTTGACGGCAACCGAGCGCTGGAAGCCAGCGGCGCCGCGAATGACCGCTTTGTAGACGGTGGCCATGCCGCCCTCGCCTGCGATCTGAACGAGCTGATACTTCCCGTCGACCGTCTGGCCACTGAGATTCACAGATCGATTCTAGCGGATCCCCAAAAAAGGGTGGGGTAGCTGCGCTACGCCGTTTCCGATTCGAACTCGGCCCGGGCGGTCTCTAGCTCGGCCATGGCCGCTTCCCAGCGCTGGGTTAGCTCCTCGAGCTTCTCCGCCGAAGTCTGGAAGTCATTCAACAGCTTATTCCGGCGTGCGGCATCGTCGTACACGGTGGGGTCGGACAGCTCGGCCGACCGGGCCTTCTGCTCTGCCTCGAGGATTCCGACGCGCTCCTCGAGCTTGGCGACCTCTTTTTCCAGCGGGCCGACCTTCACATTGCGCTTCTGGCGCGTCTCGGCCTCGCGGCGCTTGCGGGCCTTCTCATCCTCTTTCGGAGCCGCCGCCGCTGCCGCGACCACCACGCCGTTGCGCTTGATCTGCCCGCCGCCGGGATCGCGTTTGATCTTGCCGTCGCCCTCGACCGCCACCCCGAGGCGCCGCTGCGCCATCGAGTAGAGGTACTCGTCCAGCGAGCCCGGGTAGGTCTCGACGCGCTGATCCTCCACGTTCCAGATGCGGGTCGCGAGCGTGCGCACGAGCGAGCGGTTGTGGCTCACGAACACGAGCGTGCCGTCGTACGACTTCAATGACTCCGCGAGCGCCTCGCTCGATGCGAGGTCGAGGTGGTTGGTCGGCTCGTCCATCAGCATCAAGTTGCCGGGCTTGACGAGCAGCTGCGCCAGCGCGACGCGAGCGCGCTCACCACCGGAGAGCACCTTGACCGGCTTGTCGACATCGTCGCCGCTGAACATGAACGCGCCGAGGATCGAGCGCACGCGCAGGGGGGAGGTGTCGGGGGCCGCGCGTTGCACGACCTCCATGACCGACGAGGTCATGTCGAGCGTGTCGGCGTGATGCTGCGCGTAGTAGCCGACGGTGACGCCACTTCCGAGCTTGATGGTGCCGCCGTCCTTGGGCAGCTCGTTCGCGATCATGCGCAGCAGCGTCGTCTTGCCCGCGCCGTTGACGCCGATGATGCCGATCTTCTCGCCGCGCTGGACGGTGAGGTTGATGCCCGGGAACACGATGTGGGAGCCGTACGCCTTCCTGAGGCCCTCGACCTTGATGACGTCGGCGGCGACGCGATCGGTGGGCGGAAACGAAAAGCCGAGAGTGCGCCGCTTCTCGTACGTCGCGACATCTTCCATCTTCTCGAGCATCTTCACGCGCGACTGGACGGCCGCCGCCTTGTTGGCCTGCGCGCGGAAGCGGTTGATGAACGCGGTCAGACGCTCGCGCTCGGCCTTGAGATTCTTCGCTTTGCCGACGAGGATCGTCTCTTCCTCGGCGCGTGCGGCGACGTACTTCTCGTAGTTGCCGGGGTAGCTCCGGACGCCCTCGAGCTCGAGGCTGACGACGCGGCTGATCTGTTCGTTGAGGAACTCGCGATCGTGGCTGATGAGGACAAAGCAGCCGCGCCACTTCTTGAGGAAGTCCGAGAACCACGCGACGGACGGCATGTCGAGGTGGTTCGTCGGTTCGTCGAGCATGAGGACGTCGGGGCGCTGGAACAACAGGCCCGCGAGGACGCCACGCATCTTCCAACCACCGGAGAGCTCGCCGATGTCGCGCAGCTCGTCGCCGGGACGAAAGCCGAGACCGGCGAGGATCGCGAGCGCTTCGTGCTCGCCGAAGAACCGCTCGAAGTGATCGATGCGCTCGTGCAGCTCGCCGATCTGCGTCGCGAGATCGAGCAGCGTCTCCTCGCTCGTGTCGCTGCTCGACGACGCCGCTTCCATCTGCTGCTCCGCCGCCGCGAGCAGGCCGTCGAGCTCCTTGCGCCCGGGAACGCTCGACAAGATCATGTCGATGAGCGACTTGCCGCTCGCGATGGAGATGTCCTGCGGGAGGTAGCCGACGCGCACGCCGTTCGCGCGCGTGACCTTGCCGTCGTCGATCTCCTGCTGGCCGGCGATGACCTTGAGCAGCGTCGTCTTGCCAGAGCCGTTGGGGCCGATGAGACCGACGCGGTCACCGTGCCCGAGACGCAGCGAGACGTCATCGAAGACTACGCGGTCCGCAAACATCAGCGTCACGCCGTCGAGAACGACCAGGCTCATGGCGGCGCGTAGATACCACGCGGCGACGGATTGTGTACGCTGCAAACGTGAACGACATCGCGGCGTTGAAGCTGTATACGCGGGTGGCTCGGCTGGGCAGTTTCTCCGCCGCCGCGCGTGAATCCGGGGTGTCACAGTCGCAGGCCTCGCGGGCGATCGCGGACCTCGAGAAGGAGCTCGGGGCGCGACTGCTCTCGCGCACGACGCGCGCCGTGATCCCGACCGACGCGGGCACCGAGTTTCTCGCGCGGATAGAGCCGATCCTCGATGCGCTCGAGGAGGCCCAGCTGAGCGTGCGCGAGGACGGAGCGCTGCGCGGCGTGCTGCGCGTGGGCATGCCGGCGAGCTTTGGCGTTCGTGTCGTCATGCCGCGAATGGCACCGTTCGTCGCGCAGCACCCTGCCCTGCGGGTCGAGATCACGCTCGAGGACCGCCTGCAGGACATGGTCAAGGAGGCCGTGGACGTCGGGATTCGCGTCGGAGGCACACCGGATGCGAGCGGCACCACGAAACGGCTCGGCAAGCTTCATCGCTCGATCGTCGCGTCACCCGCCTACCTCGCAGAGGCCGGTACGCCGAAGTCACCGACGGATCTCACCCGGCACCGCATCGTCGGAGGCCCCGCGTCGGCGCATCCGTCGGCGTGGACGTTCGAGCGCGGGGGCAAGACGGTCGTGGTTCCTGCGGTCCCTCACGTCGCGGTGAACGACACGGTCGGTGCGGTCGTCGCGGCGGCGAGCGGGTTGGGCATCGCATCGACGACCTCGTGGGCATGTCAGGCCGAGGTCGACAGCGGCGCGCTCGTGCAACTGCTGCCCGGTTGGAAGCTCGCCGAGCTGTCCGTCTACGCGTACTTCCCGGCTGGCCGAGCGACCCGGCGCGCAGCGCGGTCGTTCGTGGATTTCCTGGCCGCGGCGCTGCGCTGACCTATGCAGGTCACGCATAGGTGTTAGCCACATTCGCTCGCTACCGGAATGACCGCGGAAGACCGATGGTGAGGCCATGCCGATCGCGAACCCCGCCGATGTCGTCCCTTCCCTCTCGGCCCGCAACGCCGCGTTCGCCGCGACGAAGCACCTACCGCAGCTCCAGCTGTTTCCGTCGAGCCGCACGATCATCATCGGCTGCGTCGATCCGCGCGTCGATCCGGCAGACCTGTTTGGACTCGATCAGGGCGAGGCAGCGATCCTGCGCAACGTCGGCGGTCGCGTGACCCCGGGCGTGATCGACGAGCTGGTGATGCTCCGCGATGTCTCGCGCTCGAGTGGCGGCGACATGGGTCCCGCGCTGAACCTCGTCGTGCTTCACCACACCGATTGCGGCATCAAGCGCATCGCGGACAAGAGCTCGCTCGCGACGTTCTTCCGCGTCGACGAGGCGCACGTCGACGAGCTGGGCATCATGGATCCCCGCGCGTCCGTCGCGATCGATATCGCCGCACTGCGTGCATCCAAGCTCCCCAATGTCCTCGTGAGCGGACTCGTCTACGACGTCGCCACGGGCCGGATCGAGGTCGTCGCGCCGCCGGCGCTTCTCCATGCGTGATAGACCGACGCGGTGACGTATCGCGACGACCGGGATGCCGATCGCGCTCGGATCGAGGCGCTCGAGGTCGAGCTCGCCCAGACGAAGCGAGAGCTGGCCGAGGCGCGCGGTGAATCGTTCGCGCTCGTGCCCGCCTCCGGGAACGCGCTCGCTGTTGCCGGGGGCAAGGACGAGCGCTGGTACGGTCCACCGACGAAGATCGACCGCGGGCGCTCGTTCGACGGGGAGCTCCCGCGGGATCGATTCGAGGAGCTGATCGCTCACATCCGCCGGATCATGGAGACGCGTGGGCATGCGGAGCTGCTGACGACGTCGATGACGTGGTGGGCGACGGGTGGGCAGCGCCAGAACAATACGGTCGCTGAGATCACGGTGATGTCGCGCAATGGCAAGACCGACCTCTCCGTGCACCTGAACCTGCGCCCGCTCGTCGGGGCCATGTATGGCGGCGTGCTCGGCGGCGTCGGCGGTGGAGGCATCTCGCTGCCCATCGCCATTCCGATCGCGATCGGTGCACCGTGGGTCGTCCCCATCGCCGCGATCGGCTGGCTCGGCTCGGTCTTCCTCGGGACGCGCGCGCTGTACAAGCGCCTCGGCCGCCGCTCCGCGAGGCGCGCGAACAACGTATTCGAGGCGCTCAGCGCCGAGATCGTGAAGATCCTCGCCGAGACCGCGCGCACCAAAGCTCCCTAGCGTTCCGATCTGGCGTGCTACGTTTCGCAAATGTCCTCCGCTGCGGCCACGCTGACCGCGCTTGTCGAAGCCGCCGAGAGCGATCCGACGGCGGCGATCGAGGCGCGCGCGAGCGGCGATACGTTGGCGGAAGAGGTCGGCGGTGACCTCGCGTTGCGCTGGGGTATCTGCACGCTCCGCTCACTGATGGCCGATCCGCCGGACGGTGATTCGGTGCGCGAGGCGTACGGCGAGCTTGTCGACCGCTATCGCGATGACAAGAGCGCGCTCGATCGGTTGAGGCCACTCGGTGACGAGATCAGGAAGCGCGAGGCCGACGGCACGCTGCCCAGCGCGATGGTCGCCCGCTCTGATCGCCGCAAGCGCTAGCGCTAGAACTGGTGCTTGAAGTTGATGTAGAGGCCCGTGTCCTCGGACGAGATGCCGTAGTCGACGGTGATGATCGTCGCCTGGTTCCACGCGATGCGGAACGCGCCGCCGTAGGACGCTTGCCAGTCCTTGTACGTGAGCTGGCCGACGTTGTCGTACGGGCGGCCAAAGTCGAAGAACGGCACGAGGAACAGACTCCAGCGCTGGTGCACGGCGGTGAACTTCGCGAACGTCCAGCGTAGCTCCGCATTGACGAGCGTCATCGTGCGCCCGACGAAGCGATCCTGTTTGAAGCCGCGCAGCGTGCGGTGACCACCGAGACCGTTCTGAAAATCCTCGGTGAACGGCAACGAGTTCTGCGAGAAGAACGGCGTGCCTTTGGACTGCACCTGCATCATCGCGCGACCGGCGAGAACGAGATCCGCCTTGTCTGGAACCGGCGACCAGTAACCACGCGCCGCGCCGAGGACGCGCACGTAGTCGTACTCGCTACCGAGCGCGACGGTGCCGACGTCCATCGCGAGATCCGCGAACACGCCGCTGTTGGGATCGGGTTCGAAGTCGCGCGTGTCGTACGACAGGCCGAGGCGCAAGAAGTTCTCGCGACCGCCACTGCAGCCGACGATCTTGCCGGCGTCGCAGTCCTCGCGCAGCTTCGTCGGAGCCTCGGTCGCTTTCACGCTCGCGCCGGTATCGTCGACCGCGTCGACCTTCTTGCCGGTGTAGTCGCGGATCGATGCGTACGACAGACCAAAGCCACCGAGCACGCGAACGCGGTCCTTGAAGAACGAGCGCTCGATGCTCGCGATCCACAGCGGGCGGATCTCATCGAACTGGTTGTACTTCGTGTACGCGAGGCCGTTGCGCACTTGCTGTTGCGCGTCGACGTAGTCGGAGTACTTGTCGAAGTCCTCGCCCGGCAAGCCACTGAAATGCAGCGGCTGCAGCGAATCAGTGCCTAGACCGAAGTAGTTGCTGTTGATGTTGCGCGCGAAGATCAGCTGGCTGCGAATGCGGTACGGCGAGTCGAAGATCTTGGGCGCGTCGTAGTCGAGCCAGTGGAACTGGATGCCGCGCGTCGATGCGAACGCCTGCAGGAAGATGCGCTGCAAGTACGGCGTGGTCGCGAAGCGCGGGTCTTTGCGATCGCCGTTCCAGTAATAGTAGGCGCGCGCGCCGCCACCGAAGCCGATGTCCGTCGAGTACGCAAACAGCGGCAAGCCGGTGACGTAGCCGCCCTCTTTCTTCTCCGCGAGATCCTCGGCGGTGAGGCCGCCGGCGCGCGCGTCTCCCGCGCTCGAGACAAGCGCGATCGCGCTCACGGCCAGCATCCCCCAGGCGGCTCGCATACGACCATCCTACGCGGTTGGTGGCGCACAGGTTACGGTGCCGGCGTGATGCTACTGTCGTGGGATGTCTTCGCGTAGCGTTCGTAGATCGTTTGCGACCCCGTTCGTCTTGACCCTCGCGACCTTTCCCGCGTGTACGGTCCAGACCACGACGCCGCCGCCGCAGGGCCCGACGACAACGAGCAACGACGGCCCGACGGTGCGCGACCACCGCGACCAACCGGACTCGCCTCCCCCGAGTGACGGCCCTGTCGTACGCGATCACCGCGATGACAACGCGAACGTGCCGCCTCCGCAGCAGCAGCCGACGTACAACCCGCCGGCGCCTCAGCCGACGCCGGTCATCGTCGCGAACCCGCCACATCCCACGCAGCAGCCGACGACTCCGGCGCCAAAGCCGATCATCACCGCGAATCCTCCCCGCCCGCGCGATCCTGTCGCGAACGTTCCAGACAAGCCTGTCGCCGAGCCCGTGGCCGACACTGCGGCCGTACGGTGGACGGTGATGAAGCGCGGCAGGTCGTGCGATGCGATGCAGGAGATCAACTGCCCGCCCGCCGCGTCGTGCAATCCGCCGCCGCCCGCGAAGGTCGCGTGCCCCAAGAACATGACGGATACGATGAGCGTCACGATCGAGCAGCGCGGTGCGACGTGCACGATGGTGCCGATCAGCACGTGCCCGCCCAACGCGAAGTGCAAGATCCCGGCGGCCGAGAAGGTCACCTGCCCGAAGTGGTGACGTGAGCCAGCCGACGACACAACGCGTGCGCGAGGAGTGGCGCGCGCGGATCGCGGCCGAGTACACCTCCGCCGCGATCACGCAGAACCTGGTGCTGTGGTTGATCCAGGCGGGCGCGCCGCCCGATCTGATCGATCAGGGACTCGTGATCGTGAACGACGAGCTCGTGCACTCGCGGATGTCGCACGAGGTCTACGTCGCAGCAGGCGGAACGCAGCCGCCGGCACTCGATCGCGAGCAGCTCGGTCTGGCGCGCGCGAACGATGTGCTCGAGGTCGACATCTTACGCATCGCGCTCCGCGTGTTCTGTCTCGGCGAGACCGTCGCCGTGCCGCTGTTCTCGCATCTCCGCGCGGAGTGCACGGAGCCAGTGGCGAAGGCCGCGCTCGATCGCATCCTGCGCGACGAGGTCCGCCACCGCGACTTCGGCTGGGATCTGCTCGACTGGCTCCTCTCGACTCCGTTGGGTGACGACGTTCCGCGGCTCGTGGCGGCCGCGTTACCGGGGATGCTCGACGAGCTAGGTCGGACCTATGGAACTGAGAACACGGTCGTCTCGACGGACGACGGCTCGATGACCACCGCGGAGCGCTCGTGGGGGCTCGCTCCACCGCGCGAGTACGCAGAAATCCTCGCACGCACCCTCGAGCGCGACTACCGGCCCCGGTTCGCCGCGCGCGACATCGTGATGCCCGCCACGACCTGAGCGGTCTTTATCTGACATCCACGCCGAGGCCGATCGTCCTCGGGAAACGGTTGTCCCCAGGACACTCGTCCTCTCGCGCCGCGCTGCGCGTTCCTCTACCCTGTGGGGGATGCGATTTACTTACGGGGTCCTGATCGCGTTCGCGCTGACGGCCTGTGGAAGCAAGAGCAACGGCGGCGCTGACGACGACGCGGGACCGGGCGACGATCAGCCCGACGCCAGCCCCGACGCGGATCTCGGACCCGATGCGGATCTGTGCACGGGCGGAACGCTGTGCGGCACGCCGCTGTCGTGTTGTCCCGCGGGTAACGAGTGCGTGCTCGATCAGTGCGTGACGACGTGCACGACCGGCATCTACTGCGGCGCGAATCTCGCGACGTGTTGCGCGACAGGTCAGGTCTGCAGCGACGACGCATGCGTCGATCCGGGCGCGAGCTGCAATGACTCGTACGACTGCGATCCGGGAAACTTCTGCGAGCCGACGCTGCACCAGTGTTTGCCGCAGCCCGATCCGCTGACGTGCAAGATCCAGCCGGTGTTCGACGACCTCCAGGTCACGCTCGAGCACTCGTACACCGCGCAGCACATCGTCTCCATTCCGGTCGTCGCGAACCTCGATGGCGTGGGCGCACCAGAGATCGTTATCAACACGACGCTCAACTCGCCGGGCGATTTCTACGACGGTCAGATCGTCGTGCTCGATGGTGCGACGTTCGCAGTGAAGCTCGGCCCGATCCTCGATGATCGCGCGAACACGACGAACCCGACGTACGCGTCGCAGGGCCGCTCGACGATCGCGGTCGGCGATGTCGACGGCGACGGTAAACCCGACATCATCTACGCGGCAAAGAAGAGCGCGGTCAGCGGTCCCGGTGGCGCGGGCGTGAACGGCTTTGGCAGCGGTGGCAGCGTCATCGTCGCGATCAAGGGCGACGGCACGTTCCTGTGGAAGAGCCACCTGCCCGCGACGCCGACGCTCGGCTACTCGCTCAACGTGGAGAACGGCGCACCGACGCTTGCCCAGTTCGACGACGACAAGGGTACGGAGGTCGTGGTCGGCGGCGTGCTCATCGACAACGACGGCACCGTGATCTGGGACGGCGGCGCCACGCCAGGTGCAGGTGCAACGCTCGGTTCGCCGAGCGGGTACCTCGGTGGCATTGCCGCTGTCGCCGAGCTCGATCAAGACGTCGACGACCCGGACGGGATGCACCCGGAGAACCGCCACCCCGAAATCATCACCGGCCTCCAGGCGTGGAAGGTGAACTGGAACAAGACGACGCCCGCGATGAGCACGGTGACGCAGTACTGGAAGGTGCCGGCAGCTGTGTCGACGATCGACGGTTGGCCCGGCGTCGCGAACTTCAGCTATCAGACGACGGACAAGACGCCGGAGGTGGTCCTCGTCGCGAACGGTCAGGTGATCGTGTTGAACGGTCAGACCGGCGGCCTCTGGTGCGCGAAGGCGACGTGCACGACGCCAGCGGACTACGTGCAGCCGATCGCCATCCCCGGCGGTGGCCGCGGTGGCAATCCTACCGTCGCCGACTTCGACGGTGATGGCCGTCCCGAGATCGGTGTCGCGGGCGGCGCGAGTTACTCGGTCTACGACATCTATCGCGTTGGTGAGGACGTCACGGGAGTCACGCCTGTTCCGACGCCGGGCCAGCTGTTCGTGCGCTGGAGCAAGACCACGCAGGACGCCTCGTCCAACGTGACGGGTTCGTCCGTGTTCGACTTCCAAGGCGACGGCAGCGCGGAGGTCGTCTACGAGGACGAGTGCTTCGTGCGCGTGTACAGCGGCACCGACGGCCGCGAGCAGTTGAAGCTCCCGAACCTCACCGGCACGATCCACGAGTATCCGCTCGTCGTCGACGCGGATGGCGACGGCAACTC
Organism: Kofleriaceae bacterium; assembly: GCA_036499725.1. Classification (GTDB taxonomy): domain Bacteria; phylum Myxococcota_A; class Polyangia; order Haliangiales; family Haliangiaceae; genus JABFXX01. Next base: position 43,958 of record DASYDE010000110.1, read on the forward strand.
GGAGATCCTCATCGTCGCGAACGAGAACGGGACCAATCCGAACGCGTGCCCGACGGTCGCCGGAATGCTCCCTGCCAACACGTCGCACAAGGGCCTCTACATGTACGGCGACACCAACGATAAGTGGGTGCCGACGCGCAAGGTGTGGACGCAGCACGCGTACCACGTGACCAACGCGACGAACGCCGGCAACGTCCCCGACTTCCCCGAGGACAACAACTGGCTCGATCCCAAGCTGAACGACTACCGCAAGAACGCGCAGGGCGAAGGCGTGTTCAACGCGCCGAACCTGACCGTCGAGCTCGCGGTCGGCCTCGACCACTGCGACATGAACATGCTGACGCTGCGCGCGCGCGTGACCAACGTCGGTGCGCTCGGCGTCGTGCCGGGCACCACGGTCGAGTTCCGCCTCAACGACGCGACGGGTACCGTGCTCGGCAACGGCACGATCACCACGCCGCTGCTACCGGGCGGCTCGGGCGTCGTGAAGCTCGATGTCGCCGCGTCGGTCGGCATGAACTTCTGGGCCGGCGTCGACGGCGCGCCCGCGGTCGGCGTCGTCGCCGAGTGCAACGAGACGGACAATCAGGACACCGCGATCGGCGCCCACTGTCCGATCATCTTCTAGGCATCTTCTAATGCGCGGCGAATAGCGTGCACGAGTCGAACGCGAGGTCGCTGATGACGGCGGCCTTGTTCGTCGTGCCCGTGTAGAACACCGCACCAACAGCGGTGTCGCCCGCGTAGAACTGATACGCGTCGACGACCTGGCCCGTCGCCTTGTGACGGAGCGTGACCTCGTTGAGGTCGTGATCATCCGAGGCACCCGACAGGCCTGCTGCGACAGAGGTCACGGAGTCATCGGACGCCTGGAACGCGAGGACCGCTTGCTGCGCGGCCACA
>DASYDE010000111.1:0-7302 GCA_036499725.1 Kofleriaceae bacterium
GGCTCTCGGACGCCCCGTAGTCGCCGTGGATGCTCTGGCCGTTCCAGCCGCGATCGTTCTGCTCCTCGTTGATGTAGCGATATCCCGAGCGATCGTTGCCTCGCTCGTTCATGCGGTAATCGTCGCCGCCACGACCTGTGAAGCGGTCGTCCTGATTGGAGCTGTAGGTGCGATCGCCGATCCCTTGGTTGCGGTTGTAGGCACCCGTTGCGCTGTCGCGAATGTCGCGGCCGGCGGCGTATCCGCTCTGTCCCATGCCGCCGCGGTCGATGCTGCGATCGAAGTTTCGGTCACCGCTGCGATTGCCCTCGTCGCGGTCATCGAAAATCCGATCACGGTTGTTGTCGTCGTGGTGATTGCGTCCGTTGTTGCCCATGCGCGCGTGCGACTGCATCGGATGTGCCCTCGCGCTCCGCGTTTCGCGCACGTTTCGCACGTATTCCTCGTCGCACCGTGCGCGGGCGATGCGCACACCGTGCACACGTGGCGCGATCGGCGAGCCTACTGGCTCGCGTTCAATTCGCGGTCGCGCTGGCTTCGAACGAGCGGATGACGGTGACCTTGATCTGACCGGGGAACGTCATCTCTTCAGAAATCTGCGCCGCGATCTCGGTCGACATCTCGACGGTGGCGACGTCATCGACATCGCGCTCACGCACGTAGACGCGCAGCTCGCGGCCGCCGTGGACGGCGTGCGCCTGCTCCACACCACGGCGGGAGTACCCGATGCGCTCGAGATCTTCGACCTTCGCGGTGAAGCCCTCGGCGAGCTCGCGCCGCGCTCCCGGACGCGCACCGCTCATCGCATCCGATGCAGCTACGAGGTACGCGTAGACGGAGTTGCACGGCTCGTCCGCGTGGTGCGCACCGATCGCATTCGCGACGACCTCGGACTCACCGACGCGACGAGCGATGTCGGCGCCGATCACGGCGTGCGAGCCCTCGATCTTGTGGGTCAGTGCTTTGCCGATGTCATGAATGAGTGTCGCGCGACGCGCGAGCTTCACGTCGAGCCCGAGCTCGGCTGCCATCATACCGGCGAGGTACGCGGACTCGACCGCGTGCCACCACTGGTTCTGCGTGTAGCTGGTGCGGAAGTTCAGCGCACCGACGAGCTCGACGATCTCCGGATGCGCCTTGGGAATGCCGAGCGTCTGGAACGCACGCTTGCCGAGGGCGCGGATCTCCTGCGTGAGGTTCTCGCGGCCCTTGGCGGCCCACGCGTCTGCGTCCTTGCGCGCATCGTCGACCGTCTCCGGCTTCTTGATGATGCGGTTGAACGCGCGGCGGATGAACTCCTTGCCGACGCCGTCGAGGCCGTCGAGACGGATCGCATCCTTCTCGTCGTTCACGAGCAGCTGAACGCCGCCGTGCTTCTCGAGCGCCTTGTGGATCGCACCGTCGTTGTCCAGGACGAGGCCGACGAGGTCAGGGCCGAGGCGCAAGAAGTTCTGCGCGCGCTCTGTCAGGTAGTGATGGTGGTACCGCGTGGACGCGACCTCCATCACTCGCTTCGCTTCGCGATCATGCGCGGGATCCGCCGCCGTCTGATCGACCGCGCGCACCATCGCGGCGGCCCGCGCGCGCGCATCCTCGAGCCATCCCGCGCTCAGGCGGTCCATCAGCTCGGAGGACTTGGCGCCCGCGCGCTGCTCGAGCTCCTGGCGCAGCTGCTGGTGCTTCTTCCGTGCATCGGTCTCGACGCCGTTCGCGCGATCGCGGCGCGACTGGATGTCCTTGTGAACGCCGTCGAGGGCGTCCTCGCGCTGATCGAGCGCGTCGTGCAGCGCGCCGACCTCGCTCTGCGCTGCCTCGAGCCGCGCCTCGCGGCCATCGACGCGAGCGGCGTCCTTGGCAACGGCCTCGTCTGCCGCGGTGCGCGCATCGAGCGCTTCGGTCCGCGCCGCCGTCTCCGCGGCCAGCACTTCCGCTGTCGCCGCGAGCTCTGCGGCCTTCACCTGCGCGGCTGCCTCGACACGCGCTTCATCGATCGCTGCGCGCGTCGCCTTGCTCGCTTCGGCTGCTGACGCACGCGCCGCCAGCACCGCGGTGATCACCGCGATCGCGACGGCAGCAACGACAGCGATCAACATAGGCCTACGCTAGCACTACTCGGGGCGTTCGAGGCCAGAGCCGTTCAGCTCTGGCGGCTTGGTCGATGGCTCCTTGCCATTCTTGGGCGCCGTCGCCGCAGCCTTCAGCAGCTCGCACTCGACGGTCTGGTCGGAGTCCACGACGATCTGCTTCTTCTTGGTCTGGTAGCCCTTCGCCTTGAACGTGAACGCGACGGCGTCCTTACCGCGCGTCCACTCGATCGACGTCGGCGTTTGACCGAGCACCTTGCCGTCGGGGCCGTACAGCGTCGCTCCGCTCGGCTTGGTCTGAAACTCGATGGTCACCTGCGTCGCTGCCGGCGCGACCGCATCGACCGGGACAGGCGCCCCCGCGTCGATGGTTGCACTTGCGATCACGGCATCGATCGGCGCAGCGTCGACGGGAGCAGCGTCGATGGCCACCGCGTCGACGGGCGCGCTGGCTGCGATCGCGGCGTCCACCGTGATCGGCGTGATGGCAGCGTCGGCACGAACGACGGCGACGACGGCCGCATCGTGGCTCGCGGACGGGGCCGCACTGCCGGATCCGCCACCACTGCCACCACCGAGGCCGCCGCTGAAGATGACCGCGAACGCACCTCCACCGAGGCCGAGCGCGAGTCCCACGACGAGCACGATGGGCCACACGCGGCGCGGCGGGCGCTTCGAGTAGCCCAGCGGCGTCGCGATACGCATCGTATTGTTCTTGAACTGCTGCGGCAGGCCAGGAATCGGCTGCTGGTTGAGCGGCTGCAGCGTCTGCGCCGTCGGCGGCATCTGGATCGGCGCGAGGTGCGCACCCTCGATCATCGTCTGTTGCTGTGCGGGCAGCGGCATCTGGCGCACGGGCTGCGGCGGGGCGATCGGCGCGTGACCACTGTTGCCACGCCGCGCGGCCATCGCTGCTTCTGCGGCAGCAATGACGTGGCGCGCATCGACGGGCGCTTCACCAGGACCGACGGAGCGCGCGGGCGCGATCGACGGAGACGAATGCAGATAGCGATCGGGATCCAGGAGCGCATCGCGCAGCGCGTTCATGTTCGGGAAGCGCGCGTCGGGCTGCTTCGCGAGACAGCGCAGCAACACTTGCTCGACGGACGGCGGGATCGCGGGATTGATGCCGCGCGGTGCGGGCGGCAGAGCCGTGACTTGCTTGATCAGCACTTCGCCCATGCTGTCGCCGTCGAACGGCAAGCGGCCCGTCATCATCTGGAACAGCAGAATGCCGAGCGCGTAGATGTCCGTGCGGTGATCGACATCGCGCTTGGACTCGCACGCTTCGGGCGACATGTACTGCGGCGTTCCGAGCAGCACGCCCGCGGCGGTCTGCACCGCCGAGTGGCCCTGGAACATCTTCGCGAGGCCGAAGTCGAGCACCTTCACGTAGTCGGGGTTGTTGCCGCGCGGCAGCAGCATGATGTTGTCGGGCTTGAGGTCGCGGTGGATGACGCCCGCGTTGTGCGCGGCTGTCAGTGCGTTCGCGATCTGCCCGCCGACGTGCAGCGCGCGCATCACGTCCATCACCTTGTCGGTCGTGAGCACCGACGCGAGGGTCCGGCCCTCGAGGTACTCCATGATGTAGAAGTGATCGCCTTCAGGCGTCACGCCGAAGTCGTGGATCTCCACGATGTGCTCGTTGCCGATCTTGTTGACCGCGCGCGCCTCCTGGAAGAAGCGCTGCACGACCTCCTTGTTCGTCGCGAGCTCCCGATGGATGACCTTGAGCGCGACCTTCTTCCCGATCAGCGGATGCTCGGCCACGTAGACCGCACCCATCCCACCGGTCCCGATCTTCGCGATCACCCGGTAGTTGCCGATCGTGGCGCCTGCCGCGATGCTCAATCTAGAAGGAGTGTATCAGCGCGTCAGTGCTTCGGCCCGGCGCAGAACTGCTCGTAATCCATCAGCTGGATCTTCGAGCGATCCACGCCCTCGCCGCATGTCGGGCAGGAGGGGTCGCGGCGGAGCTTCAGCTCGCGGAACCGCACCTTGAGCGCGTCGTAGGTGAGGAGGCGGCCCGCGAGGGAGTCGCCCAGGCCGAGTAGGAGCTTGATCGCCTCGGTGGCCTGCAGGACGCCCATCACGCCCGGCAGCACGCCGAGCACGCCGGCCTCCGCACAGGACGGCGCCTCGTCGGGCGGCGGCGGGTTCGGGTACAGGCAGCGGTAGCAGGGACCACCGGTGGCGCTGAACACCGTGAGCTGTCCTTCGAACCGAAAGATCGACGCGTGGATGACGGGCTTGCCGAGCTTCAACGCGACATCGTTCACGAGGTAGCGCGTCGCGAAGTTGTCCGCTCCGTCGATGACGACGTCATACGGCGCGATGAGCTGCATCGCGTTATCAGCCGTGATGCGCGTGACGTGCTTGTCGATCTTGATGTCGGGGTTCATGCCCTTGAGCGTCTTCTCCGCGCTCTCGACCTTGAGCACGCCGACGCGATCCACGCCGTGGAGAATCTGGCGCTGGAGGTTCGATGCGTCGACGGTGTCGTCGTCGATAATGCCGATCGTTCCGACGCCCGCCGCCGCGAGGTACATGCTCGACGGCGAACCGAGGCCACCGGCGCCGATGCACAGCACCTTGGACTTGAGCAGCTTCACCTGACCGACGACGCCAACCTCGGGGAGCATCGTGTGCCGCGAGTAGCGCGCCTCTTGATCCGGCTTCAACGCGGCGGGCGTTTCCCACGCGAGGCCCGCCTTCTTCCATCCGCCGAAGCCGCCGGCGAGCGATCGCACGTCGGAGTAACCGAGCTCGGCGAGTGAGCGGGCGGCGAGGAGCGAGCGATTGCCGCCCGCGCAGTAGAGGACGATCGGCGCGGCGCGATCGAACACCATCTTCTCGATCCGCATCTCGAGGAAGCCGCGGGGCACGTGGACCGCGCCGGGGATGATGCCCTGCGCGTGCTCGTCGGCCTCGCGGACGTCGATCAGAGTCGGGCGGGAGGTCGTCAGCTCCTTATCGAAGGTCGTGACATCGACCTCGCGGACAGAGCCGCGTAGGTCCTTGAGAAGCGCATCGATTGACGGCACGCGTCGGAGCTTGCCACAACCCTCACGTAAGGGTAAGGTCGCCGGGAGATGTCTGACGTATCCGCTGCTTCCTTCACGTCCGCCCCCGATATGCCCCCGGATATCGGTGGTCCGGAGTCGCTGGTCTCGATCACGCCGGTCGCGGCCGACAAGATCAACACCATCCGCAACGAAGAGGGCATCGAGGCCAACATGGCTCTGCGCCTCCGCGTCGTCGGCGGCGGCTGCGCCGGCTTCACGCACGACCTCTACTTCGACGAGGCCACGGAAGTGGATCGCCGGGTCAAGATCTCGGGCGTCGATGTCCTCGTCGACGAGATGAGCCTCATGTACCTCGTCGGTACGGAGATCGACTACGTCGAGGGCCTCCAGGGCGCCGGCTTCAAGTTCAAGAATCAGAACTGGAAGTCGACCTGCGGCTGCGGCTCTTCGTTCTCCGTCTGATTTAGAATACCGCCCATGAGCGACATCGTCGGCGTCTTGGAGCGTGAGCTCGGCGCCGCTGCGATCGTGGGGCCGGGTAACGACCGGCTCGAAGAGTACGGGCGCGACGAGAGTCCGCTGCCCGATCTGTTCTTCCCGCCCGAGTGCGCGGTGCTCGTCGAGAATCGCGAGCAAGCAGCGGCGGTGCTGCGCATCTGCCTCGAGCGCAAAGTTCCGGTCACTCCGCGCGGTGCAGGCAGCGGTATGTGCGGCGGCGCGCTGCCGATCGCTGGCGGCATCGTGCTGTCGACCGAGAAGATGACGAAGATCATCGAGATCGATCCTGCGGATCTCGTCGCCGTCGTGCAGCCCGGCGTCGTGACGGGCACGCTGCAAGTCGCCGTCGAAGAGCAGGGCTTGTTCTACCCGCCGGATCCGGCCTCGCTCGAGTACTGCTCGATCGGCGGCAACGCATCCACCAACGCGGGCGGACCGCGCGCGTTCAAGTACGGCGTCACACGCGAGTACATCCTGGGTCTCGAGGTCGCACTGATGGGCGGCGAGATCCTGCGCTGCGGCCGGCGCACCGCGAAGGGCGTGACGGGCTACGACCTCGTCGCCGGTTTCGTCGGGACCGAGGGCACGTTCGGCGTGATCACCGAGCTCGTCGTGAAGCTGCTGCCCTTCCCCGCCGCCGCGGCGACGGTACTCGGCGTGTTCAAGGACGTGCACACCGCTGGCACGGCGATCGATGCGCTGTTGCGCGGAGGTTTGCGCCCGCGCGTCCTCGAGATCGCGGACCGCCACTCCATCGACTACGTACGCCCGAAGTCTCGCTACAAGTTCCCCGCCGATGCGGGTGCGATCGCGCTGATCGAGGTCGACGGCGAGCCCGAAGCGATGCCCGCGATGATGGAGAAGATCGCGATGCGCCTCGACGAGCTCGGTGCGATCGACGTGCTCGGCGCGACGGAGCCCGCGGAGCGCAAGAGCGTGTGGGAAGCGCGCCGGTTGATCTCGCCCGCGCTCAAAGAGGGCTTCAAGATCAAGATCAACGAGGACATCTGCGTGCCGCGCGGAAAGATCGTCGAGATGCTCGCGCGCGTCGATCGCGTCAGCGCCGAGACCAAGATCGACGTCGCCGTGTTCGGTCATGCAGGCGACGGCAACCTGCACGTGAACTTCCTCTCCAACGAGGATCCGGCCGATCCCGCGATCCGCAAGAAGATCTGGGCCGCGGCGGAGCAAGTGTTCAAGCACACCGTCGAGCTCGGCGGCACCCTCAGCGGCGAGCACGGCGTCGGCATCGCGAAGCGCGACTACATTCATCTCGAGCAGAGCGAGCAGCTGATGGAGTGGCAACGAAAGTGGAAGGCGCTGTGGGATCCGAGCGGGTTGCTCAATCCCGGCAAGCGCCTACCTGCACGTACCAAGCCCTGCAGCGAATAGCGTCACGTTTCATGCGACCATGATCGCCATGAGCGAAATCAGGGACGAGAAGCAGGGGTTTCACTGGAATCCGTTGATCGGCGTCATGTACGGGAAGATTCCCGTCGGCCTGATCATCGCCGTCATCGTTCTCGCGATCGTCTACGGCTCGAAGTAGCTACATCGCCAAACGGTTAGGCGGCCGCTCTCTGCTGTCTGAGTGCGCCGTCAAGACCAGTCCGATGAGCCGCTTCAAGGTTCTGTAGCGCAGCAGCTCGGCGTAGGTCGAACGTGTTTTTGCGGACGCCGCAGTAGCGAGCGCG
>DASYDE010000112.1:0-51238 GCA_036499725.1 Kofleriaceae bacterium
GGCAGCCATCGCGAACAACCTGGTGACCATCGGGCGCCACGGCTAGCCCGAGCGAAACCACGAGGTTGGACGGCCACAGCGGACGGCCCCCCACGAAGTTCGGCCTTCGTGCGGTGGGGTTTTGCACCGCAATCTAGCTACATCGTGAGCGGCAAGGGCAACCGCGAGTCGTTCTGCTCGTGCAGCCACGGTGCGGGGCGCGCGATGTCGCGCAACGAGGCGAAGCGCCGCTTCACGCTCGCGGACCACGAGGCAGCGACGGCGGGCATCGAGTGCCGCAAGGACGAGGCCGTGATCGACGAGACGCCGATGGCGTACAAGCCGATCGACAAGGTGATGGCCGCGCAGTCGGACCTCGTCGATATCGTGCACGAGCTGCGTCAGGTCGTCTGCGTCAAGGGTTGTTCGGATCTCGGCATGATCGACATCGATGGATCATTCGGTGAGGGCGGCGGGCAGATCCTGCGCACGTCGCTCGCGCTCTCGATGCTGACGGGCACGCCGTTCGCGATGCGGAACATCCGCGCGAATCGGGCGAAGCCCGGCCTGCGTCGGCAGCACTCGGCGTGCATCGAGGTCGCGCGCCTGTTGTGCAACGGCGCGGTGCACGGCAACGCGGTGAGCTCGTCGTACATCGAGTTCACACCGGCGGGAATCATCGGTGCAGACGCGACAGGCCTTACGGAGCAGCGCGTGGTGGACATCGGCTCGATGGGCTCGACGGCGCTCGTCGTTCAGACCGTGCTCGTGCCGTTGCTCGCAGCAGGCTCAGCGCTGACGCTCACGGTGCGCGGAGGTACCCACAACCCGATGGCACCGCCGTTCGAGTTTCTCGAGCGCGTCTACCTGCCATGCTTGCGCGCGATGGGTGCAGACGTGGAGATCACGCTCGACGCTCACGGCTTCGTCGGCAGTCCCGGCGATCGACAGGGTCAACTCGGTCAACTGACCGTTCACGCACGACCGTCGAAGCTCGCACCGATCGAGCTGATCGACGTAGCACCGATCTGCGCGCGACGCGCGACGGCAATGCTCTCGCGCTTGCCGACGCACGTAGCGGACCGCGAGCTCGGCGTGATCCGCGAGGTGCTCGGCTTGACGCACGCGGAGTGCGAGGTACGCGATGTGCGCAACGCGGGTACCGGCAACGCGGTCATGATCGAGCTCGAGCGCGCGACAGAGCATGGTCCGCCGATCCGCGAGCTGATCACCGAGCTCGGTGAGCGAGGCGTGCGCGCAGAGTTGGTCGCGCAACGCGCGTGCGAACAAGCGCAGCGCTATCTGACGATGAACGCGCCGGTCGGCGAGCACCTCGCGGATCAGCTGCTGCTGCCGATGGCAGTGGCCCGCGGCGGTCGCTTTCGCACCGGCGAGCTATCGCTTCACGCGACAACGAACATCGCGACGATCGGCAAATTTCTCGACGTGCCAATCACCGTCGAACGGGATGGCAGGACGTGGCTCGTCGAGGCTTCGTCCGCATGCCGGACACACATCGAAGCACTTCCGGAGAGATAGACGTCAGACCGTTCGACTAGGCCGTGAAGGATCCGTTTTCGTTGAACTTCGCCGACCTTGTCGAACCCGCCAACCTGATCACGTTGGCTATGTCTCAAGCGGGGCGTATCCTGTGGGTAATCTCGACACTTCGAGCAGGCCGATTTCGGCTGATCAGCGCCCGTGAAGCCACCGCCAAAGAACGACGACGCTATGAAGAAGCACGCTGAACCGAGTGCCGAGTCTCTGGAGGAAATTCCGGAGCTCGACGACGAGCGCTTGATGCGCATTCCGGGACGAGGCCATCACACGGCTTTGCGGCTCGGTCACGTTGTCACGATCGAACCTGATCTATGGGCGCACTTCGGTTCGGCCGAAGCGATCAACGACGCGCTCAGGCAGATCGTCGCCGCCAAGAAGCCGCCAGCTCCCGAGTGAGGGCGGTGGTGCGAGCCACTCTCATCACTTGTGATAGAAGCGCTCGTGAACGACCTTGCCGGCGTCGTTCCACTTGCGGCGCGCGACCTGCGTCATCGTGATGCGACCGACGCCCTTGAGCGTCACTTCCATTTCGACCTCGGTGAACGACACGTCACCCGTGACGGCGGAGCTGAGGATCGCGCCGTTGTGGAACGCCTCGACCGACGCGAAGAACTCGAGCTCGCGCTTGCGATTGAAGTCCTTGCCCACGTACGGCTGCTCGGTGTTCTCCTGCATGACGATGTCGTCTGCGTAGAACTCCTCGAAGACCTCCATGGCCTTGCCGCTCATGATGCCTTCGTCCAGCTTCTTGTTGTTCTCAGCGATCTTCGACATGCGTCTTGGATAACGCTCTCGATACGACCCAAACAGTAGGCATGCGGCAATACACCGTTGTCTGACCACCGCGGCAGCAACAGTCCGTTGCGGTATCGTGCCGCCATGGCGGAACGCTCGACGCTCGTCGCTCTGGGAGCCCTCAACGGTGCGATCGCGGTGGCGGCCGGCGCGTTCGGAGCGCACGGGTTACGCGAGAAGCTCGAGCCGCGCATGCTCGAGATCTTCGAGACCGCTGCTCGGTACCAGATGTATCACGCGCTCGCGATCGTCCTGTGCGGGCTCCTGGCTACGCGGGGCTCGACACAGGCCGGCTGGTTGTTCCAGATCGGCATCATCATCTTCAGCGGCTCGCTGTACGCGTTGTCGCTGAGCGGCGCGAAGGTGCTCGGTGCGATCACACCGATCGGCGGCCTCGCGCTGATCGCCGGGTGGGCGTGGCTCGCGTGGACCGCCTGGCGCGGTTAGCGGTTAGTTCTTGCGTTCGAAGTGAACGACGTCGATCAGCACCGTCGCCGAGAACAGCAGCGCCCGGAGCTTGGGATCTTCGATCCTGTCGAGCTCGACCCAGAAGTTGTCGGCCTGCGTGAACGCTTCCTTGAGGAGGCCACTCCACTTCTTCTGCACGACGCCCATCTCGACGTCAGAGCCAGGCAGATGGATCTCGAACGTCCACGGACGGAAGATCGGGCCGAACAGCGTCGCGACCTCTTGGCCGTTCGCGTCTTCGACGATGTACACGCGACGGAACCAGGTCCACTTGCGCTGGATGGCGCCGATCTTGTTGCCGTCGGCGTCGAACACTTCGAGCCGGTGAAAGATGAAGCGGAACGGGCGGCGCAACTCGAGCACCTGACGCTGACCGACGAGGTCCTCGACGTGTGAGACGAACGGGCGCGTCGGCCCGAGGAACATGCGCTTGAGAAAGTTGCCGATGCCGCCACCCTGCTCTTCGACGTTGAAGACCGGGTTGCCGAGCTCGTCGTAGACCGCGTAGCTGTTGCGCGAATCGAGCGACGTCAGGATCTCCATCCATCGCTTGCGCTGGCGGACGCTCAGCCGGTTGGCCTTGTTGAACGGCGCCAGGGCGGTCGAGGACGGCGGGAGAAGCTCGTTGGTCACGGCAGGAGCGTACACGTACACTCGGACGGTGCTGGTGATGCAACGGTCGCATCCGCTGTCGAAGGACCGCGACTGGCTGCCAACGCGCGTACGCATGGCGCGCATGGTCACCTCCGTCGGGATCTGGACCGTCGGGGGCGTCGCGACGGTGGGCTCCATCGTCGCTGCGCCCTGGCTGCTCGTACTGACGAAGCTGTGGGTCTTTGGCGTCGGCGGCATCGCGATCGCAGGGGACCGCGCCGGACATGCGATGGCGCAGCGTCGCCTCAAGCAGATGACGCGGGGCGAGCTACCACTGGCGGAGCTGACCGCGCGCGATGAAGGCGAGCTCGTTGTCGTGCGCGGAACCATCGAAGCGACAGAGACGCTGCAGGGGATCATGATCGACAGCGAAGGCGTGTATCGGCGCGCGGAGATCCAGGCGAACGGCACGTGGATCACGGAAGCCGCTGTCGATTTCTCGCTCGTCGCGGACGACGGCGCACGCATTCTGATCCAAGCAGCGGGGGCGCGGTGGATGGTCGCTGGCCGCGAGAAGTTCAGCTATCCGCTCGCGCGGTTCTTTCGAGACGACGTTCCGCTGAAGATCCGCGAGCGCGTCGCAGGCATGACGAAGGTCCAGGGCTACGAGCGCGTGTTGCCGGTCGGAGCCCGCGTCCAGATCGTCGGTTACAAGACCGCGAGCGCGGATGCGACCGGAACGGTGACCGACTATCGCTCTGCACCTCAGCGCGCGACGCTGCGCTCGGGCGAGAACCTGCCGCTCGTGATCACGCTCGAGTCGGATCTCAAACGCTAGCTGAGAACGGGCAGCTTCTTCGGCTGCGCGGCGAGCACCTGCGCCTCGACGGCATCGAGCGCGACGATCAGGTCCTCGCCGAAGATCGCGGAGATCGCGTCGCGAGAGATGCGATAGAGCGACGGCCCGTCGACGTGCGCGCACGAGTACTCGGGGAACTCGTCAGCGATGACGATCGCATCCTCTTCGTACGACAGCGGGAACAAGCGGCAGATCGCTGGCTTCACGCCGTGGAAGTCCCAGCCCTGCTCGAGCGACGCGCGATGGATCGCGCAGCCGCGCTTCTCGTGCGAGAGGAACAGACAACCGTCGTTGTGGACCTCCGTGCGCACGACGGCGCCCGACGGATAGTCCTTGTCGTACTCGATCTCGGTGCCGAACCAGGGCTTGTTCTTCACGTCGTCATTGAGCAGCGGACGGATCTGCTCGGCGCGCGCGAGGATCGCATCGCGCTCCGCGAGATCGACGTCGCAGCCGTACTGGCAGCACGCATCGAGCTTGCCGAGGTGCGGCTCGCGGTCGACCATCTTGCAGTCGTGCGTCATGCAATCGACGGTCAGCTTCTGCGTGAAGATGGCTGGGTCGACGTTGCGAAAGCGCGGATGGTTGAGCGGGAGCGAGTCCATACGGGGCGCACTCTACTCGTCGGCGGGGGCGTCGTCGACGTCAAAGCCAACCTCCCCGACGAGCACGGCTGCGAGATCCACGCGCTCGCCATCGCCGCCCACCTCGCGGTCCACGACCAACGTCATCGCTGACAAGGTCTCCTGGTCGAGCACGCAGTCCGGATCCGGCACCGAGTGGGTGAAGTTCCGAAAGCAGCTCTGGACGTCGATCACGGGTAGCGAATTCGTGCGCATGCGGATCGGTGCGCCGTGCGAGCGGCACACGATCGGGCGCACCGCGTAGATGCGGCAACGGCCGTCGGGGCCGAGCGCTGTACAGCGAACATCTTCGCCGGAGCGCTCGAGCTCCTGTGTGGCAGCCGTCGCGATCACCTCGCGCTGCGTCGCCGAGAGCCCCTGCAGATGCTCCCAGATCGCGTGCGCCTCGACGGTGGTCACGCTCAGGCGGACATGACAACAGTCACTGCAGCCCGTGTGGCACTGCATGTCGTCGCCGTGGCGGGCAGCGGCGCGGTCGAAGAACGCATCCACCTTGGCCTGCAGCTCGCCCAGACGACTCACGGTGCATGACTAGCACGCTAGGCACCGGCTACGACAGGTGTAGTATCGAGCCGCTATGGACCTCAACGACATCGTCGTTTTCACCAAGGTCGTCGAGACAAAGTCCTTCACGGGCGCTGCCGAGCAGCTCGGTTTGCCCAAGTCGACGGTCAGCCGCAAGCTCGCGCAGCTCGAGGAGCGCCTCGGTGTTCGTCTGGTCCAGCGCACGACCCGCAAGCTCGCGCTGACCGATGTCGGCGAGGCCTACTACCAGCGCGCCGCACGCATCGTCGCGGACATCGCGGCTGCCGAGCAGATCGTGACCGATATGCAGGCCACGCCCCGCGGCCGCCTACGCATCAGCGCGCCGAACGATCTCTCGGCACAGTACCTGGGCACCATCGTCGCCGAGTTCAGCTCGTCGCACCCCGACATCACTGTCGAGCTCGATGCCACGGACCGCGTCGTCGACCTCATCGAAGAGAGCTACGACCTCGCGATCCGCATCGGACCACTCGTGGAGTCCACGCTGATCGCGAAGCGCCTCGCATCGTTCTCGAGCGTACTCGTCGCGGCGCCATCCTATCTCGCGAAGCGCCCGGCTCCCACCAACGCGGAGGAGCTCGAAGATCACGAGAAGGTCCTGTTCCTCCCGAGTGCGCGCATGCAGGGCTGGACGATCGTCAGCGGCGAACAGACCTACGAGTTCGGTCGCCCCGCGCGTTTCTCGTCCAACAACATCCTCGCTGCCGTCGCCGCGACGCACGCCGGCGCGGGTATCGCGATGCTGCCCGAGTTCGTGGTCGGGTGTGACATCCACAACAAGAAGCTGGTCCGTGTGCTCCCCGAGTGGAAGTCGCAGACCAACGAGGTTCACGCCGTGTATCCCGCGCGCCAGAACCTGCCGCCGCGCCTGTCGCTGTTCCTCGACTATCTCTCCAAGTCGATGAACCCGCCGCCGTGGCAGCAGAACGGCGCGCCGCCTGCTTAGAGTCCCGTCAGCGTGGTGCTGAACGAGATCGAGCACTGGCCGTCGTCGACGACGTAGCCTGCTCCGACCGCACCGTTGACGAAGGTCGCCGACGCCGAGGCCTTGTCGAACGCGATGAACTTGCCGATGAGGGTCGTACCGGCCGGCCCTGCCGCGTTCTCGTCCGTGGAGCCGATGACATAGCCGTCGCCGGAATCCGCGAGGGCGAACGGTGATGCACCGAACGCAGTCGTGATGGTGCCACCCGCGATCGCGAGACCACCGTTGCTCAGCGCGACGTCATCGTTCGTGAGGCCGAGTGACGCGGGCGTGATGCTCGCGAAGTTCGACTCTTGACCCGCGAGCGAGCCATCGCAGTAGACGTCAGCGGTGCCGCTGATCGAGAGCGAGTAGGCGCCGTCGATCAGAGGGGCGGTCGGGTCGCCGCCGCCGCCGCCGCCGCCGGTCGGATCGTCGACGAACTGCACCGAGCCAAAGTCGCCGGTCACCGACAAGGAGATCGACGAGCCCACGGCACCGGTGCCAGCGCTGATCGTGACCGAGCCGGTTTCGGCAGCCGCGAACACCGACGGTTCGCTCGCGCTCTCGTCTCCGCTGACGAACAGCGCGATGCGATCCACACCGTCGAGCGCGATCGTCGCTCCTGGCGTCACATCCGAGGCGCGCACGATGACGACGACTTCGTCCACGACCGTCGCAGATCCGGAGTCTCTCTCGGCAAAGCCGATGATCTCGGCATACTGGGTCCCGCTTCCCTCGTCGTCGAGGAACGCGAGCGACTGCACCGACGACGTCGCGGCGTAGTTAGTTCCATCGACCGTGAGATCGAATGCGCCGCTACCCGGGTTCGCGCCGTCATCCGGGCTCGCCAGTACGGGCGCACCGGTGACGCTCGCCGAGCCGGGGGCCGTGGGCCCGTGAATCAAGAACGTCGCGCCCGGCCCGAACAGCGCCGACGCTGCGCCGCCTTGCGGAAGCGTGATGACGGAGTGGACGCCATGATCGGGCGGCGTGGGCACGATCGTCGGCGAGTCAGAGCTATTGGTGCAGGCGACGGCGAGCGTCGCGATGAGAGAGGTTGCAAGAAGGCGCATGGATATCTCCTGTGGGTCCTTGCGCGGTAAATGTCCGCATCCGCCGCGTTTGATCACGGAGCACGCTGACACGAGCCGACTTACTGCGGTGTGAGCGTCGCAGTGATCGAGAGGGTGCACGCGCCAGCTTGATCGGACGTGACGAACAACAGTGCCACTGCGGCCTGCATCACAGCGTCATGCGCCGTCGCCTGATCGATGCCAAAGAAGCGCTCCGCCTGCGTTGTCGTGAGCGGGCCCGTGCCGAACGTCATCGAGATGTCTGCATCCCAGATCGTCGCGGGGAAGCTCGGGTCCGACGACTGTGGATCGGGTTTGAGATCGATCGTCGGCATGTTGAACGCGCTCGAGATGGCCACTCCGGTCAGGCGGATCGTGTCAGCCGCGACCGTCGAGAGATCGATGACACCCGCGACGACGTTCTGCGAGGCAGGCGTCACGCCCGCGAAGCTGGACTCCATCCCGGAGAGCGATCCGTCGCAGTTGAAATTCGTATCGAGCAGCGCGAGCACATACGAGCCCGGCACGAACGACTCCGCAGGGACGTCATCTGGAATGGCCGCATCTGCTGCGGAACCGAGCTGCACATCTCGACCGCACGCACTCGCGGTCAGAGCGACAAGCAGCCATGCGCGCATCAAGGGGCGTCGATCATACGGCGAACGCGCGCGGCGAGTGGACTGTCCGCATGGTCGCGCAAGAAATCGGTCGCCACCTTGCGCGCCTCTGCGGGCTGGCTGTCGAGCAGCAGCGCTTGCACGCGCGCGACGGTCGCCTCGGGCATGAGCGAGCCGTGCGGAAACTTCGCCGTGTAGCGCTCGAGCACCAGCAGCGCGGCGCGACCCTCCTTGCGACGGAGAGCGCCGAGCGCCTGGTCGAGGAGCAGCACTTCGTCGGCGAGGACGGACGCGGGCGGTGCCGTCGCAGCGGGTGCCGTCGCAGCGGGTGTCTCGTCCGTCTTCGCGGGCGCCTCGGCATTGGCCGCCGGTGAGTCGTCGGAGTTGGCAATCGCTTCGGTGGACGCGGCCTTCGTCGAGCGCGCCGGTTGCGGCGGCGACACGACCTCGCGTGCTGGGCTGACAGAGCTCGCGATCGCGCTCGGTGGAGGCGTGGGAGAAATAGCCGGCGCCGGCGGAGGAGGAGAAATCTCCGTCGGTGCCGGAGTGGGAGAAATCTCCGTCGGTGCGGTCTCCGTCGGTGACGGCGTGAGAGAGGTCGTCACCCGACGCGCGGGAACGGCGGAAGCAGATGCGATCGGTTGTGACGCGACGATCGCGGGCGTGGATGCAACCGACGGCGACGCGGCGTGCTTCACGGCGACACCAACGCCCGTCGCGAGCGCCACGCCGATGACGAGCTTTGCCACGATGGAGAGCGACGCCTTTGCACCGACGGATGCGACGGCTCCGCCAGAGACTGCTGCACCGCCCGATGCCGCAGTACCAGCCGCAGCGCCCGTTGCTGCAGCGCTCGAGGCCGTACCTGCGGCGATGGCGGCTCCTGCTCCAATGCCGACCGCGGCCGCAATCGCCCGACGCGCAGCCGGGCTCGGCGCATCATCGCCTGCGGAGCGGAGCAGCGCGGCGATGCTGTCGTCGCCGTCCTTGAGTCGACGCAGATCGCTCACGCGGCACCGCGCAGTCTGGCCGCGATGGCCTGGAACGCTTCGCGGGCGCGCCGCAATCGCGAGGCGACGGTGCCGGCCGCGAGATCGAGCGTGGTCGCGATCTCGGCCATCGTCAGCTCCTCCAGCTCGTAGAGGACGAACACGGCGCGCAGATCGAGATCGAGCTCTTCGAGAATCTGATCGAGGATCGCACGCTCCCGCGCACGATCCGCGAGCTCGGCCGGTCCTGGCTGGCGATCGGCAAGGTCCGAGATCTCGCCATCATCGATCGTTCCGCGGCGTGCAACGGCCCGCCGAGAGGTGGACGCGACGCGGAGCGCGGTCGAGAACAGGAACGAGCGCTCCTTGCCCTTCTCGATGTCATCGAGCCGGCGCGACGCCACGAGGAACACTTCCTGGGTCGCGTCATCGACATGGAGTTGCGCGACTCCCAGGCGCCGGAGAGAGCGCCACACGAAGTCGAAGTACGTATCGAACATCGAGCGAAGGCGCGCAGGTGACGTACGCGCCGCGAGACCCGGCTCGGGGGTCGCGAGCGGCATCGGAGGACTTAGGTCTTGCGCGCGCACTGGACGTCGTTTTGTTGCCGGACGGACTCACCCGTTCACGCTAATGGCCGCGGCCGGCGGGTTTGATCACAAAATCTGCAGGCTGACGGCCAATTGTGCGGCAAAGGCCACCGCAGGCACCTGGAATAGCGTCATGTCGGGTCCGACGAAGTACCGGTCGCGAACCAGGGGGAACGCGACGCCGCCCTCCAGCTCGACGGCAAACCGCCCCAGGTGAACGGCGCCTCGGCCAACGGCGCGGGGAGCGACCCACGGGCGCGAGCCACCGGTGGGCGCGCTCACGGTGGTTCCGTGGGCCGTCACCGCGCCGACCTCGACTCCGATGGCGGGCGCCACTTCGAACCACCCGCGCGTGAACGCGAACGGGCGCACCTCGAGGCGACCGGCGGTCCAGCGGAATTTGGACGCTCCCGCGGCGACCACGGCATCCTGCTGCGACGTCCGCGCGAACCCCACGCGCACCTGCCAGCTCTGGGCGCGTCCGAGCGCGACAAACGCCGATAGACCGAGCACGGCATCCGGCGCGACGCCGACGTTCTCCGCGATGCCAGCACCTGCCGCGAGCCAAGGCTCCGTGCGCAGCGGCGGGCGAACGATCGGCGGCGCGGGCGGGATCGGCGGCGCGGGCGGAGGACGTTCATCCGTGACGGCGAGGGCGGCGACGACCGCGAGTGCAGACATCGTCTCGTCACACGTCGCGCCTTGAACCGAACGCACCGTGTCCGTGCCACCGATGGTCAGCGCACCATCCACGTGATCCGCGCCGATCGCGATCGTGACCGCAAACAGTCGACGACTTGCGTCCGCGTCATCGCGAACAACGGCGACCCGCGCCGCTAGCTGCGCGAAGAACTCGTCCGCCGTACCGCAGCCGGCGGGCGCTTCGTACGTGACACGAATGTGCTCGGGTGCATCCGCCGTCGCTGATCCGGACGCTGCGCTGATGACAGCGATCGCCAAGACGTAGCGGAGCCTCACGGCGCGGAGCATACGCACGCCGTGCGAGCGAGCGACAACAAACGACCGCTCGATAGCGACATCGCGTACGCGTTGTTTCAGGCCTGCGAGACGTTCACGCGCCGTGACACTTTTTGTACTTCTTGCCGCTGCCGCAGGGGCACGGCTCGTTGCGACCCGGTGCGGAGTTGCCGAGCAAGCGCGCGACCGCCGACGGCAGCAGCTCCAGCGAGTCCGTCTTGCGCATCGCGTGGTGCAGCGCCGCGCGCATCGGTTCCTGCTGCGCGAACGTCTCCTGCGTGCGGACGTGCTCGAAGTACTTCACCTTGCCGTCGCTCTCCGCGCCGCAGTGCGTGTTGTCCTCGAGCGCGTGCGTCGTGCGGCACCGAGCGGGTCGCGCGTCGTAGATCGAGCACAGGCCCTCGCGATTGAACGCGCACATCACCGCCTTGCGCTTCAGCGTCATCGCCGCCGCGCGCAGCTCGTCGTTGCCGCGCGCCTTCTCGATCGCCGTCGCCGCATCGCCAATGCCCTGCTTCCATGCCGGATACGCGACGAGGAACTTCTCTTTGATCTCTTTGTTCGCGGGCAGCCCGAGCCACTCCACGACGGTGACGGCCTCGCCCTCGGTGACGAGGACCGGCGACACGCAGCACCCGCTGCAGCCCGCAGAGCACGCGATGTGGAGTCCTTCCGCGGCCGCTTCCGCGCTGCGATCCTCGATCGCGTCGTCGAGCTCGGCGTGCATGATCATCGTCAGACCCGCCGCGTCCGCGTGTTGGATCACGGGCAGCCGCACACGCTTGCCCTCTTCGAGCGCATTGATCGCCGCGCCCAGCTCGCCCGCGACGCGTGCAAGACGCTCGGGATCCGTCGTGATCGGCACGCTCCGAGTGTATCAGTCGAGCAGCTTGAACAAGTTGACCGTCGGCAGCACCTCGCTTGCACCGATCGCAGGCGGTGTGTACGGCGCATACCCTTTGCCGCGCCACGTGAGTAGCACGTACGACGGATCCTCCATCGGCGCCGCGAACCGCGCGAGGTACTGCGCCGGGCGCCCATCGTCCGTGACCTTCTCGATCTCGATCGACAGCCGCGGCATGTCGACGCGATCACCGACGTGGAACGGCGCGCTCTTCGCGCTACGCATCATTTGATCGATCTCCCAGCGCAACAGCCCACCTGCGGGCGTGACGCGCAGCGTGCGGTCGTCGACGCGTTCGATGGTGACCTCCGACGTGGCGACGGCCAGCCAATGCAGATACATCGGCCGCGGTCGGTGCATCGACTCGCGCATCACGGTGATGAAGCCCGCGAGCGCGTCCGACGGTGCCGACATGATCACGACCGTCTTGCCGACGATGCTCGGATCGCTCGGGATGCTCTGCTCGGCGCGATCGATCACGCGCCCCACCGCCACCATCGAACGCGATCTCAGCACGAGGAGCGGCGGCGCGGCGACGACGTGCACGAGCGCCATGCCCACGATCACGACGAGGGCGACGATGCGCCGGAGCTTGCCGTCACCGAGCAACGAGCGATCGCGCAAGGCCGCCGCAAAGACCTGCGCGACAAGCCCCGCTCCGCCAAGGCCGATGAAACCGAGCAAGCGATCCGCGGGGAACGTGCTCGCGACCGGAATCGCCGAGAGCACCGCGCCTGTCGCGAAGAACCGTGCCACCGGATCGCGCACGAGGATCCGCGCGGCCGCAAATGCCGTCGAGCCAAGCGCGAGGCCCGCGATGAGCAGCATCGGGATCACTGTGCCGACGACTGGATAGAACGACGCGAGGTCGCTCCACAGCAGCGAGAACTGTCCCGCGAGGAGGAACGGTACGCGCGTGACGGCGTCGTGGAGAAACAGCCCCGCCTGCGAGCCCGGATCGAGATACACGCCGCTGCCGCCGACTCCGTAGCCGAGGTGCGCATACAGCGCGCGCCACGCGAGCACCACGACAACATACGGAGCCAACGCGAGCGCACGCGATTTCAACGGCGCTTTGTCGAGCCACAGCTCGTACGCGAACAGGTACGCCGCGATCGCGATCGCGGACTCACCGGCGCCGAGCGAGAGCGCGAACAGAACGGGTGCCAACACCGGCGCGACGCGACGCCAATGCGCGCTCGCATCGATCACCTCGTGCGCGCCGGAACCACCAGCGAGCTCGGAATCCCCGCTCGTCGGAGCGCCGCGACGCCAGATGTCGTGCAGCAACAGCACGGGGATCGCGAAGACCAACGCGACAAGCGAGTTGCGGTTCGCGATCCAACCGACGACAGGACCGCGCGCGTCGTCGAACGCGTACAGCGCGAGCGCTAGCACCGCGACCCACCGACCGCGCGTGACCAACTCTTGTGAACCGACGGGGCGCGCCATGCCGAGGAAGCGCGTGAACAGAAACCACACCATCACGAGCGACAGCGCATGCCACAGCAAGTTGTGCGCGAGATGCAGCGTCGCGTTGTCGGGCCACAGCGCCATGTCGATCTGGTGGGTGACCGACGAGATCGGCCGCGCGAACGCGAGCTTCAGGTGCGGATCGACGTACCAGGGGAACAAGCCGACATCGCGCAGAGGCACGTTGGTCGTCGGCGTACCGTCCGCGAATACGAAGCGATCGAACGGGCGCGACTGCATCCCGGCGATCTTCGTCTCGTCGCGCGAGACCACGCGATGCACGTGATCATCGGCGGTGAACGTCGCGGTGAGGGCCGGTGCCGCGAGTGCGATCGCGATGGCGATCACGATCCACGGCGCGCGCGGCGAGCTCAGCCAGCGCACTAGGCGGTCGCCTCGGAACGAACGGCTCATCGCGGGACCGCGAGCCTACGCCGTAACTCGGCACAACTGCACCGTATTTGTCGATGTGTCGCGCACCTATCGGCTGCAAGGTTTCTTTACGAACGGCCACGCGGTCGCGAAACACACGAGGCCCATCGTAGGGACATGGCTACTTCGAACTACGACATCAACGCCCAGCTCATCCTCGCGACCACCGCGGAGCTGGAGGGCGACTACGCGTCCGCACTGGAGTTCCTCCAGGACGCCGAGCGCCTCGCGAAAGACAAGGACTCGCGCGTTCGCGAGCGGTCGGCCGCGCTGTGCACGCTTCTCGTTCCCGCGTTCGCGCTCTAAGCGCTCGCTTCAGGAGCGCCTAGTAGTGGCGCTCGAGGACGTACCAGCCGAACGCGCGCAGCATGACGCGTGCGAGCGACGGATCGAGCAGCGGCTCCGCTTTGGCCCAACCGCTCTCGACGAGCTCGCGAGCCTTGGCCGCGCACGCGTCGATCGCGCCGCAGGCCTGGATGAGCTCGACGGCGGATGACACGGTCGCCTCGTCCTGAGGCTTGGACTGCAGCGTCGCCCACAGCCACTCGCGCTTGTCGGCGGGGAGCTTGCCCATCGCGACAGCGACGGGGAGCGTGACGGTGCCGTTGGAGATGTCCTCGCCGCGCTGCTTGAGGTTGCCCTTGAAGCCGCGGAGGTTGAGGACGTCGTCCATGATCTGGAACGCGAGGCCGATGGACTCGAACAGCTCGCCGACAGCGGCCTGCTGCTCCTTGGAGCCACCACCTGCCACCGCGCCCATGCGAGCGAGGCAACCGGCGGGCGCTGCGGTCTTCAGGCGATGGCAGGCGAGGATGCGGCGCTCGAGAGCGTCGGTCTCACCCGTCGCGACGACGGCCGGCATCAGCGGGCCCATACCGCCGAGGTCGATCGCCTGACCGGCGTGACCAGCGCGCATCGCGGCGAAGTAGAGATCGTAGATGCGAAGCTTCTGATCCGAGTCGAGCTCGTCGGACTGCAGCAGGTTGTGCGTCAGGAAGTACGCCGCCGTGCCGCTGTTGATCGCGATCGGCTCGCCGTACGTGACGTGCGTGCATGCGCCGCCGCGACGGACGGTGGATTGATCCTGAACGTCGTCGATGATCAGCGAGCCGACGTGCATCAGCTCGGGCATCGCGAGCCACTGGCTGAACTTGCGCGAATCACCGCCGACGACATCGCAGCATGCGAGCGCCGCGTAGGAGCGCCACGACTTACCGCCGCGATCGACCATCTCGCGGATCGGCTTGATCAGCGTGTCGGCCATGGACTGCTCGTGGACGCCGTCCATGTAGTGAGCGAGCTCTTCATTCGCGATGAGGTCGCGGACTTCTTCGTGCGTCGGCTCGAGCGGCAGCACTGCGGCCGTGGACTTGCGAACCTGCTTGCCGACCTCGGTGAAGAAATCGTCGAGCGTGTCGATGTTCTCGAAGCCCGAGCGCTCGATGTACGCGAGGCCGGAGACCGCCTTACCGGCGAGCGTGCCGGTGACGTTGCAGCGGCCTTCCCAGAACGCGGGCTTGGAAATGACCGTGATGAGCTCCTGGTCCGCGAACGCGGCGGAGACCGTCACGTCGAGGCCGATGGACGGCGCCCGGAGCTGCCAGCTCGTCGGATACGTGTGGAACGTGCGCTTGGACGTCCATGCGTCGCCGGGCGTGAACGTCAGGTCCTTCACCGTGCGCTGCGTGCCGTCGGGCGCGGAGACGACCATCCACTTGCCGACGGTCTCGGTGCCGCGGATGTCGACGATCTCGTATGCCGAGATGTCCGTGCCGTCGGCGAGCTGGATCGCGCACCAGTTCCAACCGAGATCGCGGATGCCCGCGCCTTCGGACTTGGCGTCGGCGTGCGATGCAGCCTCGTCGCTGTAGCCACCGAACTCGTGGTCGTACCAACCCTGGCCCGAGGCGACTTCGACAGGCGTGCCATCGACGACGACCGTGCCGGTCACCGCGCAGCGCGGCACGAAGTAATAGAACATCTCTTCGCCCGCGTTGCCGCGGACCACACCGTCGTCACCGTGGCGGCAGACGGCCTTTTGCGGCGCGATGACCAGCTCGCACGCGGTGCCGTCGTCGCTCTGGATCTTCATGCGATACGAGTTGTCGGCGAGCTTCTCGAACGAGCTCTTGCCGTACTCGAGGTGCAGGCGCTCCGACGCCATGCGCACGTCGCCGTCGAACACCTTGTCGGGAGCCGGCACGCGACCGGTCTCGAGGATCTCGCGCATCGCGCGGTTCAGGCGCTCGTCGCGCGAGCCGCGGCCCTTCTCCATGCGATCGATGCCGAGCTGCGGAGCGCGCACATCTACGCGGGACTCGCCGAGGTACCGCCCCGTCGCGAGGTCCGAGAGCGCCCACGTCATCGAGTGCGCGTACGCGACCTGCTTGGTCGCCTCGTCGTAGTCCGAGATGATGCGGAAGAACGCGGCGAACACGCCGACGTCCCTACCGTCCGCCAACCGCAGATGCGTGTTGACGTACCACCACTCGGTGTCCGCGGCTGCGTGAGGCAGATCGTGAACATCAAGGTCGATTGGACCTGACGCCGGCCACCAAGACTTCGTGGGCATCGACCGCGGACGGTACACGACTGCTGCTGAACGCGATCCAATAAAATCGGCCCCCGCCCCGATGAAACAATCGGGTCATCAGATCGTGCGCAGATCGCGCAACGGTCAGCACCACCGGTGCGCGTAACAACGTAGAACTACGACGTGGCTTGGACAGCGGAGCAGTTGGCCGCCCTCCCCCGCTGGGAACGCGAAAAGACGCTTGCCCTCCATGGGAGAGCCCGCGGGGACCTCCTTGGCGCATGGGGCACGAACCTGGTGGCGCGGTTTGGACCGGACACACTGTCCCGCGTTCGCGCCCGTGTTGGCTCGCCCCACGATGCGCTCGCGCCGGTGCTGACCGACCGCGAGTGGGTGCCGGTCCACGCGCAGCTGTTGATCACGGAGGCGATCGCAGACGAGGCGTTCGGCGGCGACCTCCGCGCGATCTATCCCGCGCTGCTCGAGGACACGAAGAAGGGCCTCGGCCGCTTCAAGCTCGCCGCGCTGCGGGCGCTCGGCGTCGCCCGCGCATTCAAGATCGTGCCGAAGGTGTTCAACAAGGTGCACGACAAAGGCAGCGTCGCACTCGAGAGCTCCGAGGCCACCAAGGACTGGAGCGGCATCCGCTTGCGCTTCACGGGCTCGCCGCTGTTCACGAACCCGACGTGGCGGGTGCTGCAGTTGTTCGCGACAAAGGTCGTCCTCGACCTCGCCGACGAGCAGAGCCAGGTCGTCGGTCACGATGACGGGCAGTACGGCTTCCTCGTCGACGCTGGCTGGAAGACCTAGCCGCTAGAGCGGCGCGCTTCGTCGACCTTCTTCGCGTAGCCCTTCAGCGTCGGATTCGGATCGACCTTGCTGCGCACGCGGACCAGCGAGCCTGGCGCTTCGACGACACCCGCCGCCATCGTCCACCCGGGCGGCACCTGCGGATCACTCCAGAAGTACAACCAACGCGCATCGCGCGGCGCGACGTTCACGCATCCGTGGCTGCGCTGCGTGCCGAACAGGTCGTGCCAGTACGCGGTGTGGATCGCGAGATCCTCCTCGGGAAAGAAGAACTGCGTCCACGGCACCGTCGCGACGGAGTACGGGTCCTCGCGCTTCAGGTTCTTCATGTCCGCCTCGGACTCCTTGAGCCACATGCGGTAGAGGCCCGTCGTCGTCGGCGTGTCCTTGAGACCCGAGCTGACCATCGTCGCGTAGACCGCGAGCGTGCCCTCGTACGCGACGAGGATCTGCGTATCGAGATCGATGTCGATCCACCGCTCGTTTGGCTTCAGCTCCTCGGGCGGTGCGGACGGCGTGAACAGGCGCACGTCGCCGGCGCGGATCCACTCGTTCTCGCCGATGCGATACGCCGTCGGTTTACCGGCCTTGTCGTTCGCTGTCTCGAGGATCGCGACGCCGGTGCGCTTGGGAATCGTCTGGCGCACGATGCCGCCGCCGACCGCTTTTGCCGTCGAGAACGTCGCGTTCATGCTGCCGCGCGGCCAGACAAACGCGATCGCCCCGACGAGCCCCGTGTCATCCCCGAAGCGCGATCCACCGTACGTCGACGGGTGATGCTGCGAGATCGCCGAGCGCAGCACGTACTCGTTCGCCTTCTTGTCGACCTTCCAGTACGTCTTCCCGCCGACGCTGATCTCGTCGTACTTGCGCACGGTCACGCTGCCGACGAGCGGGTTGCCCTCGGCCATCGTGCCCTCGACGACGCGAACGTCCGGATCGACCGGCGCGATCGGCGCATCGTCCTCGGGCGGCGCATCGACGAGCTGCGTCGTCGACGTGACCGGCTTCTCCTTGTCCTTCTTGCCCTTCTTCTTGTCGCTCTTCTTCTCGCCCGGCTTCACGAGCGAGTACATCACCTGGTTCTGCCCGGTGACCCTGCCGTACGTGCCCGGCACGAGCTCGCCGCGGTCGAGTGATGGCACCTCGCGACCGACGGGCGCCTTCTTGCTCGGCGTCAGGTACTCGCTGCACACCCAGCCGCGCGGCTCGA
The DNA here is from genome assembly GCA_036499725.1 of Kofleriaceae bacterium. Taxonomy (GTDB): domain Bacteria; phylum Myxococcota_A; class Polyangia; order Haliangiales; family Haliangiaceae; genus JABFXX01. Next base: position 18,025 of record DASYDE010000112.1, read on the forward strand.
TCTCCACCCACGGCTTCTTGCAGCCCTTTCCGTCGGAGCTCTGGCCCCAGCGGACGCGCGTGTCGATGGCGATCGTTCCGATGCGCCGCGCCTGCTCGCTTGCCTCGAGCCGCACGCTCACCGTCTTGGTCAGCTGCAGCGAGCGCGTTCCGTCGGGGATTTTGATCGCCGAAGTGTCCGGTAGATCGGACACCTGGTCCTTGATCCCCTGCGCGCCTGTTCCGGTAGTCGGCGCTTTTGTCGCTGAACCGTGCGCTGGCGCCTCATGCGGAGGCTCTTTCTTGCCCCCGCAGGCCACACACATAAGTGCGGCAGCGACTGCCACCCTGCGCATTTCTGGAGCTTTAGCACGCGCGTGATAAATTTCCTGTAGATGAAACTCGGCGAGATGCTCGTTCGAGATGGGCGCCTGACAGAGGCCCAACTCGACACGGCGCTCAAGTATCAGGCACGCGACGGAGGGCGGATTGGAACCGTCCTGTTCGAACACGGCCTCATTGACCTGGAGGCGCTCACCGTCTACCTCGGCCTGGAGCTGGGCATTCCCATCGCCACGGGCGCGATGCTGGAACGCGCCAAACGCGCCGCCGTTCGCCTGCTGCAGCCGCAGCAAGCGTTCAAGCACAAGTGCGTTCCGCTCGTCGTCCAGGACCGCCAGCTGATCGCCGCGATCGCCGACGGCCACGACTTCGCGACGCTCGAAGCGCTCAACCAGATCACCGGCTACCGCGTGCTCCCGCGCATCGCGCCCGAGCTCCGCATCTACTACTACGTCGAGCGCTACTACGGCGTCGCCCGCCCCGCGCGCTACGTGAAGTTCGCCGAGACGCCGCGCGGCGACGAGAGCGCGACCGACCTCAGCCTCCCCGCCCCGCCGCTGCCCGGCCTGCCGCCCGTTCCGTCGGCGCCGATCGCCGCGCCGGGTCCGCGCCCCCGCCTTCGCTCCACGAAGATGGCGAAGATGTTCGACGACTCCGAGGCTCTCGAGCTCGACGCCGACGACTTGATCGACTCGCTCGACGCCGACGACACGCCGCCCGCCGAGGCCGCGCCCGCCGTCTCGCCGAACCAGCCACGCACCACGACGGGCCCCACCACGGTCGTCACGCCGTCGACGCCCGCTCCTCCCGTCGCGCCTCTCACGGGCGATGTCGTGATGCGCAAGCTCGCGACGGCGACCGATCGCAACACGATCGTCGAGTCACTGATGGGCTTTGCGGCCGGCACATTCGACGGCGCCGTCGTGTTCACGGTGCGTGACAACATGGCGTTCGGCTGGCGCGCGATCGGCAACATCCCGAATCACGCCCACGTCGAGCACATCCTGCTTCCGCTCGAGGTTCCATCCGTCGTGCAGTCCGCGCTCGCGGCCGACACGGGCGTCTCGCACGGCCCGCTCGTTCCGTCGACGGCGAACTCGTATCTGTTCAAGGTGCTCGGCGTGCCCGATCCGGCGTTCGTCGCAGCGGGCGTCGTCTCGATCGGTAAGCGCGTCGTGAACGTCCTCTACGGGCACGGCCCGAAAGAGCTCACGGCGATCCAGATCGGCGTGTTCCAGCAGGTCTGCCAGAGCGCCGCCGAGGCGTACGCGCGCTTGATCGCTGCGAAGAAGAGGTAGCCGCGCGGCTACATGCCGTACGTGTCGATGAACGTCTGAAACGTCGTGAGCTCGTCGGCGCTCAGGTACGGCTTGGCGAGCGAGTTGCCGAGCGGATGCGGCATTCCGTTCAATGTCATCGCCTTCGTGATCATGATGTTCGTCATGCCGGGCTTCGTCAGGTACCTGCCCATCGGGATGCCGCTCGCTTTGAACTCGGCAAACGACGTGAGCTTTGGCGGCTGAAGCCCACCGTGACAGCTGGTCGCGTCAGCGCAGTTGTGTGTTGCCGACGTGACGATCGGCGTGATCATGCTCGCGAACGCTGCGCTCGCAAGATCGCTGCTTCCGCTGCCCGCGTCGGTGCCACCGCCGGTGTTGCCGCCCGTCGGAACGTCACCGAGGCAGCCGGCGAGGAGCGTCAGCGTGGCGGCGAGTGGCAGTCGAACATCAGCCATTGCGTACAGACTCCGGTGATTCGATAGATCCGGTACGAGCGACAGCTAGAAAACGATCTTACCCGTCGCCTTGAGGGCCGGGTCACTGCCCATCGATCCCGCGGGCGCGCTCACGTGGCAAGCACCCATGCAGTCGAGGTCGGCTGCCGTGCGGATCTGCGTGGTCATCATCTTCTTGTCGGGGTTGTTATCGCACGCGGTCACCTCGACGACGAGCGGGTACGTCGTCGGGACCTGCGCGACCGCGCGATCGATGTGAAAGCCACCGGCGCTATCCGTTGTAGCTTTGAGGATCGGAGGAGCGTCCAGGTGGGCCGGATCCTTGATGCGGAGCGTGACGCCGGCCTGCGGCGCGGTGCCCGCTGCGTTGTAGATGGTGCCCGAGTACAACCACGAGACTCCATTCGTCGAGTTCACAGCGTGGCAGGCGGTCGACTGCTGACAGCTCTCACCCGCGTGAGTGCCGCCGCCGGCCGCAACCGAGTGAACATGGGCGTCGTCGATCGCGCCCGCGGCCTTGCGATCGACGCACGCGTTGGGATCCGGAGCATCTGGAGCCGCGTCGACGTTGGACCCGGATCCGCTACCGGGCGCATCGGATGTTCCCGACGGAATGGTGCCGACCTCGCACGCGGCGAGCGTGAGGAGTGAAGCGAGAGCGGAGGCGGCTGCTAGGCGCATCGGAATCCTCATTGACCGTAGGTATTCAGGAAGGTCATGAAAGTCGCCATCTCCGTCGTCGAGAGCCACGGGAGGAGCGAGTGCATCGGGGGCGAACCGAGCGACGGGGTCTTCAAGTTGATGATGTTGGTGTCCCACTTCGCCATGTACTTTCCGGCGGGGATTCCACTCGTCTTGAAGGCGGCGAATGAGTTGAAGAACGGCGGCTGCGAGACACCGTTGTGGCATCCCGAGGCCGTGCATGTGTGAGCCGTGGAGACGATCGGCGTGATCATCGAGTCGAAGGCCATGGTCGCGGCGGTGTCGTCGCTGCCGCTGCCACTACCAGAATCGGTGCCACCGTCGCCTGCACCAACACCCGGCACGGCGCCGAGTGAGCAGCCCGAAACCAGCGCCAGCACCGCGATGAAACGAAGGGAGCCTCGCACGTCAGTCATTGTCGCCTCCCTCCATGTGCAAGAGCCAGTGCAGGGCGCACGGAGGTGCGGGAGAACACGGAAACTAGCGTTTTTCCTCAGAGACCTTGGGAGGTTCGTCACGAATGGGGCGGATTCCCCACGGCGGATCGAGACCCCTACCCCCAGAGCGAGGGTAGGCCTCCCCAGATCGCGCGGCTACGTGCGGAGCGCACCCAGCAACGCGGCGTTCTCCGACGGTGTTCCGACCGTGATGCGGAGACAATTTGCCAGTGGTCCGCTTGGCGGAAACGCTCGTACGGTAATGCCGGCTGCGATCAATTTTGCGTACGTCTCCGACGCATTCGCGAAGCGCACGAGCAGCAGATTCGCCGAGGACGCGAACACCTCGCCGAACGCAGCGAGCTCCGTCGCGAGTACTGCGCGTTGCTCGACGACCTCCGCTGCACGCGCATCGCACCATTCCATCGCGTGATCGAGCGCCCACTCCGCGGCGCGCTGATCGAGCGAGCTGACGTTGTACGGCGGACGCACTTTTTCGAGCAGTGCGGCGATCGCGGGCGATGCGATCGTGAAGCCGACGCGCAGGCCCGCCAGTCCGATCTTGGAGAGCGTACGCATCACGACGAGGTTCGGGTGCTGCGCGAGATGCGGCAGGTTCGTCTGGCCGCTGTAGGCGAAGTACGCCTCGTCGGAGACGATGACCGTGTCGCGAAAGCGCGCGGCCAGCTCCGTCGCGATCGCGGGACGCCACAGCGTGCCGGTCGGATTGTTCGGCAGCGCGAGGAACACGACGGTCGGCTCGTGCTTCTCGATCGCGCTGATCAGTGCGGCCTCGTCCATCTCGAAGCGCGCGTTCAGCGGCACTTCCACCGTCGGTAGACCGCGGGCGACGGCGGCGAGCTTGTAGTAGACGAACGTGGGCGCGGGATAGAGCAGCGGTCCTGCGAACGCGTTCGCGAGCATCGAGATGAGCTCGTCGGAGCCGTTGCCGAACGTGAGCTGGTCGCCGGTCACGCGGAGATACTTCGCGAGCTTTGCGCGCAGCTTCGCCGCCGTCGGATCGGGATATCGCTCGAGCGCGAGGTCGCTCAGGGCGGTCGCGAGCGACGTCTTCATCTCCGCCGGAAATCCGTACGGCAGCTCGTTCGCATCGAGCTTCGCGATCACGCGCGGCGGTTGCGGCACGTGATACGCGCTCGCGCCACGCAGCGCTTCGGGGACACGAGCCGCGAGAGGTCCGAGGTCGAGCGACGACATGGCGGCGAGCCTATCCCGAATCAGCGGTGCGCTCAGGCAGAGCCACGGCGGCACCGAGAGCGCCCGCAGCCGAGCATCGACGACCTTCATGCGCATTCGGACGGTGATTCACCGACGAGAGTCGCTATGCCCGAACGGCCCTCGACGAGCCTCCCGCACGGGTCAGCGGGGCTTGCGCATCATCGCGCTGCGGCCGTGACCGTCGAGGCCTTCGCATGCGGCGAGAGCGGCGATCGCGTCGGCGTGCGCAGCGGCAGCCGCGGCGTCGTACTCGATGATCGACGTCTGCTTGCGGAAGTCGCGCACGCCGAGCGGCGATGCGTAGCGGCCCGCACCTCCCGTCGGCAGCACGTGGTTCGCGCCCGCGAGATAATCGCCAGCCGCCTCGGAGGCGTACGCACCGACGAAGATCGCGCCAGCCGTCGTGCAGCGCGAGGCAGCGGCGCGCGCGTCCGCGATCTGCAGCTCGAGGTGCTCGGGGGCGTAGCGATTGGCGAATGCAATCGCGGCGTCGATGGAGTCCACGACGACCGCGTGACCGTACGTGCGGAGCGCGGCCTCTGCGATCGCCTTGCGCGGGAGATCGGCGAGCTGCTTCACGAGCTCGGCATCGACGCGGGTCGCGAGATCGGATGACGTCGTGACGAGGATCGCGCGCGCTTCGGTGTCGTGCTCGGCCTGGGCAATAAGATCCGCAGCGACCCATGCAGGATTCGCGGCAGCGTCCGCGATGACGAGCACCTCCGACGGGCCGGCGATGGAATCGATGTCGACCTCGCCGTAGACCTGGCGCTTTGCTGACGCGACCCACGCGTTGCCCGGCCCGACGATCTTGTCGACGCGCGGGACAGTCGCGGTGCCGTACGCGAGCGCACCGACCGCTTGCGCACCGCCGAGCTCGAACACGCGATCGACGCCCGCGAGCGTCGCGGCGAGCAGCGCTTCGGGCGATGCGCCCGGCGTGACCATGATGACCTCGGGCACGCCCGCGACTTTTGCCGGCAGCGCCGTCATCAGCACGCTCGACGGATAGCGCGCGGTACCGCCGGGGACGTAGAGGCCGACGCGCGCGAGCGGCGTGACGCGCAGCTCGAGGCGAACGCCGTGGTCGTGCACGTCGACCTCGTGGTCGTGCTGCCGCTCGTGAAACGCGCGAATGCGGCGCGCGGCGAGCTCGAGCGCGTGGCGCACCGTCGGTTCGACCTGACTCGCGAGCGCATCCCACTTCGCGCGCGACAGCTCGTAGGTCGGAACGCCCGTCGGAGAGACGGAGGGTTCGCGCTTGTCGAACCGGCGCGTATAGTCGGCGACAGCGGCGTCACCGCGGGCGCGAACGTCGGCGAGGATGGCGCCGACCTGTGCGTCGGTCTCGCCCGCCATGCGCGTCGAGCGATCGAGGAGCGCGGTTACTTCAGCCGCGTCACTGCGGACGATCTTGAGGAGCGTCATGCGGCCTCACTTCTTCTTCTTTTTCTTCTTCACCGGCTTCTTGTCGGAGTCGTCGTCCTTGTCGGCCGGCTTCTTCGCGTCGTCGTCGTGATCCGCGCTCGTCTCGATCTTGGAGTCCGCCGGCGGCGCCGCGTCGTCATCCTTCTTGTCGCCCGGGAGCTTCACCTTGTTGGGGTCGTAGTGCTCCATATCGGGCTGCGGGTTGTTGGAGTCGTACGGCGTCTTGTCGTCCGTCTTCTTGGGCGCCGAGTCCGCGCCCGGCGGCAGCGGCCCCTCGAGCGATCCGCCCGGCAGCTTCGACGAGAACCGGTCGCCGTAGTCCGAGATGAGCGAGCTGGGGACGTCGGTGCGGCCCTGCCCGCCGATCTTCACGACGTAGTTCTTCGCAGGCCACATGACCCACGCTTCACCGGGGCCGGTCACCTTCAGGAGGCGCACGCCTTTGGTCTTCTCTTCCTCGACCTCGTAGCCCTTCTCGGCGGCGAGGCGGCGGACGAAGCGGACGGTCTCGCGCACGATGCCGTCGTCCTTCTCGTATTTGGTGACGGTGACGTTCACCAGGTCCGTCGGGTTGATCTGGCCCCGCTTCTCGGACTCTTCCGTGATGTAGCTCGCACTGTGAGCGACGCCCTTGTTGCCCTCGATCCAGACCTCGACATCGAGGAGCGGGCCCTGGAACCGACGGAACTTCCAGCCATCGAGGTCGCCCTCGACAACGCCACGCTTGGGCGGCGGCGCGTGACCGCCACAGGCACCCATGAACCCGACGAGCAGCGCCGAGATCAGCACGATCCTCATCCGCTATATCGTACCCGACATCCGTGTTGACAGCGCCGGGCCGTCGGGCAAATAGTCCGCTCACTCATGGCTAGCTACCTGTTCTCCTCTGAGTCCGTCTCTGAAGGTCACCCCGACAAGCTGTGCGATCAGGTCTCTGACGCAGTGCTCGATGCGTGCCTCGCCGCCGATCCGTACAGCCGCGTGGCGTGCGAGACGGTCACCAAGACGGGCTTCGTGCTCCTCGCTGGTGAGATCACCACGAAGGCAGAGCTCGACTATCCCAAGATCGTCCGCCAGGTCGTTCGCGACATCGGCTTCGTCGGTAGCGACACGGGTCTCGATGCCGACACGATGGCCGTCATGGTCGCCGTGGCGCAGCAGTCGCCCGACATCGCGCAGGGCGTCGATCGCGGCGATCCCAAGAAGCAGGGCGCAGGCGACCAGGGCCTGATGTTCGGCTACGCGTGCGACGAGACGACGGAGCTCATGCCGCTGCCGATCCAGCTCGCGCACCACCTCGCGCAGCGCATCGCCGACGTTCGCAAGCAGAAGGTCAACGGCATCGAGTGGCTCCGTCCCGACGCCAAGACCCAGGTCTCGGTCCGTTACGACGGCACCGAGGTCAAGGGTGTCGAGGCCGTTGTCGTCTCGACGCAGCACGCCGAGCACGCGACCAACGAGCAGATCCGTGAGGCCGTGATGGAGCTCGTAATCAAGCCGATCATCCCGGCCCACCTCCTCACCAAGAAGACCAAGATCCACGTCAACCCGACGGGTCGCTTTGTCATTGGCGGTCCGTACGGCGACGCCGGGCTCACCGGTCGCAAGATCATCGTCGACACCTACGGCGGCTATGCTCGCCACGGTGGCGGCGCGTTCTCGGGCAAGGATCCGAGCAAGGTCGATCGCTCGGCCGCGTACTACGCGCGCTACATCGCCAAGCACGTCGTCGCGTCGGGCCTCGCTCGCCGCTGCGAGGTGCAGTTCGCGTACGCGATCGGCGTTGCGGAGCCCGTCTCCATGCTCGTCGATACGTTCGGCACGGGCATCGTCTCCGACGAGAAGCTCACCGCCGCGGTCCTCAAGACGTTCGACGCCCGCCCGGGCATGCTCATCCAAGAGCTCGACCTGCGCCGCCCGATCTTCCGCCCGACATCGGCGTACGGTCACTTCGGCCGCCCCGGCTTCTCGTGGGAGCAGACCCCGCTCGTCGACAAGCTCCGCAGCGCTGCAGGCGTGAAGGGCGCCGCGCCGCAAAAGACCGAGGTCGTCGAGGTCGCCGCCAAGTCCGCTCCGAGCAAGGGCGGCAAGCCCGCGAAGATCGAGGTCGTCGAGGCCCCGGTCGCCGCCAAGGCCGCTGCTCCGGCGAAGGCCGCGAAGAACGGCCACGCGAACGGCAAGACCAACGGTCACGCCAACGGCACCAACGGCGCCCACGGCAAGGCCGAGTCGAAGATCTCCGCGCCGTCGGTCGTCGCGAAGGCGGCGAAGGCTGTCGCGAACGCGGCGAAGGCTGTCGTCGCGAAGGTCGTCCCGGCGAAGGCCGCGCCTGCCAAGGCCGCCGCTCCCGCGAAGGCTGCCAAGGCCGCGGCTCCGGCGAAGGCTGCCAAGGCCGCGCCCGTCGCTGCCAAGGGCAAGAAGCTCCCTCCGCCGCCCGCGGCCAAGGGCAAGAAGGGCGCTGCGAGCGCTCGCGCGTAGTCGTTACTGACTGACGCACCGACGGGCGGGCTTCACGGCTCGCCCGTTTTGCATTTCGGCGTGACGGTTCTCGTCTCGCTTCTCCAGACGCCGTGGCATCGTCGGCACATGCGCGCGTGGCCTGCAGTGATCGTCGCCCTCGTCGGCACGATCGCGCACGCGTCGCCCGCCCCCTCTGCGCTCCCGCGCGGACTGCGCGCGCCGATCGACGACGAGTTGCAGCTCGCGAGTCACTGGAACTGGAGCGGTCGCGTCGCCGCGAATGGCGCGAGCGCCGATGCCGTGGTGGCCGAGCGTGCCGCGCGCGCGTTTGTCGCCGAGCACGTTCGCGATGCAGCGCCGGGAATGCGACCGAGCGACCTCGGCGAGCAGCTCGTCGTCGTCGCGAATCAGCTCGACGAGCACGGCGTCCGCACGATCGGGTTTCAACAGCGATGGCGCGGTCTCGACATTGTCGGAGGGCAGCTGCAAGTCGTCCTCTCGCACGACGCGATCATCGCGGTGATGTCGCGAGCAGTGCCGTGCGTCGATGCGGTCGTCGCGATTCAGGGTCCCGCGATCGCGCAGTGGCGAGGCGAAGGCGAGCTCGTCGTTCTGCCGATGACGACGCATGGCCGCACGAGCTACGAGCTTGCCGAGCGCACGAGCGCCGCGACCGGCGATGTGTACGTCGCGCTCGATGGTCGCGAGCTGACGCGCATGTCGACAACGCGCGATGGCGTCGCGACCCTCGCTTATGACGTGCCCGTGCGCGGACCGATGGGAGCGCGCGAGAGCGTCGTCGCCAAGGACACATTGACGCTGATCGATGGCACCTCGAGCACCACGGATCCAAACGGCGTATTTGCATTCTTCGGCGCTGGCGTCGTGCAGCCCGGTGTCAAAGGGGCGCAAGTCGCGGTCATTGACCAGTCCGGCATGCCTGCGATGACGACGCTCCAAGCGGTGAACGGACAGACCGTCGTCTGGAGTGCAGCCGCGACCGAGTTCCTCGATGCGCAGCTGTCTGCGTTCATTCATGCGCGGATCGCCAAGGATCATGCGCGCGAGGTCGCGCCGGCCGTGACGGATTGGGCGAATCAGCAGCTCGTCGTGTCGGTCAACGAGACCGGCGTCTCATGCAATGCAAACGCGGCCGACGATGGACTGCACTTTTTCCGCGCGACGTCGCAGTGCGAGAACACGGCCCGCATCGCGGACGTCGTCTATCACGAGACGGGCCACCTCGTTCACGCGAATTCGATCATCCCTGGCGCAGGCGTCTACAGCGCACCCATGAGCGAAGGTCTCGCCGACTTCTTCGCCGCAACGCTCACAGGCGACCATCGCATCGCAGTCGGCTACGCCCTCGACGATCGCCCCGTGCGCGATATCGATCCTGAGAATGACGAACGCGAGGCACCAGGAGATCTGGTTCCCGAGCCGCACCTCAGCGGTCTCGTGATCAGCGGCGCTCTGTGGGATCTGCGCAAGCTGCTGATCGCGAGGTACGGCGAGGCCGCTGGCAACGCTCGCATCTATCGCATCTTCGCGAGTATCGCCGCCCGCGCTCCGAACATTCAGGGCACGTATCTGCCCGCGCTCGTCGGCAATGATGATGACGGCGATCTGACGAACGGTACGCCCGATCAATGCTTGATCGATCGCGCGTTCTCGCGCCATGGGCTCGCGCCGCCGACGGTAACGCTCACCACCGTCGGCCCCCCCGCGATCGACGGTTTGGCAATCGATGTCCCCGTCATCACGCCGACCATGGCGGGCCTCAGCGCAGGCTGCGCTCAACCGCGCGTGTCCAAGATGCTCGTCACGTGGCACACCGACGATGTCGCGCGCGTGTTCGAGCTGTTCCCGACGGGTGACGGCACTCATTGGACGGGCGCGTTTCCGCCGCAGGACGACTACGTGCGCGTGCACTACTCCATCGACGTGACGTTCGAAGACGGCGCGATGAAACACCTGCCCGACAATCGGGCCGATCGCGAATACGAGCTGGTCACCGGTGCGTGGGACGACATCTACTGCGAACGGTTCGATGCGGATCCGCAGTGGGAGCAGACGTCGCAAGGCGTTCCTGCCAAGTGGGAGCTCGGGAAGCCGCGCGGCCTGGCACTCGACCCGACCGCCGCATTCACCGGCGAGAACGTCTGGGGCACCGTGCTCACGAACGATGGCAAGTACGCACCGACGAGTGTGACGCAGACGACGTCACCGATGATCGATGCGACCGCCTACGGGCAAGTCCACCTCCGCTTCCGGCGCTGGCTCACCGTCGAGGATGGCGCGTACGATCAAGCGACGATCCAGATCGGCGAGAGCGCGCTATGGGCGAATGAAGTAACCGGCGACGGCTCGCACGATCACATCGATCGCGAGTGGCGCTTGCAAGACGTCGATGTGAGCGAGTACGCGACCCAACCGCTCGCCATCACGTGGCGCCTCGCGAGCGACGTGCAGCGCCAGCTCGGCGGATGGAACCTCGACGACGTGTGCATCGTCGGCGCGCCGTCGCAGGCACTGAAGCCGATCGGCGCGCCAGAAGGTTGCTGCTCCGTCGGTGGCAGCCCCTACGGCGCGTCCGTGTGCGTGAGCTTCGTCGTTCTCACTCTTCGGCGTCGACGCCGGCGTCAATCCGCGAAGACCGGCCTACACTCGGGGAACTCATGAAGAGCTACCTCGAGACGACGGTCGAAGAAAGCGAAGCGCGTCTCAAGACGCACCCGAACGATCTGCCGATCCGCGAGCGCTTGGCGGACGCCTACGCCGCGCAGCACAAGAAGGTGCAAGCGGCTGACATGTTCATCTCTGCCGCCGAGGGGTGGGCGAAGGCCGGGCGCGCGCCGATGGCAGCCGCGATGTATCAAAAGGCGCTGAACCTCGTGCCAGAGCGCACGGAGCTGATCGAGCTGATCCAGAAGCTCGTTCCGCCGAAGAAGCGTTAGACCGCGTACACGCGACGGCACGACTCGATCGCGTGCGTCATGTCGGCGGGGAGTGGGCAGTCGACGACGAGCGGTTCTCCGCGCGGATGCGGCACCGTCAGATGCGTGCAGTGCAGCGCGAGCCGATGCAGATCGTGCTGCGTGCGGAAGATGCGGTTGTGCTCGCCCTTGCCGTACCGCACGTCGCCGATCAGCGGACAGGACATGTGCTTCAAGTGGCGCCGGATCTGGTGCAAGCGCCCCGTGTGGGGTCGCGCTTCGACGAGCGCGTAGCGACCGAACGTCTCGCGTAACCAGATCTCGGTCTTCGCGTCGACGCGATCCTCGCCGGGCGCCTTGGGGATCGGATGATCGAGCAGCGCGTGCGCCGGTGGATGACCGCGCGTGATCGCGAGATAGCGCTTGTCGCCCGCTGACCACGCATCGGAGAACGCACGCGCGGCTTCCTTGTCCAGCGCGAACAGGACGATGCCCGAGGCTCCGCGATCGAGCCGGTGGATCGGATAGACGTACTTGCCGACGGTGTCGCGGACTTGCTGCAGGAGTGCGTCGTCGTCGTCGGCCCAGCCGCGATGGGTGGCGACGCCGCTCGGTTTGTCGACGGCAACGCAGCGCTCGTCGCGATGCAGGATCACGGGAACGTCGGACGCGGCAGCGGCGGCGCGGGTTGTGCGAGGTGCTCGCGGAAGAAGTCGACCTGGATCTGCTCGCGCGCGAGGCTGAGCTTGGGATCGGGAACCATGTGCGTACCGGACAGCGTGACGACCTCTGCGCGCTTCGCCGCGACGAACAGCGCTTCGATCAACGCGAGCGTGTGCGCGAAGTGCACGTTGTCGTCGGTGATGCCGTGGATCAGTAGCAGCGGGCGCGACAGCGTCGATGCGTACGTCATCGCGTTGCCGCGCTTGTAGCCCTCGGGGTTGTCCTTGGGCAGCTTCATGAACCGCTCGGTGTACGCGGTGTCGTAGAGCTCCCAATCGGTGACCGGCGCGCCCGCGACGGCGCACGCGAATACGTCGGGCCGGAGCAGCACCGCCATCGTCGAGAAGTAGCCGCCGAACGACCAGCCGAACACGCCGACGCGCGACATGTCGAGCTCGTGATACTTGGCGCCGATCGCCTGCAGCACGTTGACCTGATCGTTCATCGGAATGGTGATCAGATCCTTCAGCACGGCGCGCTGCCACGTGCGATCGCGCATCGGCGTCCCGCGGTTGTCGCTGCGCACGACGATGAAGCCCGCGTCCGCGTACCACTGGTCCATCACGTACGTGTTGCGCACGTTGGTGACGGTGATCGTCGTCGGTCCCGCGTAGACCTTGAGCAGTACGGGATAGCGCTTCGCCGCGTCGAAGTTGCGCGGGCGTGTGATCGCGTAGTGGAACGTGTTGCCGCCGATAGCGACGGTCTCGAGCATTGTCGTCGGAACGAGCGACGGCGTCTCCGCCACACCAGGCAGCTCGTGCGCGCCCGACGCGGTCACGGCCGTGACACGCCGACCGCCCGCGACGAGGCCCGTGTGAATCACGACGGTGCCGTTCTTCGCGCGCGCCGCGGTAGACCAGCCATCGCCAGCCGAGATCTTCGTCGGTGCGCCACCCGCGAGCGGCACGCGATAGACCTCTTGTGTCGTCGGATCGACCGCCGCGTTCACGATCGCATCACTACCATCGACCGCAACGAGCTCGCGCAGGCCAAACCCGGCCGGCGTCAACGTGCGCACGAACGCGCCCTTCGGGTCGTGGAGCTCCAGCGTGTACTCGCCGGTCTTCTCCGTCATCCACAGAAAGCCGCTGCCATCGTCGAGCCACGTCGGGCCACCGTCCTTGACCTCGATCCACGCATCGTCGTGCTCGGTCAGCAGCGTGCGCGGCTCTTTTCCGTCGAGCGCGAGCACGGTCGCGTTGTTCTGATCGCGATCGAGCACGAGCGCGGTGAGCGGCGCACTCTTCTTCCACGAGACCGAGACGAGATACTCATACGTTGCATCCCACGTCATCCAATGCGGCTCCGCCTTGGCGCCCTTCGCCGGGACGGTGAGGATACCGAGCTGCACCTTCGCGTTCGGTCGCCCCGCGCGCGGATAGCGAAACTTCACGGGCGCGTTCTCGGGATGGCGCGCGTCGCTCACCCACAGCGTGTCGATCGGCGTGTTGTCGGTGCGCTGCACGGCGATCTGCTTGCTGTCGGGCGACCACCAGAACCCGCGGCGGCGATCGAGCTCTTCCTGCGCGGCGAAGTCGGCGGTGCCGTCCTCGTGGTCTGCGGGCGGATTGGACGTGTAGAGCACGGTCATCGGTTCGGTCGCGGTACCGACGACGAGCTTGCCGTCGCGCACGAACGCGATCTTGGTGCCGTCGGGCGAGAGATGTGGATCGTACGCGGCGCCCTTGGGATCGATCGCGATGCGCTTCCCGGTCGCGCGATCGATGACATGCAGCTTGCCGCCGAGCGGCACCATGATCTTGCTGCCGTCCTCGCTCACATCCGCATCGACAACTCCACGCGTTGCCGTGCGTGTGCGTTCGCGCCGCGCCTTCTCTTCGTTGGACAGGTGCTCCTCGCCGGAGCCCATCATCTCGTCGACGGTCGCGAGCGTCTTCACGGTGCCGTCGGGTGCAACCGCGTACAGATCCGACGCGAACGAACGGGCCGGCGTTCGGCGAAACAGCACGGTGCCGTCGGGCAGGATTGCGAGCGAGGTCGGTAGACCGAGCGTGAAGTTCAGCGTCTCGGCGGAGTCCGCGAGCAACTTCGCGTCGAGCGCGGGCCATTCAGTCGTGAGAGGAGCGGGTGGTGTTGCAGGCATGACGGGTGGTGGCGCCGGTCGCGTAGCAGGCGCAGCGGAGCCGCACGCGCTCGCGAGAGCAGCGGTAGCGACGACGAGCAGAGCGGTCAGGCGCACGCGCGCAGCTTACGCCAAAGGACGGGGCGGGACTCGCGCGCGTCGAACGGCGGACGTCGAAGAGCCACGAAGAACGAAGACACGAAGGACCTCTGACCCCGCCGGGCGAGAGGCGCGGTCCGTTTGTGGCACGACGTCCAAAGCGTCTCCGGATCAAACCCTCGCGAGCCCGACCGCGCTCACCAAACTCCTGCGCGGATCACACCGCCCGAAACAGTCTTCGTGCCTTCGTTCTTCGTGGCTCTGGGACGGCGAACTGGCTCTGGCAGGGCGAACTGGCTCTGGGACGGCGAACTGGCAAAGACCTGACACCCCGTCGGGCCTACACGCGTCGGAGGTTTCGACGCTGCTCCGCGTACTTCGCAGATGCGCAGAGTGTTTCGCGCCGCAGTTCTGCCCGACGACGCCACGGTTTGCAGACGGGTCGGACCATTGCCTGGAGCGGTTGCTACGCACGTCTCCGTTCGGCGCGACCGGTGCACATCTCCAGAGCAATGAATGCTCGCTCCCTCTCGCTGCTCCTCGCGCTCTCCATCACTGGCTGCTCTGCTGCGTCCGGCGTGGTGGGCGCACTCATGCCCAAGCCGCAACCGACCGTTGTCATCACGAACTCGAACGTGGTCGGGTCGTCGACTGTTGCTGCGCAGACCGCACCCCAGAAGAGCGTGATGGAGAAGGTCGGCATCGTCACCACGGGGGCGGTGATGGGCGCGGCCGTCGGTGCTCTCGTGGGTCGGGGGACTCACCACGAGATGACCTCGGCGGCTGCGCTCGGAGCCGGCGTCGGCGTGCTCGCCGGTGTTGCTCTCGCGAGAAACTGAGTAAGCCGCGACACGCGGATGAGCCCACTGCAATAAGTGCCCGCGGCGCGCGACCTGGAAAGTTGCCCGCGAGGTGTACGGTTGGGACCATTCTTTTATGAAGTCCGAACGTCGTCGCCGTCGCTCGTCCACGACCACCCAGGCCCTCTCCTTCCAGCTGATGTCGTGCTGCGAGGAAGGGCGCATCGAAGCGATGGTCGTCGCTGATACGGACGGCATCGCTCTCGCCAGCTCGGGTGACTCGTTCGCGTGCGAAGAGATCGCCGCGCGCATGGTGCTCGTCGGTCGCAAGATCGAACAGTTCAGCGGCACGCTGCTGGGCTCGGGCCACGCGTGGCAGGTGCAGATGAAGAAGATCATGCTCGAGGGCACCGAGCTCCTCGTGTGTGCGGTCGGCGGGAGCGCGGATGCGCGCGAGCGCCAGATCAAGCGCGGCGCCGAAGGTGCGCAGCGCATTCTCTCGGCCGCTTGATCATCCTGTGCGCCGCGGTACGCTCGCGGCATGCGCACTGCACTGCTTCTTCTCGTCGCGTCGCTCGCGGCTTGTAGCTCGCCGACGACGTCATCGAAAGTCTCGCCCGCGGAATCCCGCGCGCTGCTGATCGACCGCAACTGGCTCGATCGCATGCCGGAGACGGAGCGCGACAAGCTCCACGTGTATCGCTTCGTGCCGAGCATGGGCGGCGGCGTGTTCCAGGACCGCACGCTCTACAAGGGCGTGTTCGAGCTGTTCTCGTTCAAGGTCGACGGCGACCATATCAACTTCGATCTGCACGAGACGCATACCAAGATCTCGAGCGCGTTCACGATCGAGAGGGTCGACGGTCCCAAGCCGTTCGATCTCAAGCTCACGATTCCCGACGATCCGCGCGGCCCCAAGGTCTACTTCGGCATGCGCGCGGAGACCGATCGCGACGGCGCCAAGCTCGAACAGCGTCTCCACACGCCGTGATACAGCTGAGGCGTGCGTCGCATCGCATGTCTCGTCATCCTGATCGCCGCCACGGCGAACGCCGATAACCGGCCGTTCGACCATGGCTACACCGTCACCGTCGGCGGTGGCCTCAACGTCAGCGCGCCGTACCTCGAAGCGCAGGTCGGTCGCCGCTTCGAGCGCGCGCCGTTCTTCGAGCTGTATCTCGACTACAGCTACGGCTGGCCGATCAGCGAGCTGTCGTTCCAGACGTTCGGCATCGGCGAGCGCAGCTACTTCTTTCACCGCCCGCGTGTCGAGGTGTTTCATCAGGCGCTGATGGGCTTTGCGATCTCGTCGAGCGGTACCGGTAAGGTGCAGGATCGCGCGATCGGCGAGCGCTTCCTCGGCGCGTTCGTCTCGCAGGGGCTGGGCACCGCGGTCACGATCGCTCCGCAGTGGCAGCTCAGCCTGACGCTCTCGTCGGGATATCCGGTGTGGCTACGCAGCGATCTGTCGCTGAGGTACACGTTTTAGATGCGCGCGGCACTCCTCTCCCTGCTGGCGTTGACGGGCTGCACCGGCGCGATGAACGAGTACTTCGCGCAGGACATCGTCGATATCGAGCACGACATCAACTACGTCGGCGACGGCAACATTCGCCACACGCTCGATCTCTACGTCCCGCGCGGTGCGAACAAGGACGTTCCGATCGTCGTGTTCATCCACGGCGGATTCTGGATGCGTCAGGACAAGAGCTACTACGAGCCGATCACGGGCCTCTATTCCAATGTCGGCACGGCGCTCGCGCGGCACGGCATCGCGACTGCGGTCATCGACTACCGCCTCGTTCCGTCGGTGACGTTCGACGAGGAGCTCTCCGACGTCGCAGAAGCGATCAAGTGGGTCCAGCGGCGCGGCGAAGCGCACGGTGTGGATGCGACGCAGATCGTGATCGCGGGCCACTCCGCCGGCGGTCACATGACGGCACTCGCTGCGTTCGATCACGACCGCATGGAGCAACTCGGCGTGGATCTGCGCTCGCTGCGCGGCTTTGCGCCGCTGTCGCCGATCCTCGACATCCCCGCGTTTTCACTGTTCTCCACAGAGGACAAGGACATCGCGGACACGGTGTTCGGCGACGCGAAGGAAGCAAACTCGCCGAGCACGTACTACCCGCGCGGAGCGAAGCCGCTGCTGCTGCTCTACGGCTCCGACGATCTCAAAGAGGTCTACTCGCAGTCCGCGCGCGCCGCGTTCGAGCTCGAGAATCTCGGCGTCGACATCCGTCCGCACGAGCTGGCGGGTAAGGACCACGACCACGTCGTGCTCGATTTCGACACCGACGACGATGCGATGACGCCGCTGCTCGCGGACTTCGTCTTCGACGTGACGGAAACCGCCAGCGAGAACTAAGCGACGAGCGTGTCTTCGAGCTCGGCGACGGACGTGTCGAGCACGGACCAGATGATCGCGGCGACCACGGTCGCGACCGCGTCTTGCTCGTGCACCGTCAGCACGACCTTCAGCTCGTCGATCATGTCGCGGATCGATCGCACCATCGCGCGGTCGCAGCGCCCATTGCGCACGGCGGCGAGACCCTCCGCGAGTGCCGTGTGGGTCAGGCGCAGATCGCCGACGGGCGTGCGGCCGCCGAGGACTTTGCACGCGAGCGCGAGCCCCGCGCCGAATGCATCGCCGTCATCCATGCCCGGATAAAGTCCGAGCTCGCACTCGAGCAGGCGCATGACGGCGGGCTGGCGGATCGCGAGCCAGGAAACGTCTTGCTCGGCCAGATCGAGATGACCGAGGTGGTCGTGGAGCATGAGTAGGACTTCGGCATGCCCGGAGCCGGTGGTCCAGTTTTCGGCTATGGTGCCGTCGATGCGTCCCGCCTATCTCGTCGACGGTCTCCGCTCCCCGTTCGGTCGCTATGGTGGCGCATTGGCAGGGGTTCGCGCCGATGACCTGCTCGCTCAGGTGATCGCGGCGCTGATCGCCAAGACCGGGATTCCCGCGGACCGGATCGACGATGTCGTGATGGGCTGCGCCAACCAGGCAGGTGAGGACAACCGCAACGTGGCGCGCATGTCGCTGTTGCTCGCGGGCGTACCGATCAGCGTGCCGGGCGTGACCGTGAACCGTCTCTGCGGCTCGGGCATGCAGGCTGTCGCGGATGCAGCGCGCCTCGTCGAGACGGGCGAAGCGGACCTCGTGATCGCGGGCGGCGTCGAGCAGATGACGCGCGCGCCGCTCGTGATGGGCAAGGCGTCAGAAGCGTTCGGTCGCGGGCAGCAGCTGTTCGACACGACGCTCGGTTGGCGCTTCGTGAACCCCAAGATGGAAGCGATGCACGGCACGCTCGCGATGGGCGAGACCGCGGAGCGCGTCGCCGAGCAGGAGAAGATCTCCCGCGAGCGCCAGGATCAGTTCGCATTGCGCAGCCAGCAACGCGCGGGCGCGGCGATCAAGAGTGGTCGGCTCGCCAAGGAGATCACCGCGATCACGACCGGCGTCGACAAGAAGACCGGCAACGCGACGATGTTCTCGGTCGACGAGCATCCGCGCCCCGAGACGACGATCGAGCAGCTGACGAAGTTGAAGCCCGCGTTCTCCAAGGCGCCGACGGCGACCGTCACGGCCGGCAATGCCTCCGGCCTCAACGACGGCGCCTGCGCGATTCTCGTCGCGAGCGAGGCGATGCTGAAGGAGCTTTCGCTCACGCCCAAGGCTCGCTACGTGACGAGCGCCGCAGCGGGAGTCGCCCCGAGCTACATGGGTCTGGGCCCGATCCCGGCGTCGAAGAAGGCGCTCAAGAAAGCCGACCTATCCGCGCAACGCATCGATATTGCGGAGCTAAACGAGGCTTTCGCGGCCCAGGTGCTGCCATCGATCGACCAGATCGGCCTCGACCCGGAGAGGGTCAACGTGAACGGCGGCGCGATCGCGATCGGCCATCCGCTCGGCGCCTCGGGAGCGCGTCTTCTACTCACGAGCATGGTCGAGCTGCATGAAACGCAGGGCCGATACGCGCTAGCCTCGATGTGTATCGGGGTGGGCCAGGGGATCGCTGTGATTCTCGAGCGCGCGTAGCAATCTTTGTGAGCGTTCAAGATCAGGTTACGAAGTCGCTGAAGCTTGTCGGCCGAGTCCTCGGCGACAAGTTCAAGCTGACTGCGTGCATCGGCATCGGTGGATCCGGCGCCGTCTACAAAGCTGATCAGATGGCGCTCGGCCGCACGGTCGCGGTGAAGATCCTCAACGAGGATCTGTCCGCCGACTCGCGCATGATCAAGCGCTTCCGCGACGAGGCGATGAGCGCATCGCGCCTCAACCATCCAAACTGCGTCTCGATCATCGACTACGGCCAGGCGAGCGACGGTCTGCTCTATCTCGCGATGGAGTACGTCAAGGGTCCGACGCTGACCCAGCTGCTCGTCAACGAGAACCCGCTCCCCGTCGATCGCGTCGTCGACATCACGATGCAGTCGCTCGCCGGCATCGAGGAAGCACACCTCGCAGGCGTCGTGCACGCCGACCTCAAGGCCGACAACATCATTCTCGATCAGCGTCGCGCGGGCGTCGACATCGTCAAGATCGTCGACTTCGGCATCGCTCGTCTCGTCACCGGTGCGCGCGAGCAAGAGGACCGCTCCATCAGCGGTACGCCCGAGTACATGGCGCCGGAGGTGATCAGCGGCGCACAGCCGACATTCGCGTCGGACATCTACGCGGTCGGAATCATTCTCTACGAACTGCTGGCGTACAAGACGCCGTTCTTCGCCGGCTCGACGACGGAGATCCTCGCGAATCACCTCAAGGCCGTGATTCCGACGCTGTCCAACCGCCGCGAGCAAGTTCCCAAAGAGCTCGACAACATCGTCGCCAAGGCGCTCGCCAAGCATCCGACGGATCGCTTCACGTCGTGCTTGGAGATGCGCGAAGCACTCGCCGCGCTGCGCATGCGCAGCAAGATGCCGGCGACGGACAAGTGCATGCAGTGCGGCACGCAGTGCGCGCCGACGTTCAAGTTTTGCCCCGAGTGCGGAACGCCGCGCCGTCTCGTCTCCAAGACGTTCGAGATTCCGCCTGCGCCGATCAGCGTCGTCCTCCCGCTGCCGTTCACCGGCCGCACCGAGGAGCTAGAGCGCTTGCTCACGCACATGCGCTCCACGCCGACGCCGCCGTCGGTCGCGACGAGCAGCCCGGGCTCGCCCGCGTGCTTGCTCGTCACCGGCTTCGAGGGCGCAGGTCGCAGCGCGTTGTTGCGCCACGCGTACACCAAGCTCGCCGACGAGCGCGTCATCTATCAGATCGGTCCTGACCCCAGTGGTCTCGCGGCGCCGTTCTATCCGATCCGTTCGCTGCTCGCGGCCGTGCTGCAGCTCCCGCCGGTGTCGAGCGAGGTCGAGCTGCGCGACTCCGTCCTCGCTCTCGGTCTGAACGATCGCGACATCCCCGGCATCGCGCAGCTGTTCGGTCACCCGACGACGCTGCTCGAGCTGGAGCCGCCGGTGCGCCGCCGCGAGATGGTGTGGTCCGCGCTGCGTGCCCTCGAGCGCGCCGCGATGACGAGCCCCGTCGCGATCGTGTGCGAGGACATCGACAGGTTCGACTATCCGTCGCTCGAGATCCTGCGCCGGTGCGCCGACGCGACTGACCTCGCGCTGCCGCCCATCGTCATGACCGCGTCGACATCGTTCGGTGCGCAGTGGCCGTGGTCGATCGGTCGCCTCGAGATCGGTGCGCTCGAGGTCGACGATCTCGAGCAGATCGCGGCGCACTGCGAGGACAATGGCGTGCGCGGCCTCCCGCCGGTGCAGCAGCTGTTCGAGCGCACTCGCGCGTACCCGGGTCACATCGAGCACGTCATTCGCTACCTACTCGAGGGCGGTAAGGCCGAGGACACCAACATCTCGCTCCCCGACTTGATCGCCGCGCGCCTGTCGCTGCTCAAGCAGTCGACGCGCGACGTGCTCCAGGCAGCTGCTGTTCTCGGTATCGAGCCGCAGCTCGATCTGCTGCGCTCGATGCTACCGAGCGATCAGCTCGAGAGCGGAATGGCCGATGCCGAGCGCTTCGGTCTGCTCGGTCACGATCCCTCGGGCGAGCTGACGTTCACGTCGCGGCTCGTTCGCGACATCGTGTATGACGCCACGCCCGCCGATGTTCGTCGTCGGTTGCACGGCACGGCTGCGACCGCGGTCGAGACAATGTCACCCGACATCGCACTGCTCGGCCACCACCACGATCTCGCGGGTCACGCCAAGGAAGCGATCACGCTCTTGCGCCGCGCTGGTGATCACGCGACGGAGCAGCTCGACGAAGTCGGCGCCGGTCAGTTCTTCCAGCGCTCTCTCGTCGCGGTTCGCCAGGCCGTGCTTGTCGGTGACGACGACGGCACCGCCGAGTCGCAGTTCGTCCTGCTCTCCGTCAAGCTCGCGGACGTCCTCCGCCAGCGTGGCGAGACGGCGCTCGCGCGCGGTGTGCTCGCCGAAGCACGCGACTGGTCTGGATCTCCGATGCTCGTCGCGCTCATCGATCGTGCGTCTGCCTCGATCGCGCTCTCCGAGGGCGATGTCGACGGTGCCGTCGCAGCCCTGCGCCGCGGTGTCGGGCGCGCGATCGCCACGGGCGACATGAACCTCGTCTGCGAGCTGTACCTCGACCTCTCGAGCGCGCTGCTCCGCGCCGGCGATCCCGATGCGGCGCTGAACGAGCTCGTCGAGTGCATCGATCTCGCGACGCTCGGCGAGGGCTTCACGGCGATCGACGGCCCCGAACCGTTCTGGCGCATCCTCCGCGCGCAGGCGCAGATGGTCGATAACGCGGGCGACTCGTATCGCGCGCTCCGCTTGGCCGAAGCAGCACTGTTCCACGCGCAGCGGGTCCGCTCGCGGCTCGGTGCGGCTCGCGTCCAGCAGCTTCTCGCTACGCTCTGTGAAAAGGCTGGCCTGGCCAGCAAGGCCGACCGCTACCGGTCTCAGGCAATCTCTGAGATGCGTTCACTCGGAGACCGGCGCGCTACCGCCGAGCTACTGCTGAACGACATGCCAGCGCGTGGTGCGGTGATCATGCCCAGCCGGTTCAACGACGCCGTCGCCATCACCAAGGAGATTGGCTGGGCCGAGGGCCACGAGCGCGCGAAGCGCAAGTCCGAGCCGCCCAAGACCAGCGGCGTCAAGTCGTAGCGCGACCGCGTTTCGTTGCTCTTCCGTGACGAGAGGCGGCGCGATCAACGCGCACCGGAGGTGTAAACCGGGATACGCTGTTTCCGTGGGCAGTATTCTTCTCGTCGAGGCAGATCCCACGATCTGCGACGTATGGACGGGGGCTCTGAGCGCGATGGGTCACGCGGTGTATGCAGTTTCGACGGCTCGCGAGGCTCTGCCCGCGGTCCGTGACGGAGGAATCGATTGCGTTGTTATCGACTCGTACGACCCGCGGATCGGGATCGTCGAGCTCGCTCGTTCTATCGAAGCGCTACCTGACGCGCCCCCTGTGATCCTCGTGAGCGGCTCGCCGCACGCGCCAGAGATCAGCGCACGCATCGGAGCAGTGGCGTTCGTAGCCGCACCTGTCGAGCCCTCCGAGCTCGCGAACGTTGTCGCGCGCGTCGTCGGCAACAGCCGTCCCGTGCTCGCGCTCGAGGACGAGCCGACCTCGCCGAATCACACGCTCGGCTAGCGTCCGAAGATCTGCTCGACCGATTGGGCGTCGAGCGCGCGGACGTACCAGCCCTCGAGCTGATCGTGACCGGCGAGCCCGATCTGAACCATGTCGTTGTCGGCGAGCTGCCAACCGCGGCTCGCGATCAGCGAGTGCAGTGCGCTGCGTAGCGTGAGCGTCTCGAGCTCGAGGCGCGGGATGCTTCCGGACGCGCCCGGGTCGACCGTGTCTGCTTTCGGTCGCAGCGAGAACTCCGTCCGTCCCTTGCTCATGCCCGCCACGAGTGTAGCGCGCCCGAGCGCGGAGTGATCGCTACTTCGTCGCGTAGTGCTCGACGACGAACAAGCGCACGGCGTGCGGACCGAGCGCGATCGTCGCGCGACCATTCGTGACAGGAAGCGTCTCTTTCGACAGCGGATCGCGCAGTGCGTTGCCATCGGCGAGCAGGATCGCGGTCACCGCCTTCGGCGCGTCGTTCGTGACGAACACCGCGCGCACGCCGGCGTCATTTGCATACGCGAAGCAGCGCACATCGTCGGGCCGCTCGATCTGCCAGCTGTCGGTCTGCTCGACGAGACCCGCCAGGTCACCGGCAAGGCCCGGTAGGTCATCGAGCGAGCCGTCGCGGATCTTGCCGATGCGCTTGGACGGCGAGTCGTGCGGCAGCGGTTGGCCGAGCTCGTCATGCGTGGGCGTCGTGGGGCCGATGACCACGATCGCGCGCTTGTGCTCGGCGATGGCACGCAAGCGCTGCCACAGGCCACGATCGATGCGCTGCAGCGTCGGTGCGATCACGGCACGATAGGACGCGAGCTCGTCCTCGGGCGTCGCCTCGTCGACGATGACGTACGGCACTTGCGCGAGCTCGAGCGCGGCGCACACCGCGTCCTGCCAGCGACGCGCGAGCGGTGCATCTGCGTCGGAGCCAAGCTCCGCGATGCCGCCCGGCCCGAGGTTCAGGATCTCTGCGAGCGCGGGTGTGAACGGCTCCGCGAGCGACGTCGCGATGCCAAAGCGTAGGTCAGCGCGCGTGTCGACGAGCGCGACCGGCGTCGCGCGGCGCAGCGTCGTCCACTCGACCTCGTTCAACGCGGCGATCAGCGGCGCGAGCCACGCCGCGTGCGACTCGACGCTGCCGTTCGCGCGAAGTGGCGCACCGTAGTGAGCGTCGCGCTCCACCGCAGGTTGCAGCGTGAAGCCGCGCGCGCCCGCCGCGAGCACGGTCAGCAACTGATCGCGATCGCGCGTCGCATCCGGCGCACTCGCGTCGGGTGGCGGATACCACGCGGGAAATCCTGCGCTCACTTCCAGCGCGAGCGGCACGGGGCACGCGCGCGTGTTTGCCGTTCCCGCGAGCGCGAGCGCGTTGCGGCGCAGCCCGCGGAAGTGCGTACGTTTGGCATACGCGCTGATGCCGACCGGCCCGCCGACGGAGTGCGCCATCTCTCTCGACGAATTCAGCGCGAACGGGCCCGGCGCGAGCGCGTGCGTGTGCGCGATGCCTGCGAACGGTGATGCCTCCAGCGCCTGCGCGAAGACGGACAACGCGCGCGCGAGATAGTGCTCCTTGAACCGCACCCACGCCGCACACCGACCGCGATCTCCCGCGTCCCACGCACGCGGCGGCTCGCCGAGACCCGTGGAGTCGCGCCACCACGCCAACGCGTCGGGGTGATAGTCGAGGTCATACGCGCCGAGCCGATAGAACAGCTGCGCCTGGTGATCCACGCCGAGCGCGATCACACCGTCGAGATGTGAGCTCAAGGCGCTGCCCAACGCCGCGAACCACTGCTTCACGTGTGAATGAAACGCAGTGCTCGCGTACGACGGAATCTCGAACGCGCGCGGCGGCGCAGGCATCCACGCATGCGTGTTTCTCGACGTGATCGCGGGCACCGCCGGATCCGCGAGCACGCGATCGGGGAGACCGAACGACGGGAGCTCCGCATTCACCGTCGGTCCGACGCGCAGCGACACGAGAAGCCCTTCCGCACGCGCCGCCGCGATGAACGCCGGAAGGTCGAGGTCACCTTTGAAGTCGAGAGCCCCCGTTGTCGACGCGTGCACCCGCCACGGAACGGGCGTCTCGACGATCGTGAAGCCCTGCCCGTGCACTGCGCGCAGCGCGCTCGCCCAGTCCGCGCGCGCGACGCGCCAGTAGTGCATCCCGCCCGCGATCCACGGCACGCGCCGCTCGCCGCCATCATTCGCAGCAGCGGCGATCACGAGACCGCGTTCGTCAAACCAGCTGCGACGACGTTGTTCCACGATCGAGCTGAACTATCGCGCGCTCGAACAGTGCACGCCACACCCGACGATGCGTATCCGACGATGCGCGATGATCGACGCATTCGCCTCACGTTTAGCGGCGTCGCGTCTTCGCGGTATCTCTCTTCTCTCCGCGTACGGCCGTCACGGCGCCGTGATGTGCGTCCACGCATCGCCCTCGCGCACGAAGCGCGACGGACCGACGGCCCAGGCCGGCTGATACGTGAGCGGCGCGGAATCACCGACGCCTCCCTCGACGTACTGCGGATCCCACGGCAGCAGGAGGACCGGCGGCATCGCGTCACCGAGGCGGCGCGGCAAGATCGGATGCGGCTCGTCCGCGCGCACTTTGGCAGCAGCGAGGACCTCGTCGACCGTCGCGAATGCGGAGAGCTCCCACAGCGTGCGGATCTGCGGCGGCGGCAGGTTCAGCTCGCCGGCGCGCGCGAGGCCGTCGGCGGGCGTGACCCAGACTTGATCGACCGTCTCGATGGAGTCGAACGACGGCTTTTGGCCGGACGGCATCTCCGCGACGAAGAAGCGCGCCGAGAAGCGCTTGGGTGCCTTGGCGGCGGCCTCGGGTGTCGACGACGTCGTGTGCTGGTGGAGCTGCTGCTCCGACGACGGCGTGATCCAGTGCGACCACGGCGCGAGCACGTCGGTCCACCACTCCATGCCCAAGCTCGCGAGCAGCTTTGTCGCGCTGGCGCCGGCGAGTGCCTTCTTGCGGATCGCGGAGAGCGACAGCGCCTCGTCGGAGTGACCGAGGGTGGAGGTGTCGTCGCTGGAGGGATTTGGTACGCGCGCGGCCCTGGCGAGGAGGACGCCCGCTTCTTCGAACAGCTCGCGTGCTGCACATGCGCGCGCGTCTTCGCCCGGATCAGCACCGCCACCGGGGAAGACGTACGCGGACGCCATGAACGACGCGTTGCGATGGCGCCGCAGGAAGAACACCTCGAACGGCGCGGTGCCTTTTCCTCGACGGAGGAGGATGACGGAGGCTGCCTCGCGAAGCGGCGTGCTCACGCCACGTTCATACCATCAGTCGATGCGGCACTCGCCGCGGATCGGCTGATCGTCGAGACCGAGCCACTCCTCGATCATGCGTTCGACGAAGCGCGCGACCTTGCAGTCGGGCGTTTGGAGCAGGACGCGATCGGGGCGGCCTTTGCTGCGGACGAAGACGCCGAACCAGGTGAGGAAGCCAGTGCGCGGCTGCGTCTCGACGACGAACAGCGCATCGATCGCGCCGGCACCGAGGGAGAAGCCCGTCTCGCGCCAATGAACTTCGATCGCGTGATCATCGACATCGATCGTCACCGCGACGTTCTCCGCGTGCAGCGGAACGCGAACCTTGAGGCGCAGCGTCGGCTTGCCGGTCTCGATGCCGCGATAGGGGGTGCGCAACCGCAGCTCTGTCTCGATCGTCTCTGTCGAGACATCGCGAGGCTGTGGACGACGCGCGACGGCCATGCCCCCAGTCTACGACCGGTCGCGCTTTGTGAACAGCCAGACCCACGCGAGCATGACTAACTGAAGCGGCAGGCGCGCCCACAGTGCCCACTGCGGAACGGGGTCCTTACCGAGCGGAAGGTGATTGATGGCCATGTTGAGGTTCGCGGGGAACACCGCGATCAGCAACGCGATCAGGCCCCATGCCGCAAGGCGTCGCGTCGCGGGGAGAATGAGGCCCAGGCCTCCGAGAATCTCGGCGATGCCCGAGATGGCGTTTAGCGCGGCGTGTGCCGGAAGCGCGTCGGGGATCATCGCGATGTAGGTCGCGGGAACCCGGAAATGGTTCATTCCTGCTCCCACGAACCCGATCGTGGCTACCCACCGCAGGATTGTCCTAACGCGGGGGCTCATGGGACCTCTACGGTCGGTCAAACGGTTCGGATCACGGAACGACGACGAACTCGCGCTTCATCAACGAGATGATGTTTTGCGCGGCGTCGAGATCGGTGCCCGGGAAGTTATCCAGCACCTTCTGCAGCTGACCGTGATCGAGGACGAGCTGGAACGTATCGAGCTCGGACGGCGTCAGATCGCGGAGCTTGCCGGCGAGCGGCGTCGGGACCGCGAGCGGCGATCCGAGCGGCGGCAGATTCTTCTGCATGTTGCGGAACTCGTCGAGCTGGCGGACGCCCTCCATGAGCAGACCCTCGGTCGACTCCTGGATCTCCTCCATCACCTGCATCTCGACGCTCGGCTCGAGCTCGAACGTGCCGGTGAGCCACGTCAGCATGCGGTAGATCGCTTTTTGCGGCGAGACGGCGAAGTCGTCGTTGATCGTCGCGAAGTAGATCGCGCCCTTGCGGAGGTAGATCTTGCCGAGGGAGACGCCGTTGTTGACGCTCAGCACGCCGCTCTTGCGGCTCGTCGAGAGCAGCTGGAGCAGATCGGGGAGCGGAATCTCCTCGATGACGCCCGACATGGGGCGGCCCTGCGTGGCCTGGCGCTGCTGCGCACCCGCTTCGAGCTTGCGGCGGGCCTCGGCCTCGGTCGTGGACGCGAGCGCGCCCTCGGAGGCAACGACCTTGATGATCGACGTACCGACCAGGATGCGATCGCCCTCGTGGAGGAGCGCGCGGCCGGCGATCTTCTCGCCGTTGACGAACGTGCCGTTCGTCGAGCCCATATCCTGGATGTAGACCTCGGTGTCCGACGAGCTGATCTTGGCGTGGCGGCGGGACACCATGTCCTCGACCAGCACCATGTCCAGGTCGCTGCTACGGCCGATGATGATCTCGCGGTTCATACGCAGAGGGAACTCGCCCCCTTGGTACTTGCCGGAGATGAAGCGCAGCGCGAAACGTGGACGGTCAGACATGGACGAACGTAAGGACTCGAAAATTTTAATGGCTAGCCAACACGCAGCGCAAGCAAACGGCCCGGAGATCCTGCCGGGACGCTTATTTACGCGTCGCTAGTCGGTCTCGGGCATCTCGGGTTCGTCGATATGCTCGTGCGGAGGGCGCAGCGTGTTGACGACGCGGCGATATACGTCCTCGCTGAGCACGAGGCTCGAATGGCCCAGCGGAACCGTGGTCGCGTTGACGCCCGCGAGGCGGGTCGTGGCGAGCGGAACGACCCAATCGCGAGCCGCGGCAATCGTACTCACTTCCACTCCAGGCGGAATTGGCCCCTGCGCCAGCTCGTCGAGAAAGCGGCTGCGCGGCAGCAGCTGCCACGACGACGTCGACCACAGCCCGAGCGTGAGGACGCCGGCCAGCGCGATCCACGTTCCACGGAGCGGCGTGCCCATCATGATCAGCTTGCGGACGCGGGCGCTGCCACCCAGCTTCTTGACGTAATAGAGGCCGATCAGGCCGCCCATCGAGTGACCGAGGATGTCGATCTTCTGCGACGGAGTTTGGGCCAGGATGCGCTCGATCTTGCGGTGAATGAGGAACGCGCTGGCGCGGATGTCGCGGACGTTGATCGTGCCGAGATTGAACGACACGCACACGAAGCCGTCCTGCACGAGGCGGCGCTCCAGCATGTACATGGAGCCGCGCGTACCGAGGAAGCCGTGGATGATCAGCACCGGCGGCGAGTCGGGCGACAGCTTGTCAAACGCGTCGCTGCGACGGATGCGATTACCGCGCGCGAGGTGGCGCAGATACGACAACCCGTCGGTCGTCCCGGCCATGTCTTGACCGATCGTGCTGCGCTTGCCCAGCCAGCGCTGGGGTGCTTCTAAGGCCCAGCGGAGGAGCCAGGAACTGCGTGACTTCCGCTCGGACACCTCACTCACGATAGTCCGAGAATCCCTCCGCGACGAATCTGCTGCACTCCTTCGCGTATGCATTGCTCGCCGAGGACGAGGTCGGATACTCGACCACCCGCCACACGCCGCGCGTCCCGGAGACGCCGGTCCGGCTGATCACGGCAGTTCCGACGCGATAGACCAGGGCAAACTCCCCGCCCCGGCGCAGCGAGCGAGAGTCACCGGGGGGCGTCGAGCCGGGGACCGTGCCCGGGTCCTGGGGGGTGCCGCCTGGAATGGCATTCGGGCCGGGCATGAACGCGGGCGTCTCGATGCTGCCGGCCTTGGGAATCGCGGGGGCCTCGCCGAGCGACATGTCGACGGGGATCGCGATGGTCGCGGCGCGCGTGCGCCCGTCCTTTTCCTCGCCCTTGTCGGCCTTCTTGTCGTCGGTCTTCTTCTCGTCGGGCGGTTCGGCCTTGGCGGTCTTGTCGCTCGTCTCGGCCTTCGCCGGCTCGGGCTTCCCATCGGCGGGAGCGACGGCCATCGGGGGCGCTTCTGGCTCCGTCGGCATGTCGGGCGGTGCGCTCATCGCGTTCGCCAGCGCTGCGAACCCCGTCGCAGTCTCACTGGCACCAGGCTCGGTTTTCGCGCGCGGCTGCTTCGCGTCACCCTTCTCCTTCGACATCCACCGATGGAGCCAGCGATTCTCGTCGCAGGCAAGTCAGGCTAACCCCAAAAACCGATTACAATTTGCGCTTCGTGACGACGTCTTCGGAGCGCGTCGGGCGCTACCAGCTGCTCGAACCGATCGGTGTGGGGCCGTGCGGGACGGTCTCGCGCGCCAAGGTGTTCGGCGTGGCCGGGTTCGAGCGCCAGTTCGCCATCAAGCGGTTCCACCCGGAGCTGACCATCACGAGCGCCCTCGCCTCGTCGCTGTCGTCGGCTGCACGCGCCTACGGCAGCCTCGAGCACCCGCGCATCGCGCGCATGAGCGAGTTCGGCGTCGCGCAGGGCACCACGTTCACGGCCGTCGAGCTGGTCACCGGCCTCGACGCTGCCCGCCTCGTCGCGGAGAGCAGGCTCGCCGGCGTCACCCTCGCTGCTGGCGGTGCGCTCGCGCTCGTCTCGCAGGCTGCCCGCGCCGTCGGGTACGCGCACGGTCGCGGCCTCTCGCACCTCGGCCTCTCGCCGACCAACGTCATCGTCACCTCCGACGGTGACATCAAGATCACCGACTTCGGCATCCTCGCCGCCGGCCTGCCCGCGCGCCCCATCGACGTCGCGCGCCTCCAGTACCGCGTCCAGTACCTCGCGCCCGAACAGCTCACCAACGAGGCGACCTCCGCCGCGACCGACGTGTTCGCGCTCGGCGTGATCGCGTACGAGCTCGTCACCGGCCAGCGCACCTTCAGCGGCAACACGCCGGCCGACATCGCGCGGGCGATCACCGACGGGCCGCCCCCCGAGCCGCCGCTGCCGCGCCCGATCGTGCGCGTGCTGCATCGCTGTCTCGCGCGCTCGCCGTTCGAGCGGTTCCCCGATGCGCGCGCGCTCGCCGACGCTCTCGACGCTGCCCTCCGCGTCGCTCCAGTTCCGGGCACGCGCAAGGACATCGGCGCGCAGGTCAAAGCCACGATGGATCGCCTCGCCGAGATGCGCGAGAACGAGATGTCCGGGATGGTCGCGCTGCACGTCGGCACGGGACCGATTCCGCGCATCGCTCCGTCGACGATTCCACCTCCGAGCGGCCTGGGCGCGGCGCAGGAAGCAGAGACCGAGTCGTTCGTCCGCCCCGACGTTCCTGTCCCCGGCCCGACACCTCTGACGGGCCCCGCGACAGACGCGCGCGCCGGCCTCGCTCCGCCGATCCCGGTGCCGGGTGGCATTCCCGCGGCCACGATGATCGGCATGGCGGCGCCGAAGGTTCCGACGTCGATCCCGCCGATCAAGAAGCTGGGTACGAGCCAGCCGATCCCGACGATCCCGACGATCCAGGCGAAGTCGCCGACCAGCCCGCCGCCGCTGGTGGCGCGCACCAAGAGCGATCGCGGGATCCCGCCGATCCCGCCGCGCGGCGTCTCGCAGCCGCTACCGCCGATGGGTGGCGCTGGTCTCGTTCCGATCGACGACGACGAGGTCGATCTGCCCGCGCCGGTCTCGCGCACCAAGACGCCGCGCCGCCCGTTCGTCGAGCCGCCCGAGCTGCAACGCCCGTCGGAGCCAGCCGTTCCCAGCCGCGATTCCGCCGATCATTTCGACAGGCGCCCCGCAGGTCGTCTCGAGATCAATCCGCCCACGCCTTTCGATCCGCCGACGAGCCCCGCGATCGACGCGCTGTTCGGTGACGATCAGCCCACGGGCATTCGTCCCGGCATGAGCGAGGAGACGCAGCTCTCCGCCACCACGATGCCCGGCATCGGATCGCCAGGGGCACCGGCGGTGACGACGACGGCGCAGGCAGCCGGTCGTGTTGTTGCGCGCGGCGGTTCCGAGACGCCGACGAGCGAGATGCCGCGCGACTTCGTGCAAGCGCTCCGTGAAGAGGCGGGGCGTACCGACGCGGAACGCGCAGAGCGCAGCTCGCTCTCCGTGCAGATGGAGGTCGTCCATCCGCCGGAGGATCTCGGGATGGGCGCGCCGGGCGAATCCACCAACGCGTTCCAGAACGCGCTGCGGGAAGTCAGCGCCGAGCAGCGCGCACTCGGGCCGGTGCCGTCGTCGAGCACGAGCCAGCAAGTTCCCCCGGTTCGCATCAGCACGGCGCCGATCGCGTCCGACGTTCCCTCTCTCGCCGCCAATCGCGCGCAATCGGCATCCGTTCCGCCGCCCGCGGCGCAGACGATGCCGGTGCGTCCGCAAAAGGGCGGCGGCAACAAGGCGCTGATCGGGCTACTCGTGCTCGTCGGCGTCGGTGGCATCGGCTTCGGCGGCTGGAAGCTCTACTCCACCCTCGTCGCGAAGGACGCCGGCATCGTCGCGACCGCCAAGGACGCGGGCCCGAAGGTCGCGACGACGACCGCCGACGCTGCCACGACGACACAGACGGCCGACGCAGCTGTCGCGATGACGTCCACCGATGCTGCCGCTGCAACGATGACCACGGACGCTGCCGTTGCCGCGACGACCGTTGATGCGGCCGCCGACGCAGCTGTTGCGATGGCGACCGTGGACGCCCCTGCTCCCGCCGATGCGGCCGTCGCTGCCACCGTCGACGCCGGCACGCCCGTCGCCACCAACCCGCCGCCGACGAGCACGCCGTCCGATCAGCTGATCGTCACGTCACAGCCCGCCGGCGCACGCGTCTACATCGATGGCAGCGACGTCGGCGTCACGCCCGTGAAGACGGCCGGCTCCACCGATCGCCACACCGTCGCGCTCCTCCTCGCGGGCCACGAGCTCTACATCGCCGACATCGACGGCAAAGGCTCGTTCTCGATCCCGCTCAAGGAGATCACGCCGCCCGGCGGTGGCGCGGGCGTCAAGGTGATCAAGTGCAAGGCGAAGGAGCGCTACTACGTCTTCGCCGACGGTAAGCCGACCGGAATGATGTGCCCGACGGAGCGCATCGTGACCGGCAAGGGCGCGCACACGATCGAGGTTTACGACGCGGTCACCGAGACGAAGAACAAGTGGGACGTGAACATCACGGACGACCGCTTGAGCTATCGCATCAAGCTCGAATAGACGCCGCTACGTCCGACCGTCGGAAGATTTTGCCGCAACGACGCGACGACGCGACGCCCAGAAGATTCAGCCGCAACGACGCAACGACGCGACGGATCGATCGGGCCAGTCGCGAGACGCCGTGCAGAACGCGTCCGTATCGCAACGCTCCCGGTTTGCATGTCACCGATGCTCCCGGTCTAGAAGTCACCCATCCTCCCGGTTGCACACCCACCGGACGCCCGCGCACCTCCCCCGGCGAGGTTCAAGACACCGTCGCGTCGTTGCGTCGTTGCGGCCATCACTTCTGACGTCGCGGCGTTGCGTCGTTGCGGCCATCTCCGCTGACGTCGCGGCGCGGTGGCTAATCGTCGCCGGCGTCGTCAGCAACAGCCTCGCCCTCGAGCTTCGCGCGCGGATCGAGACCGTACTTGCGGATGAGCTCGCGGAGGTGCTTGCGATCGATCTGCGCTTCGCGCGCCGCCGCCGAGAGGTTCATCTTGTGGCGGCGCATCAGATCCTCGATGTACTCGCGCTCGAACATCTCGACGAGCTGACCCTTTGCCTCTTTGAACGGCAGGTCGGTGCGAATACCGAGCGACGGCGCGGCCTCGGAGACGAGCGCGTCCTCGAGGTTGATCGACTGACCGCGCGCGAGGAGGCACGAGCGCTCGATGACGTTGCGCAGCTCGCGGACGTTGCCCGGCCAGCTGTGGCGAACGAGGCGCGCCATGTCCTCGGGCGAGACGGTGAGGCCTTGGCCGAACGTGTTCACGAAGTGCTGGATGAGCAGCGGGATGTCCGTCCCGCGCTCTCGCAGCGGCGGCACGCCGACGCGGATGACAGCGAGGCGGTAGTAGAGATCCTCGCGGAACGCCTTCTTGGCGACCTCGCCGCGCAGATCGCGGTTGGTGGCGGCGACGACGCGCACGTCGATCTTCTCGTACGTGTTGGAGCCGACCTTGCGGACGGCGCGCTTGTCGAG
>DASYDE010000113.1:0-5502 GCA_036499725.1 Kofleriaceae bacterium
CCCAGATCACGCCCGTGCGCGCGAACACGTACACCGCTCCGACGTTGGGCTCCGAGTTGTCGGTTTGGTCGGCGTCTACCCCGGTTGCCGCGCTCTGCTCGAACGGTGCGCTCACCGCGAGGACGTCCCCGTCGGCGGAGAGCGTCACGTCGCCGAATTCGTCGTCGGCGTTCGTGTTCGAGGCCTTCACGTACGCCTGCTGCGACCACCTGCCACCACTTCGGGCGAACACATAGACAGCGCCGCTGTTGTTCGCGGAGTTGTCCGTCTGGTTGCCGTCGATGCCGGTCGCGCTGCTGTCCTCCATGTATGCCGCCACCGCGAGCGTGTTGCCGTCACCTGACAGCGCGACGGAGTCGCCGAACTGGTCGTTGCTCCCCGTGTTCGACGCCTTCACGTACGCCTGTTGCGTCCACGTCGATCCCGATCGCGTGTAGACGTACACCGCGCCGCTGTAGGGCTGCGTCTGGTCTTGCTGGTCACCGTCGAGCCCCGTCGAACCGCCGGGCTCGAGGAACGCCCCCACCGCGAGCGTGTTCCCATCGCCCGATAGGGCGGCGCTCACGCCGAACACGTCGCCCGCGTGAGTGTTCGACGCTTTCACGTACGCCTGTTGGAGCCACGACGAGCCGCTGCGCGCGTACACATACGCGGCCCCCGCACTGGGCGCCGAGTTGTCGGCCGCGTCGCCGTCGATCCCGGTTGCGGCGCTGTCCTCGCCGTTCGAGGTCACGACAAGGGTCGACCCATCGCTCGATAACGCGATCGCGTAACCAAACAGGTCGTTGGCTTCCGTGTTCGACGCCTTCACGTACGTCTGCCCGCTGCCGATGAACCCGCCGCCACCATCGCGCGTGCCGCTGTCGATCGTCGACCCGAAGTCGAACCGGCCGCACGCGCTGGCGAGAAACGCGATGAGCATCAGACGAGCGTGCATGCGTGCCGAAGATCCGTGGTCGCACTCGACGGTCGACCAGTCAAGCGCGGACTGGATCGCGTTTGCCACCGCGCACCCTGTTTCGGCGGAGGCAGGTAAGAAGCGCGACGGCAGGTGATTGCGGTCACCTGGTCCAGGTTCGGAAGATCCGCGCTCGCGTTTTGTCCCACGTGGACTGGATCTGGCATTCGCCGGTATGGTGATCCGATGGGGCTGCGCTGGGCGATCTGTTTCTTGATGGTCTGTTCGGCGTGTCTGCACGACAACCTCGTCGTGTGCGGCGACACACTATGTCCCAGCGGGTCGGTGTGTACCCCCGGCGGATGTGCGGCGGCGGCCGATGCGCTCGCATGTTCGTCGCTTGCGGACGGGGCTTCGTGTTCCAACTCGACGACACCCAATGGCACCTGCGCGGGTGGCTCGTGTCACCTCGTCGGGTGCGGCAACGGCATCATCGACCCGGGAGAAGTCTGCGACGACGGCGATCAACGCAGTGGCGACGGCTGCTCCGCCGACTGCAGCTCGCGCGAGCTGTGTGGGAACGGGGTCGTCGATGTTATCGATGGAGAGCAGTGCGACGTCGGGCTCGGTGGCTTGTCGTCAGATGGATGCAGCTCGCTCTGCGCGCTCGAAGTCGACCTCTGGCGTCAACGCGCGTCACGCGTGTTAGCGCGGACGGGGCACGCAACCGCCTACGACAGCCACCGCCATCGGGTCGTGATGTTCGGCGGGATTGACGATAACTCGACCGAGTTAGACGACACGTGGGAGTGGGATGGTGCGAACTGGAACGCGTCCACGCCGCCCGCGTCACCACCTGCGCGCAGCGGGCATGCGATGGCCTACGACGTCGCGCGCCAGCGCGTCGTGCTGTTCGGTGGCGACACGTTCGATAACGACACCTGGGAATGGGATGGCGTCACGTGGATGCGCCGCACCGCTGCCGCTTCGCCACCGCCGCGCAAGAACGGCCGCATGGCGTACGACGCAGCTCGACACGAGACCGTACTGTTCGGTGGCGTCGATGTACTCGGAACCGCGCTCGGCGACACCTGGGTGTGGGACGGGACGACGTGGTCACAGAAAACCGCCGTCCCGTCACCGTCGCCGCGTGAGGGGCCCGCGATGGCGTTCGACCCGTCGACAAACCTCGTGATGCTCTATGGTGATCTCGATCCTCGCGGGTCGACGGTCCCCCAGGCCCGAGACACGTGGTCTTGGGATGGCGTGGCGTGGATGGAGCAGACACCGGGGCCAGCGTTTTCGCTCGGTAGCCATCCGACGATGGCCTACGATGCAGTGTCGAACAGCTTGGTCCTGATCGTTAATGGCCAAGGCGGCAGCGTTACCTTCTTCGCGTGGGTGAGCGGCCCGAGTTGGAGATTCGTTGGTGGTGAATCGGGCGCTTGGTCGCCGACGATGGACTTCGACGGCACCCAACTCGTGAGGTTCGGCGGCACCCAGGGGAACGTCACCGACGAGACGTGGCTCGGTGGTGTGGGAAGCGGGGCCGAAACGTTCACGCCGGTCACGTTACCGGTCACGACGCCGCCTGGTCGGGACGGTGCTGCGATGATCTTCGACGGGCGCATCGGTCGCCCGGTCCTCGTCGGCGGCGAGGACGTGCAGTCGTGCTGTGGTACCAGCCAACTCGCGGATACCTGGGAGTGGACCGGCGCAGTGTGGAGCTCGATGGGCGGCGGACCGGGCGGCAACGGTACTGCGCTCGCGTACGATAGTCGGCGTGGTGTCATCGTCGCGTACGCGAACGACACGACGTGGGAGCGCAATGGCACGACATGGTCGCCGATCACGACGGTGCCCTCACCAGGGCCGCGCTCCGGGGTGACCCTCACCTACGATCGTGCCCGCGGCACCACGGTGCTATTCGGCGGCGCGGCAGACAGCGGGACATGGGAGTGGAATGGCTCGACGTGGAGCGAGACCAACGATGCGAGCGCATCGCCACCGGACCGCACGGGAGGTGCACTCGGCTACGATCAGTTGCGAGATCGTGTCGTCCTGTTCGGCGGCACCGGGACCGACGGACAGCGGCTTGGCGATACATGGGAATGGAACGGGGCATGGGGCGAGCTCACGCCCGCGCCCGCTCCCGCCGCGCGCAATGCTCCGCTCCTGACCTACGACGATCGGCGGCACCGCGTCGTATTGTTCGGCGGCCGCTCGAACGCTCGCGTCGAGAGCGATCTATGGGAGTGGGACGGAACGCAGTGGACCCAACGTGAGCCGATCGGAGCACCGCCACCGCGCTCTGCTACCGCCGGTGTCTATGATCCAATCGCCGGCGAGCTAACGTTGTTCGGCGGTCAACAAGGCGGGGGCATGAGCTTCGACGACATGTGGTCGGTGCGCTTCGATTCGCTGGCGCACCCACAGGATGCGTGTACGTCGGTCGACACCGATCGCGACGGGCTAGCTGGTTGTGCGGACCCCGACTGCGCTGCGCGCTGTGTGCCCGATTGTCCGTCGCCGCCGTGCACTGGGCAGCCGTTCTGTGGCGACGGAGCGTGCGACGCGCTCGAGAACTATCTGCTCTGCCCCTCCGACTGTATGGCGCCCTGACTTGGCCATGCGATCCGCAATGCTCCCGCTAGGCGCGAGGTGGGCGGCGGAACGTGCGGAGAACAACGCGTTGATCGTGCTACGCGTCGTCGCTGCGCGACTTCGGCGGCAGCGGAATGCGAGCCGGCCTCGTGCGCCTCTCGCGCGTGCTTCCAGCTGCGTAGGAGGTCCTCGACGGCGAACCGCGGCAAGCGCCGCTGGATACGGACCCACAGCATGCGCGTCGGGCTCGTCGACAGCGACTCCTTTCAGGGACAGACGTTGATGCTGGCGAGCCGAGACGACGTCGGCGCGCTCAAGCTCTGGAAGGTCCCGGTAGAGAAGTCCGACTTGACCGTGGCAGGTGGTGCCGAGGGATCCATCGCGATCATCGACCACGTGATGCCGTCTCCGGACGCTTCGCCGATCACGGCGGTACCGGCGTCGTTCGGACGAATTCGCCACCAGCGCGACGACGCGTCCCACGGCACCGACCCGAGCCGCGTCTTGTCGCGGGCGAACGAGATCATCCCGGCGGGTCCGTACTCGATGATCCAGCTGATCCCGCTGCTCGATGCGATGAACTGGGAGTACTCACCGGCCTGGGTGGGAAGCTCGTCGACCTGCACCATCGTGCCGAACATCGACGTGAACGTCATCGGGGTGGCCGCGCTGCAAACGCAGATCGCGTTGCTCGCGCCGGCCGTCGGCGTCATCACCAGGTCGCCACCGGTGGCGATGGCCGTGCAGCTCGTCTGGGTCAGGTATCCCCACCCACACGGCGTGGTCGTGTCCTGATCGAACGTGTCGAAGCTCGACGTGACCGGGAGGCAGGCGGGGGCGTCGATGAGCCGGGTCGTGTCGAGCCCGAAGGCGGCGTCGCACCCTGCGAGGAGTACTGCCATCGCCGCGACGCGCATGCTCCATCATCATCTCACCGATCAGCAGCGACGACCACAAGGCAGATCTTGGAGGTCCGCTACGCGTCGCGAGACGACAACTTCGGCGGCATTGGCACGAACCGGCTCACGCGCTGCTGGTAGTCCCGATACGCATCGCCCTTGCTGCGGATCGCCTGATTCTCCGTCGGAGGAATGCCCGTGACGCCGAAGATCGATCCAACGATGATCGCCTGTCCCACGATCGCGACGAGGCCCCACCATCCGAACGCCAACCCGTACACCGCATACCCGATCCACACGCACCACTCGAAGAAGTAGTTCTCCTCGGAGATCGAAGCGTTTGAAATCGTTCGAGACTCGGCGGCACGCAACGGGAGAAGCGGAGACGACTCGTCGTCGGTGGCGTGATCGTTGAGGAATGCGCTGGGTACAATCGGTGTAGAACGGCGAGCCTGTTTTCGGTGGTTGCCGCGTGCCGTTTCGGGCATGTCGCGTGGGCGTCAGGGCATGCCGAATCGCGGGATTTGACCTGTTACTGACATGGTCGCGATTTGCCAGGCACATTTCCTCGCGGTTCGAGATCAGAGGGTTGCGTTACCGTTTCGGCATGCCGAAGCTCGCAGTGTCGCCGCGTTCGTCGAAGAAGCAGGGCGATGACGAGCTTCGGATGGCAGCGCTCACGCGCGATGACGTGGCCAAGCGGCTTGGTGTCAGCATCTCGACTGTTCGTCGCCTTGAAGGCTCGCGACTGCATCCGCTGATCGACGAGAAGAGCGTGCGTCGCTTCAAGGCATCGGATGTCGAGCGAGTCGCGAAGGAACTGGAAGCGGAGCAGCGGTCGCCTCGCAACGCGCAGCAGGCCGTCGTGCGCGCGGCGGAGATGTCGAAGGGCGAGCTCGCAGCGCTCGTGTTCGAGAAGCTAGAGCAGCGCCACTCGCTCTCCGAGATCGTGATCGCGCTGTGAGCATGAACATGCTCGTCGAGGCGTAGCGAACGCTTCCTGAGCAAGCTCGTCGAGGGAATCGGCGGAACCGGCCTTGCTGATCGTGATCGGTCAGGCGGCGGGTGGTGGATCGAGCTCGTCAGCCTCGGCGTCGAGTC
>DASYDE010000114.1:0-18987 GCA_036499725.1 Kofleriaceae bacterium
GGTCCCGAGCTCAAGCTGCACCAGTG
This sequence comes from Kofleriaceae bacterium, assembly GCA_036499725.1. Classification (GTDB taxonomy): domain Bacteria; phylum Myxococcota_A; class Polyangia; order Haliangiales; family Haliangiaceae; genus JABFXX01. The sequence continues at coordinate 27 of DASYDE010000114.1, forward strand.
CGGCCTGCCCAAGAAGATGGCGCTCGAGCTGTTCACGCCGTTCATCTACAACAAGCTCGAAGAGCGCCACCTCGTCACGACGATCAAGTCGGCGAAGAAGCTCGTCGAGAAGGAGCGTCCCGAGGTGTGGGACATCCTCGAGGAAGTGATCAAGGAGCACCCGGTTCTTCTGAACCGCGCCCCGACGCTTCACCGCCTCGGCATCCAGGCGTTCGAGCCGGTCCTCACCGAGGGCAAGGCGATCCAGCTGCACCCGCTCGTTTGCGCGGCGTTCAACGCCGACTTCGACGGTGACCAGATGGCCGTCCACGTCCCGCTCTCCATCGAAGCTCAGATGGAAGCGCGCGTGCTGATGATGTCGACGAACAACATCCTCTCGCCGGCGAACGGCAAGCCGATCATCGTTCCTTCCCAGGACATCGTGCTCGGCCTGTACAACCTGACCCGCGAGCGTCCGTTCGCGACGGGTTCGTATCGCGAGGCCAAGAAGGGCCACTCCACGCGCGGCGTGTTCGCGTCGATCGACGAAGTCCGCATGGCGTACGACCACAAGGAAGTGCACCTGCAGGCGGCGATCAAGCTGCGCATGGACAACCCCGAAGGTGGCACGCACCTCGTCGACACGACGGTTGGTCGCGCGCTGCTCAAGGACCTCTGCCCGCGCGAGGTTCCGTTCCACGCCATCAACAAGGTGATGGGCAAGAAGCAGCTCGCCGAGCTGATCGATCTCGTCTATCGCGAGGCTGGCCAGAAGGCCACCGTCCTGTTGGCTGACGCACTCCGCACCGCGGGTTACACGTTCGCGACCAAGGCCGGCATCTCGGTCTGCATCGACGACATGGTGATTCCGCCGAGCAAGGAGACCCTGCTGGGCGACGCCCAGAAGGAAGTCGGCGAGATCGAGGAGCAGTATACAGAAGGCCTGATCACCGACGGTGAGCGCTACAACAAGGTCGTCGACATCTGGGCGCAGGTCGCAGAGTCGATCGCCAAAGACATGATGAAGGAAATCTCCACCGACGAGTTCAAGGACCCGGACGGCGGACCGACGAAGAAGGCTCCGTCCTTCAACTCGATCTTCATCATGGCTGACTCGGGCGCCCGCGGCTCGCAGCAGCAGATGCGTCAGCTCGCCGGTATGCGCGGCCTCATGGCCAAGCCGTCCGGTGAGATCATCGAGACGCCGATCACGACGAACTTCCGTGAAGGTCTCTCGGTTCACCAGTACTTCATCTCGACCCACGGTGCTCGCAAGGGCCTCGCGGATACGGCACTGAAGACGGCGAACTCCGGTTACCTCACGCGTCGCCTCGTCGACGTGTCGCAGGACACGATCATCAGCGAGTTCGACTGTGGAACGCGCCAGGGCATGGAGATGATGCCGCTCATCGAGGGCGGCGAGATCATCGAGCGCCTCGGCGAGCGCATCCTCGGTCGCGTTGTCCTCGAGGACATCGTCGATCCGTACACGGGCGAAGTGCTTGTTGCTCAGAACAAGGACATCACCGAGGACGACGTCAAGACGATCGACAACGCCGGTATCGACCGCGTGAAGATCCGCTCGGTGCTCGCTTGCGAGACCCGCCGCGGTATCTGCTCGCTGTGCTACGGCCGTGACCTCGCTCGCGGCATCATGGTCAACATCGGTGAAGCTGTCGGCGTCATTGCCGCGCAGTCCATCGGTGAGCCGGGTACCCAGCTCACGATGCGTACGTTCCACATCGGTGGCGTTTCGCAGGGCGGCGTCGCGCAGAGCTCTCTCGAGTCGCGCAACGAAGGTACGGTCAAGCTCAACAACATCCAGCTGGTGAAGAAGAAGGACCACTTCATCGTCATGAACCGTCAGAGCGAGCTCGTGCTCGTGGACGATATCGGTCGCGAGCGCGAGCGCTATGGTCTGCAGTACGGCGCGCGCCTGATGGTTGCCGACGGTGATCGCGTGAAGGGCGCCCAGCTCCTCGCCGAGTGGGACCCCTTCTCACTGCCGATCGTCACGGAAGTCTCCGGCTACGTGAAGTACGGCGACATCGTTGAAGGCGTCACGATGCAGGACTCGCTCGATGAGGTCACTGGCCTCTCGCGCAAGACCGTCATCGAGAGCAAGGACGCGGATAGCCGTCCTCGCATCACCCTGAAGGACGCGGACGGCAACACCGTCAAGCTGCCCGATGGCAACGGCGAGGCTCGCTACTTCCTCCCGGTCGGATCCAACATCTACGTCAACGACGGCGACTTCATCGAAGCCGGCGACGTGGTTGCCAAGATCACCCGCGAGACGACGAAGACGAAGGACATCACGGGCGGTCTGCCCCGCGTTGCCGAGCTCTTCGAAGCGCGCAAGCCGAAGGATCACGCAGTCATCTGCGAGATCGACGGCACCGTGCACTTCGGCAAGGACACCAAGGGCAAGCGCAAGGTGCTCGTGGTTCCCGAGGTCGGCGATCCGAGCGAGTACCTCATCCCGAAGGGCAAGCACCTGTCTGTTCGTGAAGGCGACCGCGTTCGCGCGGGCGAGGCCCTCATGGATGGTCCGGCGAACCCGCACGACATCCTCAAGGTCCTCGGCGAGCGCGCACTCGCGAAGTACCTCGTGGACGAGATCCAGGAGGTCTACCGACTCCAGGGCGTTCGCATCAACGACAAGCACATCGAGACGATCGTTCGTCAGATGCTGCGTCGCGTGAGCGTCTCGGATCCGGGCGACACGAACTTCCTGCTCGAGGAGCACGTCGAGAAGCACATCTTCGAGGAAGAGAACGAGCGCGTGATCGTCGCTGGCGGACAGCCGGCGAAGGGTGATGCACTCCTCCTCGGAATCACGAAGGCGTCGCTCTCGACCGAGTCCTTCATCTCGGCGTCGTCGTTCCAGGAGACCACCAAGGTGCTCACCGAGGCGTCCATCAATGGTCGCGTCGACTACCTCCGTGGCCTCAAGGAGAACGTCATCATGGGTCGCCTCATCCCGGCAGGCACCGGCCTCGGCGCTTACAAGCGTCTGACGGTCGACGTCGCCGCGGATCCGGACGACATCGATGACGAGGATGATGACGTGGGCGACTCGTACGCGCACCTCGACCAGGGTGGCGCGAACGACGTGGTCGACTCCGCAGCAGAATAATTCAGCTCTCGTGAGCTGATGCGGCCGGCAGGGGAAACCCTCCGGCCGTTTTCACTTTTCGGCGCGCTACTCGGGCTCGCCGTGAAGAGCGAGCGCGCCGATGACCCACGCAGAACCGGGCGCGGTCGCGATCGCCGCATGCGTCCCGGGTGTGGGCTCGATGCGATCCTGGATCACATCGAAGTTGAACCCGCTGCGTTGGACAAAGCCTGAACCCGCAGCGCCATCGATGCCCTCGAGAAGCAGGACGCTGAAGATCAGGTCGTTGGGCGCGTCGGTCACGAAGTCATCCGTGCGCGCGCCGTCCATTGCGGTCGCATTCGGGCCCGCTCCCCATGCGATCGCGTCGGACGGATCGCTCGTGTTGACGTGCGAATACTCCGCGACGCGGATCTCCTGCGAAACACCGCTCGCTCCGATGGTGGCCGTGATTGTCACCTGTCCGCCCGTGGTCACGACCGCGTAGGTGAGCAGCGCGCGGATGGTGAGATCCGTGCTCGGGAAGCTCGGGATGGACGCGTATGTGTTGCCGACCGAGTCGGTTACCGACGTGATGGCGGTCATCTCTGGATCGGCGTCTGTCTCGACGACGAGCACGTTCCCAACGACGACGTTGTTCAACGTTACGGACAGCGTGCCGGGGCTGCTCGGATCCGCACTCGCCGTGATCTGTACGAACGCCGGCGCCATCGCCGCGAGCGGGCCGTCGCTATCGCCGGAGTCCGAGTCCCGAGCGTCGAACCCGCCATCTCCGGTCCCCGAGCCGTCGAAACCGATGCGGCCGCAGGCGCACACCATCGACAGCGGTACGAGGAGCCGTAGACCCACCACGGAGCCATCGTCGCACGCGCCGGCACGCACCTGAAATGCGCGCCGGACCTACATGGGCTGCGTGAAACAGAGTGGCCAAAAGGTCACGAGATCGCAGGGTTGTTGCGGATCCCAGCGTTCGGATTTCGACAGCGTGGAGTTGCTCCACAGAAGGGCCTACCGGAAGCTGGGCGTGGGTTTGCACGAACCCTGTCCGTGGCTTCGCCTATGTCCGAAGAGACTCAGACCATCGATCCCGATCTCGAGCCTGGCGCTCGAGTCGGCGAGTACGAGGTCGAGGGACTCCTGGGCAAAGGTGCGTTTGGCACCGTCTTCAAGGCGGTTCACCCGCGCATCGGCAAGGTCGTCGCCATCAAGGTCCTCGGCCGCAAGTTCAGCGTCGATCCGGAGATGCTCTCGCGCTTCGAAGCGGAGGCCAAAGCGGTCAACCAGATCCGGAACCGCCACATCATCGACATCTTCTCGTTCGGTGCGCTGGAGGACGGTCGTCAGTACTACGTGATGGAGTACTTGGACGGCGAGCCGCTCGACGCGTTGATCGAGCGTGGCCGGCCGGAGATCACGGACACGATCGTCATCCTGCGCGGCGTCGCCAAGGCACTCGATGCGGCGCACGCGAAGGGCATCGCGCATCGCGACCTCAAGGCGGAGAACGTGTTCCTCGGGAAGGACTCCGATGCGCCAGGCTCGGGTTACTTCCCCAAGCTGCTCGACTTCGGCATCGCGAAGCTGATGGCGCCGGAGGACGGGCTCAAGCACAAGACGCGCACGGGCGCTCCGATCGGAACGCCGTACTACATGAGCCCGGAACAGTGCCGCGGCAAGGACGTCGATCACCGCACGGACATCTACGCGTTCGGGGTGCTCGCGTACCTGATGGTGACGGGCGTGTTCCCGTTCGACGCCGAAGACTACATGTCGATCCTGATGATGCAGATCAGCGAGCGACAAGCGGCGCCGTCGACGCACAACGCGGATCTGACGCCCGAGGTCGACGACGCGATCGCGTGGATGATGAACAAGGATCCCGCTGACCGTCCGCCGGATCTCAAGACGGCGGTGCGCGCGCTCGAGCAAGCGTGCGCGACAGCGGGCCTCATGCCAGCGGGCCGGTTGGAGATCCAGACCGGACCGGTCGCGATTCCGACCCAGGCGATCAACGTCGCCTCCGCAGGCGTCGGCACGGGACGCGGCGGCCGGCTCACGGGCTTTGCCGAGACGTCGGTGCCCGCCAAGCGCCGCTCGCGCGCAGGGCTGATCGCGGGTGTGCTCGGCGCGCTGCTTGTCGGTGGTGTCGTGTTTCTCGCGGTCGGCGGGACGAAGGTACCCAAAGAGGCTCCGTCGCCGCCTCCGACGGAGCACAAAGCACAGACGCCCGCACCCCAGCCTCCCAAGCCCGCGCCGCCGCCTGTCGAGAAGCAGCTGCCGCAGACGGTGAAGGTCACGATCAAGGGCGTGCCCGACGGGACCGAGGTTCTCTCGGGCGGCATGACGGTCGGTGCTGCCCCCGGCGTCGTGGAGCTGCCGCGCGGCGACGAGTCGACGATCCTGACGCTGCGCGCCGACGGCTACGTCCTGCAGTCGCAGGAGCTGACGCCCGACAAGGATCAGACGGTTCAGATCACGATGAAGAAGAAGGTCGCGGGGCATTCGTCGAAGAACGACCTCCTCGATCCGTTCGGTAAGAAAGGAAAGTAGATGCGCGCTCCCCGTGTGCTGTTCGCGCTGTTCATCCTCGGCGCGGCGTTGACCGCGTGTACGTCGTTCGACTCGATCGATCGCAACGTATGTGGCAACGGCATCGTCGAAGCCGGGGAGGATTGCGACTCGTCGGAGGCGAGCTGCGTGCGGTGCGCCGTGTCGTGCCAGACCGCGGTCGACTGCCCGAATGCGGCCTACACGTGCGGGACCGACGGCCTGTGCGCGGCGCCAGGTGGCGAGCTCGATAACCGTGTCGTCGCGGGCGCATTCCCTGTGGATGACGTGACCGTCACGGACATCGATCGCGACGGCATCGGTGACGTGCTCGGCGTCTCGACGACGTCACTGTCGATTCGCTTCGGCGACTCGAACGGCCGTCTCGAGCGCGCGCAGTCCGTGCTCACGCCGCCGCACATCGCCGCATCGGCGTTCGGTGACATCGATGGCGACGGTGCGACCGACGTCGCGTTCGCGAGCGCGGACGGTCTCATCGCGTACGGTTCGCAGTTTGGCGCGCTCGCTCCTCTGCAATCGAGCAAGGCGCTCGTCGACTCCGATACCGGTACTCCGCTCGATCTTCGACGGACGCTCCCGCTCGCACGTCGCGCGTTCATCGGTCTCGTCGACGGTGGCAACCAAGGCGCCGCGCTCATCACGTTCGACGAATACAGCGGGTTCACGATCTCCACTCCGTGCCAGCAGGGACCGCTCCCGGTCCTGTTCAGCCAGCTCGAGCTCTCGACGCTCGAAGTCTACAACTCGTCCCAGACCGACACGGTCCTGGCCATCAGGCTCAACACGCCCGTGCCGCGGTACTGCGTGATGGCATTCCACCTCGATACGACGCCGAGCATGCTCCAGGACCAGAAGTGGAAGACGACCGACATCACGCCCGGAACGCTCGCGGTAGGGACGAAGAAGCTCTTCCTCGCGGATCTGGACTTCGACAACAATCAGAACTGCCCGGGCCTCGTGAACGTGGACCAAGGCTTCAAGAACGTGAAGTACTGGGGCGCGACCACGACAGCGAGCCACTGCGCGTTCGCGGCCGGCGGCTTCGCGGCCCTGACGACAGCCCCGGATACGAATGACCCGAACGAGGTCGTCGTCGGACACGTCGAGCTGAGTCCCGGCATCGCGTTCTGTGCGCACGATGCGATCGTGACGAGCACCGGTGTCTGGATCTACGCGAACATCTTCGGCTTCACGGGATGGGGCAAAGGATACAACTCGCTGCGAGAGATCGCCGGATCAACGAGCGCCGACCTCGATGGCGACGGAATCGTCGACGGTGTTCTCGTCGCAGCGAACGAGGACGACATCGACATCCTCTATCGCAAGCCCAACCCGAGTAACCCGAACTTTCCGGCGTTCGTGCTCAATCGCATCGACACCACGAACAAGGTCACGAAGGTTGCGGTCGGCGACTACGACGGCAACGGTCATGTCGACCTCGCGTATGTCGAGAACCTCGGTGCGTACGAACGCATCAGCGTCGCGTACAACCATTCCGACTTCCTCGCGCCGCCCGTGCAGGTGGCGGCGATGAAAGCTGTCACTGACATGGTCGCGATCTCTGGAGTCTCGAACGAGGATCCGTACGGCATCACGAGCGATCTGTTCGTGCTGCTGCCTCCCAACGACGTCCAACCGGTGTCGTCGCTAGCGATCCTCTTGGGAAGCACGCTCGGGACGATGATTCCGGTCATCGATCCGCGCGCGTCTGACAACGCGGCGCAGGATCAGGAGCGGACACGCATGAACAGCGTCGTGATCGGAAAGTTCGTCGCGTCCACCATGGGCAAGCTGAGCGACCTGCTGCTGTTTGCGCCGCTCAAGTCGCCGTCCGCGACGGCGCCTTCGCCCGAGGTCTGGCGTCTCGCCGGTACAAGCGACGGGCCTGACGGAAGCGCCACGCCACCGATCGCGACGACCGGCTTTGCCGACTGCTCGCAGACGATGGTGCCCGGCTTGTGCGTCGACGACGCGAAGTACCTCGCATGGCCGAACGGAACGACGGACGCGGTGATCGCGATCGATCACCGGACGCCGCCGAACGCTGTGAGCTTCCTCGCCTCGGCGGCAACGATCGCCGCGACGCCGCTTACGCCCGTCGTCCAGGCCCTGATGGACAAGGCTCCCGTGCGGTCGCTCCAGCGCGCAGATCTCTATGGCAATGGCACGAACGCGCTGATCGTCGTCGCGAGCAATCGCGGCGAGACCACCCTCGATAACGCCATCCTGACCTGCACGATGGACGGCGTGGTCGCGCAGGCATGTGTGGATGTCTCGGCGCAGTTGCTCGAGAAGCTCGCGTCCGACGGTACGCCTGCGCTCGAGTGCATCGACGCGGCGCCCGCGCACGTGCAGTACCGCGATCGAGCGAGCGCCGACGACACGACCCTGTTGGGCGTGGATCTCGTCGTCGCCTGCCATGAAGAAGCGGCCGACGGCACGGTCGGTTCGGTGCTCTATCGCGTGTCCGCAGATGGTAGCTACACGCCGCTCGCAAGGACGTCGACGCGCATCGGCGCGATCCGGATCGGCGATGTCACGGGCGACGGTGTAGAGGACGTTGTCGCTGTCGAGGGCGATCAGGGTGTGCAGACGCTCGTCGTCTTCCCGCAGTGCAGCTCGCGGAATGCCCGCGCGTGCGGAGGTGGCAAGTGAAGACGACCCTCGCCGCGGTGCTCGCCCTCGTCGCCGTCCTGGAGCGTCATGCGTCCGCCGACGACAAAGCGGCCGCGGAGAAGTACTTCCGCAACGGCGCGAAGGCGTACGCGGCGCAAAACTTTCTCGCCGCCGCGCAGAACTTCGACGAAGCGTACAAGGCCGCTCCGCTGCCGGAGATCGCGTTCTCGGCGGCGCAGGCCTATCGCCGCCTCTACGCCGTCGAAAACAAACCGGAGTACGTCAAGCGCGCCGTCGAGCTCTACAAGGCATACCTCGCCGTCACCAAGCAGGGAGGGCGCGTTGGCGATGCGGCCGACAACCTCCGCGACATGCAGCGCGAGCTCGAGCGCCTGAACATCACCAACACCACGGTCGCGGTCGCGCCGCCCAAGACGCGCATCGGGGTGTCGATCACGCTCGCCGATCAGCGCGCGGAAGACACCGATGCACTCCGCGAGATCGGTGACGCGACGGGAACCGCGATCGCGCCGAACCTCAAGGCGACTCTCGACGGACAGCCCGTCGAGCCGTTCGCGCTCATCGACGTGGACGCGAAGGAGCACGTGTTCACCGTCTCGGCGGACGGCTACGTCTCCGTCGAGAAGAAGAAGGTCGCGGTCGACGGAATCTCGTCGCTCGTGGAAGTCGAGCTGCAACCCAAGCCGGCGCAAGTGACCGTCAAGACGCTCGAAGGCGCGCACCTCTCGGTCGACGGTCGCACGATCGCGATGACGCCGACCGGCGAGCTGTCGCTAGCCGCCGGCAAGCATTACTTGACCGTGCTCCATCGCGGGCGTGAGCCGTTCGGAACGGAGCTCGTGCTCTCGCGCGGGCAACCGCTCACGGTGGATGCTCCGCTGCACATGACCGCCAAGCGGCGTGCGGTCCCGTGGGTCCTCGGTAGCGCGGGAGTGCTCGCCATCGGTGCCGTCGCGTTCGGCATCGGGGCCGGTCTCGAGGATGGCAAGGCCAGCGACGTGCTGACTGACATCAGGATGGGAAATCGCCCGCCGAGCGACGCCGACGCCTACGACCACCACGTCAGCAAGCGCGACAACTACGTCACGGCGACGTGGGCGCTCGGTGGGGCAGCCGTCGCTGCTGGCACGGTTGGTGTGCTGCTGTACTTATTCGACCAGCCGAGCTCCGAGACTGTGCGGATTGCGCCCGTGGCGGGACCCGGCGTCGGCGGCGCTGCCGTAATCGGTCAGTTCTGATCGCTTGCAACCCCGTCGAGCCTGGGTAAAGTCCGCGGCGATATGCGTTCGACGGGAAAGAAGCTGGCCTCGGTGGCGACGACCGTGCCGTTCGACAAGTTCTGGGCGTGGTTGGCCGGTCACGCCAACTGCATCCTTCGCGCCGGTACGCCAGAGGTTGTCCTCGTAGATCACGACGACTTCCACTGGACGCTCCTGACCGAGGATGACCACACCCACGTCGTTCAGCTCTCGCGTGCCAAGGACCTCGTCGGAGAGCTGCTCGTATTCCCTACCGAGATCGCATATGTCCAGGTCGAACCGACGGAAACCGACGGCGAGTGGCTGTTCGAGTGCGTCGTGGAGTCTGAAAAGGCGCGCGAGGTCGCGTACCATTTCGTGATGGCTCACGAGTACGAGGACGGTGAGCATCGTCGTGAGGAGAAGTGGACCCATTAAGCGATCGACCTGACGCGACCGAACCCGACGTTCCCCCGTCGGACGATCCGCGCATCGGCAAGCTCGTCGATGACCGCTACAAGATCCTCGAGACCATGGCCGCGGGCTCGATGGGCGCGGTCTACAAGGCCGAGCGCGTCCCCGTCGGTAAGCTCGTCGCACTGAAGTTCCTGCACGCGTCGTTCGCCAAGGACAGCGAGTTCCAACTTCGCTTCGAGCGCGAGACGCGCGTCATGTCGAAGCTCGCGCATCCCAACTGCGTCTCCGTCGTCGACTTCGGCGTTTGGGAAGGCGATCCGTACCTCGCGATGGACTATGTCGCGGGCACCACGCTGCGCGCGTTGCTCGACAAGGGACCGCTCCCCGTCGGTCGCGCGCTCGTGCTCGCGCGCCAGATGGCGGCCGGTCTCGCGCACGCGCACGCGCAGGGCGTCGTCCACCGCGACGTCAAGCCGGCGAACATCATGATCAGCGACGAGGTCGGGCAGGGCGATCACGTTCGCATCCTCGATTTCGGTCTCGCGCGCCTACGCTCGAGCGGCGGCGGTCGCGACGCGACGCAGACCAACGTCGTCGTCGGCACGCCGAACTACATGGCGCCCGAGCAGACCATCGGTGGCGGCGTCATCGACGCGCGCACCGATATCTACGCGCTCGGAGTCGTCCTGTTCGAGATGATCGCGGGCGAGCGCCCGTTCAACGCGCAGGACACGATGCAGCTGCTCGGGATGCACCGCGCCGCACCGACGCCCAAGCTCGTCGACCGCTTGAGCCCGCTCGCTCCGTCGAGCGATATCCCCGAGGGCGTCCAGGAGTTGATCGACAAGGCGATGGCCAAGTCGCCCGACGATCGTTTTCAGACCGCCGTCGAGCTCGCGGAGGCGATCGAAGAGCTCGTCGGGCCGCGGACGTCGGGCGAGTTCAAGGTCCCCGTCGTCACGCCCAAGCGCGCTCAGACCGAACCGCCCATCCCCGGCGCGATGCCGCGCGTCGACAGCGGAAAGCACGCGCAGCCCAAACCCATCGCGAAGGAGACGACGGCGCCCATCCGCGCGAAGAAGTCGTCGCTCCCGATCGTCCTCGCACTCGCCGCGCTCGCGGCCGGCGCGTTCGCCGTCTGGTGGATCGCGCTGCGCTCGCCGCATGAGCAAGAACCGAGGACGGACGTCGGCACCGCGCCGCCGATCACGATCGACGCCGCGCAGGTTGCCGTCGTCGTTCCCGATGTCGCGCCCGTTGCCGTCGTCGTTCCCGATAGCGCGCCGGTCATCGACGCCGCCCCCGCCGTTGTCGCCGACACCGATGCCGCGGTCGAGACCGGGTCGGGTGGCGTCGCGCTCGGGTCGGGCAGCGACGAGATCGAGATGGATCCGGAGACGGCCGACAACCCAGATCCCAACGCCGGCAAGGACGATCCGGAGGACGAGGATCCCAACGCTCCGGACACCGTCGACGACACCAAGCCCGAGCCGCCGGCACCTCAGCGCGCGAAGACCGTCGCCGAGGCGATCCAGATGATCAAGGACGGCAAGCGCGAGGAAGCGTTGACCAGTCTCCGCATCCTGGGGCAAGCGTACCCCCACAACGCGACGATCCCGTTCCTCCTCGGCAACCTCTACTTCGACAAGCGCTGGTGGTCGGTGTCGATGGACCAGTACAAGGTCGCGATCGATAAAGCATCGGCCTACAAGAAGAACGGCGTTCTCAACAAGAACCTCGTCAAGATGCTCGGCGACCCGCGCACCGTGCGCAAAGCGCAGAACATGCTGCGCGCCAATGGCTCGCCCGCCAAGCCGTACCTGAAGGTCGCGGCGAAGAGCGACAAGAACGCGAACGTTCGCAAGTACAGCGCGTCTCTGCTCAAGCAGATCCGCTAGAACGCGCCGCCGATGGCGAGATAGGGGCCGGCCTCGACGTTGCCCAGCTCGCCCTTCGCGCGCGCTCCGACCTGCACATCGACGTGCATCACGATCGCGTCGATGCCGACACTCGCCGCAGCACCGAGTCCTCGCTCGGTCGTGAGCAGCATGTCCGGCTTGCCGCCCGCGTACACGTCACCGGGGTAGCTGAGATAGTTCTTCTTGTCGGCGTAGCCCAGGGCCACCATCCCGACGCCCGTCACGACGATCGATCCTCGGCGGAACCATTCGTGGCCGAACGTCGCGGTCGGCTCGAGGAACTCCGTCTCCACCTGCAGACAATTCATCTGCGGATCGTTCGAGTCCTGGTCGCACGTGGCAAACGCCGCCTGGATGCCGCCGCCGCCGCGCAGACCGATCGCGATGTGCGGCGTGACCCAGACCTCGCCCGCGATCTCGAGCTCGAAGAACAGGCTCGCGTCGCGTCCTTGGACCGACGTGCCTGAACCCAGGGCCGCGCTCGCCCCGAAACGCAGCGCGAACACGGCGGGTGGCGCCTCCGTCTGGTTCACCTCCATCGTCGGGTTGGCGAGCGCGATCGCGCTGAGCGACGCGCACAGCGCGAGAGCCGAAGCGAGCAACGTGAAGCGCGGCATGCGTGCGTTCTACAACGCGACTCGATCGCTCGATCAGGCGATCACGCGGACGTCACGCGGTGGCCGGATCTATCGGTGGCGTGATCTATCGAGTGACCACGGACTCAGAAGTACGCGTCGCCGAGCCAGCACGTCTCGGGCAGATCGGTCCGCGTATCGAGCTCGTTGGGATCGACGCTCCAACGGCGGGCGATCAGATCCGGGCGCGGATACGCGACGAGCGCGGCGAGCGCGGTGAACGGGAAGCTGCTGAGCGTCGGCGAGGGGCATCTCGGGCCCGATATGTAGCCCGCCTATCGGCTGACGTGGAACACGATCGTGTTCGCGCCGCCTGCCGTCGTCACGACGGGCTCCGGTGCTCCAGGAAAGCCGACAGACGTCGACTCCGCCAGGTACGGTGCCACGACTTGCTGCGCGACCGAGTCGGTCTGATCGACGATCGCGGTCGCCTGGTTCGTCACCGTCACGGGCGCGCCAACATCGAACAGACCCGCGCCGTGACCGAAGCGGTAGTTCGTGCCATTCGCGCCGTCGAGGACGACGATCACTCCTCCGTGGCGAAGGAACGTGTCGAAGCTCGTCGCCCAGGTCGTCGCGGCGGTTTCCACCGTGTCGCCATCGCCCGATTCGGGCGGCACGATCACGACGTCGACACCATCGAACGCGTGATCACCGGTTGCCGCCGGGAACGCGACGGAGTGCCACGTCCGACCAACGGCGAGCATCCCGGTCGTCAGCGCCGCGCTGTAACCCGACGTCGCCGGGACGACGCCCGGCCAGCGAGCGATCGCGACGTCCGCGGATTGTCCGAGGCCGACAGCGTTCGCGAGCACGCGCCGCTGCGCGGAATGCGAGGTCGAGTAGTCATGACCGATACCGACGATGTGTCCCCACGGGTCACCCTCGCAGTGACCGGCCGTGCAGATGCCGCTCGCGCACGAGTGAGTGCATGCGCCGCAGTTGTCGGGGTCGCTCTGGACATCGAGGCATGCGCCATCGCACGCGCGCTCCGTGGCCAGACACACGAGGCCCGAACCGCTGTCGCTGCCCGCATCGACGCCGGCATCACTGCCCGCGTCACTACCCGCGTCACTACCTGCATCGACGCCCGCATCGGAACCGCCACCATCAGAGCCGGCGTCCGAGCCGCCCCCATCGGAGCCACCGCCGTCGGAGCCGGGACCCGCGTCGGAGCCCGAGCCACCGGCGTCGGAGCCACCACCGTCGACGACGATATGGGGACCTCCGTCGGACTGCGTCGCACGCGCGATGCAGGAACCGGCCTCGGACATCTCGTAGCCAGAGGCACACGGACCGTCCACGAGAGAGCTACACCCCGCGCTCATCACGAGCGCGAACACTGAAAGACCAATGCGCTTCACTTCGTTCCCTCCACGATCGACGAGCCAGGAATGCTTGCTGCTGGACCACTCGCCTCGCGCTCGATGACGAACTCCACGCGACGATTGCGGTGGTGCTCCGCCTCGGTGTGCGCGTTCTGCACGCGGGGACGCGAGCGGCCGTAGCCGATGGCGTCGATCTGATCGGCTGCGAAGCCGTCCTCCTCGAGGTTCTTGCGTGCGTTGTTGGCGCGCTCCTCGGACAGCTTCTGATTCACCTCGTCGCTACCGCGATCGTCGGTGTGTCCTTCGATCGTGATGCGGCGCCAGTCAGGATGTTCGCGCCACATCTGCGCGATCTCGTCAATCATCGACCGCCCCGCCGTACGCACGCGCGCGCGACCGAAGTCGAACAGTACGCGCTCGTCGAGCACGATGCGGTCGGAGAACATTTGCACGTGGTCGTTGATCGGGCAGCCGTCGAAGAACTGCGCGCAGCTCAGCTCGCCGACCTCCGTGATGACGTCGTGGTCTGGCGCGACGGGACCGACGACGGCCTGCTGCACCGGCACGAGGGGAACCACGCGCGGTGCGACCTTCGCGAACCGTTCTTCGGTGTAGTCGGGCCTCTTGTCGTGCTTCGCACCAAAGCGAACGTCGATGCCGACGACGAGCAGATCCGCCGAGCCGAACGCGGCGCCCGGATCGTCGTGAATCAGGCGGACCAGGCGCGCGCTCGGTCCGACGTCGACGCTGCCGAGCGGAAACGTGAAGCCAACACCGGTCTCGACGGAGGGGACGAGATCCGTGCCGGTAACACCACCGCCGCCAACGACCTCGAGCCACACGCCGTGCGAGTGCACCCGCATCGCGAGGCCCGCCGTGGCGAGGCCACCCGCGCCGGGATCCTTGCGGTTATCTCCGGGCGCATCACCGTTGCGAAGGGCGCCAACGCGGACGCGTGCACCGAGCGCAAACCAGCCGTTGTCAGCGTAGGCGCCGACCGCCGGCGTCGCGCCGGTCTTGAAGACGCCTTTTTGTGCGTCGGACACGGCACTCGCCGCGGGTGCTTCAGCGACGAACCAGGTCTCCGCTGACGCGACGCTGGGAACCAGCGCTAGTGCTGCTGCAAGTACGCTCCGTACGACTCTGCCGGTCATACCTCGTGGTTCGGCCACGATGAGCGCGTCTAGAGGGCGCTCTGGGTTAGGCCGTCATCGGCGCGCTTTTGAACAGATCTTCGACGGGACGAGACAAGGTAGGTCGAACTCCCCCTTGATGTGCGCGGGACCGTGCGTCTTGTCGAGGCCCGTCGGTGCGGTGTCGAGCTCGAACGTGCCGGCCATGCCCTTCACATCGAAGCGCGTGAGCTTGAACGTGCCCGACGCGCCATGCCGATCTTCCACTCACCGGCCTTTTCGAACGGAACGTCCGCGTAGCCGAGCCCGGGCCCGGGCGCGAAGTTGATCTGAACCGGGCCCTTGCAGACCACCGTGAAGAGGACGGATGGCTTGGCCGCCGGATCGATCGGCTGATCATAATAGTAGTCGGCGCCGAGCGAGCTCATCGTGCCCGGGCTCTCGCCCTTGCCGGTCACCGAACCGGTGATTTCGTAGCGGCAGAAGCCTGTTGACGGGTCGGGCGCTGCTGGCGTCGTCGTCGCCGAAGCGGATCCCGCGGGCGCTCCCGAGAGGGCCGGGGAGGGCGCTGGCTTGTCTCCCTTCTTACAGGCCGCGACCGACAACATTAGAAGGACGAAAGTGGTACGCATCGGGCCCCGACGGTAGCACCGGCCCAAACCGCTTGACACCCGAGGGCGAATCCGTAAAGTCACGCGCTCTGTACGCCCCCCCAGGATCCATCTAGATGCCGACTATCAACCAGCTCGTCCGTAAGGGTCGCGAGAAGATGCGCACGAAGAGCGCGTCTCCTGCCCTGAAGCAGTGCCCGCAGAAGCGTGGCGTTTGCACCCGCGTGTACACCACGACCCCGAAGAAGCCGAACTCGGCCCTCCGCAAGGTCGCACGTGTTCGTTTGACGAACTCGATGGAAGTCACGTCGTACATCCCGGGCGAGGGACACAACCTGCAGGAGCACTCGGTCGTCCTGATCCGCGGCGGTCGCGTGAAGGACCTCCCGGGCGTTCGCTACCACATCATCCGCGGCACCCTCGATACGACGGGCGTTGCCAACCGCAAGCAATCGCGCAGCAAGTACGGCGCGAAGCGTCCCAAGTAAGGATTTGAAGTATGCCGCGTAAGGGTGAAGTACCGAAGCGTAAGGTTCTGCCGGATCCGAAGTACACGGATGCGCCGCTCGAGCAGCGCCGCCGCCTGACTCAGTTCGTGAACCTGATCATGAAGGACGGCAAGAAGGCCACTGCCGAGCAGATCGTCTACAAGGCGTTCGACCTCGTCGCAGAGCGCGCCAAGGACGATCCGTTGAAGGTGTGGGACCGCGCGATGACCAACGTCCGCCCCCGCGTCGAAGTGAAGAGCCGCCGCGTCGGTGGTTCGACCTACCAGGTGCCGATCGATGTCCGCCCGGACCGCTCGATGGCGCTCGGTATGCGCTGGCTCGTCGAGTTCGCTCGCGGCCGCAACGAGAAGACCATGGTCGAGAGCCTCGCCAACGAGATCATCGACGCCGGTCAGAACCGTGGCAACGCGGTCAAGAAGCGTGAAGACGTTCACAAGATGGCAGAGGCGAACCGCGCCTTTGCTCACTACCGCTGGTAAGCAACTAGCGACTCTCTGATCCGCACATAGCGTTTGGAAGGTGAGGGCGGCTGTCGTGGCCGCCTTCAAACCACCAGGCTCTCTATGACGAACCGCCTCTCGTCACATAACCGCTCTGCCAGCGGCCTCGCCACCACCCGAAACATCGGGATCATGGCGCACGTCGACGCTGGCAAGACGACGACGACCGAGCGGATCCTGTTTTACACGGGCGCGACGTCTCGCATCGGCGAGGTCGACGACGGCTCGACGGTCACCGACTGGATGACCCAGGAGCAGGAGCGCGGGATCTCGATCACCGCCGCTGCGACGACGTTCGGCTGGAAGGGCCATACGGTCAACCTGATCGACACGCCTGGCCACGTCGACTTCACGATGGAGGTCGAGCGCTCGCTCCGCGTCCTCGACGGCGCGATCGCGGTGTTCGATGCCGTCGCGGGCGTCGAGAGCCAGAGCGAGACGGTGTGGCGCCAAGCGGATCGCTATCGCGTGCCGCGCCTCGCGTTCATCAATAAGATGGATCGCGAAGGTGCGGATCCCGTCCGCGTCGTCGCGATGATCAAGCAGCGCCTCGGCGCGCATCCGATCGTCGTGCAGCTCGCGATCGGCACCGGCGAAGACTTCGACGGCGTGATCGATCTCGTCACGATGCGCGCGCGCCAGTGGGACGCCGCGAGCTTCGGCGCGACGTTCACCGACGGACCGATCCCGCACGACCAGACCGACGACGCGTCCGTCGCGCGCGAGCAGATGATCGAAGCGATCGCCGAGCTCGACGACGAGCTGATGGCAGCGTGGGTCTCGGGTCGCGAGCTCTCTCCCGACGCGCTCCGCGCTGCACTGCGCCGCCTCACGCTTGCCAACCGCGGCGTCCCCACGCTCGTCGGGAGCGCGTTCCACAACCAAGGCATTCACAACCTCCTCGACGCTGTCGTCGAGTACCTCCCGTCGCCCGCGGACTTCGTCGAGGTGCGCGGTCGCGATCCCAAAGATCCCGGCGCTGCTCCGACGCTCTCGCGCACCGTCGGGATCGATCAGCCGCTCGCCGCGCTCGCCTTCAAAGTGCAAGCGGACGACAACGGCGGACAGCTCACGTTCGTGCGCGTCTACGCCGGAGCACTCCGCGCGGGTGACTCGGTGCTCAACGCGACCAAGGGATCGCTCGAGCAGGTCGGCCGCCTCGTTCGCATGTTCGCGAACCGCCGCGAGGACGTTGGCCAGGTCGAAGCGGGGATGATTGGCGCGATCGTCTCCGTAACCCCCTCCCGCTCGGCGAAGCTCGCGACCGGGGATACGCTCTGCGATCCGCGCTTCCCGATCCTCCTCGACGCGATGACCGTCCCGAGCGCCGTCATCGGGATCGCGGTCGAGCCCGAGACCGAGGCAGATCACGCCAAGCTCGCCGCTGCGCTCGAGCGCCTCGCGATTGAAGATCCCTCGTTCCGCGTCCGCACGGACGTCGAGTCCGGCCAGATCGTGATCAGCGGGATG
The DNA here is from genome assembly GCA_036499725.1 of Kofleriaceae bacterium. Classification (GTDB taxonomy): domain Bacteria; phylum Myxococcota_A; class Polyangia; order Haliangiales; family Haliangiaceae; genus JABFXX01. The sequence goes on from DASYDE010000114.1 coordinate 18,089, forward strand.
GGCGAGCTCCACCTGGAGATCATCGTCGATCGCCTCCGCCGCGAGTTCGGCGTGCAGGCCCGCGTGGGCAACCCGCAGGTCGCCTACCGCGAGACGGTCACGGTCCGCGCCGAGGGCGAGAACAAGTTCATCCGCGTCGCTGGCAGCCTCGGTGGCGCTCGTGGCGAGTACGGCCACGTCCGCCTGGTCGTCGAGCCGACCGATCGCGGCGGTGGGTACATCTACGAAAATCGCGCTCCCGCCTCGGACATCCCGGCCGACTACGCGCCGGCTATTGAAGCGGGAGTGACAGAGGCCGTCGAGCGTGGCGTCTTGACTAGCCACCCCATGACCGACCTCCGCGTTCAGGTCATCGGTGGCAGCTATCACCCTGTTGATTCGAACAATTACGCGTTCAAGGTCGCCAGCTCCAAGGCGTTCGCTGCAGCGGCCAACAAGGCTTCTCCGACGATCCTCGAGCCGGTTATGTCCGTCGAGGTGGTGACGCCCGACGAGAGCGTTGGTGACGTGCTTGGAGATTTGCACTCACGACGTGGAAAAGTCGCTGGAATTACCGCGAGGCCTGGTGTACAGACCGTCGCCTGTTTCGTCCCTATGGCGTCTATGTTCGGCTACGCGAATGACCTCCGCTCCCGCACCAAGGGGCGCGCGACCTTCGCCATGGAACTAGACCACTACGCAGAGCTTCCCCAGCAAATCCGCAACGACTTGATGTCGAGCAAGCACCTCTAGAGCCCCGCCCGAGAGAAGAAGAATCGAAATGTCGAAGGAAAAATTCGTCCGCAACAAGCCCCACGTCAACATCGGCACCATCGGTCACGTCGACCATGGCAAGACCACGTTGACGGCTGCGATCACGAAGGTGCAGTCGACGAAGGGCTTCGCGAAGTTCACGGCGT
>DASYDE010000115.1:0-40008 GCA_036499725.1 Kofleriaceae bacterium
AATACGTTTCTCGCGCGGGTCACTAACGACCCGCGGCCCACCGTCCGGCTGCTCGACTTCGGTCTCGCGAAGCTCGAGATCGAAGTCGACCGGCGCGCAGAGAGAACGCAGAGCGGCGTGGTGCTGGGGACGGCGATGTACCTGTCGCCCGAGCAAGCGCGAGGTCCCGATGTCGACGGGCGCACCGACATCTACGCCCTCGGTTGCATCGGCTACGAGCTGTTCCTCGGGCGCCACCCGTTCGCGGGCGCGACCACCGTCGTGGGCATCATCGCCGCACATCTTCACGACGTTCCTCCGATGCCGAGGTCGATCGATCCGAGCATCCCGCCAGAGCTCGACGGTCTCCTGTTCGCGCTGCTCGCGAAGGATCCGGCGCATCGGCCGACGCTGCCGCAGCTCCGCGCTGTGGTCGAGAACCTCCGAGCGAGGATGGGAGCCGCGCCCGTGCGGACGCTCCCGGTCCGGGCGGTCCGGGCCCAGACCGTGCCCGTGGCGCCAATCTCACCCTCGGCTCCAGCGTCGACGCCGACCCGGCCGCGCTCGATCGAGCGCACGACGATCGTGGGCGCGCTCGTCGTGATGCTCGTGGGAATCATCATCGGAGCGGTCGCTCGCCGATCCGGAGCCGGAAGTGATCGCCCTGCGGCAGCCACCACGCCCGTCGTCGTCGATGCGGGAGCTCGCTCTGTGCTAACCGTCGATCCGATCGTCCTGCGGGCAGAGACTCCCATCTCGGACGCGCGACCGATCGACAGCGCAGCGTCGCCACCCGTCGACGCCGAGCCGACTCATCAGCGGCTCGCGCCCGACGCGCGCGAGGAGTCGGTCCGCAACGCGGTGGTCACTGCGCCGTCAGGCGCGGACACGAAGCAAGCCGAGCCAACCGTCGCGCCAAACGCCGCGGGCAGCAACTCCGCCGCGATCGATGCGCGGCCGCCCACGACTGACGCACCGGTGCTTCTCCCGCGCGAAAGCGAGCCGACGAAGATCGATACCGCGGTCAGCCCTCCGGCCCCGGCACCGCCCAAGCCACCAACCAAGATGAAGCCGTCCGCCTCTGACCGCGACCAGATCTTCAACCCGTTCAAGAAGAAGTAGGGATCTCCATGACGTGTTGGTTCATCGCTACGCTCACGTTCACGCTTGTCGGGCTCGAAGCGACCGCGATCGCGGCACCCTCGGCCGAGGAGCTCTTCGAGCAAGGACAAGCCTCCTACGATCGGCACGACTACGCGACCGCCATCGCGAAGTGGAGCAAGTCCTACGATCTCTCGAAAGAGCCGGAGGTGCTGTTCGCTGTCGCGCAGGCCCTCCGTCACGACGGACGGTGCCCCGATGCGCTCGCGGAGTTCCGGAGATTCTCCGCGCTCGCCCCTTCGTCGTCGCAGCGACCACTCGCCGACGACCTCGTCCGCGAGCTGACGGCAACGTGCGGCGCGACGACGGCGGCGTCAGGCGAGCAGCAACCCACCGACGAGCGCTCACACGACGACGAGGATCACGACCAGACGCGTTCCTCCAGCACGAAGAAGATCGTCGGACTCGGGGTCGCCGGGGCCGGCGTCGCGTCTCTCGCCGTGGGAGTCTACTTCGGGCATCGCGCCTCTTCGCTCGGCGACGAGGTCACGAGCGCTTGCAAGGGCGGGTGCGATTGGAAGGTGTACGGGGACAAGGACGCGGAGGGTCGCAGCGCGGAGACGAAGCAGTATGTCTTCCTGGGCCTCGGCGGCGCCGCGATCATCGGCGGTGGCGTCCTCTACTGGTGGGCATCGCGGGAGGAGCGGAGTATGCCTATCGCGATCTCGTCGGGACATGACGGTGCCGTCGTCACCTGGAGCGGATCATGGTGATCCGAGCGGTGCTCGTCGCTGTCATCGCCGCGGGCGCCGGGTGTTCGTACGGAGGCAGCTTCGGGGACTGCGAGGTCGCTTGCGCGGCGTCGACCGGATGCCCGTCCGGCTTCACGTGCGCGGTGTCCGAAGGAATGTGCCGGAGCAGCGCGACGCCAGCGACGTCGTGTGCGGCGATCCTCGACGGTGGCGCCGGATCTGGTGACGGTGACATCAACGATAGCGATGCGCAGCCAACGATGGACGCGCAATCGTCCACGGACGCGCCATCGTCGATGGACGCTCAGACGACGGTGTTGTTGTCGCAGAACGCGAACGCGATTCCGACCATCGGAAATCTCGTCTACTGCGCCATCGGTGCCGGCGAGACAAAGACCAATCAATGGTGGCGCGTGTTCCGCCTCTCCGACAGCGAGTACGGAATTACCGGGCCGACGCTCCACGTCACCGACGTGCTCTTCGCCAGCCAGGATGCAGTCTTGGCGTCGGTCACCGTCAAGCTCGAGGCCTACACGGGCACGTACGACGGCCCCACGCTCGATACCTCGAAGCTCACGACTCTGGCCATGACATCGATCCCGGCCGACGGCGGCGGCGCTCGCAACTGGACGGCGCCGATCACCATCGACATCGCGACCACGACTGTGCTGGCGGTCGAGATCACATCGATGGATCAGCACAATGCTGCGAACGGCGTGGTGCAGGAATTTCATCTCGGCGTCAACTCCGCGGGAGAGACGCACAAGAGCTACTTGGGTGGTTCGTGCCAGGCGCCCCAGAGCGTCAGCCGGGACATCATCCTGCAGGTCCAGGGCGCGTTTTGATCGAGGCCGACTCTCAAAACCTCGCCTGGAGCGGTCACGGTGATCCGAACCATCATCGGTTTGACTGTTGCATCATGCTGACGATCGCTGGGCTGCTCGTCCTCGCGTGCATCTCCGCGGGCTGCTCCTCCTACGAGGCGTCGTTCGACGACTGTACAGTCCGCTGCACGGTCGACACTGGCTGTCCGGGCGACTTGATGTGCGGTGCGGAGGGACTCTGCCGCGCGAGCGCCGCCCCGGCGTGCGTGCTGCGCAGCGACGGCGTCGGCGGCACGATCACGCACGCCAGCGGCAAGACGATCCACACCTTCGACGCGAGGCAGTCCGGCTCGACGTTCGTGCCGCAAGCCGCCTTAACGAGCGTCGAGCTATTGGTGGTCGCCGGGGGCGGAGGTGGCGGAAGCCAACGCGGCGGTGGCGGTGGCGGAGCCGGTGGTCTCGAGTACTCGGCGATGTATGGAATCACCGAAGCGTCGTACGTCATCGTCGTGGGAGCCGGTGGATCGCCATCCACCAGCGGTGCGAGTTCGTCGTTCGATACAGTCGTCGCTGTCGGAGGCGGCGCCGGTGCCGGACGCTTCGGCGGCACCCTCGACGGCGGTAGTGGCGGAGGCTGTCATCACGGTATCGGCTCGGGTGGCACTGGGACTCTGGAGCAAGGCAACAACGGTGGAGTGAGCGGTTTCGACTCGGGCAGCACAACATTTACCGCCGCAGGAGGCGGTGGCGCCGGAGGTACCGGCGACGTTGGGACATCGACCACTGGAGGAGCTGGTGGAATTGCGCTCGCGTATTCCATCTCCGGGACGATGCTGTTCTACGCAGGCGGCGGAGGAGGGGGGGCTCAGAATCTCGGGGCTGGCGCGCTTGCGTCGGGTTCCGGTGGCGATGGTGGTGGCGGCGACGGGGGAATCAACGCGGCCGGCCAGGATGGTGTTGACGGGACGGGTGGCGGCGGTGGAGGTGGTGGCGGTTGCGACCAGGCGGACTTGTGCGATCCCAACTTCAATCCCGGTGGGAACGGTGGAGCGGGAGTCGTGATTCTAAGTTACCCAACGGTGCTCTGACTGGTGTCCATCGAAGCGAGCGATTCAATGCCCAAAGGAACATCACGACCGTTACGTCTTCGGTACGAAGGTGCTGGTGACATCTCGCATGCAACGCGGACTGACCACGGTCGCACCTGGATGCGACGGCGCGACGCACACCTGGAGCGAGTCCTCGTAATCGGCTCCGTACTCGGGGCGGCCGTCGTCGCGAGCGCGTGCTCGTACGACGGCAGCTTCGTCGACTGCGAGATCGCGTGTACGTCGTCATGTCCCGCCGGGTTCACGTGCTTGAACGCGGTCTGTCGGAGTAGCGCAGCCCCGACGGCTTCGTGCGAAGCGATCCTCGACGGCGCCGTCGCGCCCGACCTACCGCACATGGACGAACAGTGCGCGTTACAAGGAGCCCAACGACACCGTCGCGACAGCGCAGTCCATCATGCCGGGCGAGACCGGCCCCGCGGCGATCTGCGCGAACGATCCCGAGGACCTCGACTTCTACAAGTTCACCGTGCCCGCGAACACGGCGTCGGTCGTTGTCGGTATCACGTTCATGAACCGCGCGAGCGGCGACCTCGATCTCAAGCTCCTCGACTCCACCGGGACGCTGCTCGCGCAGTCGCGCGGTGTCACGGATAGCGAGACCATCACCTGCCCCGCCGCGTCGCCAGCGTGCGCGCAGCTTGCCACGGGCGACTACATCTTCGAGGTGTTCCCCGCGCTCATGGGCTCGGTGAACTCCTACGAGGTCAGCCTGACCATTACCCCCATGTAATCGTCACGGCAGGTCGATCTCGTCCGACGGCACGAATTCACGACCGCGATCGACCAGGCTACTCATATGCGTACAGCACGCTCTCGAACGGATGGGACGCATTTGCGTTTCCGCCGATTATCGAACAGCGATCAGGTGAACAAGGCTGCGAGGGAATCGGCGAACAGGATGCGTTCGACGTAGTGCTGAAGCTCCTCGCTGCTGGCGTTCGCGATCCGCGCGTCGACATCGGCAGTGATCTCGCCGAACTTCAGCTCGATCAGCTTGCGAAGCAACTCCCGCTGGGCTTCGACTCGGCCCTCTTCCTGGCCGGCTTTGCGTCCTTCCTCACGAAGCTCGTCCCACAAAGACTCGTACATGGCCATGATGAACTCCTTCTCGTCAGGCTGTAGCTCGTCGCGCTGCTCGAACAGGTGCTTCAACTGTAGCAGGACCGGGTCGGCGATGGCTCGCGCCGTCGCGCCGGCGGGGAGCGAGGCCAACTCGCGAATCGCCGGAGGGAGGAAGGGCCCTCCCGCCATGAGGCGAACGAGCAGCGTCGTCGGATCGATGGGCAGCTCTCCAACGACGACGAGATGGACCCGTAGGACATCACCACCGAGCTGGTAGACGCCGGTCGGCCAGCTCACGGCAAGTTCGAAGGGAACGGCGACGAGCACGCTCCGCGGCGCACCGGCGGCGAGGATCCACAGGTCTGGCGGAGTCGTCATGCCCGCACGCGTACGCTCGTGCCAGAATGCGAGGTGCTTGGCCAGGCAGGCGCGCAGGTCCTCGGGCCCCGGCGCACGGCTGTAGACCTCGATGAGGCACGGGTGGGCGGCGATCCGTCCGAGCAGACCGAGCCGGGCGCGCTCCTCGTCGCGCGCGAGATCGGGCTCGTGACGGAGGTCGGCGAACTGGGGCTCTGGCGTGATCCGGAACTGGGGAGTCGTGAGTCCGCACGGTGCGAGGGCGCGCTCGCCGATCTGCTTGGCGAGCTCGTCGTACCGGTTGCGCATCGCATTCCAAGACAGCAAGGTCAGCGCCGTCGTATCGAACGCGAAAGTTCAGACGGTTACCTGCGTTTCTGTCCGCGGCTCGGATCGCGAGTCCGAAGCTCGGTCGGACATCGGACGATGCCAGCGAAGAGCGTCAGGCGCGCAATGGTGCGAGGGAGTCGGCGAACAGGATGCGCTCGTCGAAGCGCTGAGCTCATCGCTGTGCGCGATCGCGATTCGTGCGTTGACATCGATGTCAATCTCGTCGTCGCGTTCGCGGTTCTCTACGCCGAGCGGACGATTGGTTTGCTCCCGCACTGACTAGTCGCGCGGAACGCCTCTTGCTCCCAAAACGGGCATGCCGCCCAAGACCGACATGGTGACGCTCGCCAAGCTCCACGCTGCGCTCGACGCGGTGGTGGAGACCCAGGCGTTGCTCGCCCAAGTCGGCGAAGACCCCTCGGTCCGACCAACGACGGTCACGCGTGCCCGCGAATTAGTCGGCGAGGCCCGCGAATTACTTCGCGCACTTCTGCGCAAGGAAATCGACACTGTGTCGACATCCCTTGCACCTTCGACGCGCTAAGTCACGACGGGACGCGACGGTCGGATCTTCGGCGCTTCGGCGTCCCACTTGAACCGCCAGCGCACGCGCTCTCCGTCGATCCGCACGCACTCCGCCTTGGCGATCGCGCCGAACGCCGCCTGCTTTGTCAGCAAGGCAGCGATCGCGGAGAGCGAGGGATCGTGCCCGCAGAGCATCACTTCGGCGTCCTGGGGAAAGCCGCGGAGCGCTGCGACTACCTCGTGAGCGTTGCCGTCCGGAACCAGGTGCGGCATCGCCTCCAGCTGCGTCTTGGAGTCCATCGCGAACAGGACCATCTCGGCGGTCTGCACCGCGCGGACGAGCGGGCTGGTAAACGCGTGGGTCGGCCCGCAGTCGTGCCACCGCATACGATCGCCGAGCGCTCGCGCTTGATCGCGACCTGCGAGCGTCAAATGCCGCGAGCCGTCTCGCACCTCAGCCGTCTCGTGGACGGCCTCGGCGTGGCGGACCAAGAACACCTGCATGCTTGTATTGTAACTGCGAAATCATGAAGTGCGCGCTCGGGTTGATCGTCCTCGCAGCGTGCGGTTCCGCGAAGCCTGCTCCGCCCCGCAGCACGCCCGTCGCTGCCCCGCTCATCGGGCTCGTCGCGCCCGGTTCGGTGCCCGGGCTGCGGTGGATCACGCCGCGCATGCCGTGGCGCACGCCGAACGAGGTCGACGCGATCCTGCAGGTACCGAACGCGACGAATGAAGTGCTGCTCGTCTCCGACGCGACCTGGCTCGGCATCATGGATCTGACGACAGGACTCGTGACGAACGAGCGGCGCGTGCCGAACGCGCGGCAGGTGGTACAGCTCCTCGATGGTCGGCTCGTCGTGTTCAGCGTCGAAGATGGGCGCGTGCGTGGAGCGTTCGTCGATCCGGAGACGCTCGCCATCACGAGCGAGGTCGAGCTCGGGGATGGAGACGGTGAGTATCTCGACGCGATCGTGACTCCGACGGGCGAGCTCGTTGCTGCGCTGCCGGGGCGGCCGCTCGCCGTGCTCGATCCGACCACGTTGCAGGTCGCGCGCGAACTGTCACCGACGACCGACGTCTACGGTCTCTCCGCCAGCGCGGACGCGGTCGTGTACTACGCGAGGAAGACGGCTCCTCCGCCACCAGCGTCCTCGTCGTCGTCGCTCGGAACGACCCACGGGTACGCCGACAACACGATTCATCAGGTCGCGCTGCGTCCTGGCTCGTCGATCCCAGCCGGCATGGTCGTCTTCGCAGCGCGCAAGAATGCCGCGGTCTTTGGTTCGTCCAGCTTGGCGGGAGATGGAGTCGGGCACATTGGCGCGCACTCGACGGAGCTGGAACGCATCACGCGTGCAGGTGCGCTCGATCCGACAGGGGGGCACTACGCGTCGTTGAACAACGGCGTGCTGACGGTGCTCGGGATGCGCGACGGCGGGGTGGAGATGACGATCGACGTTCACGACCCCGATGCTGGTGGTTACAGCGATCTCGCGGCGTTCATCGGTGATCGCATGGTGATCGCGTTCCACGACCAGATCCGCGTCGTCGATCTCGCGAAGCGCACGACAACGGCCGCGCCGCTCGGTTCCGTCGGTTCGATCTCGTCCATCACCGTCGACAACGCGGGGATCGTCGAGACGCTCGGGCACGATCACGTCACGTACGCAGCGGGGCATCCGACGACGAGCACGGTTCTCCCGCACGAGGCGTTCGCCGCATTCGGCGCTCGTCCGGGATCGTTCGCGTACTGGGAAGAGGATCCGCTCACCTCGCTGAAGTCACCCGACTATCTGCGCCGCGGCTGGGTGAACTGGTTCGTTGACGGCAAGCAGGTCCTCCACGAGCCGATCGATACGAACGTGGGCCCGCTCGAAGGGTGGAGTGGCCATGACGCGGTCGTCGTGATGGGGCGTCCCGGCGGATACGTCTACGAGAACTATGCGATGTACCAGTATCGCGACAGCAAGGATCCCGTCGTCGTCACGTCGTGGGAGGGCAACGTCGGCTGGTTGGATCTGTACCCGGAGTTTCGTCCCCTCGCGATCGATCCCGATGCGCGACTCGCGATCGTGAAATATCCCGAAGGCGCGCGACTCGTCGATCTGACCACAGGAGCGCCACGTCACGGCGTGCTGCCGCGCTCGACGTGTACGTCGTACGTCGAGATGGAGCAGGGCGGGCGTCGAATCGCGCTGTTCGACGACACGTCGGTCACGATCGTGGATCGAGAGACGCAGCGAGCGACCGTGACGATCGATCTGCACCGCGTCCCCGGCGACCATCGTAGCGTTGGCTTTTTGCCCGGGCGCGAGGAGCTCTTGCTGCGCAGCGACGATCGGATCGCGTTCGTGTCCCCGACCACGAAGCAGGTGTGGATGGCCCAGATCGAGGGGATCCAGACCATGTCCACCTCTCCCGATGGACGTCAGCTCGCGATCGCTTATCGGGACGGACGCGTCTCGCTCGTCGATACGGATGCGTTTCGTGCGCGCCTACCTGTGATCTCCGTGAACGTGGTCCCGATCCCTCGTGCCCCTGACCGACGCTGCGTTATCGTCGCCAAAGACCCGCAGAGCATCACTTTCGGCGTCCTCGGGAAAGCCGCGGAGCGCTGCGACTACCTCGTGAGCGTTGCCGTCCGGAACCAGGTGCGGCATCGACTGCAGCTGCGTCTTGGAGTCCATCGCGAACAGGACATCTCGGCGGTCTGCACCGCGCGGACGAGCGGGCTGGTAAACGCGTGGGTCGGCCCGCAGTCGTGCCACCGCATGCGATCGCCGAGCGCTCGCGCTTGATCGCGACCTGCGAGCGTCAAATGCCGCGAACCGTCGCGCACCTCAGCCGTCTCGTGGACGGCCTCGGCGTGGCGGACCAGGAACACCTGCATGCTCGTATTGTAACTGCGAAACCATGAAGCGCGCGCTCGGCTTGATCGCGCTCGCTGCGTGCGGGGCGCCCGGTCGGGCTCCGGCCAGCGCACCGCCCTCCGCGCCGCCGCCCGTCTCGGGAATCATCGCGCCCAAGGCGCTTCCGGGGCTGCGCTGGCTCACCCCGCATCTGCCGTGGCGCACGCCGGTCGAAGTCTCCCGCATCTTCGAGGTGCCAGGTGCGCCCAACCGCGCGGTGCTCGTCGGAGCCGGCATGTGGATCGGCGTCGTGGATCTGTCCACCGGGCTGTTCACGACGGAGCGTCGCATCGAGCACGGTCGCCAGGCCGTCCAGCTGCTCGACGGGCGCATCGTCGTGTTCAGCGTCGTGCAAGGCCAGAACCGCGGCGCATTCGTCGATCCCGCGACGCTCGCGATCACGAGCGAGCACGATCTCGGCGATGCGACCGATACGACGTTGGATGCGATCGTGGCTCCGGGTGGCGAGCTGATCGCATCGTTGCCCGGTCAGCCTCTCGACGTGCTCGATCCGACGACGCTCGCCGTCACGCGCGAGCTCTCACCCGCCACGGGCTTGTTCGGCCTCACCGCGTCGCTCGATGCGATCACCGTCGAACACCATGATGGAACCGGCTACGTCCACGAAGAGATCGCGCTGCACCCCGGCGGAACGATCCCATGGGGGCAAGACGTTCTCGTCGCGCGCGGCGATACGGCGGTGTTCGGACGGAACGGCGGTTCGTACGACGACTTCGCGGTCAAGGCGGGCCGCGTGGTCAAGTTCGGCGAACGAGTCAGCAGAGGTGCACTCGACGCGACGGCGGATCGACTCGCGACGCTGGACGAGGGCGTCGTCAAGATCCGCACCCTGAAGGACGGATCCGTCGATCGCTCGATCGATATCCATGATCCCGACGCGGGTGGATATGGCGACGCCATCGCGTTCGTCGGTGATCGCGTCGTTCTCACGTTTCACGACCAGATCCGCGTCGTCGATCTCGCGACCAAGACGACATCGATCGCGCCCGTCGGACCGCTCGGGAGGATCAAGCAAGTGAGCGTCGACAACCAAGGGCACGTCGAGTCGCTCGGTCACGACCGCGTGCAGTACGCGGATGGTCGGGCGACCGCGAGTACCGTACTCGACGGATACGTGTTCGAGCTACGCGGCGGCGGCGCCGGGACGTACGCGCTGGCCAAGGAAGATCCGCTCGTCTCTATCAAGCCACCCGACTACCGCCGCAAGGGCTGGCTCACGTGGTTCGTCGACGGAACACAGAAGATGAAGATTCCGACCGATACGAACACGATGATCGATGGCTGGAGCGGCCGCGACGCGCTCGTGCTGATGGGGACGCCCGGTGGCTACTCGGAGTCCGGAGCGTTCCTCCGGTACGATCATGATCCAGAGCCGCATGTCAGGACATCGTGGAATGGCAACGTCGGTTGGCTCGACCTGTACCCGGACTTTCGACCGTCCGCGATCGATCCGGACTCGCGCACGGCGATCGTGATGTACACGACCGGACCGCACGTCGTCGATCTGACGACGGGAACACCGCGGAAAACCACGTTGCAGCGCCCGTCGTGCGATCCGGGGATCGAGATGGAGCACGGCGGTTCTCGGATCGCGCTGTTCGACGTGAGCTCGATCGTCCTCGTGGATCGCGAGACCGAGACGGTGACGGCGAGCATCGACGTCTCGCGGCTGAACGCCAACGCCCACGGAATCTCTCTCCACTTCCTGCGCGGCCGCGACGAGGTGATGCTGCGCGCGGACGAACAGATTGCATTCTGGTCGCCCGCGACGAAGCAACTGCGCGTGGCACGCATGACGGGCGTCGACGCGCTCGACACGTCGCCCGATGGACATCAGCTCGCGATCGCGTTCGCAGATGCCCGCGTCGCGCTCGTCGACGTCGATGCGTTCTTCGCGCGCCTGCCCGTCGAACCAGCGCGTCCGTTCGACGTTGTGCCCGTCGCGTGCCCACCCAAGCACTGACGAGCTATTCTCCTGGGCGTGAGGACGCCGTACATTGCCGCGCTGTTGATGACGGCCTGTACGCCGGCGAGCTCACCGCCGCCGCCACCACCGACGATGCCCGCGGTCGCGCCGCCGCCCGCACCCGTGCCCCCTCCGTCCCCGACAGTGCTCTGGGATCACGGCCCCGCTGTCGCGCTGCGCTGGCTCACCGCGCGCCCGGCCTGGCACACGCCCGAGGCGGTGGATTGGATCGTTCCGAACGGGACGCAGGCCGTCGTTGCGAGTCACCACGGTAGGATCGCGATCTTCGACGGAACGTCGGGCGCGCTCTCGCACGAGCGCACGCTGGATGGACTGTTCGGCGTTGTCGATCTCGGCGGAGGACACCTGTTCGTGCTCGCGTGGCGCGAGGATCACCTGCGGGCGACGGTGCTCGACGCGGCGACCCTCGCGACCGTGCAGGAGCAGCAACTTCCCGACGACGCGACCAACTCCGGCACGACGCCTTCGGTCACGCGCATCCCGAACGGCGCGCTCGTCATGGCGATTCCGGGGCAGCCTCTCGCGCTCTACGACACGACGACGTTCAAGCGCACGCGCGTGCTCGCGAAGAGCCGCGAGTGGACGAACGTGATGGCGACGGCCACGTCTGTGTACGCGAGCCGACCGAATCCCACGTTCGGCGAATCCAACGCGGTTCCCGATCCGCGGAATCCCGTCCTGCCGACGATCGACGCGCGCATCAACATCAAGACGGGCAAGGCCGACGAGACCGCGCGCCATCCGTACGCGGTCGGTCCCGACGTGACCTATCAGCCGCGCGCCGTGCCGGGACTTGGCTGGTATGGCGGCGCGGTGTTCGAAGAGGCGAGCGACACGCCGCTGCGGATCGTCGACGCTTCTGACATCGGCCCCGATGGCACGACGAGCGCGTTTGACGAGAGCGGTGCGCACATCGCCGTCGAGGATCATGGCGAGGTCAAGGAGTACTCGGCGACGACCGGCAAGATGCTCGAGCACTTTCCGATCGCGCGCTCCAACTTCTTTGACGAGCGCCCGTTCCCATTCCACGCCATGGCGTTTGCGGACACGTCGCTGTACGTCGCGTACGAGCACGAGATCCGCGTTGTCGATCTCGGCAAGCGAACAGTCACGCCTGCGCCGCTCTCGCCGAGCGAGTCACTGAGCTCGTTGCTCGTCGATAACAGCGGCGACGTGCAGACGATCGACCGTGTCGTCAGTCGATTCGCCAACGGCGCGCGAACAGCGACGTATCGGCTCCGCGGCGATGCGATGGCGCTCGCGACCTCCACGCTCGGGCTCTACGGCGAGCGCATCTCGTCGAACGTGACGAACACGCCCGACAAGATCGTGATCTCGCGCGATGGCAAGGTCGTCAAAGAGTGGTCCACGCCGTTCGTCGAGGGCGCGTGGGTCACGACTGCAGCGACGCCGATCGTGTGGGACCTCGCCGACAGCAACCGCAAGGACACGCACGTCGAGCTGAAGGACGGCATTCAGCGCGTGCTGACGTGGAATTCGCACTCGTCGTTCGATCTCGATCCGGCCGCGAACCTCGCGATCACCGACGGGACGCTGCTGGATCTGAAGACCGGCGTGCTCGACAAGGTGCACGTCGACGGCCCGTGCAAGAGCTCCAACCGGTATCGCCTCGAGCGCGGTGGCACGCGCGTCCTGGCCTGGTGGGGTGACGAGCTGATCCTGCGCGACCGAGCGACGAAGAAGCAGCTCGCGTCGATCCAGCTGCCGAACACGATGCGCTCGGAGCCCGGCTCTGCAGAGACCCCGTTGGAGGCGCAGTTCCTCGCCGGTACCGACGACGTGCTCATCTATGGCATCCCCGGCTTCGCGATCTGGTCACCGACAAAGAACGAGCTGCGGACGGTGCCGTACGTGAATGTGCGGCTCGCGACGTCCCCCGACGGTCACACGGTTGCCCTCGTTCTCGGTGACGGGCGCGTCGGCATCGCGGCGTACGAGCCGTTCCGAGCGTCGCTCCAGGCGGAGACGCCGCAGGCAGCGAGTACCACGGGCTGCCCGAGCGATATATTCTAACGGCAGTGAAGAACGGGACCGACATCGCGCGCGCCGCGGATGTGCTGCGCGCCGGTGGAGTGGTCGCGTTTCCGACGGAGACCGTGTACGGCCTCGGTGCCGACGCATCGCGTGAGGATGCGGTCGCGAAGATCTTCGCGGTCAAAGGCCGGCCGCGCGCGCATCCGCTGATCGCCCACGTGGCGCCCGAGATCCTCGCGACACCCGATTTCGCGGGCTGGGCGCGCGACGTATCTCCGCAGGCGAGGGCGCTCGCGACAGCTGCGTGGCCGGGGCCGCTCACGCTGATCCTCAAGAAGGGGCCGCGCGTGGCGAGTGCGACGACGGGCGGCGGTGACACCGTCGGCATTCGCGTCCCCGCGCACCCGATGGCACTCGCGCTGATTCGCGCGTTCGACGGCGGCATCGCCGCACCGAGTGCGAATCGCTTTGGCGCCGTGTCACCCACGACGGCCGCGCACGTGATCGCGGATCTCGGCGGCGACGTGGACTACGTGCTCGACGGTGGGCCGTGCAGCGTGGGCGTGGAGTCGACGATCGTGGACATGTCGCGCGGTGCGGCGGTCTTGCTGCGACCCGGCGGGATGCCGCGCGAGGCGATCGAGGCGATCACGGGGCCGCTCGCGATGGCCGATGCTCACGCGCCAGCCGCACCGGGCACGCTCGTCAGTCACTACGCACCGCACGCGCGGGTGATCGCCTGCGCCGTCGACGATATTCCGCGGCTCCTCCACGAGCAGCGCTTGCAGGGAGCGAGGGTCGGCATCCTCGCTCCGCACTCCGCATTCATGCGCTGGGCGCTGCAAGGACCCGCGGTCATCCACAAATTGCCCGACGACGACGCCGGCATGGCGCGCGAGCTGTACGCGGCGATGCGCGATCTCGATGCGCAGGGAGTCGATGTGGTGATCGCCGCGTTGCCTCCCGCGGCGGGCCTGGGCGAAGCTGTCGGTGATCGCCTCGTGCGAGCGGCAGGACCGAGAGAAACATGACTACACGCGTCGGCATCATCATGGGCTCGTCGTCGGATTGGGCCACGATGCAACACGCGGCCGACGTGCTGAAGCAGCTCGGCGTGGAGCACGAGACGAAGATCGTCTCCGCGCATCGCACGCCTGATCTGCTGTTCCAGTACGCGGAGCAGGCGGCCGGTCGCGGCATCCAGGTGATCATCGCGGGCGCGGGAGGCGCGGCCCACTTGCCGGGCATGACGGCGGCCAAGACGCGCTTGCCCGTCCTCGGCGTGCCGGTGCAGAGCAAGGCGCTCAATGGGCTCGATTCGCTGCTGTCGATCGTGCAGATGCCCAAGGGCATTCCCGTCGGCACGCTCGCGATCGGCGAGGCGGGGGCCGTGAACGCAGGGCTCCTCGCCGCGTCGATCGTCGCGCTGCAAGATCCGGCCGTCGCGGCAAAGCTCGACGCGTATCGCAAGGCGCAGACAGACAAGGTTCTCGGCGAGTCGTTGCCGTGACCGAAGCACCGAGACGGCGGTCTTCGACGACGATTCCACCACCCGCGGGTGGTCCGTTCGGTCCCGGTGCGACGATCGGTGTGCTCGGCGGCGGTCAGCTCGGCCGCATGATGGCGATCGCGGCGCGGCAGATGGGCCTCCGCATCGTCGTGCTCGATCCGTCTCCGCGCTGCCCGACGGCACAGTTCGCCGACGGCATCGTCGTCGGCGCGCTCGATGACGTCGAGGCCGCCACGCACCTCGCCAAGCAGTGCGACGTGATCACGCTCGATACGGAGCACGTTCCCGCGGACGTCCTCGATGCGATCCATCTGATCTCGCCGGTGCGCCCGGGGCCGTCGGTGCTGCGCACGATCCAGGACCGCATGGTCCAGAAGAAGTTCCTCGACTCGATCAAGATGCCGCAGACGGACTGGGCCTGCGTCGATACCTTCGACGAGCTGGATGCCGCGCTCGAGCATCTGGGGCGACCCGCGATCCTCAAGGTCCGTCGCGCCGGATACGACGGCAAGGGACAGGTCCGCATCGATCCGGGCACGGACGCGCGTGCACTCGCAGCGCGCTTGAAACCCAAGTCCGCGGTATCGCGCGACGGGTTCGAACCGTCACAGGGCCTGGAGCCGTGCGTCCTCGAAGCGCTCGTGAAGTTCACGCGCGAGATCTCGGTCGTCCTCGCGCGCGCTGTTGACGGCTCCATCGCCGTGTATCCGATCGCGGAGAACGTCCATCGCAAGCACGTCCTGCACACGACCCGCGCGCCCGCGCCGATGACGGATGATCAGCGCAAGGAGGCGATCACCATCGCCGCCACCATCGCGCAGCAGCTCGATTGCGTCGGCGTCATGGCTGTCGAGATGTTCGAGCTCGCGAGCGGCACGCTGCTGGTCAACGAGATCGCGCCGCGCACGCACAACAGCGGCCACTACACCTACGGCGCCTGCGTGACCTCCCAGTTCGAGCAGCACATCCGCGCGGTGGCCGGCCTGCCGCTCGGCGATCCCAACGCGACGACCGGGGCCGTGATGGTGAACTTGATCGGTGACCTATGGTCGGCGGGACCGCCCGCCTGGCACCACGTCCTCGCTCGGCCGGAGGCCAAACTGCACCTCTACGGCAAGGACGCCCCCGCGCCCGGCCGCAAGATGGGCCACGTGACCCTCCTCGACAACGATACCGACCGCGCGCTCGCAACGGCAGAGGCGCTGATCGAGGCTCTAACCCCGCGATCGTGATAGGTTTGTCGTCAGGGAATGGCGACGCTTGTCTACTCGGACGCGGACGGTGTGGACCGCTCTTTCGCGCTGAGCAACGAGCCGGTCTTCGTGGGCCGCGACCCAGCGTGTCAGATCAAGAGCATCGATCCGCGCGTCTCTCGTCAGCACGCGCGGTTCTACGTCGAGCAGGGCGCGCTGTGGGTCGAGGATCTCGGTAGCAGCAACGGCATCTTCGTCGGACCCAATCGCGTTCAGAAGGCGCCCGTTCCCGTCGGCGAGATCGTTCTCGTCGGTAGCTTGATGATCCGGCTCCTGCCCGCGAGCGGAACCATGCCGCCGCCGATGGGCTTGCACGGCACGCTCGCGACGTGGCTCGATATCGAACGCAAGACGCGCTCGCAGGTGGAGTCGGAGCGCGACGCCTTCGCGCAACGCGTCGGTGAGTTGCACCAGCAGATCGCACAGCTCAAGTCGAGCGAGACGATGCGCCCGGACCAGACGTCACCGTCGCTGGACCCCGACGCGATCAAGCACTCCGAGGAGCGCGAGGAACGGATCTCGGCGCTCGAGACGGAGATGCTCGCGATCCAGGGCCGGCTCGAGGAGGCGGAGGCGGCACGCAGCGTCGCGGAGCACGCGCAAGGCGAGCTGACTCGCGAAGGCAAGGAGCTCCGCGACGAGCTCGACAAGCTGCGCGTCCGCAACTCGCAGGATCTCGAGGGCGCCCGGCTCGAGCAGCAGAAGCTGCGCGAGGCGAACATGGTCGCGCAGACGAGCGCGGGCCTCGAGGTCGCCACGCGGCTCGCCGATTCAGACGAGCTGATCAAGAAGCTCGAGACCGAGGTGAAGTCGCTCCGCGCGTCAGCCTCGACGGCAGCGCCCGCGGCGCAAGAAGCGGCAAAGCAAGCATCCGATCAGCTCGCGACGCTGACGGCGGCCAAGGAGAAGGCAGAGAAGGAGCTCGCGCAGGCGCAGATCCGCGCGCAGGGTGCGGAGCGCAATCTCTCCGGCGCTAACTCGCAGGCAGCGAAGGCCGAGACCAAAGCCGCCGCGATGGAGGCAAAGGCCGCCGAGGAAGAGAAGAAGGCGACAGAGCTCGCCAAGAGGATCGCCGAGCTCACCACGCAGCTCGCCGACGCGAACACCGCTCTCGGCGCGGGCAATGCCCCGGTCGCCGCCGCCGAAGCCAAGGTCGCGCAAGTTGCCGCGCAGCTCGCCGCGAAAGAGACGGAGCTCGCGGCGAAGGCAGTCGAGATCGAGGCCGCGCTCGCGAAGCAGAAAGCGCTCGAAGCCGACCTCGAGAAGTCGCACGGCGAGATCTCTGCTGCCGAACAAAAGGCGCGTGCGCTGGCCGCCGAGGCTGCCGGTGCCGCGGCGAAGCAAGCGACCGCCGAGAGCAAGGTCAACGAGCTCCAGGTCCGCATCGACGAGCTCAGCATGCAGGTCGCGACGCATCGTGCGAGCGCGGCGGAGCTGGCGTCCAAGCCGGACCCCGAGGCCGATCGCCGCGTGCGCGAGGCAGAGCAGCGCGCGTCTGCCGCGGACACGATGGCCAAGTCGATGGCCAAGGACGTCGCGGAGGCTCTGCGCCGCGCCGCCGATGCGGATCAGCGCGTGAAGCAGCAGGCGCGCGATGTGGCGGAGGCCGTGAAGCGCGGCGCCGACGCCGACATCCGCATGTCGGAGAGCGACAAGCTCATCGCCGAAGCAAACGCAAAGGTCGTCGCTGCCGAGGAGCGCGCAAAGGCTGTCGAAGCCGAGCTCACGGGCAAGTACTCCGCGGCGCAGAAGGACTCCGCGGACAAGGCGGGCGCGACAGAGAAGCAGCTGCGCGAGCAGCTCGCAGCGACGCAAAAGGATCTCGGCGACAAGCTGGCGGCAACGGAGAATGAGCTTGGCGACAAGCTGACGGCCGCGCAGAAGGAGCTCGCCGACAAGCTCGCCGCTGCGCAAAAGGAGTACGACGACAAGCTCGCCGCCGCGGGCAAAGACAGCGCGGACAAGATGGCGTCGTCGCAAAAGGATCTCGCTGCGCAACTCGAGTCCACCAAGCGCGAGCTCGCTGCCGAGCGCAGCGGCCTGATGACGCTCGTCGATCGCAAGACGCAACTCGAGCGCGAGCTCGCCGAAGCTCTCGCTGGTGTTCCAGAGCTCGAGCGCGCGCTCGACGCGGCGGAGGCCAAGCTCGTCGAGGCCGACAACCAGATCGAGGCGCTGCAGGAACGCATCACCGATCTGGAGAGCGGCATGGCGGTCTCCGAAACGGCGACCAAGGCCACGCTCGACGAGGCCAAGAAGAACCTCCGCGACCTCGACACATCTCTCGTCAAAGCGCTCGAGGCGGCCGAGTCCTCCGAGAAGAAGCTCCGCCAGCTCTCCGGCGTCGAGGAAAACCTCTCGCGCGAGCTACGCGATGCTCGCTCCGCCAAGCAAGCGGTCGACGACGCGCTCGCGCAAACCAAGGCCGAGCTCGCGACCGCCGAGCGCCTGCGTGACGAATACCAGAGCGAATCTGCCGACGCGAAGACGCGGCTCTCCGACGCCACCATCCGGGCCCAGGACGCCGAGCGCGAGCTCGCGAGCGTCAAGGAGCGCGCCGACAGTGCTGACCTCGCGATCGGTCGCGCAGGTGCGCTGCAGCGTCAGCTCGACGAAGCGCTGCTCAAGCTCTCGTGGGCCGAGCGCGAGCAACAGAACAAGGGCTCCGCCGCCAAGGCCGCCCAAGCCGCCGAGGAGGCGCTCGCCGCCGCCGAGGAGCGGGCGCGCGAAGCCTCGCTCGAAGCGGAGGGTCGCTACAAAGAGCTCGAGCGCAAGATGGAGATGATGAACGACGAGCTCGCCGAGGCGCGCCGCCGGATCGTCGAGGCGGACCGCCGCTCGCAGATGAGCGTGCAGGGCGGCGACGGCCAGCGCGCGCTCGTCTCCGAGCAGAAGGTCGCCATGCTGTCCGCACAGATCGCCGCACTCCAAAAGGAGGTCGGCGCCGCCGAGAACGTTCGCTCGTTCGCCGCCGAGACCGAGCGCGAGATCGCGCAGCTCCAACGCGACCTCAAGGACGTGCGCGGCAAGCTCGCCACCGTCACCATCGAGCGCGACCGCATGGAAGCGGAGCTCAAGGACGTGCGCGACCGCGACGACACCAACACCGTCGCGCGCGACGCACCCAAGCCCGTCGCGAAGGGCCGCGGCGACGCCGAGTCGACCAAGACCGGCACGCAGATGCCGCTCCTCGTCGCCGAGCACCTGACCGTGATCGAAGAGGCGGTCGAGTCACTGCGCGCGAATATGCGCGCCGCGAGCGATGAAACGGCGATGCTCAACTCGTCACCGTCCGTGTCGGCCATCGAGGACGCGATCAGCGCGGCCGCCGAGCACGTCGAGCGCGCGCGTCAGGCGATCAAGCAGATGCACTCCGTGCTCGACGAGAACTAGCCGCGACGGCGACGCCGGAGAGCAGAGCCGCGAAGGCACGAAGAAGACGTCTTTAACCTCGCCGGGCGAGATGCGCGGGCCGTTCGCGGGGCAGGGCGGTGCGAGGAATGGGCGAGCTGCGTGGGCTACACGCGGATCGTGCGGGCGAAGAGAACCGCAAAGACGCGAAGACGCAAAGAGGGATCGATCGGATCGGGGCGCGGTCGGATGGGGGGCGCGGTCGGTTCGGGGGCGCGATCGGTTCGGAACGGCCCGCGTCCCTCGCCCGGCGAGGTTGACCTCTTCTTCGTGGCTTCGCGCCTTCGCGGTTCTCTGCACCGCGACCGTAAGAGGATGTGCCGCCACGATCGCCAGGATCGCCAAGGGACGCGAAGACGCAAAGAGGGATCGATCGGATCGCGCGGTCGGATGGGGGGCGCGGTCGGTTCGGGCGCGCGATCGGTTCGGAACGGCCCGCGTCCCTCGCCCGGCGAGGTTGAAGACTCCTTAGAGGTTTTAGAGGTGCTCTCGCTTCGTCACAGACGGCGTGCCTCACGGATGCTCTTCGTCCGGGAGGGGAGCGTTGTAAAGGTTCTCTCGCGGAGCTACCGGATCTCGGGCAGTACCGCGACAGCCTGGATCGTCGTCGTCTGGAACGACAGCGCGATCTTCAGCATCCGTTGCGCCTCGGCGGCGAGGTCTGGCGAGAGCGTGCCGACCATCGACAGGAGCATGTCCTGCTCGACGCTCGCGTGCAGACCGAACGGTGCGTGCACCGCGCCCCAGCCGGCGAGGAAGTCGCGCAGCGTCGGTTGCGGCGGATAGATCTCGATA
This sequence comes from Kofleriaceae bacterium, assembly GCA_036499725.1. Classification (GTDB taxonomy): domain Bacteria; phylum Myxococcota_A; class Polyangia; order Haliangiales; family Haliangiaceae; genus JABFXX01. The sequence continues at coordinate 19,924 of DASYDE010000115.1, forward strand.
GCGCCGTCCTCGGGGAGGTTCACGGCCTTCGATGCTTCGGCGATCACTTCGTCGAGGCCGCCGATCTGATCGACGAGGCCCAGCTCGATCGCCTTCTTGCCGGTCCACACGCGGCCTTGCGCGATCGCCTGGACGTCCTTGACCTTGTCCTTGCGGCCGCTCGCGACGCGACCCGTGAACACGTCGTAGACGTCCTGCATCGACTTCTGGATGATCGCCTTCTCGTCGGTGTCCCACGGCGTCATGCTCGCCATCATCGTGGCGTGCTTGCCGCGGCCCATCGGGAAGGTGTTCACGCCGAGCTTGGCGAGCGCGTTGCCGGGAGAGATTTTTCCTCCGACGACGCCGATGGAGCCGGTCAGCGTATCGTCGAGCGCGAAGATCTTCGTCGCGCCGCTGGAGATGTAGTAGCCGCCGCTGGCTGCGACGTCGGACATCGAGACGTAGACCGGCTTCTTCGCCTTGAGGTCATTAACCGCGCGCCAGATGAGCTCGGATGCCTGCGCGCTGCCACCGCCGGAGTCGACGCGGAGCACGACCGCTTTCACGGAGTCATCGTTGGTGATCGCGCGGAGAGCGGCGACGAGCGTCTCTGATGCGATCTGGCCGCGCGCGCCGAGCACGCCGTCGCCATCACCATCGACGATATCGCCGAGCGCGTAGACGACCGCGACATGCGCGCCGGACGGCTTCTCGGGCGGCATCGTGCCGACGAAGCGCATGATCTTCATCATCGCGGCGAGCGAGTCCTTGGAGGCGTCGGGCTCGAGCTCGAGCTTGCCCCACGGACCGGTAACGTACTTCGCGCGGAACTCCTCGTACGACATCACATCGTCGACCAGCTTGGCCTGGAGCGCCTGCGGCGACGGGAACAGTCCCGTGTCGATCAGCTCCTTGACCTTCGCGGGCTCGAGCTTGCGACCGGCAGCGATGTTCGCGACCATCGTCTCGTAGCGACCGTCGAGGATCGCGCCGAGCGTCTCCTTCATCTCGTCCGACGGTGCGTCACGCGTGAGCGGTTCGGCAGCGCCCTTGTACGCGCCGACGTGCAGGAAGTCGGCGGTCACGCCGAACTTGTCGAGCAGCGGCTTGATATGGATCGGCATCGCCGCCGGACCCGTGATGGCGATCTGGCCGAGCGGCGCGAGCGCGAGCGTGTCGCACAGCGAGAGCAGCATGTACGACGTGTTGTCGGCGTCCTCGGTGTGGCAGACGATCTTCTTGTTCGCTTCCTTGAACTTGATCATCCAGCGACGCAGCTCCATCGCGTCGGGCAGGCTCATCTTGACGCCACCAACGCGGAGCACGAGGCCGATCAGGTTCGGGTCGGTCGCGAGCTTGCCGAGGCGCTGCGTGAGCATGCGCAGCTCGGTGCCGCTGCCGCCTTTCCACGAGTAGGCCTGGCGCTCGACGATGTCGCCCGAGAGCTCGAGCGTGCCCCAGTGCGGCTTGTCGGAGGAGAAGTCCGCGGACTGGTCGGGCGCCTCGTACGGACCGGGCTTCTTGATGGCCTCACCGATCTTGGTGAGCATGCCCTGCACGTCCATCCCGCCGAGGGGCGAGTCCTTCTTGTCACCGCTGTCGGACGCCGACGAGGTCGACGACTGTCCACACTCGCCGAGAGTGTCGAGCTTGGAGGGAGAGTCCCTGCACGCTGCGAGAGCGAGCAGAATCGGGAGCCAACGAGCACACGCGGGGGCCGTCATGGTCCGTGCGTCATAGCACGGGCGCAGGGGCTACTCAGACGGCGTCGTCGTCGGGCCTTCAGGGGCCGGGGCGGGCGTCGGCGCAGGCGCGGGCGTCGGAGTCGTGGGAGCCGGAGCCGGCGTCGTGTTCTCGGGAGGCGTCGGAGCAGGCGTGCTGCCACCGAGGCGATCGAGCGCCTTCTGCGCCTTTGCTGCGCCCGGGTAAACGTCCATGTACGCCTTCACGGCGTCGAGCGCTTGCTCCTTGCGGCCCTGCTGCATGTACGCCTCGGCGATGCCCCACAGTGCCGGCTCGTACCTCGACGACACGGCGAGCGCAGCGCGGAACTTGGAGAACGCGCTCGCGAACTGCTTCGCGTCGATGTGGCAGTAGCCCATGCCCGTCAATGCTTCGACGCCGTTCGGCTTCTGCTCGAGCGCCTTTGCGTAGACATCGACCGCCTTGGAGCAGTTGGACTCGGCGAGCTTGTTCGCCTTGGCGAGCAGCGAGTCGTAGTCGCCGCCGCCGCCTCCCGTGTTCTCGGGCGGCTTGACGGTGTTGGTGTTCGGCGGGTTCGTCGACGGATTCTTGGGCGTCTCGGTCGGGTTCTTCGGCTCCTCGGTCGGCATCGGATCCGTGTTGGCCACCGACGAGGACAGCTTGGCGGAGAGCGCCTTTGCGCCCGCGTGATCGGCCGCCGTCGCGAGCACGGAGTCGACGAGCGGCTTGGCATCCGCGCCCTTGTTCTGCGCGAACGCGATCATCGCGAGGCGGAACCGCACGCGGACGTCGCCCGTGTTCTCGAGCTTCTCGTCACCCGTATCGACCGGCGTGAGCAGCGCTTTGGCGTCGTCGAGCTTGTTGGCAGCGACGAGAGCGAGCGCCTCGCCAAGCGCTTCCTCGCGCTTCCAGTCCGGCGTCACCTTCGCTTTGGCGCGATCGATGTACGGCTGGATGTCCTTCGGCGTCTTGCCCTGGAGCCGCAGCACGGCCGCCATCGCGAGATTTGCGCTCGGATCATCCGGCGTCGCTTTGAAGGCTTTCTGCGCCGGCGTCGACGCGTCGAGCACCATCTGCTTTGCGTCCTTCTTGAGCTTGTCGCTCTGCGCTTTATCACCGAGCAGCGCGCGATCCATCGTGTCCTGCGCGAGCTGGGTGATGATCAACGCCTTCATCGCGTCCGCACCGGCCTGCTGATCGGCGGACAGACCGTCGAGAGACTTCAGTGCGTCGCGCAGCTTGAGCTCGTTGTCGGTGCCGAGCGTGTCGCGCGCGAGATCGACGGGCGTCTGCGCAGGAGCCGCCGCGGCATCGATCGCCGACGGGACATCCGCTGCATCGATCGCCATCGCGACGACGGCCGCGTCGGGCGCGACCACCGGTTGATTCGCCGAGCCCTTGTCCGCGACGGGCACAGACGGATGGCCCTTGATGACGAACACGTAGATCGCACCGGCCGCGGCACCCATCACGAGCAGCGCCATGACGACGAGCAGCGCACCGCTCTTGCTGCCGCGCTCCGTCGGCAACACGTCGTCATCGTCATCGTCATTCTCGACCGTGACCCGGCCCGCCGAGAACGAGCTGTCGCTGGACGGACCGACGCGAACGCGACCGGCGAACGCGGGCTCGTCGTCGCTGACGCGAACTTTTCCAGACGCGGGGCCCGACGGCATGCTCGCCATCGACTTGCTCTGCGAGATCTCGGCGGACGCCCACGTGCCTGTCGCGCGTCCACCTTCCGGGACCGCGACGTCGCCACTCATGGTCTTCTTTGCGCCAGGGGGAGGCGAGGGGGGCGTCGTCAGCGGACGGCGCTTGACGACCGGAAGCGGCGGCGGCGTCGTCGAACCCTTGCGGGCCTGGAACGAGCCCGTCGAACGGTCATCCTCGTCGTCGGGGAGAACGGTGCCGCCCGCCGCCGAGATGCCCATGCCCATCATGGTGCTCGCGCCGGCGTTCGGGCCCGGCTTCACCGTCGGTTTGCCCTGCCGCGCATTGCGCGCTTCGTCGGCGACCGTGAAGTACTGGCTGAGCTCGCCGATGTCACCGATGCGCTTCCACGTCTTACCGTTGCGAGAGATCAGCGCTTCACGGGTGACCGTGCCGCCGACGATCCATTGCTGCAGCGTCGCGAGCTCTTTGCACTGCTTCTGCTCGCCGTTCTCGAGGCGGATGAGCCACTGACGCTCTTCGCCGCCGAGCTCTTCCTCGCCCTTGTTCACGGGGCGCGCCGACGAAGGCTTGGGCCGCGCGGGTTCCGGCGCTTTGACCGGGTTCGGTGCGGTGTTGCCCGGACCGGGCGCGTTACCGACGCTCGTTACGGCCGCTGCGCCAGGGTTGGTTCCCGAGCGCTTGCGGATCTTGAACATGTGCCCGCAGTTGGTGCACTTGACCGTGACTCCGCCGGGCTTGAGACGAGCTTCGTCGAGCTCGTACTCGGTCTGGCACTTTTCGCAGCGAACATCCATGGGTAGAGCCGAACGCTGCCGTGGAACTTATCACGCGCCCCCCGTCCGTGCATGCGGTCCCTGGTAACATGGGGCGCTGATGAGCGAGCAGGTACAGCGGCAGGGCGAGCGCGTCGCCGTCGATGCGTTCGTGAAGGTCCAGGGCACCGACGGGCAGGAGCTGGTGTTCCGGACCCGGGACCTCTCCGAGCACGGTCTGTTTCTCTACACCAAGGTCGCCCGCAGCTACTCCATCAAGGTGGGGTCGACGCTCCAGCTCGAGCTGTACGACTTCGACCAGCACGTGGCCTGCACGGTCGTCGTGGTCCGCGTCGTCGAGGCAAACAGCGCCGAGAGCGCCAAGTTCCCCACGGGATTTGGCGTGAAGATCACGAAGATGGAGGATGCGGCCCGCGCCGCGCTCCGTACGATGCTCGACCGCGTGAAGTCGGGCGAGGTCTACTAAGCCCGATTCACTGACCGGTCACTGCAGCGCTTCGTCGGCCGCGACTTCCTCGACAGTTGCGAGGATGTCCTTCACGTCGATCAGACGCAGCCGGTCGTCCCACGGGACCCGGACCCCTGCTTCCTTGCGGAACAGAACGTGCGCCCCGTGCGGAACGCCGCTCACGTTTTCCGTCGCTTCGTCGGTCGTCGGTCGGTCGCGTGCGACCTCGATGACCTTGCCGTACTGCGCGTCGTCGTGCGCTTCCTTGGCCCCGACGGGAAGGAACAGACCCGCGTCGGTTCGTTCCTCGAGCTTGATGACCTGCACGAGCACGCGCAGACCAAGCGGGAGAATCAGCCGGTGGGGCTTATCGTCAGAAAACTCGCTCGAAGACAACGCCGCCACTCTGCGTCAGGCACCGCAGCTTGGTCAAGCCGGCCGCGTGCAGCTGGGGAACCTTCGTGTCGACGAGCGGCTTCATCGCCTTGTCGTCACACGCACCAGATCGAATATCGAGGTTCTTCCCGGCGACGGTAACCGTCCCCCACAACCGCTGCTTCTTGAGCTCGCTGTCGATCTCGTTCGCGACCTGCTGCGGATCCGGTCCCGCGGGCTGCGTCGAGAGCGGCGCGAGGTTCTGCGACGGCAGAGGTTGCGTCGCCTGCGGTTGCACCGGCGTGGGCGGGGCCGTCGGCTGCACCGCTGTCGTGGTGTCGGCCTTTGCCGTGCGCGAGTTGTTGGCGCGCGAGAGCACGAAGCCGACACCGATCGCGAGCACGACCGAAACGCCGACGACGAGCCACAGGTTGCCGCCACGCTCCTGCGATTCTTGAAGCACGGTGCCGCTCGGCGACGCGGTCGGGCTCGGACGCGAGCGAGGCAACACGGTGCCGCACTTGGGACATTTTACGTAGCCCGGAACAACGGCCACCCCGCACGCAGGGCACGTGGACATTTGGCGATCGTAGCGCTCTGTCTGCTAGACGCGAAGTTTTAGTAGCGACGACGTCGTCGAGGGCGGGCGAGGCTGAACAGGCCAAACGCGCCGAGCAGCAAAACCGCCCCACTGGGAGCCTCCGCCGTCGTGCTGCAGCAACCGCCGCCATCGCCTGGCTTGCTGCACGTGCCCGGGTCGTCGGCCGTGGGGTACACGCTGCAGATGCCCGCGATATCGTCGGCTTCCAGCGTTCGCTTCTTGGTCTCGCCGGAGTCCTGGAACGGGTACATGGTCGCTTCGGTGATGTCGGGGGAGCTGGCCATGCTGCACGACGGGACCGGCGCGCCCGTGCCGTCGAACCGCGGCGGGTCGCCCATCGCCAGGCAGGTGTGCTCGAGCCCGAGCAGGTGGCCCAGCTCGTGGGTCAGTGTGTTGCGCAAATCCGACTGGATGCCGTTGGGATCGCCGAGCGTCATGCCGTCGTTGGTGATCGTGAAGTTCTTGCCGTTGATCTCGACGTCCGCATCGACGATCGCACCGTCGCGGTCGCTGTTCATATCGTCGACGTACGTCGCCGTCGTGATGCCCGCGGCCGAGTCCGCGTAGCAGCGCATCATGTCGTTGCCGATCTTGGGCCGGCACCACGAGTCATCGCGGAACTTGATCACGTTCTTCATGTCGCGACCAACCTCGGCCGGCTCGGTCGCTTCCTTGACGATCTTGATGTAGCTGCAGCCCGCGACGCCCTCGTTCCACGTCGCGATGCAGTCGTCGATGAGAGGAAACTCGGTATCGCCGGGCAGATCCTTGGTACCGGCGGAATCGACGGTCACGAACACGCAACCCGACTCCCAGTACAGGTAGTGACCGGCCGCCGTCGGGCCCGTCCGCACGAACCCTTCGGGGTCGGCGAGCACGCGAACCGCATCCACGGCGATGTGCGTCGTGCCGGAGAGATCCGTTCCGTCGTGCGCCGTGAGAGCGACTTGCATACCCATCGCGAGCAGCGGGGGCGACGGAAACTGCCGCATGCCGAAGCCCTCGGCGCTGCCCCCAATCTGGCTGACGACGACATCACCCGTTGTCGTGCGGACCGTTGCCTCGGTGATGATCCGATCGTGGTCTCCCACCCAGCGCGAGTGCACCTCCACCACGGTGCCGTCGACGGTCATCGCGCCCATCACCGGCAATCTACCACGCGGCCATGCTACAAGCGCCGCCATGCCTGCCGAGCGCCCGGTACGTGTGCGAATCGCACCCTCTCCGACGGGAGATCCGCATGTCGGCACCGCGTACATCGCGCTGTTCAACTACGTCTTTGCCAAGAGCAAGGGCGGGAAGTTCGTGCTGCGCATCGAGGACACGGATCAGACGCGCGCGCGCTCCGACAGCGAGCAGATGATCTTCGACGCGCTGCACTGGTGCGGGATTACCTGGGACGAGGGCCCGGATGTGGGCGGCCCGTTCGCGCCGTACCGCCAGAGCGAGCGCTCGCAGCACTACAAGGACGCGGCCGCGCAGCTCATCGAGAAGGGCGAGGCCTACCGCTGCTTCTGCACGCCGGATCGCCTCGCGAAGGTTCGTCTCCAGCAGCAAGCGGAGAAGAAGAACCCGGGCTACGACCGCCACTGCCGCGATCTGGATCCCGCCCACGGCGCAGCGCGCGCTGGCGCAGGCGAGGCGCACGTCGTCCGCATGAAGGTGCCGCTCTCGGGACCGATCATCGTCAAGGACGAGCTGCGCGGTGACATCTCGATCGAGGCGACGCAGATCGACGATCAGGTGCTGCTCAAGACCGATGGTCTGCCTACGTATCACCTCGCGAACGTCGTCGACGATCACCTGATGGAGATCACGCACGTCTGCCGCGCCGAGGAGTGGATCTCGTCCACGCCGAAGCACGTGCTGCTCTACAAGGCGTTCGGCTGGGAGCCGCCGCTGTTCTTCCACATGCCGCTGCTCCGCAACAGCGACAAGTCCAAGATCAGCAAGCGCAAGAATCCCGTCTCCATCAACTACTACCGCGACATCGGCATCCTCCCGCACGCGCTGCTGAACTTCCTCGGCCTGATGGGCTGGTCGTTTGGCGACGACAAGGAGAAGTTCACGCTCGACGAGATGATCGGCGCGTTCGCCTGGGACAAGGTCTCGCTCGGCGGGCCGGTGTTCAACATCGACAAGCTGACGTGGTTGAACGAGAAGTACATCCACGAGCTCGACTACGAGAAGCTGGCTGACACCGTCATCGACTGGCGCCTCAACAAGAGCGCGCTCGTGAAGATCCTCCCGCTCGTGCGCGAGCGCATCAAGAAGCTCGACGAGCTCGTGCCGATGATCGAGTACTTCTTCTCCGGCGATCTCGACTACGCGCCGGTGCTCGCGGACATGAAGGTCCCCGACGTGTCCAACGCAGACGTCGGCAAGGCGCTGCTCGAGCTCGTCGATGCACTCGATACGCGCGAGGGCTTCACCGCTCCGATGCTCGAGGAGGAAGCGAAGAAGTGGGCAGAGGCCAAGGCCTGGAAGCCCAAGTTCGCGTTCTCTCTCCTGCGCCTCGCGCTCACCGCGCGCAAAGCATCGCCCCCGCTGTTCGAGACGATGTCCACGCTCGGCAAAGAGATCGCGCGTCGCCGTCTGCGCAAAGCAGCAGAGACCATCGCGGCACAAAAGCCCGTCGCCCCGCCTGCTCAGAAACCCGAGGCAGCGAGCAAGTAGTGATCGCGCCGCTCCGCTGGCTGAAGTTTGTCTCGATCGATCAGTGGCGCGCGATCGACGCCGAGACCGTCCGGACTCCCGAACAGGCAGGTCGCATCGATGTGCGCGTGCTGTTCATCCTTGTCACCGTCGCGGTCTCGCTGACGCTGCAGGAGTACTGGGGCGACCACGCCACGTTCGACCGCGTGTTCAAGTCCTACAAGGGCGAGTACCGCGAGCTCTACAGCTTCGTGTGGTGGTCCGGCTGGCGCGTGTTCGGTTACATCGTCCTTCCGATCATCGCGCTCAAGCTGATGGGCGAGCGCATCCGCGACTACCACATCTCCTTCGAGGGCTACTTCAAGCACCTCTGGATCTACGCGGTGATGTTCGCGGCGATCCTTCCGGTCGTGCTGCTCGCGTCCACGACGCCGCACTTCCGCCAGACGTACCCGTTCTACCGGATGGCGAATCGCTCATCGACAGACCTCTGGGCGTGGGAGGGTCTCTACGCCGCGCAATTCCTCGCGCTCGAGTTCTTCTTCCGCGGCTTCATCCTCAACGGACTGCGCCGCTCGCTCGGCTCCAACGCGATCTTCGTGATGATCGTTCCGTACTGCATGATCCACTACGGCAAGCCGATGCCAGAAACGCTCGGTGCCATCGGCGCAGGTCTCATCCTTGGAACACTGGCCATGCGCACACGCTCCATCTGGGGAGGTGTGATGATCCACGTCGGTGTGGCGATCACGATGGACGTGATGGCGCTCCGCGGTTGCCCGCCGTTTGGTAGCGGGCACTTCTGTCACTAAGCTTCACTCCGAGAGCGTTCGCGCACGCAAGTGACAACAGACATGCGTCATCCGGATGCGTGCGATCTAAAAAATGATCGACAGTGATCTACTCGTCGTTTTTTCCGTTGACGGTTCGGATCACGATCCCTAATCTTGTTCTTGAGCACTGACGGTCTGATGCGAGACCCGAGGTAAATCTGTCCTCTACATCTGCTATCCAGGGATCTGCCTCTGTTCCAGGTGTGCACGCCCGCTCGTCGGGAAGCCCGAAGGATTACGTGGAGCCCACCTACGCATAAGCGTAGGGGGTAGAACACCTCACGGTTAGACGGTCGTGCTCATTTGGAGCCCTCGGAGCGAAACTCCGGGGGCTTCTCCTTTTCGGGCTACACTAGCGAGACGCGCTGATGTTGCCGGCTGCTGACGGGGGACTACAGACCGGAACCATTCTGGTCGGGAAGTACCGCATCGACTCCGTCCTCGGGAGCGGCGGTATGGGCATGGTCTACCGCGCCCTTCATCTCGCCCTCAACGAGGACGTCGCGATCAAGATGTTGCGGCGCGACTCCGTAAACAACGAAGAGGCCGTCGCGCGCTTCATGCGCGAAGCCCAGTCCGCCGCCAAGCTGAAGAGCGAGCACGTCGCGCGAGTCACCGACGTCAACGCCGAGAGCGGCTCGCCATTCATGGTGATGGAGTATCTCCAGGGCGCGGACCTCGGCGCGCTCGTGGAACAGAACGGCCCCATGTGGCCGGGCATCGCCGTCGACCTCCTGATGCAGGCCTGCGACGCCATCTCGGAAGCGCACTCGCTCGGCATCGTTCACCGCGACATCAAGCCGAACAACCTGTTCGTCAGCTTCCGCCCCGACCAAACCGCCATCGTGAAGGTCCTCGACTTCGGCATCTCGAAGAGCTCGAACCAAGTCGACATGTCGCTCACGCAGACGCAGTCCGTCCTCGGCTCGCCAGCGTACATGTCGCCCGAGCAGATGCGCTCCGCGCGCTCCGTCGATCAACGCAGCGACATCTGGTCCATCGGCACCGTCCTCTACGAGATCGTCGAAGGTCGTCGTCCCTTCCAAGCCGACTCCTTCTCCGAGATGTGCGTCATGGTCGCGGCCGATCCGCCGGCCCCCATGAACCACGCGCCCGAGCTCTTCACCGTCATCGGCCGCTGCCTCGCAAAGCGCCCCGAGGACCGCTACGCGAACGTCGCGGAGCTCATGCGCGACCTCCTTCCGTTCGCGCACAACCCCGACGCCGCGCGCTTCTACATCACGCGTGCCCAACGCGTGCTCGGCCTCTCTCGCACCACCGACAACACCCCCGTCCCGCGCCCGCTCTCCAGCTACGGCAGCGCTCCGATCATTCAGACGGCCATTCCACTCCACATGCTCACGATGCATGGCCATCGCACGCAAGAAGGCCCTGCGGCGGTCTTCGCAAACCCGATGACCACCGTCAACGCGCCGCGCGTGGAGACCATCGTCACGACGAAGCAGCGCTCGCGCAGAGGCATCATCATCGGCGGCGGCCTCGCCCTCGGCGCTGTCGCCGCCATCGTCGTCGCGCTGCTCGCGAACAACGCCGACCACACGCCCACGGCCAACCCCACCAAGCCGACGCTCGACGTCGCGACGCCGATGCACGAGATCGCTCACGACCCGGTCGCGCCGACGCTCGAGGTCGTTGCGCCCGCGACGCCGCCCGACGCAGCTGTCGAGGAAGTTGCGACCACGCCGCCCGAGACGCCCGCCGTGACGCAGAAGCCGACGCGCGTGAGACTCACGACGAAGCCGACGACCAAGCCGGCCATCGCGAAGGTGTTGACGACGGAGCCGCCTCAGACCACACGTACCGTCGCAAAGCCTCCCGCCGATCCGTTCAGCACGCGCAATCCCGGCTCGAGGCCGACAGCACCACCGTGCGATCCGTTCGCGTCGCGCACAGGCTGCAAGTAAACCGGGTATCTGACCCGGATCTCCAAGCTTCGCTCGTTTCTCGACGTCGGCGTTGAGGCGAGTCGTCGGGCGATGCGCCAGCTCCTCGTGTGCTCCGACCCGATAAGAATCTGCTCCGGTTCTCCATGCCACGCTCGTGCGCCAACATACGCGTGCTCGTCAGCGCGCCTGCGCAGGCGTCCTCGCCGAGCCGGTGCGCCGTGTTCGAGGCAGAAGCCGTGACTCACAGGTGTGGGCCGAAAAAAGGGCACCGCGCCGACGCTGAAGTCGGTGTGACGCTGACGTCGATCCCACGCCCGGAAGACACGGGTTCTGCCTCGACCGGACGCATCCTCGCCGCAACGACTGCGCAGCTGCGATAGCGAGGACGCGTGCGCTCGTGCTTGAGCGTGTGATGGCGACCTCGGATCCCAGATCTTTTTGTGAGCCAACCCAACACGAGTCGAGCTGATCCGGATCCCCGCACAACGGTCGGGCGCAGGGAGGACTTCGACCGGGCGCAGTGGTTGGCACGGAACGCGCGCTGACGAGCGACCGTCGCAATTTGCACCATGGCGATCGCTACCTGAGTGGTTAGAGTTCAGCTCGTGGGAGAGCGTGAGTTCCGAGTCGCGATCGACTATCTGGTTCGCACCGACTGGAACCGCCGACGCGCCGAGTTCGGGACTCTCGGACATGAAAACTCGACTGTCACGATGGAGTACGGCAGGGTCGGGAACTCGGCGCAGATCGTCGTCACACCACCGCTAGGAGAGTCGTGGTCGTCCCTGCCCGAGCATCGGTTCGTTCTCAAATCTCTCGCACCGAATCGGCTGCGATATGCAGCGCTGGACTGGTCCAGAGTTGGCCTCGCGTTGGGAAGCGGAGCCCAGGATGAGGAAGTCGCGACAATGGGGGCGGTCCTCGTTCATGTGTACGAGCACATCATCGCGCACAGCACAGCCGCGAACGTGGTGCGCTTCCTCGCCCCCATCGTCTACTTCGCCGTCGACGACACGCCACGCATCGCCTTTGCGTCAGCAGATCAGGTCACTCATCCGCTGCCGCCGGAGATTCTAGGAGTCTCCGAGCGATGGGACGAACGTTCGATCGTGTTTGCGATCGGGCGCGCGCTTGGGAGAGTTGTCATCTATCGCGGCGTGGATTCGAAGCTCGCGAAGCTGATCCGCGACTGCGTGCACGACGAACCGCGTCGACGAATCAAGTCGCTCGCCTTGCTCTCGAGGGAATTCCACAAGGCGGGCGCCAGAGAGGTCTCCAGTAATGGGCAGAACGCGAACAGTCGGTATTCGGCTCTAGTCGAGCAGGGCCGTGGCTACATCTCTCTCGAGCTGTATCAGGAAGCTGTTGACTGCTTCAGAGATGCCACGAGCTTGCTGCCGCTATCGGAGCTCGCGAACCAACTCCGTTTGGCGGCGCAGATCGAAGTCAAACATCACGCCGTCGATTGGTCCACGTTCAAGCCGACGCAGCTAACCGACCGGCCCGCACCCATCCCGTACCAACGACCGAACGATCTCCACCGGCCTCCTCGCGTCGTGCCTCCTCAGGCTTGGGATTGGGAGGAAGCAGAGTCGCGAGGAGCCGCGTTCGAACGAGCGAGAGATTTCACGCAAGCCGAGCTGCTCTATTGGAAGGCGACGACGAAGACCAAGAGTGATGAGCTCTCTCGATTCACAGCAATCGCGCGGTGTTGCTTTCACCGTCAGAACTTCGACGACACGCAGCGGTACGCTGACCTCGCACTCGAAGTGGATCCGACATGTGCTGCCGCGTTCGAGCTCAAGTGCAACGCGCTCTTGCATTCGACAAAGCTCGGTGACGCTCGATTCCGAGCCGCGCTCGACATCGCGACTACCTGGTGCGCGGCGCACCCACTTGATAGCGATGCTCACTACGCGCGCGGTAAAGCGCTACTGCGACTCGAACACCACGCCGACGCGCGCGACGCATTCGACGCGGCGCTGAAAGCCGACCCCAAGCTTGTCGAGGCCATGCTGCTGCGTCGCCAGGCGGAGCTCGCGATGAACAACACGCGCGCCCACGTGGGCGCCCCCACGCCGATGCAGCTCGACGTCCCCGATGATCTGCTGGAGCTACGCGAGGCAGTGATCGGCGGCAAGCTCGACGACGCGCTCGCTCTGCTTGCGAAGCCCGAGCTCGCCGAGCACGCTGCCGCGCAGCTCTATCGCGGGCAGATCCTGTTCTTCCTCGAGCGCTACGTCGAAGCTCTCTCCGTCCTCGAACACCTCACGAGCGGCGAGGCTCGTTATGCGCGTGCCCGCGTTCTGACCGCGCTCGATCGCTACGAAGAGGCGCTCGCCGAGCTCGACGTGATTCGCGATGCACATCCCGAGATCACGGATGCGGCGGCGACGCGTGCGTACGTGCTCGATGCGCTCGGTCGGCCGCGCGAGGCCGAGGCGGCAGAGCTCGCGTATCTCGACAGTGCGAAGAGCTAGCGGCCACGGCGTCCGGAGCTGCATGTCGGCATCCCGCGCCGACTACGGACAGGCTCGGCAGGAGCCGCCACAGTCGACGTTCGTCTCGTCGCCGTCGAGGATGCGGTCGAAGCAGCGGTCGAACGTCTGCGTCAGGTTGCAGTTGCCCGACTCGCACGCGCGGAGGTGAACGCCGATGGCAGCGGAGACAGCGGCCTTGTCTCCATCGTCGGTGGAAACCGTCGTGTCGGGCGAGCAGAGCGCCTTCATCAGCGAGTTGGATTTGACCTCTTCGATCGAGACGAAGTGGTCCTTCGGTGCCACGTCGAAGATTTCGAGCATGCCGGTGTGACCGTAGGGGCTGGACGCGACCATCTCCGACATGCCGCGTGCGACCTCGTCGAGGACCGTCGTGCCGGTCACGCCGCCGCGGATGATCGCGTCGAAGCCGCCTGCGCCATCGGGCGCGAGATCGATCTCGACGCCGGCGAGGGGGAGGATGCTCGGGTCGGCGTCTTGGTAGACGGGCAGGTGGAGCTCGGCGGCGCCCGGCGCGTCGGTCTTGCGTGTCCGGTTGGAGCGGAAGCTGCCGTTGATGAACGTGCCACCGACGAGCGTGGCGGGCGCGCCGTCGGCGCCGATGTAGATGACGGATGCAGCGTCGTCGGTGGAGAGGTCGTCGGCGACGATCTCGACGGACGAGGCGATCGTGCCTGCGGCGAGCATGTCGGCCGCGTGGGTGGTGACGTCGCCGTAGGACGCGAGCATCGCGATGAGTTGGCCAGCGGCGTTCTGGACTGACTGATCGCCGGTGAGGTCGTCGCCGAGCGCTCGTGCTTCTGCGCCGGTGCTCGGTAGCGTGAACGAGTCGACGACGTAGCGATGCGTCTCGCCGGTGAACGGACCGACGACATCGTCGGGCGAGCTCCTGTCGATGCAGGCTCCGAGAACGCTCGCGGCAAGCGCGACAGTAAGGACGGCGGTCTTCATCTCGCTAGCGTGCCCGCACGTGGTCGGACCGCACGCATTGAAACGTTGGCAACGATGGGAAAGCTCCGAAACCGTCGCTGTTCAGTTTTCACCGTGGGCCGCAACCGTCACGGCAGGTGAGGTACCAGGTGCCGTAGAGCACTGCGCCATCGATCGCCGTGGCGAGGAGGAACGCGGCCCACGCGTCGGGCGGCGCCGTGTAGCCGGTACTGATCGTGAACCCACGCGGCGCAGTGGCATCGCCCCACTCGTAGCCGGCGCGGACGTACGGTCCGATCCGTACCTTGGGAAACGGAATCGCGAGTTGGAGCTCGACGCTGCGGCCAGAGTCCGACGTGCTCTGGAGAAAAGCGGCCGTGAGACTCGCTCGCAGGGGCGACGTCGCGATGCGGCGATCCAGCGCGACCTGGGCGACCTGCTGGAAGGACGCGGAGAGGGTGAGGTCGGCGCGCAGGAGCTTCTTGCCTGTCGATTCGACGGCGAGGCCGGCGCCCCCCAAGATCGCGAGTCCGACCTGGCTCTTTAGTGCAGGGTCGCTCGTCGGCGAGTCGAGGAAGAGACGACCGCCGAGGCGCAACGTTGCGTCTGATCGGGCATACGCTCCGCGCGGTCCCCACACCCCGCCGAGATCGACCGCGCTCTCGATCGCGAGACGGCCGAGCGGCGAGCGATCGAGAGGACTGCCGAACGTGTCGAACGTGTGGCCGTCTGGAACGAGGCGCGAGAGATCGGTGGCGTCTGCGCGAACCTCGGCGAGCGTGCCCGTGGGGCCCGGAGACAAGTGGACCTTGTAGTGGACGTCTTCTGACGAGCTCGGAGCCCATGCCATCGACGGTCCGAGCGAGGGGCCGACGTACTCGCCATCGGAGTCACTCTCGTCGGTGGAACGCAGTCCCGCTTCTTTCGCTCTCTGCGCGATCTCCGCGCGCGCGTGTTGGCGATCGCCGGGGATGGTTCCAAATCGCGTCGAGTAGCAGCCCGCGACGAACACAACGAGCACGGCCCACCGCATGTGGTCACCGTAGTCACGCGGGCGCACGTCGGTAGCGAGCGTCCGCGGCAGCGAGCGGCAGCTTTCGCTGACTGAAAATGAAAACGCCGCCTGGTGTTCGACCGGGCGGCGCGACGAGCGGAGCAGGAATGCTCTACTTGTGCTCGCGCCAGTTCGGGCCTTCGCCACCCTGCGTTGCCGTCGACTTGATGCCGCGGCCCATCATGGATTCCTTGGTCTCGATCGCATCGGCGCGATCCTCGACGGGCTTGGCGTGCAGGCCCGTGTCCATGCGAATCGCATCGCACGGGCACGCTTCGACGCAGAGGCCGCAGACAACGCAGCGCAGCTCGTCGATCTCGAAGATGGCCGGGCGCTTCTCGACGCCCTTGTTGTCGACCTCGGCCGGGATGATCGTGATGCAGTGCGCCGGGCAGACCGTCGGGCAGCACATGCACGCGACGCAGCGAACGTTGCCGTCCTCGCGGAGCGTGAGGCGATGCAGGCCGCGGAAGCGCTCCGGGTAGGCGTACTTCTCTTCCGGGTACTGGATGGTCTCGATGTCGTTCCGCATCGGCGTCGCTTCGGGCGCGCCGGGCTGGTTACGACCCGTGAGCTTCTTCAGCGGGAGGAAGAGGTTCTTCGCGAAGTGCTTGAGCGTGATGCCCAGGCCCTTCGTCGTCGCGGCGAGGAACGTGACGTCCTCCGGTTGCGGGCGAACGATCTGGATCGTGCGCACGCGCGGGGAGACGGAGCTGACTGCGAGGACCTTCGGGCCGTCGTGGTCGTCATGTTCATCGTGAGCAGCCGCGGACATTAAACACCTCCGATGTACATGAAGATCAACTTGATGAGCGCCGTCACCATGATGTTCGCGAGGGCGAGCGGCAGCAGAAGCTTCCAACCGAGGTTCATCAGCTGATCGGCGCGGAAGCGCGGCAGCGTCCAGCGGACGAGCAGCTGGAACCAGCAGAGCAGGATGACCTTGAGGCCGAACGCCGCGAACTGAAGCGTCGTGACGAGGCCGTGCGGCAGGTGCATTGTCCAACCGCCCGCGGCGTAGCCGGCGTCGGTCATGTAGCCGCCGATCCGGAAGCCGTCCGCGTCGAGGAACGGAACCTGCCAGCCACCGAAGAAGATGACGCAGACGACCGACGAGATGAAGACGATCTCGATGAACTCGGCGAGGAAGAAGATGCCCCAGCGCATGCCGGAGTACTCGACGAAGTAACCGATGATCTCGGGCTCGCCTTCCGGGATGTCGAACGGCGCGCGCTTGGTCTCGGCGATGGCCGCCGTGAAGAACAGGAGCAAGCCGACGGGCTGCCAGAGCCAGAGCCAGTTCAGCGGGTTCGATCCCGAGAGCGATGACACGGCGCCGTGCGCGGCGATGAAGCCGGGCTCGAGGTTGCCGGTGACGAGGAAGACGCCCATGAGCGCGAGGCCCATCGCGACTTCGTAGGACATCATCTGCGACGACGAGCGGAGGCCACCGAGGAGCGCCCACTTGTTGTAGGACGCCCAGCCGGCGATCGTGCCGCCGTAGTTCGCGATGGTGAGGACCGCGAAGTAGAAGATGAGGCCGAAGTCGATCTGGAACATCTGCATCCGGATCGAGTCAGCGAACTCCGGGGCTGCAGCGTTCTGCGCGAATGCGTAGGTGTCGAACGTGTGCGTGTAGACGTGCGGATAGATCGTCGGGCCGAACGGGATGATGCAGAACGCGATCAGAACCGGCGCGATCGAGAGTAGTGGCGCGATCGCGAACAGGCCGCGGTGGACGTTCGCGGGAATGAAGTCTTCCTTGAAGATCATCTTCACCGCGTCGGCGACGAAGTGAAGGATACCGATCAGCTTGATCGGACCGATGTTGGCGCGGTTGGGACCGAGGCGGTCCTGCATCATCGCGGACTGACGACGCTCGGCCCACGTGAGGAGCGACGCGAGCGGCATGACGAGGACGAGAACCAGGAACAACCACTTGGTCCCCGGCCAATCGAGGATTCCGAACAGAGTCTTCATTAGCCTCGGCTCCCCGCGAAGCGCAGTGAAAGCGGACGCGCTTCACGCACCCACTGGAGGTCTTTCCACGCCGGAACGGCGGCGGTCATGTCCTTGAAGACCTCGCGCGCGTGCGTCCACGCCAGCTTCACATTCGTTGCTTGCGCGAGGCGAACGATGATCTCCCACGCGGGCAGTGCTTGGCCCGGTGCGGGAACGGCCGCGTGCATGCGCTGCACGTGACCCTTGTTGTTGGTGACGGTGCCCGCGACCTCGGCCCAGGCTGCCGCCGGAAGCGCGACGTTTGCCGAGCTCACGGGACCGCGCTCGAACGCGGTGATGGCGACGTACTCGAGCTCCTTGAGGCGGTTCGCGTCCAGGCCCGGCAGCACATCGCCGAGCGCGAGAATGCCGCGGATGTTCGCATCCAGCTCGAAGATGTTCTTGGTGGTCAGGCCGAGCGCTTCCGCGATCGCCTTCACGCCAGCCGTGTTCGGGTTGATGTCCGCGACGCGAAGACGACCGTCCGCGCGCGCCGGCACCGGCGGCTTGCCCGCGATGTAGACGTTCGTGACGCCCCACGCCTTGGCGAGCTGCGCGAGGGCGAAGTTGTCTTCGTTGGTGTGGAGGGACGAGAGCACGACCGCGAACTGACCGTTCGCGCGACCGACCGCGAGGCGATCAGCAGCGGCGCGGATCGACTTGTCCCAGCTCGCCGGGAGACCATCGATTGTCGACGTCGCGAGGCGCTCTTCGCGCAGCTCGTGATACGTGAGCCGACCTTCGTCGCACATCCAGTACTGGTTGACGTCGAGGTTCTCGCGCGGAACGAGGCGCCAGGCGCGACCGTTCTTGTGATGGATCTCGATGTTGCAGCCCGTCGCGCAGCCATTGCAGACCGACGGCGTCGCCTCGAGCTCCCAGGCCCGCATCGTGAAGCGGAAGTCTTTGGAGGTGAGCGCGCCGACGGGGCACACGTCGACGGTGTTCAGCGAGTACGGGTTGTCGAGCTGCTCGCCCGGCGCCGTCGTGAGCACTTCGTGATCACCGCGGTTGGCGAACTCGAGCTGGTGCTGTCCCGACGTGGCGTCGCACGCGCGAATGCAGCGCGAGCACAGGATGCAGCGCTCTTGATCGAGGACGATCGTCGGGCCGAGGTCGACGGCCTTCGCCTTGTGGACCTTGGGCGTATCGACGCGCGAGTCGGCGTTGTCGTGCTCGAAGTACAGCTTCTGCAGCGTGCACTCGCCGGCCTTGTCGCAGATCGGGCAATCGATCGGATGGTTGACGAGCGTGAACTCGAGCTGCTGCTTGCGCGCGAGCGTCGACTGCGGGTCGGTCGTGTGGACGACCATGCCCTCACCGACGACCTGCTGACAGGACGGCTGGAGCTTCGGGTTCTTCTCGACGGCGACGAGGCACTGCCGGCACTGCGCCACGACGGGGAGACCCTTGTGGTAGCAGAACGCGGCGATGTCGATGCCGAGGTGACGAGCTGCCTCGAGCACGTTGGTTCCCTTGGGAACCTGGATCGAGTGACCGTCGATGATCAACGTGACCTTGTTCGGGTCCGTCGGTGGTGCAGGTGGCGCAGGCGTAGTTCCCGCAGGAGGAGTTCCAGTAACGCTCACTTGTCGCACTCCCCGCCGATCATGTTGATCATGCCGAAGATAGGAACGATGTCCGCGATGAGGTGGCCGTGGATCAGCTTGCTCGCGGTGGAGAGATGCACGAACGAAGGTGATCGGCAGTACGCCTTGTAGGGACGACCGGTTCCGTCAGCGACGACGAAGAAGCCGAGCTCTCCGTTACCGCCCTCGAGAAACGCGTACGTCTCGCCGGCCGGCACCTTGATGCCGTCGACGATGTGCTTGAAGTGGCGGATCATCGACTCGATCGTGTTGTACGTGTCGACCTTGGGCGGCAGCGCGCAGCGCGGGTCGTCGATCATGAACGGGCCCGCCGGAATCTGCTTGAGGCACTGGCGGAGGATCTTGATCGACTGGATGAGCTCCTCGATGCGCACGAGATAGCGATCGAGGCAATCACCGGTCGTGCCGACGGGAACGTCGAACTCGACCTCGGGATAGATGGAGTACGGATAGTCCTTGCGAACGTCGTAGTCGACGCCAGCCGCGCGAGCGATGGGACCAACGCAACCCGTCGCGATCGCCTCTTCCTTGGTCATCGCGCCGATGCCGGCCATGCGATCACGGAAGATCTTGTTGTTGTTGAGCAGGCCCTGCACCTCGACCATGACCTTTTCGATCTCGTCGAGCGTGTGCGTGAGCTTGTCGGAGAAGCCGGGCGGGAGATCCTTGTTCACACCGCCGACGCGCACGTACGTGTGCGTGAGGCGCGCGCCCGAGACCGTCTCGAGGAGCTCGTAGAGCCACTCGCGGCACTTGAGGAAGAACAGGAACGGACCGAACGCGCCGAGCTCCATCGCGGAGGCGCCGACGCACGTCAGGTGGTCGGTGATGCGCGACATCTCCGAGACGATCACGCGGATGTACTCTGCGCGCTTGGGGATCTCCTTGGTGATGCCCATCAGCTTCTCGGCGACCATCGCCCAGCCGACGTTGTTGATCATCGGCGAGACGTAGTTGAGGCGGTCCGTGTACGGGAACACCTGCGTGTACGTCGCGTACTCGCTCTCCTTCTCGAAGCAGCGGTGGAGATAACCGGG
>DASYDE010000116.1:0-57193 GCA_036499725.1 Kofleriaceae bacterium
GTTCACCTTGATCTGCATCGGGTAGCCGAGCCAACCGAAGATATCGATGTTGTCCCAGCCCTCTTTGTTGTCGCCGCGCGGCGGGTAGTAGTTGATGCGCACGACGTGGCTGATGTTCCCGTACAGCTCGGGATAGAGATCGGGCTGCAGGATGTGATCGATGACGCCGAGCTTGGAGACTTCCTTGCTCTTGAAGCTCTCCGGATCGTCGAGGACTTCGCCGTCGCGGTTGCCGAGGATGTTCGTCGAGTACCAACCCTCGAGGCCGAGCATGCGGGCCTTGAAGCCCGGCGCGAGGATCGTCTTCATGAGCGTCTGGCCCGTCTTGAAGTCCTTGCCCGTGACCGGGAGGTTCTTCTGGCGAGCGAGCTCGAGGAGCGCGGGCGTGTCGACCGAGAGGTTCGGTGCGCCGTTCGCGTACGGAACATCCATCTTGAGGCACGCGTACGCGTAGATCTGCGACGGCGCGATGTCGTCGTGCGAGTTGCGGAGGCCCTCTTCGAACTTTGCGAGCGAGGAGTGCACCTCGGTCGGCTTGCGATAGACCTCGGTCGAACCGCACCAGACGGCAACGAGGCGGTCGCAGTTGTTGGTCGCCTTGAACTGCTTGATGTCTTCCATCAGCTGCTCGGCGAGGTTCATCTTCGAGGCGCCCTTCTTCTTGTTCGGGCCGTCGATGCGCTTGACGTACGCCGTGTCGAACACGGCGGCCATCGGCTTGAC
The DNA here is from genome assembly GCA_036499725.1 of Kofleriaceae bacterium. GTDB lineage: Bacteria > Myxococcota_A > Polyangia > Haliangiales > Haliangiaceae > JABFXX01. Next base: position 724 of record DASYDE010000116.1, read on the forward strand.
CGCTTCGAGCTCGGCCTTGATCGGGTTCAGGTGCTTGTGCACGTCGAGCACGCCGGCGCGAACCGCGGCCTCGTACGCGTTGTCATTGAAGATGTCCCAGCCGCCGAACACGATGTCGTCGAGCTTGCTGAGCGACACGTAGTCCTTGATGGCCGGCGACTTCCCCTCGGTGCGCTTGCCGAGACGGATGTGACCGAGCTGTGTGAGCGAACCGATCGGATGACCGATGCCTTTGCGGATCGCCATCACACCTGCGATGAACGTCGTCGCGACGGCGCCCATGCCGGGCATGAGGATTCCAAGCTTGCCTTCGGCAGGCTTGACGGTGACGCCTTTTTTGAGAGCCATGCGCGGAAACTGCCTCACTCCAGCGTTCTGCACAAGGCGTTTCTCCGACGAGAAGCGTCGCTAAACCTGTCGAATTTTAGACAGTTGTGACCCGGAGCGCGCCGTCGAGGATCGGCCGCAGGTCCGGGTGGAGGCGGCGCAAGTCCTGCGCGATGATGCGGGGCGCACGCGGCTGTTCGTTGTCGATGAGGACATCCGCGTGTTCCTGCGGGGAAAACTGCTCGTGGTAGCGGCGCTGCGTGGGGAAGTACCGGTGGTCGATCCGGCGCTGGACCTCCTCCGCGGTACGGCCCTTCTTCTGGTCGCGCTCGAGAATGCGGCGGCGGGCCTCCTCTTCGGATGCCGTCAGGTAGATCCCCAGGCCGCGCGCGGCGGATGGGAGTCGGCGGGGGAACACGCCCTCGACGACCACGACATTCACGGCGCGCAGATCGACGTTGCGCGTGCCGGAGATCCTCTCGGTCGCCATGTCCCATGCGGGGAGATCGAGGGCGGGGCCGCCATCGAGGAACGTCCGCAGCACCCGCTCGCACGACACGAGATCGTAATAATCGGCGTAGTAGACGTCGGCCTCGGAGTCGCCCTTGCCCCAGACGACCTCGCGCCGAAAGTCGTCAACGCGCACGATGCCGCTCGCGATGCCCGCGGTTTCGAAGGCGCTCGCGATGCGGCGTGCGAACGTCGACTTGCCGCTGCCGTCGATGCCGTCGATCGTAACGATCGCGCGGATCACAGCCGCTCGCGGATCAACTGGAGGAGTGCCGCGTGGCAGGCGCCGTTCGTCGCGACGCTGCCGCGTGGATGGTCGAGGCGCGGCTGGTTGTAGACGAGCTCCGCGCCATCGCGGTCCGTGATGACGCCACCTGCTTCGCGCAGGATGACCTCGGGCGCGCAGGTGTCCCACTCGTGCTCGCTCGTGCTCGCATTGATCGCGGCGTCGAGCTGGCCTTCCGCGATCGCCATGAACTTCAACGAGGCACCCATGGGAACGACTCGCGGTGCGAGCCCCGTCGCGGCGAGGAACGCGGACAACGACGGATGCGGAGCCAGGCGAGAGACTCCGACGCGAAGCTCGTCGAGCGACGGCCGCTTCGAGACGTGGACTCGCGTCCCGCCTCTCGCCTCTTTGAGAACGTCGTCCGTCCGCCACGCACCGCCACCTACGCTCGCGCTGTAGAGGATGTCGGCGACGGGGACGAGGACCGCACCGACGACAGCGCGGCCGTCGACGGCGAGACCGACATGCACCGCAAACTGGTCCGTGCGCTGGACGAAGTCGCGCGTTCCGTCGAGAGGATCGATGATCCACACGCGCGATCGCGAGAGCCGCTCGGTTGCATCGGGCAGCTCTTCGCTGAGGAGGTAGTCGTCGGGGAACGCGTCGCGCAGGACACGCACGATCGCGGCGTTTGCATCGCGATCCGCGGCCGTGACGGGCGTGTCGTCGGCCTTGGTCTCGACGGCGATCGCACCGCGCGCGTAGTGCTGCAGGATCACCTCTCCGGCTGCGCACGCAGCACGAACGGCGATCTGCAGCTCGCGCTCGTACACGAGCTAGCCGACGGGACGAGGCTCGGTCGCGATGGGACGGACCGTCGTGGTCGGTACCGCCGTCGACGGACGCGCCGAGAGACGCGCGATCTCTTCGCGCAGGGTCACGAGTAGCTCGTCGAGAATGCCCGGCGGGAGGTGGCCCATGTTCGAGATCTGCATGTAGCGATCAGCGAGCACACCCTTGCAGCCGTACACGATCATGCCGCGCGCCTTGATGGCGTCGTAGAGATCCTGGAACGCGATGCCATCCGGCAGGCGGCAGGTGACGACGCTGTTCGCTTCGTTCCCGGTGTTGGTGAACGAGGGCATACCGAGCGCGGTGAGACCGTCGCGCAGGTGCTTGTTGCGCTCGCGGTACATCTCGAACCGCGCCGCGTGACCGTCCGCGAGGAACTCGGCGCAGCCCGCGTCGAGCGCGAAGTACACCGACACGGCGGGCGTGAACGGCGTCTGCGCGAGCTCGTCCATGTACTTCCGGTAGCGACGGATGTCCAAGTAGAACGAGGGCACCTTGAGCTTCTCGATGCGAGCCCACACGCGAGGAGCGACGGCCATGAACGACGCGCCCGAGACGGCGTGCAGGCACTTGTTCGCGCTCGAGTAGCAGATATCGATGTTGTCGCGAACGACGTCGATGTCCTCGGCGCCGAGCGAGCTGACCGCATCGACGACGAGCAGCGCGCCGTGCTTCTTGCACAGCGCACCGATCTCACCGCACGGGTTGAGCAGGCCGACCGAAGTCTCGTGATGGATCATCGCTACGACGGCGATGTCGTCGTGCTCGCCGAGGATGCGCGCGACGTCAGCGGTATCGATCTGCTGGCCCCACTCGTAGCGGAGGTGCAGGACGTTCTGCTCGTGGACGTTCGCGACGTCGACAAGACGGGCGCCAAACGCGCCGTTGTCGATGATGAGGACCTTCTGGTCGGGCGGCACCGTCGAGACGAGCACGGCCTCCATTGCTGCCGTACCGCTACCAGTGAGGGGGAAGATGGAGTGGTGCGGACCCGCGCGGAAAATGCGGCGCAGACGACCCGTGAGCGAGACCATGAGCTCGCTGAAGATCGCGTCGCGGTGGCACATGTCGGGGGGAACGAGCGCGCTCTTCACGAACGCGGTGGTGTTCACGGGGCCCGGGTTGAGCAGTTGATACGTCGCGTGGCGCTTGGCCTGGAGCAGCGCGGTCACGCTGTCCTCGACGTCGATGCTGCGGCGACCGGCCCACGACCACGACACGCTGGTGGCAGCGACAACGCGGCCCGTCTTGGCGAGCTCGGAAAGGCCCGTCGTGATCGACGGATTGGACATGCCCTCGAGCAGCGCGAGGATCTTGCCGTTCACGAGCGCGTGGCCGGTGAACACGCCGTCGGCGCCGACCAGATCCTGGCCGAGCTCGCTCACGACGTAGAGGTCCGTATCGGCCTCGCGCGCGAGCTTGCAGCGGATATCCGCAGCAGCGTCGATCTGTGCCGCCATCGCGACAACGATCGCCGCGTCGACTTCATTGGCATTGGCGAGCTCGCCGAGCGAGCGAAGCGCTTCCACATCGAGCGGGCGATCGCCGCGCACGACGAAGCAGCTTCCGGGCTGCTCCACCCACTTGCGCGCGAGCAGGAGCGCCGATCCAGAGGACGTCTTCCACGTCGTGTTCGCGAGGACCTGAACACTGATATGCGGGAGCGTGTGGAGCTCGAGGCGTTGGCGCAGCAGATCGGAGTACCGGCCATCGACGACAGCGATGTCGTTCACTCCGAGTGCCGCGAGTCCTTCGAGAGTTCGCCGAATTGTTTCGACAAACGCTGAAGGCAGCTCGCTCGTCGACTCGTAGGCAGGACGGCTCGCTAGGACTACTGCACGGAGGACGGGCATTGGCTCTTGGGTGGGCCGAATCAACCACTTACGGGAGTCAGCGTCAACAGTTCTTCCTAGGTGCGACGGCAATGGGGCGCCTCCATCTCCAGGCCAAAATCCGGCGTGGCATAGTGGCCAGCCTGAACATGAAGGCGGTGATCCTCGCGGCGGGCGTCGGTTCGCGTCTCGGTACCGAAACGGCAACCAAGCCGAAACCGCTGGTCGACATCAACGGCCGCTGCCTTCTCTTCCGCCAGCTCGACAGCCTCGCGAAGGTCGGCATCCGAGACACGGATGTGGTCGTCGTCGGTGGCTACTGCATCGAGCAGCTTCGCGAAGCGCTCACCGGCGCCGGGTTCGCGAGCAAGGTCGTCCTCAACGAGCGGTTCGAGCCGCCGTGGGGAAACTTTCTCTCGCTCCACGCAGCGGAGCCCGAGATCCGTGGTCACGCGTTCCTGCAGATCGACGGCGATCTGATCGTCGATGATCAGGTGCTTCCGAGCCTGATCGCGGCTCCCGGTGATGCGCTGCTCGCGACGGATCGCGATGCCGAGTTGGACGGCGATGCGATGAAGGTCGAGCTGGATGCTCGCGGTGTGCTGCGCGCGCTCGACAAGATCAAGGTCGATCTCGCGCACGTCGTTGGCGAGTTCATCGGCGTCACCAAGCTGTCTGCCACCGCCGGTGCAGCAGTCATGAGAGAGCTCGGCACGTTTCTCTCCGAGGGACTCACGGATCAGTACTACGAGCGCGCCTACGAGCGCCTCAGCGTGCGTGGCGAGGTCGCGTTCGGTGCGCACTTCATCCGCAAGGATGCGGTGTGGCGCGAGATCGATGACTCCATCGACCTCGCAAACGCGCGCAGCAAGTTCACCTGACACCGAGACCATTGTGGGCCGGACTCTCGGCGAGTGGAGGAGGCGAAGCGCGGCAAAGGCAGGAGCGCGCTCGTCGAGAACAGTGGTGAAAGCCTGACACCGTGTCGTGTCTTGACTCGGTACGACTGTCGCGTAGGCTGCGCGGCGATGCTTCGTGACGCCGTCATCCTCGCTGCTGGAATGGGCACGCGCCTGCGTGAAGACAAGACCGACGTTCCCAAGCCGCTGTTCACGGTCGGAGGCGTCCCGCTCATCAAGCGCACCATCCTGACGCTCGCATCGGCCGGCATTACGCGCGTCGTCGTCGTCACGGGGTATGCAGCGGATCAGGTCGAGGCGGCGCTGAAGAACGACGCGACGTATGCCGAGAAGGGCATCCAGATCGACATCGCGTACAACAAGGACTTCAAGCTCAAGAACGGCGTGTCCGTGATCGTCGGCGGTCGCGTCGTCAACGGGCCGTTCGCGCTGTCGATGGCGGACCACGTCTACACGACCGCGATCGCGCGCGCGGTTGCGAGCTGCGACATGAGCGCCGCGGATCTTTATCTCGCGACCGACGAGAGGGTGGACAACCAGCTCGACATCGATGACGCGACGAAGGTGAAGACCGAGGCGGGCCGGATCGTCGACATCGGCAAGACGATTCCCGTCTACGACCGCATCGACTGCGGCGTGTTCGCCGTGACGCCGCGCCTCGTCACCGAGCTCGAGAAGTTCCTCGCCGCGCACGGCGACTGTTCGCTCTCCGAAGGCGTGAAGGTCCTCGCCTCGCTGAGCCGGGCGCGCGTCGTCGATATCGGGAACGAGACCTGGCAGGACGTCGATACGCCCGCCGATCGCGCGCACATCGAAGGTCAGCTCGCCGGCGGCCTGGATAACGTCGACGTTGCCTCGATAACGTCGACGCGGACCTGAACGGCACACGGGAACGCCACCGTGGACGGCGTCGTCGACAGCTGGTGAGCGATCTCCCAGAGTCCCGCGGGACGCCGGGTGCAGACCGCTGCGCTCACCAGGCTGCGGGAGAACGCCGACGATCGTTATCGGCGACGACAACGGTGGAGTTTACGTGTGCCGTTCGAGTCGACGACAACGCGGGCTAGGCAACGTCAACGTTCGCCAGGCAACGTTGACGTTGTCGCTGTTCCCCTAGAGCGCGACGGGTGGTTCTTGGGGCGGGGGCGCGTCGGGTGGCTTCTTCGCCTTCATCGACTGCGCAACACCGCGAAGCGTGAGTCCCTGCGTGTACGCGAGCAGCAGCGCGGCCGTCACGGCGACGACAGCACAGGTCACTCCGAAGCGCAGGCCCGTCACCGCGGGCAAGAAGCGATAAACGCCCCACGCGGTCGCACCGGCTGCGACCATGCTGAGAGCCACACCGCCGACGGCGCGCAGGTACTTCGCGACGGACCAGCCGATCGTCCTGATCGCCATGAACATGAGCACTGCGAACGCGACGGGGTATCCGATGGCCCACGCGAGCGCGACGGAGTTGAAGCCGAAGTACGGGCCGAGAAACATCGCGCTCAAGACGAACGAGAGCGGCATGAGCACGGCGCACGTCATCATGTAGCGGAGCGTTCGCTCGGGATGCCCGAGGCCGTCGAGCAGCGGCGGCGCGACAAAGCCAACGGCACGCAGGATGGCCACGATGCAGAGGATTTTGATCGCCGTTTCCGCGCCGTGGTACGCGGGATAGAGCAGCGAGATGACCTCGTTCGAGGCAACGAACACGACGGCAGAGAACGCCATCACCGTGATCAAGTTGAGCCGCGTGAACGAGACAAACTGATCGACGAGCGCGGTCTTGTTTCCGCGCAAGCGCGCGAACGTGGGGAATGCGATATCGACGACGATGTTCGAGATCATGCGCACTGGCTCGAGCACGATCTCGTAGGCCATCGAGTACAAGCCGAGCGCGGCGTCTCCAAAGAAGTAGCCGACGATCGGGTAATCGACGTTCGTGTAGAAGTAGAACAGGATCTGGCTCGCCGACGTGCGCAGGCCAAACGTCACGTAGTCACGCGCGTCGGAGAGTGAGAACGCGAACAGTGGGCGATAGCGTTGCCTCAGCTGCGTACCGATGAAGTACGTGACGGTGCGGCAGAGCGGCGCGAGCACGAAGCACCAGATGCCAAAGCCGGCCGCGGCAAACCCGATCTTGGTACCGAACTCGACGACGTTTGCGACGACGCGGATCGCGGACATCTCGCCGTAGCGGAGCTCGCGCTTCATCATCGCCCACGGAATGAAGTAGCCGTTCTGCAGGATGAGCTTTGCGCCGTACGCGACGAGCATCCACCCGACGATCGGCTGACCGTAGACCCAGATCGAGAGCGGCGGTGCGGCAGCGAGGATGATGAGGAACAGCCCGACGGAGATCATCGTGTTCATCCAGAACACCGTCGAGATGCGCTGCGGCGTGTGGTCATTGCGTTGGATCACGGCGAGCGAAAGGCCCAGGTCGGTCGCTTGATCGAGGACCGGGAACACCCACACGCACTTCTTCGCGATGCCGTACTCCTCGACGGAGATCCAGCGATTCACGATGACAACGATGGCGACGAGATCGAGCACGCCCACGAGCGACGCAGCGACACCGAGCCAGGCGAGGCCTCGGTTGACGTTGGTGCTGACAGGGGGGGACGACATCTCCTCTGCTAAGCTTACCCCGCCATTTCTTCACCGAGTCGTAGTCCGTCGCGCGCCGCGAGCGCTATACAGTCGCCGTGAAGCGGTACGCCGAGTGGATTGCGAGGCATCGGCACGTCGTGCTCGTCCTCTCGCTCCTGCTCACGGTCGCGTCCGGGTACCTCGCGAAGCGACTGAAGCTCGCGTCCGACCTGACGGTTCTCCTCCCACCGAGTCAGCCGTCGGTCCGTGATCTCAAAGCGCTCCAGGCGCGGGTCGTTCCGTTTGCCACGCTGCAGATCGTGGTCGAGGGACCGACGGCCGCGGAGACGTCTTCCGCATCCGACAAGATCCTCGAGCGCATCAGCCACATCACGAGCGATCCGACGATGGTCCGCGAGGTGACGCGCGACGACAGCCCGCGCCTGAGCTATGCGTGGGAGCACCGCTTCCTGTTTGCCAAGCTGGAGGATCTCGTCGCGGCACGAAACGCGTTACGCGCCCGGATCGACAACGCGAAGCTCGAAGCAAACCCTCTGTTCATCTCGCTCGATGACGAGCCCGAGACCAAGACCGACGATCGATTCGCGAAGCTCGAGAAGCAACTCGACGATCTAGAGGAGAGCAGCAAGCACCCACCGCGGACGGCCTCCAAGGATGGTCTCCTTCAGGTCATCTCGATCCAGACGCAGTTCTCCGCGAGCGACACGAGCAAGGGCCGCGCTCTCGTGCACGGCGTGCAACGCGAGATCAAAGAGCTCCAACGCGACTTCCCCACCACGACGTTCGGGTTGTCGAGCAACGTGATGATGGCGCTCTACGAGCACGACTCCGTGATCGACGGGATGGCGTGGTCGCTCGGCCTGACGCTGGTCCTCGTGGGCGCCGCGCTCCTCCTCTATTACCGCTCCGGCAAGCTCGTGCTCGCGATGCTGTGGTCGCTCTCGGTCGGAGCGCTGGCCACGTTCGCGATCACCTGGGTGATGTTCACGCGCCTGAACGTGATGACCGCGTTCCTGTTCGCGATCGTCGTCGGAAACGGTATCAATCCGGCCCTCATCCTGGTCTCGCGATTCCTCGAGGAGCTGCGCGCGGGGAAGTCCGCAGACGCGATCGAGAGCGCGATGCGTGGCGCGCTTCCGGGCACGCTCGGCGCCGCCGCGACGGCCGCGATCGCGTACACGTCCCTGATCGTCACTGACTTCCGAGGCTTTCGCGAGTTCGGCGCGATCGGCGGCATCGGCATGGCGCTCACATGGCTGACGACATTCAGCGTGCTGCCCGCAATGCTCGCCGTCTTCGTGCGCCGCGGATGGGTGCAGGGCCGCCCCGAGCCCGCCGTCAGCAACGCCCTCGCGCGCATCGCAGAGGCCGGCCCGGGTCGCCGGTATCGAGCGACGCTCGTCATCGCAGGGGTGGTCACGCTTGTCGCTGTCGTGGTCACGACGATCTTCGTCGCCGGCAATCCGTTCACGCATGACTGGCGCGACCTCCAATCGAGCACGCACGAGATCCGCACCGGCGAGGCGCTCAACAACAAGATCAAGGCGCGGCTCGAACATCCCGAGCTGACGGGCGCCGCGTATCAGCTCATCGTTGCCGTCGACCACCGCGCCGACGTCGCACCGTTCGTGCAGGCGCTGCGCGACGACAACGCGAAGCGTCCGGTGTTCCTGCGCTGGATCAAGGACGTCATCACGATCGACGATCTGTTGCCGGACCAGCAGGATCAGAAGCTCGCGGTGCTCGCCGAGATCCGCGGGATCATGGATTCGCCCGAATTCCAGGACGCTCTCGGGCCCGCCGATGCGGCGCGCATCAAGAAGCTTCGCCCACCCGACGATCTACGCGTCGTCACCGACGCCGACATTCCGTACGCGCTCGCCTGGCCGTTCATCGAGCGCGATGGGACGCGGGGTCGCCTGCTCCTCATCCGTGGCGCCTCTCGGCTCAACTCGTTCGACGTCGACGATCGGCTGGAGTTCGCTCGGGAAGCGCGCAAGCTCGCCCTGCCGTCGCACGCGGTCATGGCCGCCGAGTCTCTCGTCGTGGCCGACATCATCGCGGTGATGGAACACGACGCGCCGCCGATGATCGCGTTCGCACTCCTCGGATCGATCCTCGCCGTCATGATGCTGATGGGCATCAACCGACATACGGCCGTGACGATCGGATCGGGGATCGCTGGTGTCGTGCTGATGATCGCGGCGTGCGCGATCGTCGGGCTCAAGGTGCACTTTCTCGATCTGATCGCGCTCCCCATCAGCATCGGCATCGGTATCGACTACGCGGTCAACGTCGCGGCGCGAGAGCGGCAAGAAGGCGAGCGCGGCATCGCGCACGTGCTACGCACGACGGGTGGCGCGGTCATCTTGTGCTCGTACACGACGACGGTCGGCTACGGCACGTTGCTGCTGTCAGCGAACGGCGGAATTCGCGCGTTCGGGCTCGCCGCATCGATCGGCGAGGTTTGCTGCGTCGCGATGGCGCTCCTCGTCGCACCAGCGGCTCTCGCGTGGCTGCGCGCCGCGCACCGTCGCAGCTAGCTTCCACGCAGAGAGCGAAACGCGCTCTTCAGGGTCAATCCCTGCGTGTACGCGAGGAGCAGCGCGCTGGCGACGATGACGACGCCGCTGGTCACCGCGAACCGGAGCGCTGCGATGGCGGGCAGGAACCGATACACGATGCCCGCGACCGCGCCGCCGCCCACCATACAGAGCGCGACACCGCCGACGGCACGGACGTAGCTTCCCAGCGACCAGCCGAGCGTGACCGTCGTCAGGTAGATGAGGATCGCAAACGCGATCGGGTATCCGACGGCCCACGCGATGGCCACCGACTCGAAGCCGAGCGACGGACCGAGCAGCTTGGCTCCCAGAACGAACAGCAGCGGCATCAGGATCGTCGCGACCGTCATGTAGCGCAGCGTTCGCTCGGGATGGCCAAGACCGTCGAGCAGCGGCGGCGCGACGAACCCGACGGCGCGAAACACGGCGACCGCGCACAGGATGTGCATCGCGCGCTCCGCGCCCTGGTACTTCGGAAACAGCGCGATCAGATCGGAGGCAGCGACAAACACGATCGCGGAGAACGACATCACGATGATCAGATTCAACCGCGTGAACGAGATGAACTGCGCGATCAGGGCCGACGTGTTCCTGCGCAACTTCGCGAACGTCGGGAACGCCACGTCGCCGACGATGTTCGAGAGCATGCGGACGGGCTCGAGCACGATGTCGTACGCGAGCTTGTACAGGCCGAGCGCGGAGTCGCCAAAGTAGAAGCTGACGATCGGGTAGTCGGCGTTCGTGTAGAAGAAGAACATGATCTGGCTCGCGGACGTGCGCAGGCCGAACGTCACGTACTCGCGCGCATCCGCGAACGAGAATTCGAAGCGCGGGCGGTACGGTCGTCGCATCTGGCAGAGGACGACGTAGACGACGTTCTTGCACAGCGGCCCCAGAACGAAGCACCAGATCCCAAACCCGGCCGCTGCGAACGCGATCTTGCCGACGAAGTCGGTGAGGTTCGCGATGATGCGGATGATGGAAATCTCCTTGAAGCGGAGATCACGCTTCATCATCGCCGAGGGAATGACGTAGCCGTTCTGGAGGACGAGCTTGAGCCCGTATGCCGCGAGCATCCAGCCGACGATGGGCTGTCCCGAGAACGACGATGCGGCGATCGGGGCGATGAATGCGATCAGACCGAGCAGGAGCAGAGACAGCCCCGTGGTGATCCAGAACACCGTCGAGATACGCAGCGACGTGTGATCGTCGCGCTGGATCACGGCGGCCCCGAGACCGAGGTCGGTGACCTGATCGAGGACAGGAAACAGCCACATCGCCTTGGTCGCGATGCCGTACTGCTCCGTGGTGACCCACGTGTTCAGGATGATGATCAGCGCGAGGATATCGAGCAGGCCGAGGGCCGAGCTCGCGACACCGAGCCACGCGAGGCCCCGGTTGACGCTCGTCTTGATCGGCTCGCTCATCCGCGCAGACGCTCGAGGATCCACGGCGTCGCGTGGGCGAGCGAATCGAACACCGCGTCGCACACGCCCGCCGCGCGCGCTGCCTCTTCTTCGCCTGCGCCGTAGCCAGTCCGGACCAGCACGGTCGCGCAGCCCGCGGCGCGTCCCGCTTGCAGGTCCGTGATCTTGTCCCCGACGAGGATGGAGCGAGCCAGATCGAGATCCAGCTCTGTCGCGGCTTGCTCGAGCATCCCCGGAGCGGGCTTGCGGCAGCGGCACTCGCGCTTGTAGTCGCCGATGCCCGCGTCGGGGTGATGAGGGCAGAAGTACGTGCGGTCGAGATGTGTTCCTGCCGCAGCCAGGATCTCGTCGACACGGGCGGTCACCGCGGCCAGCTCGTGCTCCGTATATTTGCCGCGCGCGATACCCGCTTGGTTCGTCACGACGACGACCGCCGCTCCGGTGCGCGAGAGCTGCGCGATCGCCTGGGGCACGCCCGCGATGATCTCGAGTTGCTCGGGATCGTGGAGGTACGCGACCTCGGTGTTGATGACGCCGTCGCGATCGAGAAATACGCAGCGGCGAGTTGGCATTACTTCTCGAACATCGCGAGCTCGACCCATCCGCAGAGCATGTGTCCGACCAGGCCGTGACACTCCTGGATGCGCGCCGTGATCTTGGACGGCACGGCGATCGAGACGTCGGCGAACTCGCCGAGCGGTCCTTTGTTCTCACCCGTCAGCGCGATCAGGCGGATATCGAGCTCTTTGACGATGCGCGCCGCGGCCATCACGTTCTTGGATGTGCCGCTCGTCGAGATCGCGATCGCTACGTCACCGGGCTTGGCGTGCGCGCGCAGCGTCCGCGCGAATAGTTGATCGTAGCCGTAGTCATTGCCAACGGCGGTCACCGTGGAGGTGTTCGCGTGCAGCGCGAGCGACGGCAGCGGCGGGCGATCGAATGCGAAGCGCGACTCGAACTCGGCCGCGAAGTGCTGCGCGTCAGCCGCGCTACCTCCATTACCGAAGAAGATCGACTTGCCGCCCTTCTTGTAGCAATCGACGAGCAACTGCGCGGCGGCGGCGATCTGCGGCTGGAGGTCCAACAGCGTCTGCTTGGTCGCGATGCTGTCGCGGATGGACTGCTCGATGTACGTGGATAGCGGCTCGGACATACTCATGCACTTCCTTGCCGGGCGGCGATCTCTGCGGAGAATGCCGTCCAGCTCTGTGGTGTACCGATATCAACAAAGGTTCCAGGCAGCATCGCGGCGTGCACGCGCTGACCAGTGGCCAGCATGGCGGGCAGCGTCTCGCGCTCGAGCGACACCGCGCGCCCCGGGGGAATCAGATCGAGCACCGAGCGCTCGAGGACGTAGACGCCGGCGTTCACGAGGCCTGGCCCCTCGACGCCCTTCTCGCGAAAGCCCGTAATGTTGCTCGCGGCATCCACGGCGATCGAACCGAACCGTCCCGCGTCGTCGACGTGCACCGTCGCGATCGTCGCGCGCGCGTTCGCATTGCGATGAGCCGTCAGCAGCGCGTTCGCATCGAGCTCGAGATAGGTGTCGCCGTTCATCACGAGGAACGTGCCATCGACGAGATCGCGCGCGTTACCGATCGCGCCGCCGGTACCGAGCGGAGAGGACTCCACGCACACCTGGACCTCGACGTCGGGATACGCCTCGCGCAGCGGGCCGCGCGTGTAGCTCTCGACTTGATCCGCGAGATAGCCGGCGAGCAGCACGATGCGGCGGATCCCACCGCGGTGGAGCGCACCGACGAACAGATCCAGGAACGGGCGCCCTGCGATCGGTGCGAGGACCTTGGGCACGTCGCCGACTGCGTCACGCAGCCGCGTTCCAAGACCACCGCACAGAACGAGCGCCGGCTCCTTCATCCGAGCCTCTCGAACATGCCGCCCGTCTCGTCGTGGAGCGTGTGCCCGAGGACTTCCCACGTGCGCAGACCATCGTTGTCGAGAGCGAGCGGGACCGCCTGCGCGCCGAGCTTGGTCAGCGCTTCGGTGACTTTGCCCTGCTTCATGAACGGCGTGTAGAACAAGAAGAAGCCGCCGCCACCAGCACCGAGCAGCTTGCCGCCGATCGCACCGGAGTTGCGAGCTGCGTCGTAGAGCTCGTCGAGGTACGGATTGGCCGCGGCCGGGTTCATCTGCTTCTTGTGAACCCACCCGTCGTGGAGAAGCTCGCCGAACTTGCGCATCTGGCCCATGAGCAAGCAGCGGCGCATCTCGTGCGTCAGCTTCTTCATCTCCGAGAGCGCGTCGAGCGTCTCGGAGCGCTTCTCTTTGTAGAAGCCGATCTGCTTGGCGACGATGTCCTCCGAGTCGCGCTTCTTGCGCGTGTAGAACATCTGGCAGTGATAGACGAGCTCGTCGAGGATCCACGGCTCGACGCGCAGCGGAACCACGAGCGTTCCCGCGGAGCCGAACTCGATGAAGTTCATGCCGCCGAACACCGCCGCGTAGTGATCCTGACGACCGACCGAGCGGCCGAGGTCATCGTGCTCGACGGTGTACGCCATCTGCGCCATGTCGTAGCGCGACATCATCAGGTTGAACGCGTGGTTCACGAGGCCGACGATCAGCGCGGAGATGGCACCGGACGAACCGAGGCCCGTACCGGGCGGCGCGTCGGAGTGCAGGTAGAGATTGAAGCCCTTGGGCGGATTCAGCCGCTTGATGAGCGCTTGGATGAACGCGAGCTTGTCGCCCGACTGCATCTCGGCGCCGAGCTCGTACTTGACGATCTGGTCGTAGTCGACGGAGAAGATTTCGACCTGCTTGTCGTTCCGGATCTCGAGCGCGCCGAAGATGTACATGCCGATCGTTGTCGACAGCACGCAGCCGCCGTACTCGTCGCAGTACGGACTGACGTCGGAGCCACCACCAGCAAAACTGACGCGAAGAGGAGCCTTGCCTCGGATGAGCATACTCGTGGACTTTCTAGCAGATAGATGTATCGCGAATGTATCCAAAACGAGCGCGTGCGGCTCTTTGCCAGGCTGCGTTTGACAGGCGCGCGAGTTCTGACTACGAAGCCCTTCCATGGCGCCTAGCGACAGGACAATCGCGGTGACGGGCGGCACCGGTTTTCTCGGCCAGGCGATCTGCCGTGCGCTGCGGGCGAGCGGACTTGGAGTCCGTAGCTTGCTGCGATCTCCGACGGATGTCTCGCGGGTGCTCGCCGCCGAGGGCGTGCAGTTCGTCGAGGGGGACCTGGCCAACACGGCGGCCCTCGACAAGCTTTGCCAGGGGGCAGAGTCGGTCGTTCACTGCGCTGCCTACAAGCCAAAGAAGCAGCCGAGCACGAGCGACCTCATCAACGTCCAGGGAACGAAGGACCTGGTGACGGCCGCTCAGCGCAACGGCGTCCGCAAGTTCATCTACGTCAGCTCGATCTCGGTCTATCGCGGCACGCCCCAGCCGGAGGGTGGATACACCGAGGCGCTGCGCCCGATCCTCGATCCACGGCTCAACCCCTACGCGTTTACCAAGCTCGCCGGCGAGCACGCGGTGGAAGAGCTGTGTAGCGCGGCCGGGATGGCGTTCGTGATCCTGCGCCCGACCAACGTGTACGGCGCGGGCAGTCTATCGTGGGACGAGAGCGTCGCGTCCACGCTGAAGACGTGGCACATCAAGTTCGGCCGGATGGATTTTGACTTCGTGAGCCTCACCGACGTGGTCGATGCGACGGTGGCAGCGGTCACGAGCGACGTCGCGAACGAAGCGTTCAACATCGGTGGCGAGATGGTCGATCACGTCGCGTTCTGCACGGCGATCGCGAAGCAACGGAACATCGGCGCGATCAGCCTGCCCCGGCCGATCGACTGGACGATTCGCTGGTCGCTGCGGCTCATGGAAAAGCTGCGCGGCAATATCCGCGGCATGGATTACACGCGGCCCGCGCTGTATCCGCACGACAAGGCGACGCGCTTGCTCGGCTATCGTCCTCGCCCGTTCGGCGCCGCATGACGCTCGAGCGCCTCGTCGAGCAAGTCACAGCGCGCTTCGTCGACGCACCGGATGGATGTCGCGGTGTTGGCTCGCAGACCTCCAAGAGCCGCTGCTTCGAGACGGCGGGCCGCCCGCTCTCGGAGAATCTCGCTCCGCTCCTCGAGTGGGTCTCGCCTGGCGTCGTTCGCGCGTCGGGGTGGACGATCCTGCGCGACCTCCTCGCGTTCGTGAGAGCGGGCGGCTTCGCGGTCCCGACGATCGGCGAGTGGGATGGCCAGACCATCGCAGGCGTCGTGTCGACGGGGACACACGGTGGGTCGTACAGCTACGGATCGATCGCGTCGTCGGTCGTTCGCGTCATGCTGCTCGACGGTCGAGGTCAGCTCCACACGTTCGAGAAAGGCACGGACGAGTTTCGTGCAGTGATCAGCTCGTTCGGAACCACGGGGATCATCGTCGCGGTCGATCTCGCGTGCGAGGCGAGCTTTGACCTGGCGCTGCAACGCCGGCGGTACACGATCGGGGAGTACGCGCGAGAGCTCGTGGCGAACAAGAGTGCAGCGACGTTTCGCGCTGCCGTGTGGGAGTCGACGACCGAGTGGGTGGTGGATTTCGCGTCGACCAAAGTCTCCCGCGATACCGCGCGCGGGCTACCGACGCAGCGCGAGCAGCGCTTCGGCGACAAGGCGAGCGTCTACGCGTGGATCGCGCGCAACGTCGGGCTCGCGTGGCCGTTCTCATCGATCAAGTCCAAGGACTATCAGGGCCCGTACGAAGCAATGCTCGCTCCGATGGCGGGCGACGATGCAGCGACGATCCTGCGGCGCCGCAAGGTCCAGCGCACGCCACTCGAGAGCGAGCTCGCGATCGACCTTGCTCGCACCGAGGAGTTCCTGACCGAGCTCCGCGCTCTGCTGCGCGGTCGCAAAGGCCCCGATCGCATGATCGGCCTGCGTCCCATGGTCGGCGATGATCTGTGGCTCTCGCCGACGCAGGGGCAAACGGTCCTGTGGGTGTCATTCTTCATCCACGCCGACAATCCGTTCGTGCCGGACCTCGTCGCGTTACTGACGCGCTATGACGCGCGGCCGCACTGGGGCAAGCATCTGCTGCTCCCGCCGGCGGCGATCGCCGCGCTCTATCCGCGATGGAACGACTTCAAGGCGGTCCGTGATCGACTCGATCCGGATCGCGTGTTCGTCAACCAGTACTCGTCCGAGCTCGGCCTCTGATACGGTGGGCCCGTGCTGGGCCTCATCATTTTCGGGCGACGTTCCATGACCAGGACTGCCAAAGCGGGGCAGTTCACCTGTCCTCGGTGCGGGCCGAACAGTCCGTACGAGCACAAGGTCGTGAAGCGTTGGTTCACGCTGTACTTCATTCCCGTCTTCCCGCTCGGCGTCATCGGTGAATACGTCGAGTGCCGTGCATGTGCCGGCACGTTCAAGCCCGAGGTTCTTCCGTCGCTACCGAGCGCTCACGTCGTCAACCCGAAGTGATCGCCCTCGCCGTCTTCGCCGCTTGCGTGATCGCGTGGGCGATCCTCGAGGCGCGTGCGACCTCGGAAGATCGCGTCGAGAGCGGAACGCTCGCGCTCCCCACCGGCGTCGTGCTGCTGGCTGTCCACGTCGTCGCCGTCGCGCACCACCTTCTCGGAGCGCGCGCGGTTCCCGTGAGCGCATGTGCGGGCGGAGTCCTGCTCGCGGCCGGCATCGCGGCGCGGCTGTGGTCGATCGTGACGCTCGGCCCGCAGTTCGTCACCGCGCTCCATGGGTCGACGCGGATCACGACCGGGCCGTACCGCTTCGTGCGCCATCCCTCCGAGCTCGGCCTCGTGCTCGCGGCGTTCGGTGGTGCGTTGCTGCTCGGAAGCCTCCCCGCGACATTGCTCGCGGCGGCCCTCGTTCCGCTCTCGATCGCACGCTGCCGTCGTGAAGACGCGGCGCTCGGTCTCTAACCAGCGGCCGGCTTACCGGCGGCGAGCCGCTCGCACAGCTCCGCGTGCTGCTTGCCCACGTTCGGCCAGCTCGTGTCCTCGCCGAACTTGAGAATCTTCGTCCGCATCTCATCGGCGAACTTGTCATCGACGAGTAGTCGCTCGATGCGGTTTGCCCATTCCTCGGTGGAGTCCGGATCCGCGAGGAGCTCCGGCGAGACATGCTCGCCGACCTCGTCGAACTTGGAGATCCGCGAGCAGACCATCAGCTTGCCGATGCCCGCCGTCTGGTGCACGACGCCCGACACGGACGCATAGTCCTGGCGGTACGGCATCGCGACCACATCTGCCGCAGAGAACACGCTCGGTACCTGATCCTTGGGCACGTACTGGAACGAAAGACGCGAGCTGCTGCTGATCCCGAGCATCGCGCCGCGGAGCTGCAGGTACTTCACGTAGAAGCCCCACTTCTTCGCGCGCGTGTACCCACCGATGTAGAGGAACGCGTTCGGCACGCGCTTCTTCACGAGACGAAACGCCGACTGGAGCCGCTCGACGCCCTTGCCGGTCCAGATGAAGCCGAAGAACAGCACCACCTTCGCGTTCTCCGGAATGCCGAGCTCTCTGCGACTCGCCGCCTGATCGCGCTTCTCCATCGCGAGGCTGCCATGCGCGACGACCGCGATCTTGGAGGCGTCGAGCCCGCGCTCGATGAGCTCGGTCTTCATCCGCGTCGTGTGGACGTGCATGCAGCTCGCCGCGTTGCCGCATGCGCGGTCGAACTCGACGACGGTGCCGCCCGGTTCGAACTTCATCTTTCGGCTCGCCGGATAGACGGAGTGCGTCACCACGATGGCGCGCGTGCCCTGCTTTTCCATCGCCTCGATCAGGCGCGGAAAGCGATTGTCGGTGCCGAACAGATCGTCGGAGTACTGCAGGTACGCGACGTCCGCCTTCGCCTCGCGCAGACCGCGCAGCACGTTCTCGACATAGTCTTCGTTGCGCGACCAGTAGGGCGCGGCCCGATAGACGTCGGTCTCCTTCGCGTCCGTGTTGCCCTCACCGATCACGTACTGCCGCTCGGGGCGGTGCACGTGGATCCCGTTCATTAGATTTTCGGTGTAGTACGCGTGCCCGGCCTCGTTCGGCCAGTAGTTGGTGACGTGGGCGATGCGCATGCGGGTCTCGCGCGTAGTTAGCAGAACCGCGTCTGTCAGGTGACTCCTGATCGCCTCTTAATGTAGATTGCCGCTCTCGCCCGTCGTCGACCAGGCGGTCGCATGCCACACGAGAGGTGTCATGCTGGCAAGCGCGAGCGCACCCCGTTCACACGATCCGATCGTCATGTCCCTCGAGCACGCCGCACCGACGGAGCACACCGCTCCCACAGAGGCATGGCTCCTGATGGGGCGGATCGACGGACGCGCCGCCCTGCCCGCCCCCCTCGACGAGCTCGGCGGTGTTTCGCACCTGTTGCGACTCGCCTGCGAAGCCGCGATGGCCGGCTGCAAGCGCGTGTTCGTCATCTGGAACGAGTCGACGCCGCTCGATCTCTCGGCGGTCCAGAACGATCGCCGGTTCTCCGCGACGCTGACGCTCGTCTCCACCCCTCCCGCGGGCGACGCGCACGACTCGGTGCTCGTGGTTCGCGGAGATCGCGTGTTCCATCGCGACATGCCCAAGGCCGCAATCCGCGCGTGGAACGGCTCCGCCGGCCACGTCGCGAAAGTAGACGGCGCAGAGCACGATGCCGTGTTCGTGTCCACCCGTGAGACCGCCGCGAGCGTGGCCGCCGTCGCCGCCGACGCGCAAGGCATCCAAGCCCAGCTCGATCGCTACGCTGCCGAGACGTCGGTCGCTCCGGTTCCGTATCTCGGCTTCACCGCCGCTCCGCTCGATCGTGCCGGCGTTCGCAAGGCCGAGCGCAGCCTGGTGTGGTCGCTCCGCAAGTCCGCTGACGGCATCGCGGCCAAGCTGATCAACCGCCACATCTCGCTCCCCATCACCTATCTGATCCGCCGCGTTCCGATCCTGCCGAACCACGTGACCGCGATCGCGTTGCTCTGCGCCATCGCCGGCGGCGTCGTCATCTCGCGCGGCGGCTACCTCATGGGCGCGATCGGCATGCTGCTCGTGAACCTCGGCTCGATCGTCGACGGCATCGACGGCGAGCTCGCGCGCCTGCGCTTCCAGTTCTCGCGCGCCGGTCAGTGGTTCGATACCGTCGCGGATGACCTCGCGAACATCGCGTACACGACCGGCATCATGGTCAGCCTCTCGTCCACGAGTCTGTCGTCATGGAGCACTCCGCTCTGGGCCATCGCGACGACGTGCTTCGTCCTCACGCAGGGCACGCAGTACTACTTGATCCGCGTCGTCTACAACTCCGGTGACCTCGCCGCGATCCCGTGGGCGTTCCAGAGCAGCGAGTTCCTCTCGCAGCAGCCAAAGGGCGTGTGGCCGTGGATCACCGCGACGGCGCCCAAGATGCTCAAGCGCGACTTCGCGGTCACCGTCTTCACGCTCGCGGCCTGCCTCGGGCACGTCGAGGTTCCGCTCATCGGCTTCGCCGGCGGCGCGATCATCTTCTTCTGCGTGTTCGCCACGCAGTTCGCGCGCAACTTCCGTTCGCTGCCACGTCGCGCGTGAGCTACGAGCTGCGACGCGGCTTGCTCTGACCGTACTGCGCGAACTTCTCGCGCACCTTGTCGAGCTCGGCGTGATCGAGCACGACCGGCGTGCCGAGGTGCGCCGCATGCCAGTACTGCGAGGCGAGCGTCTCGACTTCCGCGGCGAGGCGCAGCGCGGACGGGAGGTCCTTGCCGAGCGCGACCATGCCGTGATTCGCGAGCAGACACGCGTGACCACCGCCGAGAGCGACGACCGCGTTGGACGCGAGCTCCGCACTGCCGTACGTCGCGTAGTCCGCACAGGGAATCTCGTCGCTGCCCGCGAGCACGATCATGTAGTGGAGTGCAGGGATCGATCGGCGGAGCGTGGAGATGGTCGTGCAGAACAGCGAGTGCGTGTGCACGATCGCTTCGACGTCGGGGCGGGAGCCAAGGATGTCGCGGTGCAGCTGCCACTCCGACGTCGGCGTGCGCTGGCCCGGCCTCACCTTGCCGTCGAGACCGATCTCCACGCAGTCATCGGGGACGATCTCGCCGTACGGCATTCCCGACGGCGTCACGAGCATGCCCTTCGACGTGCGCACGCTGACGTTGCCCGACATCCCCGGTGTCAGGCCGAGGTCGCTCATGCGCTTCGCCGTCGCGACGAGCTCTTGGCGCAGGCGATGCGTCATCGTTCCGGGAACAGTACACGCAGGCCATCGACGGAGGGATGCGCGACACCACGCTCCGTGATCAGCCCTGTCATCAGGCGGCGCGGGGTGACGTCGAACGCGGGGTTCGCGACCGCGTGCACGGCGGCGATGACCTGCGTGCCCGCGATGATGCGGACCTCGTCTCCGCTGCGCTCCTCGATCGGAATCGTCTTGCCCTCGTCGAGGGTCCAATCGATCGAGGACGACGGAACCGCCGCGTAGAACGGAATCCCGTTGTCGTGCGCCGCGAGCGCCTTGAGGTAGGTACCGATCTTGTTGCAAACGTCGCCCGTACGCGTCGTGCGATCGGTGCCGACGATGCACAGGTCGACCTCGCCGTGCTGCATGAGATGACCACCCGCGTTGTCGGCGATCACCGTGTGCGGCACGCCGTGCTGCGCGAGCTCCCACGCGGTGAGCAGGCCTTGGTTGCGCGGGCGCGTCTCGTCGACCCAGACGTGAACGTCGATTCCCTTCTCGTGCGCCTTGTAGACGGGCGCGAGCGCGGTGCCCCAGTCGACGGTCGCGAGCCACCCCGCATTGCAGTGCGTGAGCACGTTGATCCTGCCCGCGCGCTTGTTCGCCGCAGCCTCGATGAGGGCGACGCCGTGGTTGCCGATCGCTTCGCACGTCGCGACGTCGTCGTCGCAGACCTTCGCGGCCTCGGCAAACGCCGCATCCACACGCGCGGATGCAGCGAGCGGCGCGAGATGCGCACGCATGCGCTCGAGGCCCCAACGCAGATTGATCGCCGTCGGGCGCGTCGCCGCGAGGATCTCGATTGCTGTCTCGAGCGAGTCACCGTTCGCGAGAGCGATGGCCACACCATACGCAGCGGTCGCGCCGATGAGCGGTGCACCGCGGATCGTCATGTCCTTGATCGCGCGTGCGACCTCGGCAAGCGTCGCGAGACGCATCCAGGCGATGCCGTACGGCAGCTTCGCCTGATCGAGCACGTTCACCGAGCGGCCATCGCTGGCGAGCTCGATGGTGCGGCGCCACGTGCCTTCCACTTTCATTTCAACACACGGCCCGCGACCGCATCGAGCTTCTTGATCATGTCCGGATCGCGCGCCTCCGGCGCCGTCATGATCGCGGCTTCGAGAGCGCGATCGCATCCGTTGGCGCAGGGACCGGAGTGCTTGCCAAGCGTGGGGATGACGTGCGCGAGCAACGACTTCGCGTGCACCGAGTTCGTGTGCATCACCTTGATGACGTCGGAGACCTGCACGTGCTCGTGCTCCGGGTGCCAGCAGTCGAAGTCCGTGACCATCGCGACCGTCGCGTAGCAAAGCTCGGCCTCGCGCGCGAGCTTCGCCTCGGGCATGTTCGTCATGCCGACGACGTCGCAGTTCATGCCGATGTGCATGCGCGACTCGGCGAGGCTCGAGAACTGCGGGCCCTCCATCACGAGGTACGTCCCGCCACGCTGGTGCGCGAGCTGTAGCGCCGACGCAGACGCCGCGAGCGCGTCGATCATGCGGTTGCAGGTCGGGTGCGCCATCGAGACGTGCGCGACGAGACCTGTGCCGAAGAACGTCTTGGGCTTCCGCAGCGTGCGATCGACAAACTGATCGACCAGCACGAAGGTGCCCGGCGGCAGCTCCGCGCGCAGGGATCCAACGGCGCTCACGGAGATCAGGGACGTCGCACCGGCGCGCTTGAGCGCATCGACGTTCGCGGCAAAGTTGATCTCGTGAGGCGGGATGCGATGGCCGCGGCCGTGGCGAGGGAGAAAAACGATCTGCTGATCACCGAGCGTGCCGAACAGGAGCTCGTCCGAGGGCTCACCGAATGGCGACTCCACGCGCCGCCACTGTTTGCCAGTGAGACCATCGAGGTCGTAAAGGCCCGAGCCACCGACGATTCCTAGCATCCGGCCGGACGTAACATTTTCGCATCACCGAGGCTAGATGCCTGTTCCTGCCCATCGGCGAAGCGTCCCACGCAATGAAGTGAAGCCTCAGTGCGGTGGGAGCGGCGTAGAGAGCTCCGCGCGGGCCGAATCGGCGTGCGGTGACTCGGGATACGTGGCGACGAAGATGCGCAGCCGCCGCCGCGCCTCCTCGCTATCGCCCGCTCTCGCTGCGGCCGTGGCAGCCCAGAAGCTCGCGTCCTCGGCGACCGCTGGATCTGTCGCTTCATCGAACGCAGCGATCGCGTCCGCGTACGACTTGGCCTGCAGCGCTGTCCATCCGCGATGGAACGCATCGACGGCCGGCGACCGAACCGCGGCGGCATTCACGGGCGCAGCTTGCTTTGGAGCTGGTCGCCACAGCTCACCGCTCTCGATCACTTGCACGTGACCATCGCGCTCCACTTCCACCGAGCCTGCGAACACCACGATCTGCACGATGTTGCCGCCGGAGGCCGTGATCTTGATGCGCGCCCCATCGACGGTGACCCGCGTGCGACGCAACACGACCTGCGTCGCGCGACGTCCTTGCGAGTCGATCGTGATGGAGCCGTCTGTCAGTTGCACGGCGTCACCGTCGCGTTCGAACCGCCCTGCCCCCGTCACGAGACCATCGGCGACCGGCGGAGGAGGTAACCCGACGCTCTCCGTCGTCGCAGGCGGAAGAGCCGGTGCCTGAGCCCCGGTGTCTACGGGCTCGATCACAGGAGGAACGAGGGCGACCTGCGTCGCTGCGTGACTCGCGAAGATCACGACGAGCGCGCCAACAGCCAGCGCAGCTACGATCGCCAGCGCGGCGGCCCACGGACGGCGTGCGCGACGAGCAGAAGCGGCATCTCTCCGTGCAAGAAGCTCTGCTCGCAACGACGCGCGGCGCGCAACCGCGAGTTCCATCACGCGCACGAGCTTCAGCTGGGCACGCGTCGCTTCCGCCTCTGCGATCAGGCGACGGCAACGAATGCACGCCGCAGCGTGCTCGCTCGCAGCAACGTCGTCGCCCGAAGCGGCAGCAGCTATGCGGGCGTCAGAAAGGCAACTCATGACTCGCCCCCTAGCGCCGCTCGCACGGCTTTTCGTGCCAGATGAACCCGCCGCCATAGCGTGCCTTCCGGAACTCCGAGAATCGCTGCCGCATCGCGCCCCCGCTCTCCTTCCATGTCGACGAGGACGAGCGCCGCGCGCAGCTCGACAGACAGCGCCGCGATCGCAGCGGGGAGATGCACGAGCAAGTGCGCGCTACCTGGCGCCGTCGAGCTCGGCGTTGCTTCGGCGACAACCTCGAGAGCTCGCTTGCGCCGGATCTCGCGACGCGCGTATTCGCGGACCTGGTTCACGGCGATTCCGAACAGCCAGTTGCGGACGCTGCCTCCTTGAAAGCGCTCGGCGGCCTGGAACGCGGCGAGAAACACGATCTGAACCAGATCTTCGACGACATCGCGATCGCTGCCGCGCATCCGCCCGACAAACCGATGCAGCTCGTCGACATAGCGATCGAACAGCTCACCGCACGCGACGCGATCGCCCGCGGCAACGGCAGCCATGAGGCCTTCGTCGGTCATTCGATCGAGGCCTGCCTTGGGACGGAGCTCGACGATGTCGGTCCGCGGTTGCTTCACAACCGATGACTCACTCCGACAACGACCTGCGGCGCGACCATCGGCAGATCCTGCCGAACGCTCATCTCCTGGATCGAAATGGTGGGATCGGGAAGGACGGTGAAGATGACGCCGCCGGTGAGTCCCCAGTCCGTTGCGATCTCGCGAGTGACGGTCGCGTTTCCCTCGGCGACGAGCTTGATGTTCGAGCCGCTGGCCCCAGGTCTCACCGAACCCGTTCACCATATGGAGGCTGATGCGCATGACGCCGGTCGCGACGGATGCGCGCGCACGCCAGCGTCCCCACCGTTGCGACACCGCGAGATATCCGACCGCTGAAACGTCGGTCTCGTCACCGTAGACGCGAAGAGTTGCCATGCGAGCGCTCGCGGCAACGCCGAGCATCCAGCTCGAACCACGGAGGTCGAGCTCTCCGCGCGCCCCGACGTTGCTACCGACCGTGCCACCGACGGTCAGCCAGCGATTGCTCGCAGCAGCGACCGGAGGTTGTTCGGCGATCGCACTCACCGAAACGTAGGCGGCCGGAACGACCTCGGCCTCTTCGGGTCGCGCGACCTTTTCTGGAGTCACGCGATCATCCGCTGCCCAACTCGCAATCAAGACGGCAACCGTCTGCGCATCGGGGACGACACGGTGGCGGATGCGACCTAGCGCGTCCTGCGCTTCGACGAGGAGGCCACCGTCTTGCGGTACGACGCGAATCGAGAGGGGCGATCCACACGCGGTCTCACTCGCGAGCGCGCCTTCAATAGCCACTCGCACATCACCGGGAGCCTCCGTCACCTTGACAACACAGTCGTTTGCCGACGCGACCGCAGGCACGGCCCCCATGAGGGCTGCTGCGACCGCGAGAGGAACGAGGCGCATGCGATGGATGGTTGTCGCAACCAGCCGTTTTCATCGCGCGAGGCGCCGCTTTTTTGCATTTGCAGCGAAGGAAATCGCGGGACCGGCAACCATGCCCCTGACGAGGGACGCGAAAGGTGATGCTATTTGCATCACTGCATCGAAAGCGGGGAAGAAATTCATGGTTGCGGCAACCACCCATCCGATGAACCAAGTCGGAACACTGATGAAGCACGTCGGCACACTGATGTTCGCAGCGCTGGCGCTCGGTGCATGCACCTCTGACTACAGGGGGATGACGGAACCGGTCACCGAGCGGCACCAACGCATGACAGACCAGAGCGACTTGGAAGTGCCGTCGAACTGCCCGATCTACACGCCCACCGGCGGAGACATCGATACGCCGGAGCTCCCCTACGAGTCTCCCGTTCGCTTCGCGTGCGGCGTCGACGCTGCGGGCAGCAAGTACGGCCTGGTGACCGGCGACACTGGCGACCTCGCGATCGTGAGGGGCAACCGTGAGATCGGGCTTTACGTCGCGTTCGATGCGAACAGCCACACGCAGCTCACAGCGGCCCAACTCGGGTTCGACGGTGATTCGCCGGCGATCCAGGCGTGGTCAGCGCCCGTCGACGTGACCTCTCAGGAGTGCTGCGCGGAACACGAACCGAACGCCGAGATTCCGATGACACTGGTCGCGCTCGGCGCGCACGGCATGCTGCTGAGCCTCGGCGACTTCGACGCGACGCCGACGCAGGTCGCGATCTCGTACATGAATGCCGACCTGTTCCCGAATGCTGGGTTTTCACCCAACACTGGCTACATGTGGCGGTTCTACGTGAACGACGCCGTGGGAAGTGCGCCGTGAAGACGGCGATCATGTTCGCAGTGCTCGCGTCGGGCGCTTGCACCGACTACAGCTCGATGACGATGGAGGTCACGCGGCAGCCGCCGCGCATGGATGTCGTCAGCGGCCTAGAAGTCCCCGACGAGTGTCCGATCTACAAGCCCGGCGCCGGCGACATCGACACGCCCGAGCTTCCATATCCGTCTCCCATCTATTTTGCCTGCGGTGTCGACGAGGCGGGTGAGAAGTACGGGCTCGTCGAGGGAGATGGCGGCCGCCGCGATCAACCCGCTCATGAGTTTCACTCGGAGCGAGAGAGCGGACTGTTCGTCGCGTTTGACGAGAGCCTCGCCACGCCGTTCACGATTGATCAGCTCGGACTCGACCTAGCGTCGCCCCGACTAGAAGCGTGCGCCACTCCATTCGGAATGGATTGTCCGGCGGGCACGCGCATTCCACTCACCGTGGTCGCATTCGGCGAGCAAGGCATGCTGCTCAGCTTCGGTCATCTCCCTCCGGTGGGGAATGATGGCGCCTCGGTCTGGCTGGAGCTAAGCGAGGTGTTCCCCGATCACTTCGAGCCCGGCATCGGATATCTGTGGAGATTCGGCGCTGACTAGATCTCGTCGCTCGCGTCGATCTCGGCGGACGGATCCTCGCGGTCCGCAAACGCGCACCACGCGAGCAGCTCGAGCAGGTAGCCCTCCGCGGCGCGCATCTCGCCCGCGGCGACGGACATCGACGCCATCCAGGACAGCGTGCGGGCACGCGGGCGAACGTCCTGATCTGTCGGCAGACCAGAAACGCTAGTGGAGTCGAGGTTCGTCATCATGACTCTAGCTTCTTCACGGCCGGTGCCAAGTTCGCTCCGACGAGGACTCACGGACTTGCACCGAGAACGCGTGGCAAGGAAGCGCGCTCGACGGTGTGCGGGACAGCGCAGGCGCGCTAACGACACAATACCGCGACAGGGTGCTCGGCCCAAATGTCACGCAGTGCGGGGCCTCCCTCGTACGGGCGGTCGGTCAGCGCGTTGCGCCAGGCGCCCGGCGGCAACGCGAGGAGCGTGTCGCGCCAGCCATCGGCGAAGACACCGAGGCGCGGCACGATGCAGACAAGAGAATCACCGCGAGTGAACGCGAACACGCGATGTGCGTGCGGTCCGATCGCGGCGAGCGGGGCGTATGCGCCAGCGAAGATCTCCGGGGATCGCTTGCGCAGTGCGAGGACGCGGCGCGTGACGAGGAGCTTCGCGCGATCGAGATCACTCGCGCGATCGGGATCCCGGAGCATCGCGGTGCGGAGCGCGTAGTCGACGGGCTCGCGGTTGTCGGGATCGACGAGCGCGAACGCGCCGAGCTCGGTGCCCTGATAGAAGTCAGGAACGCCGGGGGCGCAGAGCTTGATCGCGAGCTGCGCGAGCGAGTTGCGCTCCGCATGGGGAGCCAAGAGATCGGCGAACGTCGCGATCTCGTCGAGCAGCGTGCGATCGGCGAACACCGCGTCGAGCCAGTGGCGGCGGGCAGACTCGTAGACGTCGTCGGGCCGGCGCCAGCTCGTCCGTGTCCGTGCTTCGCGCGTGGCCTTCTCCGCGTAGCGCTGCGCTCGTTCGCGCGACAGCGGGTGCGCACCGA
This sequence comes from Kofleriaceae bacterium, assembly GCA_036499725.1. Classification (GTDB taxonomy): domain Bacteria; phylum Myxococcota_A; class Polyangia; order Haliangiales; family Haliangiaceae; genus JABFXX01. The sequence goes on from DASYDE010000116.1 coordinate 28,056, forward strand.
CGAGCACTTGCCACATGGAGTATTCGAACAGCCGATCGCGAGACGTGTCGCCCCAGTGCGGTTGGCAGCGCTCGCCCCACGCTTGCGTCACCATCGCCCAGCGGTCCGGCAGCTCGGAGATCACCGCGAGACGCGCGCGAACGTCCTCGCTGCGCTTGGTGTCGTGCGTGGACGTCGCGAGCAACGAACGCGGCGCGCGCGATGCGAGCGCGGAGTGGACCGTGTCGGGCTCGCTCGCGAACGTGGCGATATCGGAACCAACCTCGCAGCGCGCGCAGAGCCGCACCGCGCGATACGCGAGCGTGTCTTCATCGCCCTTCGCGACGATGGGCCCCGTGGTTTGCTGCGCCACCCGCGCGAGCTCGTCTGAGTCACGCAGCTCGAACGACAGCGCATCCACGAGGAACGCGACGAGGTCACCGTCGAGGTCCGGTCGGAGCTCGCGTGCCTTCGCCGCGGCGTTCGCGATGATGGCGCGATCGGACGAGCGCTCCGACGAGCCGAGGTATGTGCGGTAGACGCGATAGCCGCTGAGGATCTCGGCGAGGGCCGTCTCGATCTCGGCGCGCGTGTAATCGCGGCAGGCGGGGCTCGTCGCGCACGCCTTCGCGGCGAGATCGGTCAGTCGCGAGAGCTCCGAGTGCAGCGCGTCGGAGAGAACTTCGCGGCGCGCGATCCGGCGATCGATGTCCGGCTGCCACGGGACGTCCACGTAGGCGACGAAGGCCGCGGTCAGCGCCGCCTCCCCTGCCGGATCGACGAGCAGACGCGTCATGTCGTCAGCGAATTCGTAGCCGGTCGTGCCGTCGACGGGCCACACGGCGGGAAGCGCCTCCCCCGCCGCGAGAATCTTCTCGACGACGATCCACGCGTCGGTGCCGGCGAGCGTGCGCAGTTGCGTCGCGTATGCGTCCGGGTCGCGCAGACCGTCGATGTGATCGACGCGAACCCCATCGATCGATCCGTCGCGCAACCATCCCGCGATCCGCGCGTGACTCGCCGCGAGCACGTCGGGCTCCTCGACACGTAGGCCGACGAGTGACGAGATATCGAAGAAGCGCCGGTACCCGAGCTCCGCGCCCGCGACACTCCAGTGCGCGAGCCGATAGTTCTGCTGTTCGAGCAACGCATCGAGCTGCGTGACATCCGCGGAGGTCTCCGCGAGCACCGCATCGATCGCATCGCCCTTCGCGAGCTCCGCGAGTCGCGCGAGCAGCACGGCTTTGTGCCGATGCCGACGACGCCGCGCGGACGGATCGCGCTCGTGCGACGCGGGCAACTGCGACAGGGCTTCGCCGATGTACGAGAGCTCCGCGTGATCGATGCTCTCGCCTGCGCGACGGATCAACGGGCCGAGCGTGCGCGGCGACAGAGGAAAGCGCTGCTCCCCCGCGCGCACGAAGTACGCATCACGTTCGCGCACGACACCGAGCGTTCCGTTCGCGAGCGCGCGTCCGTAGCGTTCGCCGAGCACGGGCAGCAGCACGCGCAGGTCCGCGTTGCTCCAGTCGACGTCGAAGAACGCCGAGTAGAAGCTCGCCGGACCGTTCTCGAGCACGTCGTTCCACCAGCGATTACCGGAGCCCGCGATGCTCATGTGGTTCGGAACGATGTCGAGCAACACGCCGAGCCCGTGCTGCTTTGCCGTCGCGCATAGATCGGCGAACGCTTCTTCGCCGCCGAGCTCGACGCTGACGGTCTCGTGATCGACGACGTCGTAGCCGTGTGTCGAGCCGTGCGCCGCTTGCAGTACCGGCGAGAGATACACGTGGCTGACACCGAGCTCGGCGAGATACGGCACGATGGCCGCTGCATCGCGAAACCCGAACGACGGCGTGAGCTGCAGTCGATAGGTCGCGCGCGGCGTCATCTACATCCGTCGCAAGAGCCAGAGCGAACGCGCGAGCAGCGTGAACTTGCTGCCCGCGGCGTGGACGTCACTCGGGTCGGGTCGTTCGCCGTGCGTCTCGGCAAAGCCACGCTCGGTGTCCAGCACGCGCGCCCACCGTTCGCCCCACGGCGCCGCCGGCAGCGTGACCTCGCGGTCCTCGGGCTCGGCGGACAGCACGAGGAGGAACGTGTCGTCGATGATCGGCTCGCCGCGTGCGTCGGGGACGGTGAACGTCAGGCCGTTGAGGAACACCATCAGCGACCGCGCCATGGACTCGTTCCAGTGCTGATCGGTCATGTCGTTGCCGTCGAGACCGAACCACTCGATGTCGGGCAGACCGGCGGGTCCCTTGGTGCCGGGGCGGTTGGGCTTGCCGGAGAACCAGCCGCGGCGACGGAACGTGGGATGCGCGCGGCGGAGTTGCGCGAGCGACTTGGTGAACTCGAGCAGGTCGTGATCCGCGTGCTGCCAATCGAACCAGGAGATGTCGTTGTCCTGGCAGTACGCGTTGTTGTTGCCGCGCTGCGTGCGACCGAGCTCGTCACCGCCGAGGATCATCGGCACGCCTTGCGACAGGAACAGCGTCGACAACAGATTTCGCTGCTGGCGACGGCGGAGCGCGAGGACGTCCGCGTCCTGCGTGTCGCCTTCCGCGCCGCAGTTCCACGAGCGGTTGTGGCTCTCGCCGTCGCGCGACTCCTCGCCGTTCGCTTCGTTGTGCTTCTCGTTGTACGAAACGAGATCGCGCAGCGTGAAGCCGTCGTGGGCGGTGATGAAGTTGATAGATGCGTGGGGGAAGCGGCCGTCGTCCTGGTAGAGGTCAGACGAGCCCGTGACGCGCGTGCCGAGCTCGGGGAGCGAGCCGGGCTCGCCGCGCCAGTAGTCGCGGATCCAGTCGCGGTACTTACCGTTCCACTCGGACCACAGCGGCGGAAAGTTGCCGACCTGGTAGCCGCCCTCGCCCACGTCCCACGGCTCCGCGATCAGCTTCACGCGCGAGACGACGGGATCCTGCTGGATGAGATCGAAGAACGCGCCGAGGCGATCGACCTCGTGCAGCCCGCGCGCGAGTGCACTCGCGAGATCGAAGCGGAAGCCGTCGACGTGGACCTCCTCGACCCAGTAGCGCAACGAGTCCATCACGAGCTGCAACGTGTGCGGGTTGCGCATGTTGAGCGTGTTACCGGTGCCCGTATAGTCCATGTAGAACTCGGGCTTGTCGGCGACGAGACGGTAGTACACGGCGTTGTCGAGGCCCTTCATCGAGAGCTGCGGGCCCGCGTGATTACCTTCGCCCGTGTGGTTGTAGACAACGTCGAGGATCACTTCGATGCCGGCCTGGTGGAGGCTGCGCACCATGTGCTTCATCTCGGAGAGGGCACCGCTCGCGGAGCGCACGCTCGCGTACTCGGGGTGCGGCGCGAAGTAGCCGATCGAGTCATAGCCCCAGTAGTTCTTCAGGCCTTTCTCGAGGAGAAAGCCGCCGTGGATGAACGCGTGGATCGGCAGCAGCTCGAGCGCGGTGATGCCGAGCGACTTGAGATGTGCGATCGCCGCTGGATGCGCGAGCGCCGCGTACGTGCCGCGCAGTTGCTCGGGGATATCGGGGTGCGTCATCGTGAAGCCGCGCACGTGCGTCTCGTAGATGACGGTCTCGTTCCAGGGGATCTCGAGACGGCGGTCGTTGCCCCAATCGAAGTGCGGCTGGACGACCACGGAGCGGAACGTATGTGGCGCGGAGTCCTCGCGCGACGGACTCCCATCGTCGGCTTGGCCGTTGAGCGCGGGTCCCCACTGCAGGCCTTCGCTGATCGCGCGAGCGTACGGGTCGATCAGCAGCTTGTTCGGATTGCAGCGCAGACCGCGTGGCGGATCCCACGGGCCGTGGACGCGATAGCCATAGCGCGTGCCAGGGCCGACCTCGGGGAGGAACGCGTGCCACACGTCGCCGGTGCCGCGCGTCAGATCGATTCGCGTCTCGGTATCGGAGGCGCCGTCGAACAAACACAGCTCGACACGTTCGGCGACGCCGGAGAACACGGCGAAGTTGGTGCCGTAACCATCGAAGCTCGCCCCGAGTGGATACGGCTTACCAGGCCACGCTTTCTTCATACCGACGTGGTTACACGAGGCGGCACGAGAGCGCGAGAGCGGCGGAGCGCGAGCACCGTTTCGATGCGCTCGGGCTTGCCCCAGTCGCTCCACTCGACGCCGTCCAGCTCCATCGCGGCGAGGCGCTCGGGCGCGCGCTCGAGCATGTCGCGCGAGAAGCTGACGGGAAGCTGCGACGTGTAGATGTATTCGACGGCGTCGTCCTCATCCTTGCTGCCGACAAGAGGGACGAACGAGTCGAGGATGTCGAGGAGCTTGGGCTCCGTCGCGCGGCCGAGATTCCACAGCGCGTCGATCGAGCCGCACGTCACCATCGTGTTCCACAGCGCGCCCGCATCGATCATTCCCAGCGCGGCAGAGGGGCTCGGCTTCTCGATGAACTTGGTCAGGCGACGCACGCACGGCACTTCCGTGAGCGCGTCGCCGACGGTGAGGTACCCCAGCTCCGGATCGGGCTCCGTCGGGTGCGCGCCGAGAATCACGACGCAGTCGTGGAGCCGGGTGGCCACGCCCTGCGCCCTCTTGACCTGCTCGATGTACTTTGCCGAGGGCGCGACGTAGTGGTCGGACGGCGTGATGGTGACGATCGCGTTGGGCGTCCAGCGCCTGATGTACGCGAGCGCGACGTAGAGCGCGAGGCCCGTGTCGCGCGACGAGGGCTGACGAAACACATGGTCGCTCTTGCCCGCGAGCTGTGGCAGCGCATGGTCGGCGTGGTTGGTGCCGATGACCGTGAACGTGCGCTCGGGCGGCGTTAGCTTGTTGAGGCGCTCGAGCGTGTGCTCGAGCATCGACCGATTACCGAGCAGCTTGCAGTACTGCTTGGGGATCCAGCGACCAAACCGGCGCTTCACGTAGTCGGAGAGACGAACACCTTCGCCGCCCGAGAGGGCGAGGGTCCACCCGACATCAGCATCGGTCTCCGTCGGGGGTACTGCTGAGGTGCGGAAGGAGGTGGTGTCCGTCATGGGCCGTCACCGGCGGTGCGAGCCGCGTGCCTACATGAAAGAGCAACGATCCCGCGTCTCGAGGCCGCTGAAGCGAAGTAGCGCGGGAGCGCCCGGGCGGGAGCGCGCGACGTCGCACGGGCGCGCGCGAACGCACACAATTTCGCGTCGAGGTGCCGTGTTCGCAACCGGCGGGGTGGCCTCCTCGTTGCACCTAGTTTGCGAACTATGAAGCAGACGATCGATGTTTTGACCCTGCTGACCAACCAGCACGCCGAGGTCGACGCGCTCTTCGAGGCGATCGAGAACGGCCGCGGCAACAAGGCCGCGTTGTTCGCGCAGCTCGCCGACAAGCTCGCGGCGCACGCGACGATCGAGGAGAAGATCTTCTACCCGGCCGTGTTCGCGAAGACGACCGAGGACAAGCTTCGCGAGTCTGTCGAGGAGCACCTCCAGGTCAAGCGCCTCATCGCCGACATGCTGAAGCTCGACCCGAGGTCGGATACGTTCGCGGCCAAGCTGTCGGTCCTCAAGGAGGACGTCAGCCACCACGCGCACGAAGAGGAGGAGCAGAAGCTATTCCCGCAGCTGCGCGAGCAGCTCTCGTCCGAGACGCTCGCCGGGCTCGGCAACGAGTGCATGGCGATGTTCGAGGATCTGATCGACCGCGAGCCGCGCCGGAATGTCCCGAACGAGACAGCGCACGCCGCCCCCCTCCCCTCGCTCTAACTCGCAGGTCGTATGCTTCACCGCTTCTTCCGTAAGTTCGCGCGCGCCACTTCCCGTGCGATCGGATCGCCGTACGCGTTCGTGCTTGCTGTCCTCGCGGTGCTCATCTGGGCGGTGACCGGCCCCGTGTTCGGCTTCTCCGAAACCTGGCAGCTCGTGATCAACACCGGCACCACCATCATCACGTTCCTCGTGGTGTTCATGATCCAGAACACCCAGAACCGCGACTCGATGGCGCTGCACCTCAAGATCGACGAGCTCATCCGGGTCATGGGCGAGGCGCGCAACGAGCTGGTGGACGTCGAGGACGCCTCCGACGAAGAGCTGGAGCGCCTCCAGGAGGAGTTCAAGTGCCTGGACGACATCCGGGCCTCGAAGGAAGAGCTGGAGATCAAGAAGAAGCGGGAGAAGCGCGAGGAGAGCGGGACTGCGAAGCGACGCCGCGAACGGCACACCTCGAACGGCAACTGAGTGTTATTTGGCCCTCAACGGGGCCGTAGGCGTAGGGCCCCGGGAGTGGTACGTTGCGTCGACATGGCGGTCGACGACCTCCGCTCAGGCACATGGGTTACGTACATCGGTGGGCGCGCGTCGTCCGCTCGGCTGCGCCGTTGCCGCGTCGAGGTCATCACGGGCCCGGACGCCGGCCTCGTGCGCGATATCGAAGCGCACGTCATCCGTGTCGGCGCTCGCCGCGGCAATGACGTCCAGCTGACCGACTCCAAGGTCTCGGGCCTCCACTGCGAGATCCGCCTCGACGACCGCGGCTACCGCCTGCGCGACCTGGACTCGACGAACGGCACGTACGTCGCGGGGCTCCGCATCAACGACGTCTACATCCAGCCCGGCGCGCAGATCGCACTCGGCAGCACGCGCTTCAAGTTCGATCCGCTCGGCGACTCCGTCGAGATCGAGCTGTCCGACACGGACCGCTTCGGTTCGATGATCGGCCGCTCGGTAAAGATGCGCGAGCTGTTCGCGCGCCTCGAGAAGCTCGCAAAGACGGACACGACCGTGCTCGTCACCGGCGAGACCGGCGCGGGCAAGGAGCTCGTCGCCGAGGCGTTACACGACTACTCGCCGCGCGAGAAGGGCCCGTTCGTCGTCCTCGACTGCGGCTCGATTCCGCCAAACCTGATCGAGAGCGAGCTGTTCGGTCACGAGCGCGGTGCGTTCACCGGTGCAACGGCGTCCTATGCAGGTGCCTTCGAGCGCGCACACGGCGGCACGATCTTCCTCGACGAGATCGGCGAGCTGCCCCTCGCGATGCAGCCCAAGCTGCTGCGCGTGCTCGAGCGCAAAGAGGTGCGCCGCGTCGGCGGCAGCAACACCATCGAAGTCGATTTGCGCGTCGTCGCCGCGACCAACCGCGACCTCGGCGTCGAAGTGAACCGCGGCCGGTTCCGCGAGGATCTGTACTACCGCCTCGCCGTGGCGCGCGTGCACGTTCCGCCGCTGCGCGACCGCAAAGATGACCTCCCGCTGCTCATCGAGCACATCCTGACGCTGACGCCCGGCGGTGAGACCGCGTCGATCGCGCAAGAGACGATCGATCTGATGATGAAGCACGACTGGCCCGGCAACGTTCGCGAGCTGCGCAACGTGATCGAGCGCGCGGTGCTCCTCTCCGAAGCACCGGAGAACGAAGACTCCCTGCGCCGCGCGCCCATCGCTCCGATCCAGAAGGAACCGTCCATCACCGTGACGCCGTCGCAGACCGCGACCGCTTCCGAAGCGTCCATGACCGTTCCCGTCGATGTGACGGTGCCGTTCAAGAACGCCAAGCAGAACGTGATCAGCGAGTTCGAGAAGCGCTACATCTCGCGCCTGCTCGCGCAGCACGACGGCAATATCTCGGCTGCCGCGCGCGCCGCCGGAATCGACCGCATGTCGATCCACAAGATGCTGCACCGCCTCGGCCTGGTGAACCCAGGCCGCGACGAAGACTAGCGTCGCCGGCGCTCATCGAACGGCGGTTCGAACGCGCTGCGGCCCGCACGCGGATCGTCTCGACGAGGATCGCGGCGCGCGATGTCGCGCATGGCCGCGTCGTAGCCACGCGTGTAGCTGTGGTGGTGGTGATAGTTGGGATCGTAATCGTGATCGCGTCCCCAGCGTCCATCGTCGCGGTCGTGATCGAAGCGCTGCGGCTGGTGGCCGCGCGGACCGAAGCGGCGATCGTCGTCATAGCCGTAGCGGCTCGCCATCACGGGGCGAGCGTCGTTCTCGCCGATGAAGCCTCCATCTGCAGCCCGCCCGCCGTTGAACTCGCGCGCGTCCTCGAAGGACCGACCGCGATCGTTGTAGCCGCCAAAGCTGTGGCGCTGCATGTAGCGATCGTCCCGCAGATCGCTCGCGGTGTCGAAGACATGCTCGTCTTCACCGCGCTGCGCGTCGACGCCCGGCGAGCCATGATCGCCACGGTTGCGTCCGTTGTTGCCGTTGGAATTACGCGTTTGGTTGTGATGCATGGTGTCCTCTGAGGTGGTCCTCAGAAGGCAGCAAGCTCTGCGCCACTCGCTACGACTGGAGTACTGCGAGAAGCGCTGAGAGGTCGACCGGCTTCACGAGATGCTGGTCGAACCCGGCGGCTGCGCTGCGTACGCGGTCGTTCTCCGTTCCGTATCCAGACAGGGCGATGAGTCGTAGGTCGGGCCCGAGCGCGGCGCGCATCCTGACTGCGAGCTCGAAGCCGTCCATCACGGGCAGACCGAGATCGAGAATCGCGACGTCGGGCGTGAAGCTCTCGAGCATCCCGAGCGCCGCCGCGCCATCGAGAGCGGTGCGAACTTCGTGGCCCGCATTGGTGACGAGCTCGCCGAGCAGAAAGCACGCGTCGTCATTGTCGTCGACGAGCAGGACCTTGAGCGGATTGGTGACCGCGCGCAGGAGCGGCGTCGTGCGCTGCGTCGTGCGCTCGTCGGTGGTCTCGACGAACGCTGGCAGATCGATGGTGGAGGTCGTACCGCGACCGAGGCCTTCGCTCGCGAGCTTGACCGTGCCACCGTGGAGCTCGGCAAGCGCCTTCACGAGCGCCAGGCCCAACCCGAGGCCACCGCGACCGCCGCGATCGACGCTCTGCGTGCCCTGCACGAACAGATTGAATACCTGCGGCAACAGCTCCGGTTCGATGCCGATTCCGTTGTCGCGGACCTCGACACGGATGCGTCCATCGTGCGGGCCAGCGCTGATCGAGATCTGACCACCTGGATCGGTGTACTTGGCGGCGTTCGTCAGGAGATTTGCGAACACCTGAATGAGGCGCGCCTCGTCGCCGTCGATGAGAAGCTCGGTCGAGGAGAGATTGCTAGTGAAGTGATGGCGGCGCTCCTCGATCAGCGGCGAGGCAATCTCGATCGCCTTCTGGACTGCGTCACGCACGTCCACCGTGCGGCGGCGCAGCTCGATCTTGCCGCGCGCGATGCGCGAGACATCGAGCAGATCGTCGACGAGACGGACCATGTGGTCCACCTGCCTCTCGATGATCTTATGCTCCTTGGTGAGCTCACCGCCGCGCATCCGAAGGAGATCCAGCGCGGTGACGATCGGCGCGAGCGGATTGCGCAGCTCGTGACCCAGGATCGCGAGGAACTCGTCTTTGGTGCGGTTCGCTTGCTCCGCCGCGAGGCGTGCAGCGCGCTCCTCCTCGGCGCGGCGGCGCTCGGTCAGGTCGCGCGTGATCTTGGAGAAGCCGATGAGCTCGCCTGACGCCTCGCGCATCGCACTGATGACGACGTTCGCCCAGAACCGGGAGCCATCCTTGCGCAGGCGCCAGCCCTCGTCCTCGAAGCGGCCCACACTCGCGGCGACGCGCAGCTCCATCTCGCACTTACCCGCTGCAATCTCTTCGGGAAGGTAGAAGATCGAGAAGTGCTTCCCGACGATCTCGTCAGCGGTGTAGCCTTTGAAGCGTTCGGCACCGGCGTTCCACGTCGAGATCCGCCCTGTCGGGTCCAACATGAAAATCGCGTAGTCCTGAACGCTGGAAACCAGCAGCCGGAACAACTCGTCGCGCTCGAACATCTCTCGCGCAACCATAGCGCGCGCCGCCGACGCGCGGGTTTCGCGGTCAACGCGTACGGCGTTTTGCGCGAACCCGGGGACGACCTGGCTTGCGGGGCACGGGCGGAGCGGCAGGCGACCGCATGAGGTCCCCGGGCGGCAGCTCCAGCGCATTCGCGAGCCCCACAACCGAGCGGATCGTCAGGTTCTCCTGACCGGCCTCGAGTCGCTGGAGATATTTGATCGAGACGTCGAGCCGCTCGGCCAGCGCTTCCTGGGTCCACCCCAGTGCACGGCGCCGTTCCGCCACACGTCCGCCCACCCAGCGAACGACACGGTAAGGATCGAGCGGCCTCATGCGACAAGGCAAGGTGAAACCACCAGCCTATCCAAAACACCAACTTGCGAGGTACCAATTTCGATTACCGACGACGATCACGAGAACGTTCGGTGGAATTTCTGCCGATCTCTCGACGGAGAGGCTCGAATCGGTATCCACCCAGCGTTCCAATTTCGATTTGGAGCCGCGACCTCGCCCGTCCCCGAGAGCGCAGTGACGCGATGTGCGACGCCTGCCGCGCGCGATCAGGCGAAACGGAACACGTTGGTCAGCATCTGACTTAGGCCTACAGCGCAACGCCAGAATGGCGCTGCGGATCGGCGTGCGCGACCAAGTGGCGGCGAGCTCGCCATTAACGCTCCGACACCCCCATAGCTTTCGCCGAGTTGGCAGGGGCCTGGTCGCGGCGCGCCAGTTGCTCGATGCTCTACCCATGTCCGCGATCCAGTCCCTTCTCCGGGTGATGGTCCACCGCGACGCCGAAGCGATCATCCTCGAGGCGAACAAGGTGCCGTCGCTGCGCAGGCGCGGGGCGATCGAGACGCTCGCGATGGCGGCCTTGGAGCCGACGTTGATCGCAGACTTCATCGCGCCACTCCTGGCAGGTCGCTCGCTCGATGCGGGGTCGGTCAGCGCTCCGTTCATCGACACCGACGGCGCAGCGTTCGATGTGAAGATCGAGAAGGCCGCCCATGGCGCGCGCCTCATCGTTCGGAAGGGCAAGCCCGCCCCTGCACCCGTACCGGCTCCCCCGGCCGCAACTGGATCCGCGTGGTGGGCGAAGCCATCGGCGAATGCGGCGCCCGCCCCGGCTCCGACTGTCGCTCCCATCGCGGCGAGTCCCATCGTCCCATCCGGCGAGGTCAGCGAGATGGCACGGGCGCAGCTCGCGCAGTTGCTCGAGCAAGCGGTCGCGATGGCGGCGCAGCGAGGCGCGTCCGACGTGCTGCTCTCGACCGGCCACCCGGTGCGCATCCGCGTCGACGGTCGGTTCGAGCGCACGGACCTGTCCGTCGAGGACGCCGAGCTCGCAGCCTGCGTCGCAGGCGTCGGCAACAACGCGGACCTCAGTCTCGCGACGGGCGGCGCGCGCGTACGTGTAAACGCATTCGAGCACTTCAACGGTGCGGGCATCGCGGCGCGACTGATTCGCGAGCAAGTGCCGTCGCTGTCGACGTTGGATCTGCCTCCAGAGCTCTCGTCGATCGTGGAGCAGCGCGACGGCCTCGTCGTCGTGTGTGGTCCCACGGGCTCGGGCAAGTCGACGACCCTCGCGGCGCTGGTCGACGTGCTGGATTCGCGGCGCGCCGCACACGTCATCACACTCGAGGATCCGATCGAGTATCGGTTTCAGCCCCAGCGCTGCATCGTTCATCAGCGCGAGGTTGGCGTCCACGTACCGACGTTCGCGGCGGGACTCAAGGCGGCGCTACGCGAAGCCCCGGATGTCATCGTCCTGGGCGAGATGCGCGACAAGGAGACGATCGCCGCTGCGCTCACGGCGGCGGAGACGGGCCACCTCGTCCTCGCAACGCTGCACGCTCCGGGCGCTGCGGGCGCGATCGACCGCATCATCGATGCGTTCCCCGAGGGCCAGCAGCGACAGATCCGCTGGCAGCTCGCCGGCTCGCTGCGCACCGTCGTGACGCAGTACCTCCTCCCCCGCCGCGATGGGGGGCGCGTCGCTGCCATCGAGCTGTGCCCGATCACCGCCGCTGTCGCGAACATCATCCGCAAGGGCGACCTGCACATGCTGCCGAGCGCGATCCAGACGGGCCGCGACGTCGGCATGATCCCCCTCGAGCGCTCCCTGGCGCGGTTGCTCGATAGCGGTCAGGTCGCGCCGCAGGCCGTCAAGCGCATCGCCGCCGACCACGACCTTCTCGCCGCGCTTGCAAGCAAGCTGCGCTGATAGACTCGGAGGCGTGACGCGCGTCCTCGTCGTCGATAAGAGCACCGCAGTGCGCGACACGGTCGCCGACCTGCTCGGTGATCTCGCGGGCGATGTCGTGCACGCGACGCGCGACGCCGCCGCCGCCGCCCTGCGCAACGCGATCGCCGCGAATGCACCGTTCGACGTCATTCTCCTGGATGCCGATCCGCCGCCAACACCCACGATCGTGCGCGAGCTCGTCACCGTCGGCGGGGGCGTGCGTGTCCTCCTCGCTGCGGCGGGTCCCGATGGTGCAGCGCTCGCCGCGCGTGCCGGTGCGCAGGACTGCGTCGCCAAACCGTTCAACGCTGCCGAGCTCGCGTTCCGCGTCGGTCGCGCTCTGGCACCGTCGGACCCGCGCGCTGACAAGCGCCGTCCGCGCAAGTCCGATGTGCTCATCGGCACGGGCCCGTGGATCAAAGAGCTCTACGATCGCATCGCGATGGTCGCCGCGACCGACGTCACCGTCGCGATCTTCGGCGAGAGCGGCACGGGCAAGGAGCTCGTCGCGCGCACCATCCACAACTCCTCGCTGCGCCACGACGCGCCGTTCGTCGTCGTCAACTGTGCCGCGATTCCGGAAGCGCTGCTCGAAGACGAGCTGTTTGGCCACGTGCGCGGTGCCTTCACGGATGCGAGCCGCGATCGCGACGGCCTGCTCGCCGCCGCCCATACGGGGACGCTCTTCCTCGACGAGATCGGAGAACTTCCGCTCGCGCTCCAATCCAAGCTACTGCGCGTGTTGCAGTCGCAGGAGTTCCGGCGCATCGGCGACGACCAGGATCGCCGCGTCGACGTGCGCATCGTCACCGCGACCAACCGAGATCTCGAACAGCAGGTCGCAGCAGGCAACTTCCGCCAAGATCTCTACTACCGCATCAACGTCTTTCCGCTTCACCTGCCCGCACTGCGCGAACGCCCCGAGGACATCCCGATGCTCGTGCATCACTTCGTCGGCAAGTACCGGAGCCGCCTCGGCAAGGCGATCGACACGATCGCGCCCGACGCGCTCGCCAAGTTCAGCGGCTTCGATTGGCCGGGCAACGTGCGCGAGCTCGAGAACAAGGTCCACCAAGCGATGGTCGTGTCGCCCGGGCCGATCATCGAAGCGCACGACGTCGCGATTCGCATCCAGCGCGCGCAGACCAACCGTATCGATGTCGAGCGCCCGTTCCGCGAGCTAAAGCAGGAGATGATCGACGCCTTCGAGCGCACGTACCTCACGGAGCTGCTGCGCACGCATCACGGCAACCTCGCGCAAGCCGCGCGCTCCGCCGGCATGGATCGCAAGAACCTCTGGGCGCTCGTCGTGCGTCACGGCCTCGACCGCGATCAGTTCAAGAAGCCCTGATGCCGCATCTCGCACACATCGCGCTGATCGTCCGCGACTACGACGAGGCCATCGCGTTCTACGCAACGCTCGGCTTCACCCTCGTGGAGGACACATACCAAGCAGCGCAGAACAAGCGCTGGGTCACGATCCGGCCTCCCGGCGCAGCGGCGAACGCCACGACGATCCTCCTCGCGCGCGCGGCGACGCCGGAGCAAGAGCGGTTCATCGGCGATCAAGCAGGCGGCCGCGTGTTCCTGTTCCTCGCCACGGACGACTTCGAGCGGGACCACGCTGCGTTCACCGCTGCGGGCGTCACGTGGGCGCGTCCGCCCGCGACCTACGACTACGGCCGCGTCGCCGTGTTCCTCGATCTCTACGGCAACCGCTGGGACCTCGTGGAGTTCTCATGAACCGGGCGCTCCTCGTGATCGCTGTCGCCGGCTGTGGTGGTGCTCAGCCGGTGACCTCTCCCGAGCGGCCCATCGTGGTCTCCGCACGAAGTACACCCAGCGAACAGGTACCGCCCGGCCGGTGCGTCACGATGCGCGACCAAGAGCTCGCGTGTCAGAACGCCTGCGAGCCCGTGAAGCCGCGGCTGGATGCGTGCGTCCGTCATGTCGCGCACACCTGTCGCGACTCGTCGCGCACGACGCGCATCACCGCAAAGTTCACCGTGCGGGCGGCGGGTGGGATCGCGAATCTGAGAATCGACGTCTCTCCCGCCGGCGACGAGTGGACTGACTTCACCGCATGCCTCGAAAGCGCCCTCGCCCGCTTCGTCCCATGCCTGCCGTCGGCGCAGGACGCGGAGATGACGCTCCCGTTCATTCTGACGGGATGCTAGGCCGGCGCTTCACGAGCTGCTTGCTTTTCACGAGACGCGCGAGCCCGCGCTTCATCGCGACGATCTCCTCGTCGGCGAACGTGCGCTGCTCGACCGGCGGCTCGTCGCGCTTGGTCTTGTTCATGATGCTGATCGGATAATCCGAGTGCGGCAGCCCGAACACGTGCCCGAGCTCGTGTGCGAGCGTGCGCTCCCACGCCGTATTCGACAGGATCACGTACTTCCGCGCGTCATCCTTGCGATGCCACGTGACGCCGTTCAGCAGATCGCCCGCATTGTCGATGTCGTCGAGCTGCCCCACGAGAAATACGTCGATCATTCCCGCACTCAGCTTGCGCCCCACCGCATCGCGCTCCGCCCGCGTCGCGATATGCGTACTCGTCAGCTCCAACGAGTCGACGCGCGCGATCTGAAACGCGACATCGAGCGCGGCAAAGTGCTTGTTGACCGTCGCGATCTGTTGCGCGATCCACGCCGCATCCGCGAGCGGCCCGTTCTCGTCGTGCCCGACATGCAGCGCGATCTCGAAGCAATACGTCCGCGCCGCATCACACGCCGGCACCGCCTTCGCGATGTCGTCCAGCGCATCCGCCCGCGCCACGCCGGCCGTCGCGACGAGCAAGAGCACGGCAAGACGCATCAGCACTGACTAGCTCGGACGCGCCCCGCCTCCAACAGTCGCAGCACCGTCGCCAACGCCGTTGCACTCCCGCCGGACAGATCTCGGACAGCGCGAGGTGCTGATCGAGCGCGATCATCAACCCCGGTGGGCCCCCGGCCAGCGAGGGCGCCGTTCATCAACCCGGGAGGGCTAGCTCGGCCGGCCAGAGGCCCGATCACCAACCCCGGTGAGTGCAATCATCAACTTCGGTGGGGCAACCCGCGCGAGATCATCAACCCCGGTGAGGGAACGCCGCGCGCACGAGGCCCGATCATCAACCCCGGTGAGGGAACTCCGCCCGCACGACTCCCGAACATCAACCCCGGTGGCGGAACGCCGCCCGCATGAGGCTGATCATCAACCCTGGTGAGGAAACTCGGCCCGCACGAGGCCCGATCATCAACCCCGGTGAGGGAACTCGGCCCGCACGAGGCCCGATCATCAACCCCCGGTGAGGGAAGTCCCGGGTGAGGAACTCCGCCCGCCGAGCACCATCGTCAGGGCCGGATCATCAACCCCGGTGAGCCTACGTCCGGCAGGCGGACGGCCCGTTCCGTCGCGGGACCGCCGACTACCAATCTTTCGTCGGGTCTTGCGCGCGACCGGTCGCTCGACGACGGGCCTGATCCTTTTGCAGGCGGCGCGAGAAGTCCTCGAGGTCATCGAGGTCCTTCTGCGTACCCTTGTGCTGCGACTGTCCGTTCTCCTGCGCACGCGGATTGATCTTAGGTGCGCCGTTCGGCCCCGAGTCGTTCTGCGACTGCGAGTTGGAGCCCGAGCCCTGCGCTCCCGAACCTTGCGCGCCGGAGCCTTGCTGCGAGTTTGATCCTTGCGCTCCCGAGCCCTGCGCATTTGAACCCTGCGCGTTCGAACCTTGCTGACCGTTCTGCCCCTGGCCGTTCTGAGCGTTCGGGTTCGGGTTGCGCGGATCCGGATCGGCTTGCTGCGGGTTCTGGTCGTTTCCGCTGTGGCCGGTTGGTGGCAGTCCGTTCGAGCCCTGTTGCCCCTGTTGGCCCTGCTGACCTTGTTGACCCTGCTGCCCGTTCGAACCCTGCTGTCCGTTCGAACCCTGCTGTCCGTTCGAGCCTTGTTGGCCCTGTTGACCTTGTTGGCCCTGCTGCCCGTTCGAACCCTGTTGCCCCTGCTGACCTTGTTGGCCCTGCTGACCTTGTTGGCCCTGCTGACCTTGTTGGCCCTGCTGACCTTGTTGGCCCTGCTGACCTTGCTGCCCCTGCTGACCCTGCTGCCCCTGCTGACCCTGTTGGCCCTGCTGACCCTGTTGGCCCTGCTGACCCTGTTGCCCCTGCTGACCTTGTTGCCCCTGCTGACCCTGTTGGCCCTGCTGACCTTGTTGGCCCTGCTGACCTTGTTGGCCCTGCTGCTGCTGCTGCTGTTGCTGCTTCTGCTCCTGCTTCGTGCGACGACGCAGCGCCAGCTCGAGATTCAACCGCGCATCGTCGAGGCCCGGGTCTTCGCGAAGCGCTTGCTTGTACGCCTCGATCGCCTCGTCGTACTTCTCCTGCTGCATCAGGGCGTTGCCGCGGTTGTGCTGGGCCGCGCCGCGCACATGCGCGTCACTCGACTTGCCCGCGCGCTCGAGCGCCTCGAGCCCCTGCTTGCGCAGATCGTCTCGCGCTGCATCGCTCGCCTTCTCTGCCTTCTTCAGCAGCGCCGTGCCGCGATCGAATGCAAGGCCTGCTGGATCGACGCCGTGCTTCTCGGCCCGATCGTACGCTGCGATCGCGTCGTCGTAACGCCCCTCGGCGTATGCGCGATTGCCTGCTTCGACATCGGGGTCGGGCGAGCGGAACGGTTCCCACGCACCGAGCGAGAGCAAGAAACCAATCGCGAGCGCGCGTCGGCGAAGAGCCGAGAATCGACGGACGCGCATCAGGGAAGTGTGACACGCGCTGGTCATCGCGCCTCCGGGAAAACTCGACGGCGGCGGGTGCTGATCGCGGCCTCGATGAGGAGCAGGAGGAATGCCGTGAACAGGAATGGCTCGAAGTAGTCGGTGCGCTCCTTGATGTGCTTCGTCGCGAGACCGCGGTTGACGGCCCGCAGCGCGTTGACGAGTGGCGTGGGATCGAGCTCGCCAGTCTCCGACGCGACGATGTAGCGCTTGGGATCACCGGCTGCCTCGGCGAGTTGGCGCATGGCGTCGTCCTCGCGGTGGGACATGATCGCCTTGCCGTCCGCGTCGTGCTTTGGCGTGGTAAGGCGCCGGCCGGTGTACTGGTCGATCTCGTAGACCACACCGCCTTGTTGCGTACCAAAGCCGATGAAGAACACGGCGATGCCGAGCGCGCGACACTTGGCGACCTCGGCGAGAGTGGCAGGGTCTGGCTCTCCGCCGTCGGTAAAGATCGCGATCGCCTTGCCACGCTCGACCTCGGTAACGAGCGCGTCCTCGTCAGCGGGCTGCTTATCCTCTTTGTCGCCACGCAGTGGGTCTCCGCCATGACCGTGACGTCCGATGCTGGAACAATCGAGATCGTCGTAGAGATCGGGACGCAGGACACAACGCGAGACGCGGAGGACCTCGTCGAGGTTGGAGCCCTGCGGAAGATCGGCGGGCCCGAGGTCGCTGAGGAAGCGCACCGCGACCTCGTGATCGTCGGTGAGTGGAAAGTGCGAGGCGGCACCCGCAAACACGACGGGCGCGATGCGATCGCCGGGCAGCTCATCGATGACCCACGTCGCGAGCTCTCTCGCGCGCTCGAGGCGATTCGCTGCGATCTTCTTCTTCGTCATCAGTGCGGTCGGGCCGACATCGTCGACGAGCATCGACTTGGACACGTCGACAGCAACGACGAGATCGAGGCCATGGACCTCCACGCGGCGCTTGCCTTCGATCTGCGGACGCGCAAGCGCAGCTAGGAGCTCGAAGAGGGCGAGCGCGACAAGAATGGTCTTCGCGAGACGGCGACCTGGCGACCGCGTCGCGATCACGCTGCTCACGATCGAGAGATCACCGAGTCGGTTCGTCAACTGGCGACGGCGCGCGCGATCCCAGAAATGCAGCGCGAGCACGAACAGGGCGGCCAGGAGCGCGACGAAGAGGACCCACGGGTACGCGAAACGGCACGACCAGATCTTGGCTGCCTCTGCCCAGAACCAGTGGAGCACCAACCCGAGCCTGTCCAACACGTCCGTCATCACGGGAGCCTCCGCAGCGCGGTATGCGACAGGAGCAGCCCGAGCCCGATCAGGATCGCGGCGGCGATTCCAAACGGGATGTAGAGCGCCTTGCCGGCGATACGCTCGTAGGTGACGCGCTTCTGCTTGTCGAGCTGGTTGCGCACGGTCTGGAAGCCACGATCAAAGGACTCGTAGTCGGTCGCGCGGAAGAATTCGCCGCCCGTGCCGAGCGCGATGCTGCGCAGCGTCTCGGGGTTCACGCCGCCGCCAAAGCCGAGCCAGTCGTTGCTCTCACGACCGACGAGCACCGTGTAGACCTTCACGCCCATCGCGCGTGCGGCGTTCGCGGCTTCGTCAGGATCGAAGCGCAGGCGCATGTTCGAGTCACCGTCGGAGAGCAGGATGACGACCTTGTTCTTCTTCTCCGTCTTGCAGTAGCCGTCGCTGCCGCACAGCAGGTCGGGGCCGCAGGTCGGAGAGTCGGCCGTTGGATCGCAGGTGCCGTCAGCGCGGCGAAGTTGCGCCAGGGCAAGCGCGAGGCCGTCACCGATCGCGGTGCCGAGCGCGGGGACGTCGCCGATATTGAGATCGCGCACGATGTCCTCGAGGAGACGCGAGTCCTCGGTGAGCGGGCACTGCAGCATCGCTTGCTGGCCAAAGATCACGAGGCCGACGCGGTCGTGCGTCGTGCGGTGGAGAAAGCGGCGGATCACGCGCTGCGCGGCGTCCATGCGATCGCGCGGCATGTCGGCCTCTTCCATCGACTTGGACATGTCGAACACGATCATGATGTCGACGGAGTCCTCTTCCTTCTTCACGGTGCGGAACGTCTCGGGGCGCATGAAGGCGGCGACGAGCATGAACATGGCCAGCACGCGGAGCACGGCCGGCAGATCAGAGAGCCACGCACCGACCCCACGAGAGCGCACGAACGCTGTCTGCGAGAAGCCCACTGCCGCCGCACGATGACGCTGCAACGTGAAGGCGATCCAACCGACCAACATCGCCGAGGGCCACAGCCAGAACGCGTGGGGATGCTTGATCGCGAGCTCCTCGCCGCGGGCCGCGTCGTTCACGTAGTGGCGAAACCACAGCGTGAGTGCGGTCAGCCCCACGACCACCATCAACCACGGGGCAGCCGCGCGCAGGACGGTGGACCACCGCTTCTCGCGGGGCGTCGCCGCCGCCTCGATGCCGAGGAGGATCGCGATGAACACCACGGCGACTACGATCGAGAGGATCGCGTAGAACGGATCGAGATGCGTCGCGGATGACGCGAACGCGGCCGGATCGATGGGAGGCGTATCGTTCATGCCGTGTCCTCGGAGTCGTCGCGCTTCACGCGCGGGTCGTACTTCTCCGACGCCGCCCCGGCCTCGTCAGGCTTCTTCGCGCTCGTCGCCGCGTCCGTCGTCGTCGCCACCAGGGCGCGCGCATCCGCAAGAACAGTCATCGCGTCGCGCGAGGTCGGCTTGATGCCGCCGTACTTCACGAGGTCGCAGCGCTCGAGCCACGCTTCAATTCCGATGAGCTCGTCCTCGGGGGCGTTCTGCTGAAGCTTGCGCTGCAGCTCGCTCGATGTAAGGTCGCGCGTCGCGAAGTGATAGCGCGCGCCGAGATATTCACGAATCACGTCGACCATCTCCGCGTACCCATCGCGTCGGTCGGCCTCGCGCTCCAGCACGCCGGACTTCTCGATCGCCATCAGCGCCTCGAGCGCGCGCGACGCCGTCATGTCCACCCTCTTGGGTGTCACGAGCACCGCGCCGCCCGTCAGCGTCACGACATGCTGGCGGCGACGGCGCCGTGACCACCACAGGCCGAGCGTGATCGCCACCGCGGCACCACCGACACCCGCCGCCACGAGCGCCCAGAACCAATCGCGAACGACGAACGATCTCGGTGCCTGCAGATCGCGCATCAGCTTCGGGTCATCGACCTCGTCGCCGAGCACGCCGACGACCTTCAGCTTCACGACGTTCGTCGGCACCTGTCCGACCTTGCCCGCAAACGTGTACGTCACCGCGATCGGCGCGATCGCTACATCGCCGATGTCCCACGCGAGCACATCGATCTGCCACTCGCGCGTCGTCTGGCCGGGCCCCGCCGGCTTGTCCTCGCTGAGCTTCTTCTTCACCTCGAACGACGGCCCGAGCGAGAACGGCTCCTCGAGGTTCACCTCCACGCCGTTGTTGAACGTCGCCGTGACAACGAGCGTGAAGCGTCCGCCGAGATTCACGATCGTCGGCGCCGCCGCTGCATTCACCTTCGGCGCGAAGTCATCCGTCGGGAGCTGAATGATCTGCGGCCCCGTCCCGGACCCCGTCGCAGCAGAACCAGCGGCCGCGGAACCCTGGCCCGAGCCAGCAGACGATCCGGCCCCACTTCCCGACCCAGCCGCACTCTGGGCCGAGCCCGAGTCGACCCACTGCTGACGCGCTTGTCCGAGATCCTGTCCGAGAGTGGTCAGACCAAGTCCAGAATCAGCGCTCCACTGCCCGCGATCACCAACCCCGGTGAGGAAACTCCCGCCGCCGATCGCCAGATCACCAACCCCGGTGAGGAAACTCCCGCCGCCGATAGCCCGATCACCAACCCCGGTGAGCAAACTCCCGCCGCCGATGGCGCGATCACCAACCCCGGTGAGGAAACTCCCGCCGCTGACGACCCGATCATCAACCCCGGTGAGGAAACTCCCGCCGCCGATAGCCCGATCATCAACCCCGGTGAGGACTTTGTCCGGGATCCGTCCAGCGGACGCTTCCGGGAAGGCGCCGGCAAGCAGCGCAGCCACGACGAGGCGCCTCATCCGTGGGCCATCCGTTTCGTGCGCGCCTTGAAGAACGCGAGCAGCGCGTCTATGTACGGTCGGTCCGTCCGGACCTCGACGCGGTCCAGGCTGAGCCGTCGCATTGCTTGGTCGCGGACCAACGCAGCGTCCTTCGCCCGCTGCGCATAATCCCGCGCCGCACGCCCGCGCGTATCGATCTCGATGACCTCGCCGGTCTCCTGATCCTCGAGCGTGACGAGGCCCACCGGCGGCAGCTGCGCCTCGAAGGGATCGCTGACGATGACCGGGACGACCTCGTGGCGCTGCGCGACGATCTGCATCGCGCGCTCCCAGCCGCCCGCGGCGAGAAAGTCCGAGACGAGGAACACGACCGAGCGGCGCTTCGCCACCTTGCCGAGAAAATCGAGGCCGGCCGCGATGTTCGTGCCGCGCGACTGCGGCTGGAACGCGAGCAGCTCGCCGATGATGCGGAGAACGTGGCGGCGCCCCTTCTTGGGCGGCACGAACTTCTCGACGCGGTCGGTCACAACGTAGAGACCGACGCGATCGTTGTTCTTGATCGCACTGAACGCGACGACGGCCGCGAGCTCTGCAGCCAGCTCGCGCTTCGCTGCGCCGAGCGTTCCGAACAACATCGACGCGCTCATGTCGATCACGAGGTTCACGGTGCGGTCCCGCTCCTCGACGAACTGCTTCACGTGCGGTGCGTTCATCCGCGCCGTGATGTTCCAGTCGATCGCGCGCACGTCGTCGCCGGCGATGTACGGACGCACGTCGCTGAACACCAAGCCGCGGCCCTTGAAGACCGAGTGGTATTGGCCCGCGAGCATCTCGTCGACCATGCGGCGCGACGCGATCTCGATGTTGCGGGCTTTTTTGAACAGCTCTGCGGTCGTCAGCGCCATTCCGGGCGCCTCCTACGGCACCGGCAGGTATTCGAAGATGCGACGGATGATGTCTTCGGACGAAACCTCTTCTGCTTCCGCTTCGTAGGTCACCTGCACGCGGTGGCGTAGGACATCGTGCGCGATCGCCTTGATGTCGTCGGGGGTCACGTAGGCACGATGCTTCAAGAACGCATGCGCTCGCGCGGCCGTCGCCAATGAGAGGGTCGCGCGGGGAGAGCCGCCGTACTCGATGAGCGGGGCTAGCTCGGCAAGGCCGTACTCGCGCGGTTTACGCGTCGCTTGCACGACGTGAACGATGTAGTCGCGCACGCGATCATCGATGTAGATCGAGTTGACCACGCGGCGAGCGGCGCGAATCGCATCCAGCGTAGCGACCTCCTCGGCGGCGGGCGGCTCGAGAGTGGTCATCCGGTCCAGCATCGCGCGCTCGTCGGTCGCGGTCGGGTAGCTGACCTTGATGAGGAGCATGAAGCGATCGAGCTGCGCTTCGGGCAGCGGGAACGTGCCCTCCTGCTCGATGGGGTTCTGCGTCGCGAGCACCAGGAACGGGTCCGGCAGCTTGTGCGTGGTGTCGCCGATCGTGATCTGGCGCTCCTGCATCGCCTCGAGCAGCGCGGATTGCACCTTTGCCGGCGCGCGGTTCACTTCGTCGGCGAGGACCAGGTTCGCGAACAGCGGGCCACGCTTCTGCGTGAATTCGCCCGTGTGCATGTTGTAGATGATGGTGCCGGTGATGTCGGCGGGCAGCAGATCCGGCGTGAACTGAATGCGCTGGAAGGACGCGTCCAGCGTCGTCGAGAGCGTCTTCACGAGCAGTGTCTTGGCGAGACCCGGGACGCCCTCGATGAGGCAGTGACCACCGGTCAATAAGCCGATCATCACGCGCTCGACCATCTCGCGCTGGCCGACGACCACCCGCGCCACCTGGGCAAACACGTCGTCGACAAACGCGCTGCGCTGCTTCACCTCCTCGGCGAGAAGCGCCACGTCGATAGCGCCGCGCTCCGCCTTGGGCACGGGCGAGGTCGTCGCACCTGTGCTGGTGATCGCATCGTCGGCGTTCTCGTTCGGGGGCAACGAATCCGGCGGGGTGTCCATGGACTGCCCTGACGATGGCATGAATCCCCCCGTCATGCCGGTCCAACCGTTCGGACGCACCAGCTATTCCCGGTATATGTTCCACACATGGCCGATCAGACCGTCGCCCTCGATCCGATCGACTTCTCTACCCACGTGCTGTCGCTCGCGTCGACAGCGCTGATCGCGCTCGGAAAAATGCCAGCGCCAGATGGCCAGCCGCACCCGCTCGATATCGAGACCGCGCGCCATCTCATCGATGTGCTCGCGATGCTCGAGATCAAGACGAAGGGGAATCTCGACGAAGCAGAGACCAAGCTGCTCGCGTCGCTGATCTACGATCTCCGTGTCGGTTTCGTGGACGCGCAAAAGACCGCCGCCAAAAAGTGATGCGGTTCCCAAGCTCGGCCCTCTGCGTGGTGTCGCTGCTCGCGATCGGCGCGTGTCGCGAACGTCCAGGCAGTGAAGACGCGCACGCCGCGACGAATGAGCCGCCCGCTGCAACGGCGTCCTCCGATGCGCCGAAGCGGATGTACTCCATCAGCGCTCCGAGCTCGTTCGTCGATCTCGTCGCGAACGCGCGCCACGGCGTGGTCGCCATTCGCAGCGCGACGCCCGTCAAATCGGGCCCGGCCGCCATGTTCCCGGGCGCCCCCGAAACGACTGCCGACGTCGCGCTCGGCACGGGCTTCCTCGTCGAAGCCAAGGGCACCTACGTCGTCACGACCGATACCATCGCCGCCGCGGCGCCCGACCTTCGCGTCGTTCTCGACGACACGACGGACGTCCCTGCCAAGGTTGTCGGTCGCGACATCGATCTCGACATCGCGCTGCTCTCCATCGAGCTGCCGTCTCAGCCCGGTTCCAAGACGACCGCGCTCGCCAAGCCCATCGCGCTCGGCTCTTCCGCCGACATCAAGCTCGGCGAATGGATCGCCGTGCTCGGCAATCCGTTCGGCGAGGAAGTCACCGTCACCACCGGCGTCCTCTCTTCCACGGGCCGCGAAGCTGCCGGCTCCCTCATGCAGGACCGCGGCATGTCGTACCGCACGTTCCGCATGTTCATGCAGACCGACGCACGGATCCAGCGTGGCAACTCGGGTGGGCCCGTCCTCGACACTGCCGGCCAGATCATCGGCATGGCCGTCGCCACCAGCGATCGCGTCGGCGAGCTCTCCTTCGTACTTCCGATCGACCGCGTCAAAGAAGTCGTCAAAGCGCTTCGCGATCGCGGCCGTGTCGAGCGCAGCTGGCTCGGCGTGAAAGTGAAGCCCGTCACCGCCGACCTCGCCAATAGCGTCGGTCTGCCCTCCACGACCGGCGCCTACGTCACCGAGGTGATGCCTGGCTCGCCCGCAATCAAGGCCGCCATCCGAGCAGGCGATGTGATTCTCGAGTGGAACGAGCACGCCGCCGACAACCGCTCCCTGCCCTGGCTCGTCGCCGAGACACCCGCCGGAAAGCCGAACACGGTGGTCGTCTGGCGCAACAAGATGCGCACTGTCGTCTCCGTCGTCAGCGAAGCGCTTCCGCAGTAGCCCCCACCGGGGTTGATGTGTCCATACCGGGGTTGAGATGGCGAGAAACACCCTCGCGTTCCCCGAGGGACGGTCGCTCCGTGCGCCGGCGGCATATTCGGACATTCGGCCGCAGAAACAACGCTCGATGGCCAGCGGCGATGAACCACGCCGCAACGGCGCAATTCGCGATGAACGCGATGCGCTCGATTCCCCAAACGATCACCTCGGTGCGTTACGTACTAGCGAGTAGACGCAGCGACCGGAACGTTCATGAACCTGCGAAGCCAGTAGGTGCCCGCGGGAAACACCGCCTCGAGACCGGCGAGCCAATCGGCGCGTGCACGGCGGTAGGCGTCGACGAACATCTTGTTGAGTTGCAGCGCCGCGATTCGCTCCCACTTACTCCGTGCCGCGATTCGCGGGCGAATCCCATCGGGCTTTTCGCGATGAGTCGGAGTATCCGTCCAGTGCTGGCGTAGAACACGCGCGCGCCCGACAACTCGGCGGTTTTCACGCAGGCGGATGTTCGTGAATTCGCGCTCAGCGTTTTGGATGCGACGGGCGAGTTCCTCCTTGAGAATCGCTGGGTCTCCTAGCTCGGCCGGAAACTCGAACGTCAGCTCGACTTCAGCCGGCATCTTGCCGCGGCGGCGAAAGAAGTGGTGGGGACGCCTCGCAGTCAAAGTCTTGCCGGTCATCAGCGCGGGGAGAGTTTGCGGGCCCGGCCAATGATGCGAAGCATCAACAAGTCCGTCCTTCACTGGATTGGTCGCCGTGTACACCAGCTTTTCGAGCACGTCGTCGACGGTGATGAGCTCTACGTTGCAGACCGGCGAGCTCGACCACAGGTTCTCCCATCGGCGGCGCAGGGCATTCTGAGACTTCGCGAACATCTTGTGAAAATGCTCGGTGAATTCGTTGATGTGGCCGTGCCGATCGTAGACGACGGTGTGGTGGTGGTTGGACATCATCTGCGAAAGCACCAGCACCATGCCGTGGCGCTTGGCGGACTCCCCCAGGCAGTAGAGGAAATTGTTGTTCGTCGCCTCGTCGGGTCGCATCAAGAACTGCTGCTGCGTGCAGCGACGCGTGACCATGTAGAAGGTTCCAGGAAGCACGGGGCGCGGCAGAGACATGGCTTGTCTCCTCTCAAGCTCTGGGCCAAGAAAATCGGCCACCCAGGTGCGCGTAATCAGGTCCAGCGAACTCAAATTTGTCCGCCTGTTGGACTCGCTGTCCGGCATTCGGCCGGACACCGGACACTGATCAACGCCACAGCGATGGTGGCTCTGCTGGCGCATCAACCCCGGTGCGGGCGCTCGCGACAGGACACGCGAAATCAACCCCGGTGTGAGGTAGCCGCGAACCAACCCCGGTGAGGGAAAGTGTCTTCGCCGCCGTATCCTTCCCTCAGCGCTTCTCACGCAAGTCGATAGGCAAGCGTGACACGCACGCTGACCTCGCGCGTCGGTGCCAGATCGAGACCTCCGAGCTCGTTGCTGATCGACGGACCGCCGCCGCCTGACTTGCGGGCGCCGAGCGGCATCACCATCCCGGCTATCAAGTACGGCTGCACCTGTTCCGTATGGACGTCATCGCGTACCTCGTGCAACGCACCGAGCTCAGCGCCGAGCGCCGCCGCGAGCAGCTTCGCCTTCCCCGCTGCGCGCGTCGCGGCCTCCGTCACGAGAGCGCTCGGCGCGGTCGTCGGGTAGTCCCACGAAACGTGCGTCAGCCGCGCCTGCTTCGCGTCCGCGACCAGCTCGAGGACGTTCGCGAGCATGTCGATATCGACGATGCGGATCTGCGCGCGATACGTGACCGACGAGGAGCGCGAGAACAACCCCGTCGAGACATCGAGCGTTGCCCCGTTGAGCGTGAAAGCGTCCGCGGGAAGTCCGATCCGGCGTAGCGCGTCGGCGAGTGCACGCAGCTCCTCGCTCTTGCTCAGCGCGGCGGATCCGGAAAAGAACTTCGTTGCGCTAAGCGTGACGTGCAGCGTTGCGGCGGCCGCGCGCACGTGACCGGTGACAAGCTCGCTGGCGTGGAGGACAGAGAGGGACGCGGAGTCAGTCTTCATGCCTGACCAACGCGGGAGACCGCCGGTTCGTGACAGCCGAAGATCTGTCACCATTTCGGCCGGTTGCGGCGAGTCAGTTCAGAGAGTCGTCGGTCAGTGTCTTGTCGACGCGGAGGTAACGCGCGAACACCGTCTTCTGGCCAATCGGCCCGAAGTCGACGACGAGGCGCTGATCGCGGCCCTGCCCGGACATCGAGAGCACCCGCCCGATACCTAGCGTTTGGTGAATCACTTGCCCACCGACGGTGAAGCCTGCGCCGCGCCCCGTAACGTCGTCATCGACGCGATAGACCGGCTCCTCATCGTACGACGCGGACTGGTCGAACTCGTCGCGTGCGGCACGGCGGGCCGCGAGTCCGGATCGCTTGGGAGCAAAGTTCCCGTCGACGATGCGGGGACCCGTTGGTATTTGCGTGGCGCGCGCGCGAAGGGGTGACGCGAGACAGCCCGGCGGGATGTCATCGAGGAACCGCGATAGCCCATTGAGTCGGATCTCGCCCCAGACTCGCCGCGTCCGTGCTCCGGACAGGACGAGCTTCTCTCTCGCGCGCGTGATGGCTACATATGCGAGACGTCGCTCTTCCTCGAGAGACGCATCCTCGGACACGCCATCGCGCTCGCGCAGCGACGGGAACAAGCCGTCTTCCATACCCACGAGGAACACGAGCGGCCACTCCAGGCCCTTGGCGATATGGATGGTCATCAGCACGACCTGCTCGCTCGAGGTCTGATCGCCGGCCGACGAGAGTGCGATGCGTTCGAGGAACGCGTGCAAGGCGCGCAGGCCCGGTGCACTGGGCTCGTCGCCGGGGTCGAGATCGGGCACCTCGACGCCAGCTGCGCTCGCAGCGGCGGCGGCGGCGGTAGATCCAGGGTCATCGTCCGCGTCGTTGCCGTACTCCTCGTCGAAGTCGGACGCGGTGGAGACGAGCTCGGCGAGGTTGTCGAGGCGATCGCGAGACTCCGTAGACCCGTCGGCCTCGAGGCGCGCACGCATCTCACTGCGATCGACGATCTGGATGATGATCTCCGCGACGGATGCGCCCTGGGCGATGACGTCGAGCAGGCCATCGATCAGCGCAGTGAAACCATTCAGCTTCTTGCGCGTGCCTGCGTTGAGTCCGGCGACTTCACCGCGTACGGCAAGCCGCGCGGCGTCGAGTAGCGTGCCCGCTCCCGTCCGCGATGCTGCGCGCAGCCGGTCGACCGTGGTCTCGCCGATGCCACGTGCAGGTACGTTGATGATGCGCTCGAGCGCAGAGTCCGCGGCGGGATTGCCGAGCAACCGCAGGTACGCGATGACGTCCTTGACCTCTTTGCGCTCGAAGAACGAGACCGCGCCGACAACCTTGGCCGGAATGCGCGCGGCGCGAAGATGCTCCTCGAGCACGCGAGACTGCGCGTTGGTGCGATAGAGGATCGCGATGTCGTTAGGGGATAGCGGCCCCTCGTCGAGCGCGCGGCGGATGGAGCTCGCGATGAAGTACGCCTCGCCCCGTTCGTCGCCCGCCTGATAGACCTCCAGGAGCTCGCCGCCGCCTTTGTCGGTCCACAGCGATTTCTCGTGGCGATCGTGGTTCTTGCGAATGATCCCGTTCGCCGCGTCAAGAATGGTCTGTGTCGACCGATAGTTCTGCTCGAGTTTCACGACCTTCGCGTCGGGAAAGTCGCGGTCAAAATCGAGCAAGTTCCGCGGTTCGGCGCCGCGCCACGCGTAGATGGATTGGTCGTCATCACCGACGACAGTGAGATTGCGTGTTGCCTCCGAGAACCGCCGCACGAGGCTGTACTGGACCTTGTTGGTGTCCTGGAACTCGTCGACGAGCACGTGCCGGAAGCGGAGGGCGAGATGGGCGCGAGCCTCCTCGATCTCGAACAGACGCAGCACCTTGAGCAACAGGTCATTGAAATCGACCGCGTTCTCCTGCGCGAGGCGCGCTTCGTACAGCGGGTAGATCTGGTCGACGACGTCGTCAAAGTTGCCCGTCTTGATCGAACGCGGATCGACGCCCTGATTCTTGGCGCGATCGAAGCGCGATAGGACCGTACGCGCGCTTACCACCTCGTCGAGACCGTTGTCCTTGAGCAATCGTTCGACCAGCTTGATCTGATCGCCGTCGTCGAAGATGACGAAGCCCTTCTTCAGCCCGACGTACCCGCCCCACCGGCGTAATAGGCGCGCGCACGTCGCGTGGAACGTCCCGATCCACATCGAGTCTGCCGCCTCGCCCAGAAGCTCTCGAAGGCGGTGCCGCATCTCCGCCGCCGCCTTGTTGGTGAACGTCACCGCGAGCAGTTCCCATGGTTGCGCGCCCCCTTCGACGAGTCGCGCGATGCGGTGCACGAGCACGCGCGTCTTGCCCGTCCCGGCGCCAGCGAGGACCATCAGCGGCCCGTCACCGTGCTCGACCGCAGCGCGCTGCTGTTCGTTCATGGGCGAACGTTCCACCACGTGGGGGTTAGCATGCCCCTGTGACACTGCGTGAATGCGCAGTGAACAGTGGCCAGATCATCAACCCCGGTGGGGGAATCGGGACCAGATCATCAACCCCGGTGCGGGTAACTGCCCGATCGGCATAGGGGCCGGTAGATAACCGGTCCCCTGCCACACCACCCGGCATGCGGGTCCGCACCGGGCGGTTCGAGAGTCACGCCAGCTGCAGGAGGCCGAGGCGGTCGAAGTACGCAAGGTCCATGGCCTGGCTCATGCCGGGCGAGTTCGCGGCAAACCACCAGCGGCGTAAATGCTGCGACGTATGGAGCGCGGCCGCGACCTGGACACCCATGGCCACCAGCCGTGGGTATGCGGTCGTGCCCCGCTTCCATTGT
>DASYDE010000117.1:0-66174 GCA_036499725.1 Kofleriaceae bacterium
CTATTGGAAGAGC
This sequence comes from Kofleriaceae bacterium, assembly GCA_036499725.1. Lineage (GTDB taxonomy): Bacteria > Myxococcota_A > Polyangia > Haliangiales > Haliangiaceae > JABFXX01. The sequence goes on from DASYDE010000117.1 coordinate 14, forward strand.
CCGATGACGCCGGAAGGTCTCTACCCGGAGCACGACCTGTTCATCCAGCTCATGAAGCTGAAGAACACGTTGCGCTACACCAAGGGCGATGACTTGATCACGCACCTCGGCGCCGAGTACTACGACTAAGCTCTAGTCTTCGCTGCTCCAACGAACAACGCCGCGGCCTGAACAGCTCGCGGCGTTTTCTTTTGCCCGGTCGGTCTCGGTGGCGTTACTTGACCAGGAGGTACATCTGGTTGATGTCGCGGAGCGTGGTCTGCTTGCCCGAGACTTCGTCGTGCGTGCGGTAGCCGACGATGATCAAGCCGTCCTGCTTCACCATTGCCGCGTTGGCCTTCGCCACGTACGCGTCAGGTTGAACCTCTTGCGACCAATCGAGGCCGTCGATGGCGAGCGTGCGCGTCGAGTTGAGGCGCGCCTCGTTGGTGCTCTCGCACGGAGCCGTGATGCAGCGGCGACCGTTGTCGCTCGCCATGACGAACACGCCGTCGTTGTTGCCGTTGCCGAACTGCGCTTCCCACACCTGGGTGACCTTGAACGTTACCCAGTCAGCCACGGCCGGCTGTACGGGGTTGGTGCCGTGGACGTACTCGCCGCGAATCAGGAGCTGCGCGCCCTGCTCGGGATCGTTCGCAGACTTCTGCAACTTGGTCGTCAGCTCGTCCAACTTGGTCGCGGACAGATGGAGGCCCGAGAAGTCGAGTGTGCGGACCTCGCACGTTTCGGCCGTCGAGCCGTCGGCGCACTTGGTGGTCGTGCGGTTCGCGCGCGCCAGCTCGACGTGCGTGCAGCTGCCTGCGCCGTTGCACTCGAACGCGCCTACCTTCGTTGCGGTGTAGATGCCGAACGTGTCGATGCCGTCGGCCTTCGCCGCTTCGCCGTCGCCGGTCTCGCCGGACAGCTCGTCATCACCAACGACCGGGCCCGAGTCCGCCGCACAACCAATGGCAGACGCGAGAAGAGCTAGAGAGAGGATCTGGAAGCTGCGCATATGCTTGGCCGCTCGAGCATCGTTCGTGCCGTGAGTGCAGCGGCGAACTCAGCTGAAATCGTTCGACCGCTCCTGGCGGGTCGAGTTGTCAGTGCAAACTCGAGTCGCCTGTCCCGGGACAAATCGCAGGCAGATCCGGCCTCCTTGACCAAGTCCTGGCTTGACCGGCATAGCGCGTGGCGCGACTTTCCACGCGATGGCGCGCCAGGTCCTGCTTTGTTCGGTTCTCGCACTTGCTGCAACTGCGTGTGGGCCGAGCCACCGGCCCGGCGGCGACGACGACAACAATGAAACGCCGGATGCGGGCGAGGTCTGCAGCATGGATTGCCCGACGGGAACCGTGTGCAGCATGGGGACGTGCAAGACGCCGTGCGAAGCGTCGGAGGACAGCCCGTCCAACCTCGGTTGCGACTTCCTCGCGGCGGATCTCGATAACGAGCCCGGCACCGGCCTGAGCGATGCGGCGTCCGCGCAGTACTCGGTCGTCGTCGCGAACAATAATGACTACGCGGTGAACGTCGTCGTCACCAAGAACACCGCGCGTGTCGGCGACCCGGTCCAGGAGCAGCAGGTCGTCGCGATGATGGCCGCGCCGCACGCAGCGACGCGCATCGATCTACCGCAGCGCGAGGTGGACGGCACGATGGGCCAGAACGCCGCGTACTCGCAGAGCCTGCCGAACGGCACGTTCGTCGCGCCGCACGCCTATCACATCATCAGCAGCGGCCCCGTCGTCATCTATCAGTTCAATCCGATCGTTCAGCAGTTCTCCAACGACGCGTCGACGCTGATTCCCAAGCAGGCGCTCGGTAGCGACTACATCGTCGTCGGTTACGAGACGGCCAACCCGTGCTCGATCGCGGGCCTCCCGGTGCCGGGCGGTATCCCCGACCACGGCGCGGTGACGATCATTCCGTACTTCGACGATACGCACGTGACCGTCACGACGGCGCACGCGATCAAGGCGTCGGCGGGTGACTCCGGCATCGCGATTCCGCACGTCGACAAGGGCGGCACGCTGCAGCTCACGCTCGGTCGCTACATGACCGCGAACCTCGAGTCGGAGATGGCGGAGAACGTCAGCGTCACGGGATGCCCGGCCGCCATCAGCGCGGGCCAGGACGGCGACTTCACCGGTACGTACATCAAGAGCGACAAGCCGGTCGCCGTGTTCACCGCCAACGAGCGCGGCGCGGGCTTTGGTGGTGCACCGAACGTCGTCTATCCGCCGAACTGGGACTCGAGCACCGACGACACCTGCTGCACGGATCACCTCGAGGAGCAGCTGTTCCCCGTCACCGCATTCGGCAAGGAGTTCGCGGTCGCGCGGAGCCCGATCCGCTCGACGAACCCCAGCTGGAAAGAACCCGACATCATCCGCGTCGTCGGCACCGTCGATCACACGACCGTCACGACGAACCTGCCGGCGCCGTTCAACAGCTTCACCGTCGACGCGCGCAAGGACGTGACGTTCGCCGCGACGACGGGCTTCGCGCTGTCTGCCTCGGCGCCCGTCGAGATCGCGAGCTACCTCGTCTCGCAGCACTTCGTGAAGGACGGATACCTCGGCGACCCGAGCCAGATCCTCATCCCCGCCGCGGAGCAGCACCGCAAGGACTACGTGTTCCTCGTGCCGGCGACGTTCACGGCGAACTACGCCGTCTTCGCGCGCCCCGTCGGCAGCAGCATCATGATGGACGGCATGAATGACGAGATCGCCACCCTCAGTGGCTGCACCACGTCGCCGATCGGCATGGTCACGGGCGTCGACTACGAGCAGGTCACGTGCCCCGTCTCCGAGGGCAAGCATCAGGTCGCGTCGTCGATGCCGTTCGGTCTGTCCGTCTACGGCTACTACAACGTCGGCAGCTACGCGTTCGTCGGCGGCAGCGACGTGAAGATCATCAACCCCGTGTTCTAACGGCCGAAGAGAGGCCGTTCGAGCATCGAGACGCTCGTCGAAGACGCTGCGTCCGTATGGGTATGAAGATCATCGGCATCCTGCTCATCCTCGGCGCGCTCATCGGCGGTGGCATCATCCTCTCGGACACGATCCCCGGCTGGATGAACGACAAGGACTACGTCGTACGCGCGAAGAAGGAAGCCGCGGACGCGATCGCGAGGGTCGACAGGGCGAAGTCGGTTCCGATCGCCGAGAATGACGATGGCCACAGCTTCGAGTACCTGGTGCAACAGGCAGAGAGCGCGACCAGCGGCATCCGGTCCGCGGAGGAAGGCGTCGAGCGCCGCCGTAACGAGACGTTCATGTTTGGTGGCGGGGCGCTCGTCGTGCTCGCGCTCGGTGTGTTCTTCGTGACCCGCGGTCGTCGAGCGGCTGCCGTCGCGGCATGACCAGCGGCTTTCGCGGTATGAGCAGGGGATGAGCGACGTCCCCGCCGCGATCAAGGCCGCGTACGACCCCGAGCGGTTCCGCGCCGACGGGCACCGGCTGATCGACGCGCTCGCAGATCAGCTCGCCGCGTGGCACGCGCGCGAAGGCAAAGCGATTCCGTGGCACGACCCGCACGAGGCGCGCACGGAGTGGGCGTCGCAGTTGCACACGAACGAGGCGCACGCGGTCGTCGGTGGCGCAGACCTCGTCGCGGATCTAGCCCGCATCGCGGCCGCGTCGACGGCGCTCCATCATCCACGCACGATGGGACATCAAGTGGCGCCGCCGCTGCCCGGGGCTGCCCTCGCGGAGTTGGTGTCCGCCCTGATCAATAACGGCATGGCGGTCGCGGAGATGGGGCCGGCGTCGACGCCGATCGAGCTCTCTGTCATCGACTGGATGTGCACGAAGATCGGGTTCTCTCCCGGCGGCGCGGGCGTGCTCACGTCGGGCGGCTCCGTCGGCAACCTCACGGCGCTGCTCGCGATGCGGCAAGCAAAGGCGGGCTACGACGCGTGGAGCAGTGGCGCGCATGCAGGGCCGCCGCTCGGCGTGATCGTGTCGAGCGACGCGCACTATTCGATCGATCGCGCGCTGCGTGTGATGGGGTGGGGCGACGGCGGTGCGATCCGCGCGGAGTACGATCATCGGCATCGCATGACAGCAGCGTCGGTCGAGGCTGCGATCGCAAAGGCGCAGGGTGGTACGCGATCGAGCAGCAGCCGCATGAGCACGGGCAGCGAAGCAAGCGGACCCGTGGGAGCGCGGCGTGTGATCGGCATCGTTGCCGCCGCCGGCTCGACGGCGACCGGCGCTTTCGATCCGCTCGACGAGCTCGCGGACGTGGCCGAGAAGCACGGCCTGTGGCTTCACGTCGACGCGGCGCACGGTGGGAGCGTGGCGCTCTCCGAGACGCAGCGGTCCAAGCTCAAAGGCATCGAGCGCGCGGACTCGGTCGTGTGGGACCTGCACAAGCTCATGATGATGCCGGCGCTCGTCACGGCGGTGCTGTTCCGCCAAAGCGGACACGCGTGGGAAGCATTCGCGCAGCGTGCGAGCTATCTGTTCGCGGACGCCAAGCCGAGCGAGAAGTGGTGGGACCTCGCGACGCGCACGCTCGAGTGTACGAAGCGCGCGATGGCGATCGAGATGTGGACCGCCCTGCGCGTGCATGGCGAGAGCTGGTTCGGTGCCGTCGTGGATCGCCAGCGCCAGCTCGCGATTCACCTCGCGCAGCTCGTCGACGCGGCGCCTGACTTCGAGCTCGCTCTCGCCCCCGAGTCGAACATCGTTTGCTTTCGTCACATTCCCGAAGGTGTGCCCGAGGACGCGCGCGAGACGCTCGATCGGCACAACCGCGGACTGCGCGAGCGCATCGTCGAGGACGGCACGTTCTACATCGTCGGCACGCAGCTGCCGGGCGGGTTTTACCTGCGCTCGACGCTGATGAACCCCATGACCGAGCACGACGATCTCACCGCGCTGCTCGACCACATCCGGACGCTCGCGCGATGAAGATCACGATCCTTCGCGACGGTGCCGACCCGCTGGTCTCCGAGATCCGAGAGGGAGAGTCCGTGTTCGAAGCGGGCGCGAAGGTCACGGCCGGCATCGACACGTCGTGCGTCGGCAAGGGCACGTGTGGTCTGTGCCGCGTGAAGATCGTCGCCGGCGCCGAGAACATGAACGCGTTCACCGACGAGGAACGCAAGCACCTCGGCAACGTCTATCACATCACCAAGGTCCGGCTCGCGTGCCGCACGAAGCCGACAGGCGACGTCACGATCCAGGTGGTGAAGCGGAAGAAGTAGGACATACGCCCCAGAGCGCTTGGAGGCGCGCGACGTCGTTCGCGGTCGGCTCGATCGACGTGTTTCCCGGATTCATCAGCGACGGCTCGCCCGTCGTGTGCCACAGCCCCATCGCGTGCCCGAGCTCGTGCGCGATGGTCACCGAGAGTGCGTGCGGCTCGGTGATCTTGCTGTTGATGTAGATGACGCCGTGCTCGTCGTCATACACGCCATGGAATGCTTCCGCCGCGGACTCGAAGCGCATCTCGACGAGACCGCCGTCATCCGCGACGACGCCCATCTCGGAGATACCGTGCGCGTTCCACAGCGCGAACGCATCGTGAATGCCTTGCGCCTGCACATCCGTCTCGACGGACGTGACGGAGACACTGATCGGCGCACACGCATCGTGAACCACGTCGAGAACGTGGTCTCCGTCGTCGTGGCTGCACGCCCCGAACGACAATAGACAAAGCGCGAGCGCGCCTGCACACCACCACCGCAGCAAGACGATGACGGTAACAAGCGCGCGTGTGTAGGTTCACGTGAATTCGCCTGCGCGAACTTCTTAGAACGCGTAGCCGACGTTCAGGTTCGCGCCCCAGCGGTGCATCTTCGCCGAGTCGCCCTGGTTGGTCAGCGAGGGCATCAGATCTTCCTGCGTCGCGGCGCGGAACTCACCGCGCGCGTCGAACATCAGGCCACGGTAGTGATACGCGAGGCCGGCGCCCATCGGAATTTCCAGCACGTCGTCCTCACTGCGAACGGCCGACGTGTTGAACGACGCGTTCTTCAGATCGTAGCGGCGCCACGCAGCACCGGCGAAGACGAAGGGCTGGACGAGCTGGTCCTTGGTGAAGTTCAGGCGGAGCGCGCCCTCCACACCGTTACCGACGAGGACGGCGCTGTTGTCCAGGCCGAGCGCATCTATGCCCTGCGCGGAACCGATGTACGCGGCCTCGACCGCGAGGTACTGGCGCGTACCGAAGATCGCGCGCACGTCCCAGTTGCCGCCCGTTTGCGTCGACGTCCTCATCGTGTGATCGGTGAAGCCTTCGACACCACCGCCGAGCACGAAGCCAACGCCGTAGCGCTCCATCATCGACTGCTCGGGGGCGACCGGTTGATAGACGGGCTCGACCGTCGTCGTGGATTGCGTCGTTGTGGTGGTGGTGATCGGCGCCGGGTCAGTGACGACGGGCGGCGGCACCGCGGGCGTCGTCGCCGGCACCGTCGCGGCGGGATCGGTCGGCAACGCCGGATCCGTCGACGGTTGATCAGGAGTTCCTTGAGCGAAGGCCGCACCGGAGGCGACGGCCAGCCCGAGTCCAATGGTGGCCGCACGGCCAATAAGCTTGTCGAAGTTACGCATCGTGAGAGTTCCTCCTGCGTGTTCGACGAGCATCGTCCATGCCACGAAGCCCCGTTCTTCGTAGGCCGCCGGGGACGATGCACTGCGTTGGGAGCGGCGGTTGGCGCGCGCAACGTGACGCGAGAGCACGCACACCAAACGAGCGACGAGCGACGTGATCACGCTGTCGTGATCACGACATGAGCGAGTTGCTCACGGCTGCTTCGTGGAGCAGACGTTCGGACCGGCTTCAGTCACGTCACATTCGAGAGGCCACTCGCCAGCAGCGGCGTCGCCGTGCTCGGCGGCAACCGGATTCTTCAAAACGAGCTTCACGTGCCCGACGGGCAGCTTGAAGTCCTTTCCCGGCGCCTGTCCGAGCTTGCGACCTTGGTAGTAGACGTAGCCCCAACCGTTCGCGACCTTGATCGCGACCGTCACGAGCTTCTTCACTTCCTTGAGCTCCCTGTCGATCGTCTGTGTCTTGCCTGCGAGAAGATCGATCTTGAGCGAGATCGACTCGTATCCAGTCTTGGAGATCACGAGCGACGTGCCCATCTGCGCCGCGAGGTCGGTCTTGGTTAGCGGCGTCGGCCCGAGCGTGCGGCCATCGAGCGTGACCGTCGCACCAATCGGATCGGTAGTGACAGTGAGCGTCGCCGGTGCAGACACGAACGAGCGATCGAAGACAATGGTTTCGCCGGCCTTCACGTCGATCTGGTAGTCGATCGGTTGATAGCCATCGAGCTCGAGGTGCACACGGTGCTTGCCGGGAGGAACGTTGAGCGCGCGCTGCGGCGTCGGCCCGGTGAGCGGCTTCCCGTCGAGATTGCCCGTTGCCCCTGCAGGCGTCGTACGGATCTCGACGTTGCCCGTCGTCGGCGCCGGCGCGACGTCCGCATCCTTCGCGGCGGGCGGCGTGACGATGTTCTCCGGCTGCGAGCGCAGGCGCTGCACGACGACGCCGCCAATCACAACCACGCCGACAATCGCCGCGAGCCCGATCCATCGCCGCGACCCGCTAGGCGTGACCTCGGCCGTCACCGACTTGGACTTCGTGCCTGTCGACGTCGTCCCCTTCGCTTCCGCGACGGGCGCTCCCTCGGGCGGCGTGTCCTTAGGCACCTGACCCGTCGGCGGTCCGCCAACCTCGGTGAATCGATCGCGATCCATCGAGGCGCCGAACAGCTTGTGCATGTCCGTGTCGCCGGGCATCGGATCCTTGGGCGGCTCCGTGAGCGCGCCCATCTCGGACGTGCGCCGCGCGCGGGGCGCCGCGACCTTCGTGTTGTCGACTTCCTCGAGCTGCGAGAGACCGTCGCTGCCGAGCTTGCGGAACAAGCCCGTCGACGTCGCGGGCTCGGTGCCCGTCTGCGTCGCGGGCGGCTTGCCGTCGGTGACAGCCGTGCGCCGCGCCGCCGTCGGCGGATCGTTGAGCTGCTTGCGAATCACGTCGTCGAGCGCGCCTCGACCGGATTGCCGCTTGGCGGGAAGCACCGTCGCGAGCGCCTCCGCGACATCGAGCGCGGTCGCCATGATCGACGACTCGTATGACAGCTCGATCAAGCTGCGCAGCATCGTCGCGGGGCGAGTAGGGCGATCGATAGGCTTCCTCGACAGCGGTCCGGCGAGCACGTCATCGAGACGCGATGGCAGGCCCGGGCGCAGGCTCGTCATCTTGGGAATCGGCATCGACTCGATGTTCTTGGCGATGTCCTCGGCCTCGTCGCCGGGGAACAGCTTCTGCCCCGTGAACAGCTCGAAGATGACGCTCGCGGCGCTGAACAAGTCGCTGCGCGTATCGAGCGTGTCGCCGCGCGTCTGCTCGGGCGACATGTAGCGCCACTTGCCCATCACCTTGCGCGGGCCCGTGTGACCGCCGCGATGCGGGCTCGCCGCGACGGCAATTCCAAAGTCGGCGATCTTCACCTCGCCGGCGCGCGACACGAGAATGTTCGACGGCGAGACGTCGCGGTGCACGACGTTGTGCCCGTGCGCGAAGTCCAGCGCGCGAATGATCTCGATCGCGATGTGGAACGCGGCCGGCAGCGGCACGGGGCGTCCCTCGTCCTTGAACTTGCGGAGCATCGCCGCCAAGTCCATGCCGTCGACGTACTCCATCGCGATGAACAGCGACTCGCCGATACGACCGAAGTCGAAGACCTGGACGATGTTCGCGTGCGAGAGCCGAACGGCGACTTTCGCCTCCGCGATGAACCGCGCGGCGAACTCGGGGTCCTTCGCCAGCTCGGGCAAAATGCGTTTGATCGCGAGGGTTTTCTCGAACCCGTGGGCGCCGTACGCCTTCGCCAGAAACACCTCGGCCATGCCGCCAACCGCGATACGGTCCAGCACGTCGTAGCGCTCGAGGGACTTCTGAACTGGTTCTTCCATCTAATTGCGCACCTAGCGGGAGGTTCGCGCCTGCCGCCAGGTGCCATATAGTATGCAAATGTCGCCCGCCTTGGCGCCATCCCGGGTGCTCGTATGCGTGCTAGCGACCGGTCTGGTCGCGTCGCCGCTCTACGCCCAGCCGCAGGCGCCCGCAGAGGGCAGCTCCGCTCCCGCGTCTCCGACGATCACGCCCGCATCTCCGACGAAGACGGACGCGGGACGCCGTCCCGTCGCGGTCATCAATCTCGATCTCGACGGTGACCAAGGCGCGTTCCAGCTCGCGACCGATCTCGTCCGCGTCCTCGATACGCACCCCCGTCTCCGCGCCGCCGCCGACCCGGGGGACGTGGCCGCTCTCTACGAGACCATCGACGACCCCGACAAGGACCTCCTCGCGCGCGCGGCCGAGGATCGCGCCAAGGCCCTCGCCGAGATCGACAACTTCAACTTCGTCAGCGCGATCCAGCACACCGAGGACGGCATGGCCGAGCTGCGCTCCGTCACGCCCTCCATCGCGGCCAAGCCCTACGCGGAGCTGGAGCTCGTCCGCGGCAAGGCGCGAGTTCTTCTCAACAACCCGACCACCGGCCAGCAGGCGTTCGCGCACGCGCAGAAGCTCGATTCGACCAAGATGCTCGACCCCGCGCGCGAGACCCCGGCTGTCATGGCCGAGTTCAACGCGGCGATCGCGACGTCAGCCATCACGGGTACGCTCGACATCAAGAGCGTCGGTAACCCGACCGATGCGCCACAGGAGCCGCTTCACGTGTGGATCGACGGCAACGAGATCGGCGTCGCGCCGGGCCAGTTCACGGTCGCCGCCGGCATCCACGTCGTCTGGCTCACGCGGGTGGATCTCGAGACGCATGGCAGCGAGGTAATCGTTCCCGCGAACGCGGTGACGCCCGTCGAGATCCAATCGAGCATCGCACCCGCACGCACGCAGGTTCACCGCGCTCGGCAAGCACTCGCACGCGCGGCGCAGGACGCGACGGCGCGGGGGCCGGCGATGAAGAGCCTCGCGGCTCTGGTCGGCGTCGAGGACGCGCTGCTCATCGCGAAGAAGAACGACAGCCTCGTGATCCAGACGTGGAGCGCGAGCGACCAGGAACACCCGGGGTTCGGCGCGCTGTCCGAGCGCACGACGCAAACGCCGATGGAGCTGCTCGACATCATCTCGCCGCCGCCGCCCGCGAAGGAACCGGATCCGATCAAGTACCCCATCCCCTTCGAGCGCCATCCGTGGATCGAGTCGACGTCGGCGAAGGTCACGCTCGGCATCGGTGGCGTCACCGCGATCGGCATCGGCGCCTATCTGCTGTCCAACTGGCTCCGCCCGCGCCACGTGGACGTCAACCAGGAGCCCGAGTTCGGTCCCCCCGGCGCGACGGGGCGCCAATGAGCGCGCGTTTGTTCGCGGCGTTCGTCGTCGGCGTAGCTGCGCTGAGCGCGTGCAATCCGCCCTCTCCCACGATCCGGATGTTCTTCTCGCAGGGAGACGCGCAGAGCTGCGGCACCAACGACTGCAGCATGATCCCGGTCACGTGCGACTTCTACGTGGGTGTTCGAATCGTCGATCCCGCTGAGCCATCACAGCCGCTCTACACTCGGTGTCAGGCACTCACGCCACCTGCGCGAAATCCAACTGCGTGCATGCTCAACCAGATCACGCTCGACGACCTGCAGTCGTTGCCGTATCGCGACCTGCAGTTCCAGATCGCGATGTTCCCTGCCGACACCGTGGACACCACGAACCCCGACGTCCCGCTCTGTCCGTCCGACACGACGTACGACCGCAGGTGGGGCTTCGCCGTCGCGGCAGGAGCCGAGGCCCCGCCAGGGCCCGCCATCGCCGGGCAGGCTTACTATCACCCGGGTGATTCGAACGTCGACATCACGCTCGGCTGCGCCGATACGGGTGCGCTCTCCGACGCGTGCTCGTTCATCAACAGCGTCCAAGCGCGCGCGACGGTCGACGATTTCGACACGCACGTCTCGGTCGGTACGCTCGGCGACGGCCGGTGCTCGACACAATCACCAGCGAACTGCATCTCCGTTGATATCGGAGAGCCTTCGTTCCTCGACCCTGACTATCTCCTCAACCCGGCTGGTCTCACAACGCTTACCCGCGTGGTCCCCGATCCGGGCTCGCCCGCGTGGTCGGCAAGCGTGAATCACTTGTTCAACGCCACGGCGTGCGTCGATGTCAAAGAGGAAGTTCCTCAGAGCACCACGACTGCCACGTGTACCGACGAGGAGCAGCCGGGCTCGCCGATCAAACCGACCACGAAGTTGCTGAACCTCGTCGGCAAGCGTCTGAGCAAGGCATCGCTCGATCAGATCCTGCTTGCCGCAGGCCTGACCGCACCGCCCCCCGACGGAATCACGATCGGCATCGTTCTCGACCGTGGCTCTCCGATCTCGAGCCAGATCGTGACCGTCGAGGGAGTGCCTTCCGATAAAACGGCGACAATCAGATATCTCAACTCGAACCGCACGGGCTTCGCCGGGACGTCGACGTCGAGCGGTGCGAACGGCGCGGTGTTCATCTCGACCGACGCTCCGTTCGGCACGAAGTTCCGCAGCATCAAGATGTCGACGAACGCGGCCCAGATCGGCGGTCGCATCCGCGACAAAGTGACGATCGTCGTCCTCGATGTCGGCATCACCAGCACCGGCATGAACTAGCCCCGATCCCCGGGGAACGCCGCGACAGCGATGTCAGGGTCTGGCGGAGAGCGGCAAACTCGCGACGCCTAAGTGGTTGCGATCGCTCGAAAAGGGGCCTGGCGCGGCGGCTGCTCTAAGGGAGTCCATGCCCCGCTCGCTCGCCACCGCCGCCCTGGTCGTCGCCGCTTCGCTCGTCACCTCCGCCGCCCTCTCGGCTGCAACGGAGACGTCGGCGGAGGCCGACGGGCTCTACTTCGGCGAGGCGTTCGGCGGCGCGAAGGTGCAGGACAAGCTCGCCGAGCGAATGAGCAGCGTGTTCCGCGGTCGGCTGACGCTCGGCTATCGGTTCGGCGCTTGGGCCGTCGAAGGCTTCGCCGGCATCGACATGGGCGGACCGACGTATCAGGACGCGCAGTACGGCGCGGTCGAGCGCACGACGAGCGGCGACAACATCAATACGGGCGGCTGCGACTGCACGGGCGGTAACTTTCAGGACGGCGTGATCGGCGCGATGGCCGAGGTCGGCGTGAACGTGAAGCACTTCACTCGCATCGGCGATCACACCGAGCTGTACCTCCGCGGCGGCCTCAGCAAGGCGTGGCTCGACAACGACTACGCGGGCCGCGGCATCGGCATCGGCGCGGGCATTCAGGTGAAGGGCAAAGTGCCGGCGATCGGTCTTCTGTTCTGGCCGCTGTTCTTCACGGACTGGGGCCCCAAGATCACGCTGGCCGGCTTTGTCGACACCGGCGCGGACTACTACCGCCTGCACGCGGGCGGCGATCTTCGCAACGGCGACTCGATCGACGGCACGATGCACTCGCTGACGGCAGGCTTCGCGTTCGGCTCCGATTTCTAGTGCTAGGGTGCGCCCGTGAAAGCGGAGAAGCGCACCTGGTATCGCCTCGCGCTCGCACGCGGTAGCGAGCCGGCAACGCTCGTCGCCGCAGAGGGCGATCATCTCGGCGCGGCGATCGCGCTCGCGGAGAAGCACGTCGACGGCGCGCACGTGATCGCGTGCGATGTCGCGCATGACGGCGTTCCGCTCGGCGAGAGCGTCGGCAAGCAGCACATCGTCGAGCTCGGCGCGTCCAGCGATCTCGAGAGCCTGCGGTGGCCGGCCGGCGTGCTGCCGCAGATCGGTCACACGGCGGAGCTCGCGCAGGCTGCGAAGGGATGGATCCGGCGGCCCGACAGCAAGGCGTTTGTCGTCGAGGCGCAGACGACGCACGAGAACCTCGTGGATCTGTTCCTCGGTCTCATCGAGCGCCTGCCGAGCGCCGACAACCTCGAAGTGAAAGTGCTCGACCACTTTCCCGCCGCGAACCCCGACGCGCCCAAGAAGACGGACGTGTGGCTCACGGCGCGCGCGAACGCGAAGAAGATCCTCGCGTTCCTCGACGACTACGATCGCGACCTCATCGACAACGGTCACGTCGAGCTCGGCGTCTACGTCCGTGCGCAGAACGCGACCCTGCGGCTCACCGAGCACAAGACGGTCGTGTGGGTCGCAGAGACGGACGCACTCGCGAATGACCTCGCGGAGTGGCTGCGCGCGCTCGACGTGCCGCAGGTCACGCAGATGACGCGCCTCGCGTCGGTCCCGCATTTTCACTACCGCGGATCCAAGACGCGCGACCGCAAGAAGCTCGGCGACGAGCTCTTCAAGCAGCGTCTCCGAAAAGTCGCGACCACCTAACCAGCGCGTGCTGTAGTCTCGCCCCATGTGGAGTCGCGTCGCGAGGACGTCGTTTGCCGTCGCTGCTCTCGCCGCAGTGGCGCAGCCCGCGGTGGCGGATCCGGGCGTGTGCCACAGCATCGATGTGACGCTCAAGCCGCAGAAGCGCACCGACCTGCGCCCCGGCGATCAGCAAGCGCCGCAGATGGTCGCGTGGATCGAAGACCCCGCCGGTAACTACGTCGCGACGATCTACATCACGCAGGAGACGGGAACGTTCGGCCTCGGCAATCGCCCCGGCCGCTTCGACTTCAACAGCGCGCCCGGGTGGCCGTTCGGTCGCCGCATCGGCGTGTTCCCCGTGTGGGCGGAGAAGAAGCCCGAGCGCTACGACACGATCGTGTTTCAGGATTCCCGCGACGACGGTCTCTCGCACGGCGTCAACATCAGCTCCACCGAGCACCATTACTGCCGCCCGATGGAGGCGACCGGTACCGACGCGGGCTCGTACGATGCGCTGAGCTGCGCGACGAGCTTCGTCGGAACCGACAAGGGACGCCGCGACAGCTCGCAGCCGAACAACTATCCGCCCCGCCAGGACATCGCGCGCGATCCGTCGACGGACTCGGATGACGTGACGACGTATCCGAGCTTGAACCGGTTCGATGCGATCTCGACGGCGACGCCACCGACGGGGCAGGTGACGACGTTCGGGTGGACGATGCCGTCGGATCTCGCGGCTGGCGACTACGTGCTGCTCGTCGAAGCGTCCACCGAGTTCGATCACAACGCGACGTACTCCAAGGCAGCGCGTCCCGGTCCCCAGGTCGCGTTCGGCTCGTACGGCGAGCCGTATCGAGGTCAGCCGAGCCTCGTCTACAAGGTTCCGTTCACGATCGCGTCCGACGATCGCGTCGCCAAGACGTCGGACTACGCGGGCTACGGTGATCCGGACGGCGCGAACGGCATGCTGCATCCCCCCGACGCGACGATCTCGACGGACACGCTCGGCTCCGGCCTCGATCGCCTCGGTGTGATCACGGACGCCGACGGCTCGTATCGCGTGAAGGTCACATCGCGCCTGCAGATCGACAACATCGCGCCGAGCGCGCCGTCGCAGCTCGCGCTGAACACGGCCACGAGTCGCAGCGCGATCCTCGACTTCATCGAGTCGGGCGACGACAACGCGAAGGGCGTCGCGCGCAGCTACGACGTGCGCTTTCGCGTCGGCTCGCCGGTGACCGCCGATAACTTCGACGACGCCGATTCCGTCTCCGTGCCGTCGGGCGTAACGCCGGTGATGGCCGGCGAGGCCGCGGAGGTCGCGCTGACGGGCCTATTGCCCGAGACGCACTACTACGTCGGCCTGCGCGCGACCGACGACTGCGGCAACGCGAGCGACGTCGCGACGCTCGACTTCACGACACCGGAGCGCATGATCGGCGAGGTCGACTCGTGCTTCATCGCGACCGCGGCCTACGGTTCGTTGATGGCGACCGACGTCACGCTGCTGCGCCGCATGCGCGACACGGTGATGCGTAAGAGCATCCTCGGCGAGCTCGCGGTCGAGGCGTACTACACGTTCAGCCCGCCCGTCGCCGGCGTCGTCGGCGAGAGCGATCTGCTCCGCTGGACGGCGCGCGAAGTTCTGTTGCCGGTCGTCAGCTTCTTCCGCGCATATCGTTTCTAGTGTTCGCCGCCGCTCGTCGAGCGGTATGGTCGGCGCATGCAGAAGTTGGTGACGGCGATCTTTGCCGTGGTGGTCGGGGTGGCGCCGGTGATGGCGGACGTGGGCGTGTGTCACAGCGTCGATGTCTCGCTCGAGCCGCAGAAGCGCGCGGACCTGCGGCCCGGACGGCAGCAGCCGCCGCAGATCGTCGCGTGGATCGAGGACGCGACAGGGCACTTCATCGCGACGATCTTCATCACGCAAGCGACCGGTACGTACGGCATTGGAAATCGTCCGGGGCGGTTCGACATGAACAGCGCACCGCAGTGGCCGTATGGCCGTCGCGTCGGCGTTTTCCCGGTGTGGGCCGAGCGCAAACCAGAACGCTACGACGCGATCGTCTACCAGGATGGAATCGAGAACGCGCTCCAGGGACCGTTCTACGAAAGCTCGGCAGATCCTCACTTCTGCCATCCGATGGAGTCTTCCGGCGCGGAGGCTCGGGCGTACGACGCGATGACGTGTGCGTCGCGGACCATCTTCACGGACAAAGGGCATCGCGACGGGACGCTGGTGAGCAAGTACCCGCCGCGCCAGGACGTCGTGCGCACGGACGGGCCGGACTCGGTCGACGTGAACACCTATCCCGCGATGAATCGCTTCGATGCCATCTCGACGGCAACGCCCGCGACAGGGCAGGTGACGACGTTCGGTTGGACCATGCCGTCGGATCTCGCGGTGGGCAACTACGTGCTGTGGGTCGAAGCCTCGACGGAGTTCGATCACAACGCGACGTACTCCGAGGCGGCGCGCCCTGGACCGACCGACATGGCATATCCAAACTACGGCGAGCCGTATCGGGGACAGCCGAGCGTCGTCTACAAGGTGCCGTTCGCCGTCGCAGCAAGCGACAGCGTCGCGCGCACGACGAGCTACGTCGGGTATGGCGATCCGGACGGCGCGAACGGAACACTGCACGCTCCTGACGCGTCGATCACGACGGACGTGCTCGGCTCGGGCGTCGATCGTCTCGCTCTCGTCGCGGACCCCGACGGCGACTACCGCGTGAAGGTCGCGTCGCACGTGCAGATCGACGCGATCGCGCCCAGTGCCCCGCAGCAGCTCGCGCTCGCTCACCTCGCGAGTCGAGCGGCGGTGGTCGATTTCATCGAGACCGGCGACGATGCCACGAGCGGCACGGTGCGCGGCTACGACATTCGCTATCGCGTCGGCACTCCAGTGACGATCGATAACTTCGACGCGCCCGACTCCATCACGGTGCCGTCATCGATCACGCCGGTCGCGGCCGGGGAGCCGCAACAGATCGCGCTCGAGGGCCTGTTGCCAGCAACGCACTACTACGTCGGCGTGCGCGCGAACGATGAGTGCGGCAACGCGAGCGAGATCGCGACGGTCGATTTCACGACCTCGGATCGCGCCGTCGATGAAGTGGACGCCTGCTTCATCGCGACCGCCGCGTACGGCTCGCTGATGGCCGGCGATGTGGTGACGCTGCGCCACGTTCGAGACGCACTGTTGCGCAGGAGCGTTCTCGGCGAGCTCGCTGTCGAGGCCTACTACACGTTCAGCCCGCCCATGGCCGGCGTCGTCGGTGAGAGCGATCTGCTCCGGTGGACCGCGCGCGATGTGCTGTACCCCATCGTCCGTTACGTCCGCTCGTACACATTCTAGGAGCCACTTTGGGCGCGATCCCGAACCGCGTTGGCGGTATCGTCAGGGGAATGCGGAGCTTCGCGAAGATGACACTGGGCCTCGCGGCGCTCGTGGCGGGGACAGTGCCGGCCACCGCTGACGATTCCGTCTGTCACAGCGTCGACGTGACGCTCAAGCCGCAGAAGCGCACCGACCTTCGCCTCGGCCGTCAGCAACCTCCGCAGATGGTCGCGTGGATCGAGGACGCGTCTGGTGTCTACGTCGCGACGATCTTCATCACGCAGGCGACGGGAACGTACGGCCTCGGCAATCGCCCCGGGCGCTCCGACTTCAACAGCGCACCGCGCTGGCCGTACGGCCGCCGCGTCAACGTCTTCCCCGTGTGGGCCGAGCGCAAACCGGAGCGCTACGACACGATCGTGTTCCAGGATCGCGCCGAGGACAATCTCTCGCATCGCTACGATCAGAGCTCGCCCGAGCCGCACTTCTGTCGGCCGATGGAAGCGTCGACCAATCCCGACAAGAACGCGTACGACGCGATGACGTGCGCGTCGGCGCAGATCTTCAGTGACAAGGGCGAGCGCGACGCGACGGTGCAGACCAAGTATCCGCCGCGCCAGGACATCGCGCAGACCCCCAACACGGACGTCGACGACGTCTCCACGTATCCGAGCATGAACAAGTTCGACGCCGTGTCGACCGCGACGCCGGCATCGGGAATGGTGACGACGTTCGGATGGACGATGCCGTCGGATCTCGCGGCCGGTAATTACGTGCTGTGGGTCGAGGCCTCCACGGAGTTCGATCACAACGACACGTATACGGAAGCGGCGCGCCCCGCCCCGACGAACATCTCGTATGGCGATTACGGCGAGCCGTACCGTGGCCAACCGAGCGTCGTGTACAAGGTGCCGTTCGCGATCTCCGGAAGCGCGATGACGACGCGGACCTCGGACTACGTGGGCTACGGCGATCCGGACGGTGCGAGTGGCGTGCTCAACGCGCCCGACGCGACCATCTCGACGACCGTCGCGGGGTCCGGCGTGGATCGCCTCGGCGTGATCTCGGATCCCGACGGCGACTACCGCATCAAGGTCGTGTCGCGCATGCAGCTCGACTCGATCGCGCCGGGCGTCCCGCAACAGTTCGCCCTCGCGAGCGCCACGAGCCGCAGCGCGGTGATCGACTTCGTCGAAGCCGGTGACGACGCGAACGTGGGCACCGTGCGCAGCTACGACGTTCGTCTGCGGACGGGCTCGCCGATCACGGACGACAACTTCGACGCGCCCGACACGCTCGTGCTGCCGTCGACGATCACGCCGGTGATGGCGGGCGAGCAGCAGCAGATCGAGATCAGCGCGTTGCTGCCGGCGACGCACTACTATGTGGCGGTTCGCGCGAACGACGACTGTGACAACAAGAGCCCGCTCGCGACATACGACTTCTCGACGCCGGACCGCGCCGTCGGAGAGGTCGATGCGTGCTTCGTTGCGACGGCGGCGTACGGCTCGATGATGGCGGCCGACGTCGGGATGCTGCGCCACATGCGCGACAGCGTGATGAGGAAGAGCGTGCTCGGCGAGCTCGCCGTCGAGGCGTACTACACGTTCAGCCCGCCGGTCGCTGGTGTCGTTGGCGAGAGCGAGCTGCTGCGGTGGACGGCGCGCTCCGTGTTAGAGCCCGTGGTGCGGAAGATCCGCGCGTTCTCGTTCTAAGAACGCTTACGCTTCTACCCTCGAGAAACGGACGCGTGACCGCGCCACGAAAACCGGAGCGCGAGCTTGGCGGACTCACCCGCGTAGTCGACACCGACGCGCGGCCCGACGGCGATGGGCGGCGCGGGTCGATCCACGTGGGCGAAGAAGAGTGTTCCCTTCGCGAGGTCGCGGCGATCGTGCGTGCGGTTTAGCTCCAGCGCCGTGGTGACCTTGCCCGGCCCGCGGCCGACGGCTGGATCATCGGGCAGGCCGACGAGCGGAGCGATCGCGCGGACGAGCACGGCCTGTCCCGAGCCGAGCGGACCAGTGACGACGTTGAACATCTCGTGGATGCCGTAGCAGAGATAGACGTACGCGATGCCGCCGGGTCCCCACATCACGCTCGTGCGCGCGGTGCCTTTCCCTGGCTTGCCGAAGCGCGCGTGACTCGCGAGATCGCCGGGGCCCGTGTACGCCTCGGTCTCGACGACGAGGCCGGCTTTCTTTCCGTGGACGAGCGCGGTGCCGATGAGCTCGCGCGCGACAGTGGCCGCGTCGCGGTGAAACCACGCAGGTGCGATGCGCGCCTTTGCGAGCTCCGCGATCGTCGTCATAGCGAGGTGCGCAACAACTGCGCGCGATTCACGCCGTTCACGACATCGGGCACGCGACCATCGGCAGCGAGACCGGCCAGGAGCTCATCCACGCGTGCGCAGTAGTCAGTGGGTGACAGCACGCCCTGCAGCAACCGGAAGCGCAGGAACAACAGCGCGGTCTGCGCGACGTCCGAGAGGCAGTACCGCTGGATCGCGGCGAGCTCGCCCGCGCGATAGAGGCGCTCGACCTGCGAGCCGTCGACGCCAGTCTTGCCCGGGAGGCCGATCAAACGCGCGATGGAATCGAGGCTCCCGAGGCGTGTCGCGCCGTGATCTGCGAGCCAATCGCAAACATCGAGGTGACCCTGTTCGCTGTACCGCGCTCGCGTCGTGGGCTCGCGGTAGTACCAGCGCTGCGGCACGCCGTGACAAAGCGAGCGCAGGGCGATCACCGGGAGGTCGAAGCCGCGCCCGTTGTAGGTGACGAGCACGGGTCGCTTCTCGCCCACAAACCGCGAGAACTGTTCGAGCAGCGCCTGCTCGCGATCGTCTGCGGTGATCTGCTCGCCGCCCTGGCTCGTATCTGTTGGGGCGTGGAACACCCCGACGTGCTTGAGGCTGTAACCATGGTCCAGCCACAGACATCCGATCACGACGATGCGGTGGGCCCACGTCGGCGGGAATGAGTCGTACCCGCGCCCATCAGACGCATCCGGCCGCTGCCACCGTTCGTCATCGGGAATCGTCTCGATGTCGAGGACGAGATACTCGCTTTGGCTGCGCGCCACGGGCGAAACCTAGGCCGACTCTGTGACATCGACAATGCTCGCCCTACATCGACCATGACAATGTCGAAAGACTCCGCAATACTGCGCTCCATGCCGTTCTCTCGGGCCCTCGCTATCGCCGTCCTGACGCTCGGCGCATCGGGTGCACTTGCAGATACGGCGAGCCCCGGCGAGTGCCACGTCGTGGACGTGAACTTCAAGCTGCAAAACCGCGAGGACCTCGTCGAGTCCAAGGCGATGCTGCCGCAGGTCGTCGTGTGGGTCGAGAAGGCGGACGGCACGTACGTCGACACGCTGTACATCACGCAGCAGACCGGCACGTACGGCCTCGGCAATCGACCCGGCCGCTTCGACTTCAACAGTGCGCGCAACTGGCCCTATGGCCGCCGCATCACGACGTTCCCGGTGTGGGCGCACAAGAAGACGCCGCTCGAGTTCGACACGATTCGCTACCAGAACAGCGACGAGAACAACCTCTCGCACCCGTTCACGCAGAGCTCGCACGAGGCGCACTTCTGCCGCCCCATGACGCCGATGGAAGCGGACGCGGTGTCGTGCGCATCGCCGAACGCGGTGTTCACGGACAAGGGCGTGCGCGACGCGAGCACCAGGTCCAACTATCCGCCGCGGCAGGACATCGTTCGCGCCCCGGGCATGGATAGCGTCTCCGTCGACGGCTACAACGACATGAACCCGTTCGACGCGATCTCGCAGGCCACGCCCGCGAAGGACGCGCTCGTCACGTCGAGCTGGCCGATTCCGGACACGTTGCCGATGGGCGACTACGTGATGTGGGTCGAGGCCTCGACGGAGTTCGACCACAACGATACGTACTCTGCGACGGCGTACCCCGCGCCGACCGGTATCCCGTGGAGCGAGTACGGCGAGCCGTATCGCGGCCAGCCGTCGCTCGTATTCAAGGTTCCGTTCAACGTTGGCTCGGCGGAGACGGTCTCGTCGACCGCGACGTACGCCGGCTACGGCGATCCGACCGGCGAGACCGGCGCGATCAATCCGCCGGACTCCACCATCTCGACGGACCTCCACGGCTCGGGCGTGCAGCGTCTCGGGCTCGTCAGCGACACCGACGGCATGTGGCGCGTGAAGGTCACGGCGCGCCCCGAGTTCGACTTCGTTGTCCCGGGCGATCCTGCACAGTTCGAGGTCGCCGACATGACGAGCCGCTCCGTGACGATGTCGTTCCTCGCGCCCGGCGACGATGGATCGGTCGGCAAGGTGAAGGGCTACGACATTCGCTACCGCGTCGGCGATACGCCGATCACGGCCGACAACTTCGACGCGCCCGACACGCTCGCGATCCCCGGTGCGCCCTCCGCTGCGGATCCGGGCACCAAGCAGACGTTCGACATCGTCGGCCTGTTGCCGGAGACGACGTATACGGTCGCGATCCGCGCGCTCGACGATTGCCACAACACGAGCGAGATCAAGTCGACGACGTTCGAAACGCCGGCGCGCAGCGTGGGTGAAGTCGATGCGTGCTTCATCGCCACGGCGGCGTACGGTTCGATGATGGCGGCCGACGTCGGCATGCTGCGCCACATGCGCGACAGCGTGCTGAAGAAGAGCGTGCTCGGCGAGCTCGCGGTCGAGGCGTATTACACGTTCAGCCCGCCCGTCGCCGGTGTCGTCGGCGAGAGCGACGTGTTGCGCTCGACGGCGCGCGCGATGCTGTTGCCGATCGTACGCAAGGTCCGCGCCTTCAGCTTCTAGCTGCGCGCGATCGGAGGACGGACAGGGGCGCACCCCTTCGTCACGAGTTGCGGCGTAGTTCTGCCTTGCGCGGGATACGCGGGCCATTGGTGCAAAGAGTTGAACCGCGAAGACGCGGAGACGCAAAGAAGAGGGTTTCAACCTCGCCGGGCGAGGGGCGCGGGCCATGATCTGGCCCAAAACATCAGTCTTTGCGTCCTCGCGTCTTCGCGGTTCTCTGCCCGTACGCACTGCGGGCTGCGTGCCCGAGTATTGCCAAAACTAAGGAATGACGCGGACGCCGAGTGGCGTCGCGAGTGACGTGGCGGCGCCGGTGATCGTCTTCACCGAGGCAACGCTGAGGTTCGGCGTCGTGCCTGTCGTGTCGATGATGTGGATCGCGCCGTCGGTGTCGGCGAGATAGATGACCGGATGGCCGCTGCTCGTCTCGACCCAGAGTCCGGCCGGATAGCCGACATCGAGGCCGTTCATGTGATTCGGAATGACGACGGGCGTCGGCGTGCCGGTACCGCTCGTCGAGAAGATGTTGATGAGTCCCGCGTCGGGGCTCGCGATGAACAGCGCGTTGTCTGCGAACGTCGCGGACTGGAGATTGCCGAGCATCGCGTTGAACGAGCGCGCGGGAGCGACGTCGCCCGAGGCTCCCGCGGGGAACGACTCGACGAGGCTGGTGTACGAGTTCGCGACCCACAGCGTGTTGTCGCTGGGATCGAGGCCGACGGAGCCGGGCGCGTGAAGCAGCGTGTTCGTGTTGGGCGCGCCGCCGAGCGACGAGTCGGACGTCGCGGCGCCCTTTGCGAAGTGGAAGATCTTGTCGTCGCCCGGATCGCTGTTGCACGTGTGACACGACGCGACGAGCAGCTCGTCGTCGGCCGTGATCGCGAGAACCTCCGGCGCGCCCAGACCCATCAGCGTGCGCGTGGGAGCGGCGTTGCCGTCGACATCCTTGGGATAGACGGTGACCGTGCCCTGCGAGCGATTGGCGACGTAGATGAAGCCGTCGCTATCGACGTTGATGCCGATCGAACCGCCGAGGCCTGTCGCCGCGCCGGTGATGGTGCGCATCGGCGCCGCGTTGCCGACTGCGTCGAGAGGGTAGACGGTGATCGCGCCCGCAAAGTTGCTGACGTAGATGCCAGGCGGTGCATTGCCGCGTGGTGCATCGGGCAAGTGATGAACGGGGGAATCGTCACCGCATGCAGCGAGGAGCAGAGCGAGAGCAGCGAAGCGCGTCATCACATCCGCTTCGTGACGGCGACCGTTCCCTGGATCGAGAGCGGGACCGACGCCATGCACGTGGGCGGATTCGTCGGCTGACCGACGAGCGTTCCACTCGCGGTGATGTCGAGGGCAAAGCCCGCCGCGTTCTCTCCGCCGTCGCAAATGCCGCTGCCGACCGCGGTGCCGGTGGGCGGATTGGCCGTGTCGAGGTGGTAGTCGCACTCGACGCTGTTCGGCGAGATCTTGGCGGTGAGGTCCTCGAGGCGAATCCCGAACGGATCGGTCTTGCTGATCGCGTGATCGCCGTCGCCCTTGTCGGGGCGCGGAATGCAGAACGTGATGCGACCGTCGGCGCCGCCGGTCGCGACGAGGCCTTCGATCGACAGCGAGACGACACCGGTCGGAGCGGGCGTCACGGTGTCGGGGCAGTCGTTACCTGCGAGCGACGTCAGCGTCTCGTACGTGATGGTTTGCCCACCGACCGTGGCGTCGAGCGTCGCGTCAGCGCCGCCCGTGCCGCAATCACTACCGCCGCCGCTGCACGCTCCTCCGAGGAGGGACGCGAGCGCGACGCTAGTAATCGAAAGGAACCGTGAGAGCGAACTGGCCGATGATCGCATTGCCGAACCTCGGATGCTGGAGGACGTACTCGAGGATGCCCTCGAATCGCGCGCCGGCCCACCGTCCGCCTGCGCCGAATGCTTCGCCAAACACTCCGAGCTTTGCCTCGAAGGTGTGACCGGTGAACGAGTCGAGCTTGACGTCATCTGTAACGTAGCGCTGCATCGTGACGTCGCCCGTCGCATAGCGGTCCTGATAGAAGAACGCGCCATCCTGATGGTAGTAGCGGTAGCGGAAGCTCGCGTCTGCGACGTAGCTCACCTGTTGGACGATGCGCAGCTCCGGCGTGTGCGCGTGCACCGCCCAGTCATCCCAGTAGTAGCGATACGCGCCGATGAACGCGGTCTGCGTCTGCGGCACGAACACGCGGAGCGTGCCGGCGACGGCCTGGCGCGTGCGCTCGGTCGGGTTACGCTCCGCGACCTCGCCCGTGTCGGTGATCGCGGTGCGGTACGGGTTGGACTGATAGCCGTCGAGCTTGGAGAAGTCGTAGCTGACGCTACCGACGACGTTCTTGCCGAGGATCTGCGTGAGCGATCCGAACGCGCTGTACGAGTCGAGCGGGCACTCGTTCGCGGTCTTCGTCGGCGAGCACTGCACCATCGGTTGCGCGAGGCCCTGCGCGCTGCCTGCGCTCGCCTTGTCGTGCGCGTAGCCACCGCCCGCACCGATCGTGGTGTTCTTCTGGAACAGATCCGCTTCGGCGCGCACGCCAGCGTAGATCGATGTGTAGTCGGACTCGGTCGAGTACTTGCCCTCGGCGCCGAGGCGCAGGTTCGAGAGCTCGTGCGTGTACGCGGCGCCGCCTTCGTAGCGCTTCTCGGTGAACGGCTTGGAGTTGTCGGCGCCCGACGATGCAGACGCCGACGTGATCGCGTCGACGAGCAGGTGCGCCGCGAGCGTGCCGCGCGTGCCGACATCGAACATGCCGTCGAGCATCGGCTGCACGACGCGCGTCGCGCGCTCCTTGTAATAGACGCCGCGCATCGACAGCGAGCCGTCCGCGTGCGCGGTGCCCGCGAGCGCGGCGAGGACGCCCACGACCGAAATCAACGCAACCTTCGGCGCCGTCGTCATCAGTTGCAGCCGCATCCGCCGCCGGGCTGCCCGGTTCCGCCGTCCGCGCCTTCACGCGACCCCGTCATGTGCTGGTTGAAGCGCGCCTCGCCCGCGTCCTTGTCGTTGGTCATGGAGCGCTTGGCGAGATTGCCGCGCTCGTGAGCCTTCACGACGACGCAACCACCAAGAGAGCTCACCACCAACGCGAGCAAGAGTCCGTGACGAACGATCCGCACGAGGGGACGCACCATATCACGCGGGCTGTTAGCAACGCCGCGCGGATCCGTTGTAAACACGCGGGTATGAATCGTCTGTCCCTCGTCTCGCTGATGCTCGGTCTCGCTGCGTGTGGTGGCTCTACGCCCTCTACCAACGAGCCCGGCACCGGCAGTGGCAGCGGTAGCGCGGCCAAGCCGGCTGCGGCGGGGGATGTCTCGTTCGAGGTCCCCGAGATCAAGATCGAGGGGGTGATCTTCGAGCCCGAGGCGCTCGGTCGTCCCGGCATGCCGCTGGTCGAAGCGAAGAAGAAGATCACGCTCGACAAGCAGCGCCAGACGTTCCAGACCGCGAAGGACCCGGTGCTCAAGGAAGCACAGGCCGCGATCCTCGCGACGATGCTCTACCAGCAGAGCAAGACCGACACCGCCAACGAGCAAGCCCTGCTGACGGAAGCGCGGCAGGCGCTCCGCGACGCGGCCGCGAACTCGGGCGACAAGGTCGACGAGATCACGCTGCGCCTCCTCGGCAGCTACGAGCTCATCCTCGGTGACTTCGCCGGCGCCGAAAAGGCGTGGGCGATGCTCGTGAACAAGGATCCCAAGAGCAAGGAGCTCCCGTTCAACAAGGCGTGGTGGGCGTACTCGCTGCTCCGCCAGTCGAAGAACCAGGAAGCGCTCGCCGTCGTTCAGAACGAGAAGATGGACGAGAAGCAACCGGAGCTCGCGTACACCGCAGCGTGGGCGAAGTGGCGCACGGGCGACGACGCGGGCGCGTGGACCGCGCTCGTGATCGCGGCCAAGGGCTGGGGCCAGCTCGCGAACCGCGAGGTCATCGACCGCGACCTGTTCCTGTTCGCGAGCCGCAGCAAGAACGTCTCGCTCGCGCAGGCGAGCCCCGCGCTGTTCGGCGTGTTCAACGCGAAGCAGCCCGGCCAGAAGTATCCGATCCTCGTCAAGCTCGGCCGTGACGGCTATGGCTACGCGGGTCGCTGGGCCGACGCGATCTCTGCGATCGACGAAGCGATCACCACCGTCGGCACGACCATCCCCGTCGACGACGCACCGAAGCTCCGCTACACGCAGGTGCTGTACGAAGCGCGCCTCGATCAGCCCGAGCAGACCGCGAAGTACGCGGACCAGGCGATCAAGGCGATGCCGGCGTGCGGCACCAAGTGCAAGCCCGACGAGATGCAGGCGATCATCACGAACATCTATGGCACCGGCCGCCTGTTCCACGTGCTCTACGCGACGGCGAACGACGTCCGTTACTATCAGCCCGCGCACGACATCTACCTCGCCACCACGGCGCTGATCATGGACGACGCCAAGCGCGCCGAGGCCCAGAAGGACATCGCGGTCCTCGAAGCGACGCTGAAGAACACCAAGGCCGGCACCGGCACGCACGACAAGGGCGCGATCGGCGCTCTCCTCCAGCAGCACAACCAGGAAGTGCAGGCCTGCTACGAGACCGCACTCGCGTCGAACCCCAAGATCGCCGGCCGCGTCGAGCTCAACCTCGAGTCGAACGAGACGGGCGCGATCACGGGCGCATCGACGGATCCGAAGGGCGGCCTCGCTGACCTCGCGCTCGTCGCGGGCTGCGTCACCGAGCAGGCGAAGAGCTGGAAGCTCCCCAAGCGCGGCAGCAAGGGCAACACGCGCATCAAGCTCGTGTACTCGTTCGCGCCCGCCAAGGCCGCGAAGTAGCTTCGGTTGCGACCACGGTAGGGGCTGCGCAGAAACGCAGAGCAGAGAACCTCTAAAACTCTAACGCCTCTAAGGGGATTGAACCTCGCCGGGCGAGTGGCGCGGTCCGTTCGCAGGGAAGAGAACCGCAAAGACGCGAGGCCGCGAAGAAGAGGTCACCCTCGCCGGGCGAGGGGCGCGGACCGTTCGCAGGGAAGAGAACCGCAAAGACGCGAGGCCGCGAAGAAGAGGTCACCCTCGCCGGGCGAGGTGCGCGGACCGTTCGTGTTCGCAGAGCCACGAAGGCACGAGGACACGAAGGATCTTGAGCCTCGCCGGGCGAGGTGCGCGGACCGTTGCCGGATCGCATCGGATCGGTACGGATCGGTTCCTCTCGATCGCTCTTTGCGTCTCCGCGTCTTTGCGGTTCTCTCCTCGTGCTCGGTCCTCGTGCTCGGTCCTCGTGCTCGGTCCGCGTGCGGTCCGCGTGCGGTCCGCGTGCGGTCCGCGTACTGCGCCCGGCGAGGTTTGATGATCCTTCGTGTCCTCGTGCCTTCGTGGCTCTGGGAACACGTACGGTCCGCGCCCCTCGCACGGCGAGGTTCAACACCCTTAGAGGCGTTAGATTTTAGAGGTTCTCTTGCTTCCGACGCTTGCGACGACGCAGCGGAGTACCGGCCGCACGCGACGCGCGCTCGAGCGCAGCCATCATGCGTTCGGCTGTCGATAAACGCGAAGACTGATCCGGATCGCCGAGCAGCGCTTTCGCTTTCGTCGACGTCGTCGTGAACTTGCGGAGCGCGTGGAACGTGCCGGCGGCGTCGTGCATCTGGTGGAGCGCGCACGCGAGGTTGTAGTGATGCAGCGGCCACTCGGGCTCGACGGTGATCGCGCGCTCGAGCGATTCGACGGCGGCGGCGAGAGAGCCGGTCGCGAGCTGCGTGTGCGCGAGCGCGGACCAGTAATCGGCGGTCGCTTCGCGGTGATCGTCGTTGGCAGGAGCGGCCGCGGCGAGGAGCTGTGCGCCGCGCTCGATCGCACCGTCGCCGATGTACTCGAGCGCGCGCGCGAGCGTCGCCGTGCGAGCGCGATCCGCGGTGGGATGGCGATCGCCGATGTGCGCGTCGCCGAGATCGAGAAGATCGCGACCGAGGTAGTACGCGGACGAGAGGGCAGGTTGGTTGCCGAGCGAGCCGCACGGCGCGACGCTCGCGGTGAGGCGAGCGGCGGAGGTGACGACGTTGCGAGCGTGCTCGATCTCGCTCGAGGCGACGCGGTAGCCGTCGGCACAGAGCTGCGCGATCAGCGGCGCGGCGTCGCAGTCGGTCTCGCCGGTATCCTCGTGCAGGCAATCATCGATCGTACCGCCGCTGCCGATCAGAACGGCCCAGCGACGATAGCGGCGCTCGCCGAGGAGCTTCTTGCACGCGACGACGACGAGGCGCGCAGACGCATCGACGAGGACGGCGACTTGCGTGCCGCGGCTCGGACGCTTCTTCGCGGAGGCGCGCTCGGTGTTGGTGGCGTCGGCGGAGCTCGAGCTGGGTACAGGACGGCCGACGAGCACGTTCCGGATCTCGTCGCGCGCTTCGGCCGCGACGTCGAGACGAACGGAGAGCTCGGCGACGAGGCGGCGTGCGGCGTCGGGCGCGACGTCGGCCATCACCTCGAGCATGGAGAGCATGTCTGCGTGCGCGAGCGTATGCACCATGAGGTCCGCTGCGCTCGCGACGTCGGAGTCGCTGTTGATCTGGCTCGCGAGAGCGACCGCGCTGCGCTGCTGGATCGCGCTCGGATCCATGAAGCGCGCTGCGGCTTTTTCGCCGAGCTCCGAGAGAAGACCGAGCGCCCCGACCTTGGCTTCGTCGAGCGACGCCGCGTCTTCGGTGACCGCGCGGAGCTCGGCGACGACGCGCGTGCGGCACAAGACGTCGTCGGCGAGCTGCGAGAGCTGCGCGCGCGAGGCCTCGCGGCGGCGGATGTCTGCGTGGCGCAGCTCGCGGCCGAGGAGCGGAATCGCGACCGTGCCCAGGCGCTGGACGACGCGGTCGATGTGGATGGATTGGCGCTGGGGGCTCGTCGAAAACCAATCCGCTAGTCGTCGGAGGTCCGCCCACAGAGCCGCATCAGCACCCATGAATGACCCTACATTAGGTATATGGTCACGTAACAGTCAATGAAAAATCGAGCACTTAGAGGTATGGAGAGATCGCACCTACATAAGTGTTCAGTGTACTCCCGATCTGCGTGATCGTCGCTCACTAATAGATTTGATCCTTTACAGAGTGAGGACACTTCGCAATTCTCCGCGCACACGGATGGCCAAGAAGACCGAGTCGACTGCCGTCAACGATCTGCTCAACCTCATGGCGACCGAGGGCGCGCGCGTGATGGATCCATCTGCGGATCTATTCGCCGAGCCACCGAGGAAGATGCCGAAGGGCGCGAGCGGAATGTTCGCGATGACCGCGCCGCCGCCACCTTCGAAGGCGACGCGCATGAGCGGAAAGGTTGCCGCCGTGCAGGCTGCAGGTGCGGTTGAACCGCTGCCGCGTCAGCGCGCTCCGCACGGTACGCAGAGCAATACGATCCCGGCGCCGTCGCGCATGAGCACTATCGTGCCGTCGCGCGAGAACACGATCCCCGCGCTAGAAGCGGCGCCGCCCGCGCCCGGGATGAACGTTCGCGCATCGCGCCCGGCGCTTCCGCCGCCGCCGCGCACGCAGAGTGGTCACTCGCTTCCGGCGCCGTCGCGCACGTCCACGCCGCCCGCGCCGCCGCCCGCGCGTCTCTCGGGTCAGCATGCGGTTCCTCCGGTTCCTCCTCCCGCACGTCTGTCGGGTCAGCATGCGATGCCGCCGGTTCCTCCGCCCGCGCGCCTCTCGGGCCAGTTTGCGGTTCCCCCCGCGCCGCCGATGCCGCGCACGCCGACGCAGTCGCTCGCGGCACAGCCGGTTCCACCCGCGCTCGCTGATTTCGAGATCGATCTCGACGCAGCGCCGATGACGGCGAAGCCTGTCCCTGCGCCAATGCCCGTCGCTGCATCGGTGCCCGTTGGCGCGCCGCTGCCCGTCGATATGACGGCTGGCTCCGCCTGGTTCGCCGATAGCCGTGCCGTCGCGATGCAGACACCGTTCGAGAACACCTCGAAGGTGCATGCGAGCCGCAGCGCCACGCGCGACCTGATGAAGAAGCTCGCTCTGCCGACGGTCGCGATGATCGTTCTCGGCGGTGCGATCGGCGGATACATCGCGATCTCGCGCAAGCCGGCGCCGACGGTCGCGATGACGTCCGTGCCTGCACCAGCGACGGAAGCGGTTGCCGCGCCGGCTGTACAGAAGGTAGTCGAGCAGAAGGTCGTCGAGCAGAAGATCGAGACGTCCGCGCCGGTAGAGACTGCCGCGCCCGTCGAGCAGAAGATCGCCGCGCCTGTCGAGCAGAAGATCGAGACGCCCGCGCCGAGCAAGCAGGCGCTCGTCGACGTTCGCATCGACTCGACGCCGAGCGGCGCCGAAGTCACGCTCGTCGACCACGGCAAGACGACGTTCCTCGGCTCCACGCCGATCAGCGCGTCGGTCGATCCGTCCAAGACGTACGAAGTGATGCTGAGCTATCCGAACAAGCCGTCGAAGATGGAGAAGCTCGACCCGAAGACGACGCAGCACCTCGCTGTCTCGTTCGGCAAGGGCGCGCCCATCGCCGAGACCGCGAAGCCCGCGCCCGCGATGAAGCACGTCGAGGCGACCACGCCCAAGACGG
Source organism: Kofleriaceae bacterium (assembly GCA_036499725.1). Lineage (GTDB taxonomy): Bacteria > Myxococcota_A > Polyangia > Haliangiales > Haliangiaceae > JABFXX01. The sequence goes on from DASYDE010000117.1 coordinate 30,002, forward strand.
AAGTCGCCTCCGCGAAGCCCGCCAAGGTCGAGAAGACCGAGCCCAAGGCCGAGAAGAGCGAGCCCAAGGCCGAGGCCGCGAGCGAAGGCGGCGAGGGCGTGCTGATGCTCGGCTCCAAGCCGCCGTGCGAGATCTGGGTCGACGGTAAGGACACGGGCCTCATGACGCCTCAGCGCGCGATGAAGCTGCCGGTCGGCAAGCACAGCATCAAGCTCGCGTCGCCCGACGGAGAGCACAACAAGATGCTGTCCATCGACATCAAGGCCGACAAGCCGACCAAGGTCATCGAAGACCTCCTCGGGCTCTGATTCAGGTTCCGGTTCTCGGTTCCCTGCTCGAATCTATTTAGGTTCGCAGGCGCGCGGGCTTGTCGGCTCGCAGATCCCGCCGACGCCGCAGGTCACCGCCGTGCCGTCCTCGTCGGGGCACGGGTTAGATGCGCTGCACGGCTGGGTGCACGTGAGCTCCGTTCCCTCGACGCGGCAGTTGCCCGAGAGGCAGTCGTGCTCGGTCATGCACGGGTCGTAGGTCGCACCGGTGCACTTGTTGGAGCCCTCATCGACCTGGTCGCCGGAGCAAGCCGTGGTGGAGGCAGCGGCGAGCACAGCCGGCAGCCAGGCGACACAGAGCAACGAGGCGGTGCGCATGCCCGTGATCGTAACACCGCGGCCTTTCGTGGTGCGCGCGGGCGCGTTAGCCTCGCGACGAGGAGGCCACGTGGCTCACATCGACGCGTTCAAGGGCTGGGCAGAGACGATTCGCCAGGACATCGACGCTTACAAGGCGTTGCTCGAGTCAAAGGCGGACGAGCACTCGAAGAAGTTGGCGGGTGCATCCCTCCTCTACATGGTGAGTCGCATGGATCTCATTCCTGATTGGAATGAGGGCATCGGCGTCATCGATGACGTGATGGTCCTCCGCGTGTGCGCTCAGCTCGTGCAGGGACACGATCTCGGCGCGCTGCCCGCGGCGGCGGAAGCTGCACTCGGTCGCATGGCGAACGAGGCGGACAAGATCACGGAGTTCCTCGGTAGCTCGCTGTACGACAAGCTCAAGGCGTACTGCGCCAAGCTCATCGACGTGTCCGTTCGCGGTCGCACGCCGGCCGCGTTGATCGACGACGCGACGCTGCGCAAGGCGCTCGCGACCGAGCTCGAGGACGAGATCAAGAACACCGTCCCGATCGTCATCAACGATGCCAAGGACGCCGAGCTGCGCCTCAAGGCGTACTTGACGCACAAGCTGCAGTAATGCGCGCCGCGTCCTCGATCCTTCTTGGTCTGGCCGCGCTCGCCGCGCCGGCGTACGCGGACACGACGTTCGAATCACAGGCGCAGGGCGCCAAGGCGGTCACGCGCCTCGATGATCTCGCGTGGACGTTCCTGGGCAACTGCTCGTTCAGCCGCAACGACGTGCAGGCGCGTCAGTGCAACGCGCTCAAGGCAAAGCAGCTCGCCGCGCTCAAGGCGCAGCCTCTGTTGATCGAGGGCGAGGCAACCGCGTTCGTGCTCGGCGCGTTCGATGACAAGAAGAAGTCCGCACCGACGAACGTGGTCGGCTGCATTCGCTGCCGGCCGATCAAGGTCGATGGCGAGGACTTTCAGATCGTCACGGGCCCGGCGAAGGGCGGCGATCCGACGATGGACGGCGGCTCGATGCATCCGCCGCAGCTACTGGATCGCGCGGAGCAGTTCCCCGATCTCGCCGCGCTCGACTCGTGGAGCAAGGCGACCGGCGTGCCGCGCGTGCAGTTCATCGTGCGCGCGGATGCGTGGCACCAGTTCCCCGCCGGCGGCAAGACGATCGTTCTCGAGCTCGTCGGGTGGCGCGTCATCGCCCCGTGCACCGGCGAGATCCTCGCGTCGAGCTCGCCTTCGCAGCCGATCGCGCCCGACAAGAAAGCCTGCTCCGCGAAGTGAGCGCCACGGAGATGGTCGCGGCGCTGTGGCGTGACTACGTCGCGTCGACACCGCAGGCGGAGCGTATTCATGCGCTGCTCGCGGCGCGCGGCGAGCAGATCCGCAACGACCACGTCGCGCTCCGCACGTACGGCGTTCCTGGCATCGATATGCACGCGCTCGCGGCGCCGTTCGAAGCGAACGGATGGGTCGAGCAGAGCGATCGCTACACGTTCACCGACAAGCACCTCGAAGCGCGCTACTGGCGCCATCCCGATCCGGTGTTCCCCAAGGTGTTCATCAGCGAGATGGTGCTCGCCGAGATGTCACCTGCGGTCCAGCAGACCGCCGCAGCGCTCCTCGCACAATTGCCCGCGGGCTTCGGCGCGCGTTCGGATTTGCCGTGGGCAGGGCGCCCCTGGTCGATCACCCACGCCGAGTACCAAGCGCTGCTCGACGAAAGCGAGTACGCCGCATGGGTCGCGGCATTCGGGTTCCGCGTGAACCACTTCACGGTCGACGTGGGACGGCTCTCGACGTTTCCCGATCTCGCGTCACTCTGCGCATTCCTCGTCGACAACGGCTTTCGCATGAACGAGGCGGGCGGGATGGTGAAGGGCACCCCGGCGGATCGGCTCGTGCAGGCGTCGACGCGCGCGGACTCGATCGACGTCGCATTTAGCGACACCTCGGTCCGCATCCCGAGCTGCTATTACGAGTTCGCGAAGCGCTACCCACTGCCGAATGGAGAGCTGTTCCACGGCTTCATTCCGTCGAGCGCGGACAAGATCTTCGAATCCACCGACGCGCGTTCGTAGCGCGATCTGACGAAGATTTAAGCGCCTGTAATCGCTTGTTCCCTTCGCTGGCCGCGGGTAGGTTCCGCGCCGGTGAAGGTCCACCTCATCGGTATCGGGGGCACCGGGATGGGTGCGGTTGCTGGTCTGCTCGCGCAGGCCGGTCACGATGTTCGTGGCAGCGATACCGCCGTGTACCCGCCGATGAGCGATCAGTTGGCCGCGCTCGGCGTGCCCGTGATGCAGCCGTACAGTGCGGAGAATCTGGCGTGGAAGCCCGACTCCGTCGTCGTGGGCAACGTTCACGGCAAGGACCACGTCGAGGTCAAGGCAGCGCAGGAGATGGGCATCCCGCTCACCTCGTTCCCGGCCATCCTCGGCGAGCAACTCTTGAGCACCAAGCACTCGATCGTCGTCACCGGCACGCACGGTAAGACCACGACGACGTCGCTGATCGCGCACGTGCTGCTCGAGGCGGGCCGCGATCCGTCGCTGTTCGTCGGTGGCGTGCCGATCGGCCTCGGTCACGGCTATCGCCTCGGTAAGGGCGAGGACTTCGTCATCGAAGGCGACGAGTACGACACCGCGTTCTTCGACAAGGGCAGCAAGTTCCTCCATTACCGCCCGCGCTCCGTGATTCTCACGAGCGTCGAGCTCGATCACGTCGACATCTTCCCGTCGATCGAGGCGGTGCGCGATACGTTCAAGAAGCTCGTCGAGCTCATCCCCCAGGACGGGCTACTCGTCGTCGCGGCGGACTCGGCCGATGCGCTCGCCATCGCGAAGAACGCGAAGTGCAAGGTAGAGCCCTACATCGTCCTCGCCCCTAATGAAGGAACCACGTTCGACGGCGAGAGCGACGCGGGCCCACCCGCGGGCGTGACGTGGTGGGCGGACCATCTCGAAGTGGGCAAGTCCGGCCGCATCTCGTTCGACGTGCATCGCTCGACGCCGGGTGGCGCGGCCTCGTCGGAGAAGATCGAGCGCTTCGAGACGCTGCTCGTCGGCCGGCACAACGTCGCGAACTGCGTCGCGGCGATCGCGATCTGCCACGCGCGCGGCCTCTCGGTCCGCGAGATCCAGCTCGGCATCTCCAGCTTCGCGGGCGTCCGTCGTCGGCAAGAGCTGCGCGGGATCGCGGGCGGCGTCACCGTGCTCGACGATTACGGTCACCACCCGACGGCCGTGCGCGAGACGCTCAAGGCGCTGCGCAAGCGGTTCCCGAAGCGCCGCCTGATCGCGGTGTACGAGCCGCGCAGCGCGACGAGCCGTAGGAAGACGTTCCAGGGCGAGTTCGCGGAGGCGTTCGCGTACGCCGACGAGGTCGTCATCGGCGAGCTCTACGATCCGTCCAAGATCGCGCCGGAGGATCGCTTCGACCCGGAGCGCCTCGCGCTCGATCTGCACCAGCGCGGCACCAAGGCTGCGTACATCCCGCGCGTCGACTTGATCGTGAAGCACCTCGCAGAGAGCGCGGCGCCTGGCGACGTCGTGTGCGTGCTGTCGTCCGGAAGCTTCGACGGTCTGCACGACAAGCTGCTCGACGCGATCGGCGACGCGATGCGTCCCGCCAAGCTCTCGGACCTCCCGGACATCAAGGAAGTCCTCGCGGTCTCCGATCTCGCATCTCCTGTCTCTGACCAGCAGATCGGCGACTACTTCACGCTGCGCAACGAGAACGGCCTCGCGGGTTGCATCGCGCTCGAAGTGCACGGCGATGACGCGATCCTCCACTCGCTCGCGGTGGATGTCGAATATCGCGGCTCCGGCTACGGCTGGATGCTCGCCGACATGGCGATCCAGCATGCGCGGTGGCGCGGTGTGCGGCGCGTGTATCTCCTCACCGAGGGCGCCAGCGACTTCTTCGCGGCCAAGTTCGGCTTTCGCGTCGTCGATCGCTCGACCGTCTCCAAGGGCGTCTCGGGCAGCGTGATGTTCCAGCAGATCCAGGTGACGAGCAAGGCACCGCTCGTCGCGATGCGCCTCGATCTATAGTTCCCGGCGATGAGCCTCACTTGCGATGCGCTGGCCGCGGCTCGAGCAGCAACGCGCGCCGCCTCGGAATTGCTACGCGACGCACGCCCCGAAGCGATCCGCACCAAGGGCAATCCCAAGGACCTCGTCACCGAGTGGGACGTGCGGAGCGAGGAGCTGATCAGGAAGACGCTCGAGGAGCACGCGCCCGGCATCGGGTTCATGGGCGAGGAGTCCAACGACGCGCCATTTCACCCTCTCGGTCCGGGCGAGTGGCGATGGATCGTCGATCCGATCGACGGCACCGTGAACTTCGCGCACGGCCTGCCGATCTGGAGCATCTCGATCGCGCTCGAAGGACCGAACGGGATCGAGGTCGGGATCGTGCACGCGCCGCGCATGAACTGGTGGTTCGAAGCGACGAACGGTGGTGGTGCGTACGACGGGACAGGAGCGCCCCTGCGCGTGAGCGCGATCGACGCGTTGCCGCAGGCGATGCTCGCGACAGGGTTTCCCTACGATCGCGCGACAAACCCGGTGAACAACTTCCGCCAGTGGGAGCATCTGCAGCGCCAAGCGGGTGCGTGCCGCCGCATCGGCTCTGCGGCTCTCGACCTGTGCTTCGTCGCCTGTGGCTGGATGGAGGGCTATTGGGAGTGGCATTTAAAGGCATGGGACATCGCCGCAGGCGCTCTGATCGTGCGTGAAGCGGGCGGGACCGTGACAGACACACGCGGAAACCTGTTCGACCCGCACGGCGGGGAGGTAGTCGCGACGAACGGTGCTATTCATGACGTGCTGGTCGCCGAGCTAGGTCGCGCATGAAGAACACTTCCGCTCTCGTCGCTGTCCTCGCCCTTTCGCTGTCCACTCCTGTGCTCGCGCAGCCGAAGAAGCTGCCCGAAGCGGAGGACCCATACGCCGAAGCGGCCAAGCCTGCCGAGGCGCCTCCTCCAGCGACGCCGACCAAGGCGCCCAAGGGTGCGAAGGCCCCGAAGCTACCCAAGGGGGCGAAGGCACCCAAGGGTGCAGCTCCCACCGATCCGTACGCGACGACGCCGCAGGATCCATACGGCGCCGATCCGCTCCCGCCCGTCGATCCCAAGAAGGTCGATCCCAAGAAGACCGGCAAGGGCGCGCCCGTTCCGCAGGCATCGACGGATCCGATGCTGAACCCGAACGCCAAGGCGCCCGCCGATCCGTATGAGGATCCGGTCCCGGCTGCCATTCCTGCGCGCGTCGGGCTCGATGATCTCGCGGGCATCCAAGGACTCCTCGGCGTGCAGCACCTCGATGGATGGTTGCTCTGCGAGCGTGACGGTTCCAACCCGATCGCCGTGCAGCTCGTCGCACCAACGGGACATCCGACGCGCCCGTGGTTCTACTTGGTTCCGGCGAAAGGGGCGCCCGTCGCGCTCGTTCACTCGTCCGAGGTCCGCAGCTTCGACAAGGTACCTGGTACCAAGCTCACGTACTCCGGCGTCGATGATCTGCCGGGCTCGCTCAAGGTGTTGTTGAAGGGCAAGAAGATCGTCGCGCTCGAGTACTCGCCCAAGGCAGCAGTACCGAGCATCTCGCGCGTCGATGCGGGTACGGTCGAGCTCGTCCGCGGCGCGGGTGTGCAGATCAAGTCCTCCGAGACGCTCGTGCAGTTCACGAAGGCCGTGTGGGGCGACGCGGGTCGCACGTCGCACTTCGTCGCCGTGCACCACGTCGTCGAGATGCGCAAAGACGCGCTCGCTTTCATCGCGCAGCGGATCAACGCGAACCAGCCGGTCACGGACTTCGACGTGCAGCAGCGCATCGTCAAGGCGATGACGGTGCGCGGACTCGTCGGGCAGCCGCCTGTCGTCGCCACCGGCGCGAACACGGCCGACCCGTACTACGTCCCGTCGCAAGCGACCGCCACGCCGATCAAGCGCGGCGACCTCATCGTCATCTCGCTCGCCGCGCGCGTCGACAAGCCCAATGCGATCTGGGCCGCCCAGACGTGGGTCGCTGTCGCCGACACGGTGGTCGCTCCGCTGTATGCGAACAGCTTCGCGCTCGTGAAGAGCGGCCGCGACGAGGCAATGAAGTTGATCTCGGATCGCATGCACAAGCACCGTCCCATCACCGGCGCCGACGTCGACGACACGGTGCGCGCGCTGTTCAAGAAGGCGGGCGCAGGGGATCACGTCATGCACCGAACTGGTCACTCGATCGATACGGACTTTCAGGGCGGCGGCGCGGATCTCGACAACTTCGAGGTGAAGGACAAACGCATCCTCACCGCCGGCACCGGCGTGACGATCGGGCCGGGCCTGTACCTGGAGAAGCAGTATGGCGTTCGCACCGAGGTGACCGTGTTCCTGTCGCCGGCCGGCCCCGAAGTGACGACGCCCGCGCAGGAGACCGTCGAAGCGCTCCTCGCCCGGTGAACCGGGGACGCTCGGCGCTTGCAATGATCGATGTCGCCGCTCTGATCCTCGCGGGTGGCCGCGCGTCGCGCATGGGGGGCGTCGACAAGACGGCGCTCGTCGTCGATGGCGAGTCGATCTTCGCCCGCCAGACCCGCGTCCTAGCACCGCTCGTCAGCGAGATCATCGTCTCCTCGCCGCGCGACATCGAGAACTACCGCACCGTGCGCGACGTGGCAGATGGGGTCGGACCTCTCGCGGGCATCGCGGCGGGGCTCGAAGCGGCGACAACCGAGTGGTTGCTCGTCATCGCGGGCGACATGCCGAACCTCAGCGAAGCCGCGCTCCGCTTGCTGTTCGATCGCGGCGGCGACGAAGCATCCGCGTTTCGGATCGGCGGCCGGCCGGAGCCGCTGTGCTCGCTGCTCCGGGTCGTGCCCGCCAAGCGTGCCGCGCACGAGCTGATCGCGAAGGGCCAGATGCGGGCCGGGGCGCTGCTGGAAGAGCTGCGGGTGGCGTGGGTCGAAGAGGAGCAGTTGCGGGCCGTAGACCCCGCGCTGGCGACCATCAAAAGCATCAACACTCCTGCGGACTTGTGGGACGAAAAACCAGGTTTGCATCACGCAGTGGATGCTGTAGAAGTTTCCCCCTCCATGCGGATCGGTGACCTCACTGTCGACGTGCCCGTGATCCTCGCCCCGATGGCGGCGGTCACGGACCTGCCGTTCCGGACGGTGTGTGAAGAGTTCGGCGTCGGCCTGACCATCACCGAGTTCCTCTCCGCGCACGCGCTCAGCTCCGGCGACAAGAAGACCGAGAGCAAGCTGACCGCGTCGCTCGATGGGCGGCAGTTCGGCGTTCAGATCTTCGGCCGCGAGCCGGAGATGATGGACAAGGCGGCCAAGATGGCCATCGCGATCGGCGCATCGCTCGTCGACATCAACATGGGCTGCCCGGCCAAGCGTGTTGTCGCGGGCGAGTGCGGTAGCGCGCTGATGCGCGAGCCGATGATCGCGCAGGAGCTCGTGCGCGCGGTCGTGAACGCGGTGCCGGCGAATGTGCCCGTGACCGTGAAGCACCGCGCGGGGTGGGATCAGGCGCATCGCAACGCACCCGAGTTCGCGTGCGCGATGGTCGAGGCGGGCGCCAAGATGATCACGGTGCACGGGCGGACGCGCACGCAGGGCTTCTCCGGCAAGAGCGATCCGGAGATCATTCGCATGGTCCGCGACGCGCTGCCGGCGCACATCCCGCTCGTCGGCAACGGCGACGTGATCACGGTGGACGACTACCTGCGCATGCGTGAGGTCACCGGCTGTGACGCAGTGATGATCGGCCGCGGTGCGCTCGGCAATCCGTGGCTGTTCGCGCGCCTGCGTGAAGTGGCGATGGGCCGCCCGGATCCGGGGCCGCCCGGCATCGCGGAGCGCCTCCACGTGTTCCGTCGCCATGTCACGTTGATCGAGACGCTCAAGAACGGCCCGCGCACGCTGCACGAGGTGCGCAAGGCATGTGCGTGGTACGCGCGCGGCTTGTACGGTTGCAATGCGCTGCGCATGCGCGTGTGGGAATCGACGGATCTCGCGACCGCCAAGCAGTTCGTCGAGGAGTACTTCGCGCAATTGATCGAGCGCCAGTCGCGCCTGGGCCTCTCGCCCGAGATGGCGCCTGGCCGCGACGAGATCGACGCGGGTTTCGACGCGAGCTCCGGCGGGGCCGCGTAGGTGCTTCGTCAGACGCTGAAGGCGACCGACTTCTTGGTCGCCGAGAGCGCTGCTATGCGCGCGATCGTCAAACAGGTCGAAGAGTACGCCGATGGTCACGCTCCGGTGCTGATCACCGGCGAGCACGGCACCGGGCGCGAGCTCGTCGCGCGCGTGCTCCATCAACGCGGTCCTCGCACGGGCGCGCGGTTCATCGCGGTGCGTCCCACGTTCGAGGATGTAGCGGGCGCAAAGAGCGCTGACGACGCGTGTGATCGCGCTCGGCTCGCGCTGCGCTCGGCGGCGGGCGGCACGCTGCTCGTGAAGGACGTGTCGGACCTCTCGCGTCCGTCGCAGAAGACCTTGAAGCGCGCGATCCGCGACCGCAAGCTCGATGCACAGGACCCTGTCGACGTGCACGTGGTCGCGACGAGTGACCTCGATATCGATCGCGCCGTCGAGTCCGAGATTGTCGACAAGAACTTCTTCGCGCTGTTCGCACGCCGGATCGAAGTGCCGCCCCTGCGCGATCGCCTCGACGATCTGGCGACGCTGTTCGCGCGCTGGGTGAAGCACTACGCGCTGGAGATCGGTCGCACCGTTCCGACGGTGTCGACGCGCGCGATCGATCGCCTCGCCGTGTATCCGTGGCCGGGCAACGTCGGCGAGCTCAAGTCCATCGCGCGGCGGCTCGTCGTGCGTGTCGCGCGAGCGCGCATCGAGGCCGGCGACGTCGACGAGATTCTTCCCCAGGTCGCGACGCGCGTGCCTCTCGAGGATCTCGCGTTCGAGGAGATGGTGAAGTCCAAGCTCGCGGGGCTGCTCGCGCGCATCGACGGTTATCCGGTGCACGACCTCTACGAGAAGGTGCTCGCGCGCGTCGAACGCCCATTGTTCGATCTGGTGCTCTCGCGCACCGGCGGCAATCAGCTCAAGGCCGCCGAGATCCTCGGCCTGAACCGCAACACGCTCCGCAAGAAGCTCGCAGAGCTCGGCATGATGAAGCGTCGGCAGGGTCGCGCTGATTCTGCGCTCGACGAGTGATCAGCCCACGTTCGAAACGTAGCGCGTGACGAACGGTGCTTTCGCCTTGCCGCGCCGCACGCCGAGCTCGTCGAGGAGCTGGCGACGTGCGGCGCGGAATGCGTCGGCAACCGCGAGATAGACGTCTTCGCTTTCCCACGTCGTCACGATCTCGCTGCCGCTGATATCGAGTTTCACGTGGACGTCGAACATGCGTCCACGGCGTTGGTGGCGATGCGGCTGACCGACCGTCACGTGGCAGTGCACGATGCGGTCGTGCAGGTGCTCGAGACGAGAGACCCAACGGTTGATCGAAGCCTCGAGGGCGTCGCTGTGCTCGATCTCGTGGAACGTGATCTCGGTTTGGATCGCCATGCTTCGCGAGGGGTGCGAACCACGTGCCACCGAGCCCCGTTCGCCTGTTACCGATCGCGCAGGCGCGGATCGAGCCAGAGGTACGCGAGATCCGCGAAGAGATTTGCGATAGCGATGGCGAACGCGGAGATGAGAACAACACCGAGAATCAGAGGTAGATCGAGCGCGAAGATGCCGGCGAGCACTTCGCGACCCAACCCCGGCCACGCGAAGATGTACTCGACCACGACGGCACCCCCGACGAGCACGCCGAGATCCACGCCGATCAACGTGACGAGCGGGCCGAGGGCAGGGCGCAGGGCGTGTCGCAGCAGCACGTCTCGCTCGCGCACACCCTTTGCGCGCGCCGTGCGCACGTAGTCCTCGCCCAGCGAATCGATGAGCTCGCTGCGCGTGACCCGCGCGTAGAGCGCGATGCCGACCGTCGCGAGTGTCATGGCCGGGAGTACGAGGTGACGAACGTGCCCGAGGAGCCCGCTGCCGTAGCCGCTGATCGGAAACCATCCGAGGCGAAACGCGAACAGGTACAACACGAGCGTTCCGACGAAGAAGGGGGGCGCACTCTGACCGATGAGCCCGACGAGACCGGCGGCGCGATCCGGCCACTGTCCCTTCCGCCACGCCGCGATGATGCCGAGCGGCACGCCGATCACGATCTGGAGGAAGATCGCCGCGAGCGCCAGCATCACGGTGGGCCCAATGCGCTCGGCGAGGATCTCCGTGACCGGGCGCTTGGTGCGGTAGCTCTCACCGAGGTCGCCGTGCACGACGTTCGACATCCAGCACGCATATTGACCCGCGAACCCGCGGTCCAGGCAGTAGTGCTCCTGCACGCGCTTGATCGTCTCTTCGGTCGCATGCGGACCGAGGAGGGCCTTTGCAGGGTCGGCGGGGATCGCGACGACCATCGCGAACGTGACGCTGATCGCGAACCACGCGACGACGAACGCCCATCCGACGCGACGCACGACGAAGCGCAGCGTCAGGCTCATCGTTCGACGCGCTCCCCGTGCTCGTCGAGATCGAGCCATACGGTGGAGAAGTCGCGGATCCACACGGGACTCGGCGCCATGCCCTTGACGTACGGCTGGCTCACTTCGTTCGTTGCCTCGTGGTAGGCCCACACCCACGGTGGATCGTCGGCGAGCACACGCTCTGCCTCGTTGTAGAGACGAATGCGATTGTTCGAATCGCCGTCGGTGCGCGCGGCGTCGAGCAGACCGTCGAGCTTCGGGTTCGCGTAGAAGCTATCGTTGGGTGACGCATCGTCGGAGATCGCAGCGGAGGCGAACTTCGCGTCGAGGAAGCTCGTCGGATCCGGGGAGTCGCCCAACCATCCCGCGTACGCCAGCGCCGGCCCGCCACGCTTGCCGAGCGCGGTCAGGTACACGCTGAACGCGACGACCGAGATGTGCATCGTGACGCCCACCTCGGCGAGGTCGGCCTGGAACGACTCGGCAAGCTTGGTCGCATCTTCGTCCGCGATCGTGACGAGCTCGACCTCGAGCCCGGTGCCGTACCCGGCCTCGCCGAGGAGCGCACGGGCCTTTGCGATATCGTGCGGGTACGGCTGCAACGTCTCGTCGCGACCGAGAACGCCCGGGGGGAGCATCCCGTGCGCGGGGAGAGCGGCTCCGACAAGCAGCTTTGCGACGTGCGCGCGATCGAGCGCGTAGTTGAAAGCACGTCGCACGCGGACGTCATCGAACGGCTTTTGCGTGACGTCGAACCGGAAGCCCTGCGTGTTCATCATCGTCGACGTCTTCACGTAGCTGCGCCACCGCGGTTGCGCCTTCACCCACATGAGGTCGGGGGCAGCGAGGCGATACGCGGTGTCCAGCTCGCCTTGCTCGAGCATCATGAACTGTGTGTCCCTCGCGACTCCTTCGAGCATTTCGATCTCGTCGGGATAGGCGGGCTGCGCGCCGCTGTACACAGGGTTGCGCGTGACGACGAAGCGCTCGCCTTCGCTCCAGCGGTCGAGCATGTACGGACCGTTGCCGAGCGGTGTACGCCGAACGTCGGCGCCGACTGCCGCGACGTGACTCTCGCGCTGCGGAGCGGTGAACGGAGCGGCGAGCGTGTAGAGGAATCCGGCGTTCGGATGCTCGAGATGGATCACGAGCTCGCGCTCGTTTGGTGTCGAAATGCCAGCGCAGTGCGGCGCCTTGTTCGCGATGACCTCGCTCGCCCCCGTCACGTCGCCGAGCCATTGCGAGAACGGGGAGTCGGGCGTGCGAAGAGCGCGTTCCAGTGCGAACTTCACATCCGCCGCGACGACCGGCGTGCCGTCGGAGAAGCGCGAGTCAGCGCGCAGCCAGAAGTGAAACGTCGTCGCGTTCTCGGTCACTTCCCAGCGCTCGGCGAGGCGTCCGACCAACACGGCGGAGCCGGGGGCATAGTCGAGCAACGGTTCCCACAGCAGGCGCAGCGCGAAGTACGAAATCTCGTCGTAGGCGACAGTCGGGTCGAGCGTCGGGATCGTGTCGCGCACGGCGAACCGGAGGGTCCCTCCGCGGTGCGGGGTCTGTGCTCCGGCAGCCTCGTACTTCGGCCCGGCACTCGGTGGAGAGCACGCCGCAAGCGCGAGAAGCATCGCGAGACGCTTCACCGTGCTCCCTTGGGATCGAGCGCGTCGCGCAGACCCTCGGCAAGCAAGTTGAACGCGATGACCGCTATTCCGATCGCGAGACCGGGAGCGAGCACGAGGTGCGGCGCGGAGCGGTAGTAGTTGCGCCCCTCGAACAGCATGCGCCCCCACGTCGGTGCAGGTGGAGGCGGGCCCAGACCGACATACGACAGGACGGACTCCGCGAGCAGATTCTGCGCGAACCCGATCGCGGCGACGACGATGACGACGCCGGCGACGTTCGGAAGAACGTGACGCACGATCACGCGCACCGGTGATGCGCCAAGAGCGCGTGCGGCCAGAACGTATTCGCTCCGCATTACGGTCATCGCCTTGCCGCGAATGAGCCTCGCCATCGTCGTCCAGCTGACGCCGCCCAGCGTGAGCACCACGGGAGCGTCGGCGTTCGCGAGATCCGCTTCGCGCAGCAGCGCGGCGAGCAGGATCGCGAGAAGAATCACGGGAAACGCCATCGAGAGATCCACGAGCCGCATCAAGAACGCGTCGAGTCGTCCGCCCGCGTAGCCCGCCGTGAGCCCGATCAGGAGCGCGATCGCGAGCGCGACGCTCGTCGAGATGAAGGCGATGACGAGGGACGTGCGTGCGCCCGCAATGAGGCGTGCCAGGACGTCGCGGCCGAGGTGGTCGGTGCCGAGTAGCGCATGCGAGCTCGGCCCGAGCGGCGAGCCAAGCTCTGTCAGGCCGTGATCGATATCGCGCGCGAGAGGGTCCTTACCGAAGTGAGGCGCGACAAGCGCGAACGCGATGACAATGATCACGAGCGCGGCCCCCACCACGGCACCGCGATTCGCACTGAACCGTCGGAGCGGGCTCACGTGGGGATCTTATCTAGAGAATTCGCCGTCTGCGAATATCTCCCCGTGCGTCTCGGCGCGGTCACGCGAGCCCGCCGTGCGAGAGGGCCCGCGGGAGCATGCCTTCTTCTCGTCGTCGGGCGTAAGCGTGATCGCATTGCGTACAGGCGCGTGGCACTGACAACAACTCACCGGTTGGGTATTTGGCGTGCATGCAATTCAGGCCATGCCGTCGGACTTCCTCACGCTGGTGCATCGAGATCACGCCGACCTGCAGCTCGAACTAACGCAGCTGCTCGATCCGGACGCCAGTGTTCACGACCTGAGAACTGCGCTCGACGGCGTGCGGCTCGGGCTCACGGCCCACGCGGAGGCGGAGGACATCGTGCTGGGGCGCTTCGCGGAGATCCCGGCGCTCGCATCCCTCATCTCCCAGTGCCGCGCGGCTCACCTGGCGCAGGAAGCGGCGCTCTCGGCACTCGTCAGCTCGCGCCCGCAGACGCCGCAGTGGCGCGACCGCGCGGCCCTGCTGCGCGACCTGGTGACCAAGCACGCGCAGCAGGAGGAGGAGCACCTGTTCCCCGCGCTGCGGGAGCACGCACCGGAGCTCTACGCCGCGCTCGCGGGCCGCTTCGCGACGGAGCGTCTGCGGCAGCTGGCGATGCTCCAGCCGTCCGCGCCGATCGTCATCCCGGGCTACACGCCCGAGTACGCCTGACGGTAAAATCGCGTCGAGCGGTGACGTGCCGGGGGCGGTCGCGTTCGACGCGAGGGCACGTCATGTATGACGGCTTGCTGTGGTACCCACGGGCGTGACCGAAACGCAGAGGGCGGGGCGTCTCAAGCGATCCGTGGGTTTCTACGGACTCATGTTTGTTTCGCTCGGCTCCATCATCGGATCCGGCTGGTTGTTGGGCGCGCTCAAGGCTGCCCAGGTCGCGGGACCGGCATCGATCCTGTCGTGGTTGCTCGCCGCCGCGATGCTCTCGCTGCTCGCGCTCACCTACGCGGAGCTCGGCGCTGCTTATCCGGTCGCGGGTGGCGGCGCACGCGTGCCGTACTACAGCCACGGTCCGATCGCGGGCTTCACCGCGGGATGGGCCGCCTGGCTCCAGGCTGTCTTCATCGCGCCGATCGAAGTGCTCGCGGCGATCACGTACGTCAACAGCGTCGACACCGTTCACGAGCACTTCAACATGCTCGACAACGGACTGCTCAACGGCAATGGCCTCATCGTCGCCATCGTTCTCATGGTCGTGTTCTCGGCCATCAACCTCGCAGGCGCGAAGTTCATGTCGGAGAGCAACACGTGGGTCGTCGTGTGGAAGACGATCGTGCCGTTCCTCGCGATCATGGTCGTCGCCGGGACGCAGTTCAACACGGCGAACTTCTCCGGCGGCAAGGGCGGCTTCATGCCGTACGGCTGGCACGGCGTGTTCGCCGCGCTGACGGGCGGCGTCGTGTTCGCTCTGCAAGGCTTCGAGCAAGCGGTGCAGCTCGCGGGTGAAGCGAAGAACCCCAAGCGCGATCTATCGCGCGCGATCCTCACCGCGATGGCGATCGGCGCGGTGCTCTACACGCTGCTCCAGGTCGTGATGATCGGCGGCTTCGAGCCCGGCAACATCACCATCGCCGACAAGGACCATGTCCTCGGCTGGGCCAAGCCGCTCGGCGC
Organism: Kofleriaceae bacterium; assembly: GCA_036499725.1. Taxonomy (GTDB): domain Bacteria; phylum Myxococcota_A; class Polyangia; order Haliangiales; family Haliangiaceae; genus JABFXX01. The sequence continues at coordinate 45,290 of DASYDE010000117.1, forward strand.
TGCACCGTCGGCGTACGGCGCCTGGTACACGCTCGCGCTCGCGCTCGGCATTGGCTGGCTCGCGAAGGCGCTGCTCATCGATGCGATCATCTCGCCCGCCGGCACCGGCGTGATCTACGTCGGCACGAGCGCGCGTCTGTCCTATGCGCTCGGTCAGGAGCGTGAGATGCCGAGCATCCTCGCGAAGACCAACAAACGCGGTGTGCCGATCTTCTCGACGATCCTCGCGTTCGTCGTCGGGTGCCTCGCGTTCGGTCCGTTCAAGAGCTGGAAAGACCTCGTCGACGTGGTTACCGGGACGACCGCGATCATGTACGCGTTCGCGCCCATCTCTCTCGCGGCTCTCCATCGCCTCGATCCCGATCGCGAGCGCGCATACCGGGCACCGTCACCGAAGATCGTGCTGCCCGCCGCGTTCTGTTCGGCGAACCTCATCATCTACTGGAGCGGCTTTCCGACCGTGTGGAAGCTCGTCCTCGCGATGGTCGTCGGCCTCATCCTGTTCGGGATCGGCGCCATTCGCGCGAACACGACGAACCAGCTGAGCACGCGCGCGCTCGGCTGGATGGTGCCGTGGCTCGCGGGTCACGTGCTCATCGGCGCGCTCGGACGTTACGACGGGTACAACGTTCTGCCCAACTGGGTCGATCTCGCGGTCGTCATCGCGTTCTCGCTCACCATCTATCACCTCGCGGTGCGCCTGACGCTGACCGCCGAGGAGTCGAGGGCCGAGGTCGCCAAAGACGCCCAGCAGCTCGATATCGACGTGTCCGCAGAGTCCTGAAACAGTTCGTTGCGAACGAGCTGTTGCTCGCGTGATCGAGCCTCGGCAGGATGCGCGTCATGCGAACGCTCATTGCCTCTCTTCTGTTCATCGCCGCCTGCGGTGGTTCCAAGCCCGCCTCCACGACCACGCCGCCTACCGGTGGTGAAGGCTCGGGCAGTGCTGTCGCTGCCGTGCTGCCCGACGTCCCGTTCGCGAAGCTCGAGCCGGCGCAAAAGGCCGAGTTCATGAAGCAGAAGGTGATGCCGGCGATGGAGCCGATCTTCAAGAATCACGACGCGAAGAAGTTCGGCGAGTTCGGCTGCCAGACGTGCCACGGCGAGGGCGTCGCGAAGGGCGAGTTCAAGATGCCCAACCCGAAGCTTCCGGTTCTCGACTTCAAGGACATGTCGAAGTTCAAGCCGGAGGATCTGAAGTGGATGGGCGACGAGGTGAAGCCGACGATGGCCAAGATTCTCGGACTGCCGGAGTACACGAAGGAGAACCCGACGGGGTTCGGTTGCCTCGAGTGCCACACTGCCGTTGGCATGTGAGCGCCGGCGCATAGGGAGACCTCGGATCGTCGACGCGAAGACGTGTTGGTTCGGTACTCCGCGCCGCACGATCTACTGCAGCGCGTGGCCTCGGCGTTGCATTTCTCCAGGTTGCTCAACCAATTAACGGAGAACGCGTCATGGCCAACCAGAACAAGAACCAGCGCACGGACGGCAAGGACATCTCGAAGAAGTCTGCGGCCCCCAACAAGTCCAGCCTGGACAACGCCGAGATGCAGCGCGACCAGTCGAGCCAATCGCAGAAGGCGACCCAGCGCGGCGACGAGTCGAGCTCCAAGCCGATGAACCAGCCGGTGAACAATCCCGCTGGCGAGCTCAACGATGACGATGAAGAGGAGCTCGAAGACGAGGATATGGTCGAGGACGACGCCAAGGTCACGGGGCGACACCCGTCGCAACGCGACCGCGACCTGAAGTAACGCTCTCGACTACGTACTTAGCTTCGAACTACCCGGCCCGGTCTGCGCTCAGCGCGGCCGGGCTGTTTTACTGCTCGGCATCGACGAGCGTGGGCCCGAGCACGCGAACGAGCTCCGCCGGATCGATGGCCACGAGAAAGCCGCGCGCGCCGCCGTTGATCCAGATCTTCGGGATGTCGGCGATCGTGCGCTGAAGGAAGATCGGCATCTGGCGCTTGAGGCCGAACGGTGATGTCCCGCCGACCTGATAGCCGGAGTGACGATCCGCGACGTCGGGTGAGCAGGGACCGACGGCCTTCTTGCCGATCGCGCGCGCGAGGTTCTTGGTCGAGACCTCGCGATCGCCGTGCATGAGGATGCAGAGCGGCTGCTTCGCATCGTCCTCGAAGATGAGCGTCTTGATGACGATGTGCTCGTCGACCCCGAGCGCCGCCGCCGATGCTGCCGTCCCTCCGCGCGCCTCCCACGGATACTCGAACGGTTCGAAAGCGACCTTCGCTGCGCGCAGCGCGCGGATGGCCATCGTGACCGGATGCTTCGCCACGCCGCCATCATAGGGCTATGCTCCGCCGTCATGGCGAAACACGACCTCTCCGCGCACGTCCATCACGAGGACGACGCGGACCACAATCGGACCGGCGAGCTCCGGACGAAGTGGGTGGTCCTCCTCGCGGCGATGATGATGGTCGGCGAGCTCATCGCGGGCTCGATCACCGGCTCGATGGCGCTCCAAGCCGACGGCTGGCACATGGGCACGCACGTCGGTGCGCTCGGCCTGACGCTCGTCGCATACTGGTACGCACGCACGCGCGCCGGCAAGGACGCGTTCAGCTTCGGTACCGGCAAGGTCTACGCGCTCGCCGGCTACACGAGCGGCGTGCTGCTCGCGATCGTCTCGGTCTTGATCATCAAGGAGAGCATCGAGCACCTCATCCACCACGAGGTGCCCGTCTATCGCGAGGCGCTGGTCGTCGCCGCGCTTGGCTTCGTCGTGAATCTCGCGTCCGTGATGCTGCTCGGGCATGGACACCACTACGGGCACTCTCACGGCGATCATGGCCATGGCCACGATCACGGCGGCCATGATCACGGTTCTCACGACCACGGTCACACCCACGACGACGGCCATGGCCACGATCACGGCGGTCACGATCACGACCACGAGCATGATCACGACCATGCGCATGGAGTGCAGGGGCACGCGCAGCAGGATCCACAGCTTCACTCCGACCCCGCCAAGCCCGTCGCCGGCACGCTCGACTTCAACATGCGTGCGGCGTACATCCACGTCGCTGCCGACGCGATCACGTCGCTCGCCGCGATCGTCGCGCTCTCGCTGGGATGGCGGTTCGGCTGGTGGTTCCTCGATGCGGTGATGGGCTTCGTCGGATCCGCCGTCATCCTTAGCTGGGCGTTCTCGCTGTGCAAACAGGCGGGGCGGCAGCTCCTCGACGTCGTCGCGTCGGAGCGCCACGAGCACGCAGTGCGTCAGACTCTCGAGGGAATCGATGATGTGAGGGTGGCGGACCTACATGTGTGGGAGGTCGGTCCTGGCCGACGGAGCTGCATCGTTTCCATCGTGACCTCGACTCCGCGCGACGTGGACCTGTACCGGAAAGCTGTCCTCGACGAAGTCCCGCTCGCCCACCTGACGATCGAGATCCACGGCTGCGCGCTATCGCATGATGACATCGCCGCAAAGGCGTCGTAATTTGCGTCCGCTTTGAAGCGGATGGTGTTCCTGATGTTGGCGGCATGCTCGGCCGAGCAAGCTGCCGAGTCCGTCGACCTCTCCACGACCGAGAGCGCGCTCAGCGCGTGCGGAAAAGGTCCGACGGTAAAAGGCGTCGACGTCTCGTCGTATCAGGCCGACATCGACTGGTCGGCAGTGAAGGGCGACGGCGTGAAGTACGCGTTCATTCGCGCGTCCGACGGCCTCAACTCCATCGACTCCAAGTTCGAGCGCAACTGGAGCATGTCGCGCGCGGAGGGCATCACGCACGGCGTGTATCAGTATTTTCGTCCCAACCAGGATCCGATCGCGCAGGCCGATCTTCTGCTCGACAAGATCGGTGGAATGGTCGCTGCCGACGAGCTTCCGCCCGTGATCGACATCGAAGCGACAGGCAGCCTCGCGCCGGCTGATGTCGCCGCGAAGGCAAAGCTCTGGGTCGATCACGTGAAGGCCGCGACCGGCGTCACGCCGATCGTCTACACGGGCTTCTACTTCTGGCGCGACATGGTCGGCGCTCCGTCGTGGGGCGGAGAGCATCCGCTGTGGCACGCGCAGTACACGAGCGCAGCGTGCGCGAACATCGCCTCGCCGTGGACCGCGTGGGCGTTCTGGCAGTATTCGTCGTCGGGAACGGTCGCCGGCATTCCGGGCCCCGTCGACATGGATCGCTTCGACGGCACGGAAGCCGAGCTCGCCACGCTGACCGCCGGTGGTGGCGGTGGTGGTCCCGATTGCCTGCTTCCGCTCGAGGGCGGCGCCGTCGACGATGGAGATGCGTGCTTCGCGAGCGGTGGTCCGGCGGCGTCGATGCGCCACGTCACCGACGCGGGCAACAACGGCACTCTTCAGTGGACGCACACGACCGCCGACGCCAGCGAAGCGAACTACGCGCAGTGGAACTTCGCGCTCCCCGAGGCAGGTCGCTACACCGTCGAGGTCTACACGTCTGCTGCGTACGCGCAGAGCAAGCAGGCCAAGTACGTCGTCCACGCGAGCGGCGCGGATCAGATGGTCTCGCTCGATCAAACGGCCGTCGATGGATGGCAGACGCTCGGTGACTTCGACTTGGCGGCGGGCGGCGAGCAGTACGTTCACCTCGGCGACAACACGGGCGAGGCGCTCTCGAGCAACGTGCAGCTCGTGTTCGACGCTGTTCGGATCACGCGGATCGAGGACGGCAGTGGCTCGGGCGATGACGAGCCGAAGAAGAGCGACGACGGCTGCAGCGCCGGTGGATCGCCCTCGGTGCTGCTCGGGGTCGGCTTGATCGGCCTCGTCCGCCGCCGTCGCCGCGCGTAGCGATCCCGGCGGGTACGCCCCCCAGTCGGTCTGTAGGCACCCCCGCCCACGGTCGGCAAGGACCTCCACATCTCGGGGAGTTGCGCGGGTAAACCGGCGGCCCGGCCGTTGCACCACTGGTGGTCGTGACGTTCCTCCTCCTGCTTCTCTGCCTCGCATCGGTCGCTGGAGTGGGTGGCATCCTGTGGATGCTGTTCGGCCCAACGGGTCCGTTGTTCGCGCCCTCCACCTATCGCATGAGCTACGCGGGCATCCCCGACTTCGCGTTCGAGGAGCACGTGCATGTCGCGCCGCCGTCCGTCGACATCGCTCCGCGGATCTCCGCGCCGATCGTGGCGCCGGCTCCGCTCCCGCCGCCCGAGCTCGCCGATGCGACGGTGATGGACGCATCGCCGATCGTCGAAGCGCCCTTGCCGAGCGTTCCGCGCCTCGGTGTCGCCTCGTCGTCGGGCAAGAGCCACCTCGCGCCGCGCCCCAAGTCCGTGCCGCCGGTTCCGTCCCGCACCGCCCGCGGCACGGCGACGCCGCCGACGACCGGCAAGCTCAAGCCGTCTGCGTTCTCGACGGATCAGGTCACGATCGCGCATGCGGAACCGCTGTGCGACAGCGACCACACGGTCGTCGACTGATTACTCGCTCGAGTCAGACGGCCGCGTGGAACCGCGCTTCTTGCGCTGCTTCCCGACGGCAGTTGGCTGGACGGCCGCGTTGAGCGTCGGCGCCCCGATCATCAGGTGACCGGCATCGTTGTCGAGATCCTCGCCGCGGACGTTGTTCTTGCCCTGCGACGCGACCGTATGCGCGGTGCGACTGACCTCGGCGACGAGCTCGCGCGCGTTGCCCGGCCACGGGCGCAACAGGCACGCCTCGAGCAGCGTCGAGTGAATCTGCACGCCGGGCTCGGCGCCGCGCACCGCATCGTGAACGAGGAACGCCATCTCGTCGGGGCGGTCGCGCAAGGGCGGCACGTGCAAGCGGCGCTGCGCGAGGAACTGCGCCATCTCCTGCGGAATGCCGAGGTTCTCGAGCGCCATCACCGCCGTCGTCACGACGCGCATGTTGGGGCGCTCGCGCAGCAAGCGATCGAGCATCGCGAGGTTGGTCGCGCCGAGCTTGCCCACCTGCTCGAGGATCAGCGTTTCGACGGTCGGACCGACGACGCGCTCGAGCGGCACCGCCTGGATCGTCGGGTTGAACACGGCCTCCGGCCGATTGCGCGCGCGCGCGTACCCACGCGCCAGCCGCCCCTTGCCGCTGCCCGGCTCGCCGAGCAACAGCACGTTCTGGTTGCGCCCTGCCGCGTCCTCGATGTCGCGCCACAGCGGTGCCGTGCTCGCACCGATCACCGCGTCGGTGGTCTGCGTGACCTGCGCACCTTCGAAGCGACGAATGTCTTCGAGCAGCACGCACACCGTTCGGCCGGTGCGCACGACGCTCGGTGCCGTCACCGTGACTTCGCGATCGACCAGTGGATGGCCGCCCGCATACGTGCCGTTCCGGCTGCCCAGGTCGGTGACGATGAAGCGGCGGTCGCGCCACACGACGCGCGCGTGCTGGCGGCTAATGCGGTCATCCGTCGTCTGACCGAGCAACTCCCGGCCGATCACGAGACCGGCCTCCGGGATTCGGTACGCGGCTACGCATGGTTGCGAGCCACTCCACACAACGACCACCCCCGGGACGGGAGCAGAAGATGCGGGCGCCCCATCGACCATGGCGCCAGTATACCCGGGCCCAAGCGTGATGAGGTACAAGGGGCCATCCCGACGACGGTTGTGACGTTTGACGTCGGTCAGACACTGGCCGAGCTGGATCTTGACTTCCTTGCCCGCCGGCTCGGCGAGCGTGGAGCAACGGTCCAACCAGCCGCGCTCAGCGCCGCCGCCCCCGCGGCCTGGCAGCGCTACGAGCAGCTGGTCGAGGCGGGCGGCGGGCACCCCTGGCAATCGCTCATGGAGACGCTGCTCACCGGTGCAGGTGTCCGTGACGCCGCGCCGCTCGTGGACTGGCTGTGGTCCGAGCAGACCAAGCAGAACCTGTGGCGCAAGCCCATCCCCGCGATGGTCGCGCTCGCCCGCGAGCTCGCCGCGCGCGGTGTCTCGGTCGGCATCGTGTCCAACTCCGAAGGCAAGCTCGCCGAGCTGCTCCACGAGATCGGAATCGCCGACATCTTCGGCGCGATCATCGACTCCGGCCGCATCGGGATCGAGAAGCCCGACCCTCGCATCTTTGCCGCCGCGCTCGACGCGCTGAACGTCTCACGCGACACGCCCGCGATTCATATCGGCGATCTCTACAAGGCCGACATCGTGGGCGCGCTCTCCGCGGGCTGGCGCGCGATCTGGTACGGCCCCGACGCCGCGCCGGTCGACGATCAGCGTGTCGCGATCGCGCATGACGCGGCTGCTGCGCGCGCTGCGCTCGTCTCGTGGGGCGCGCTATGACCGCGCTGTCGCTGCGCACGTGGATCCGGTACGTCGTGCCGTTCACGCTGCTCTCGTTGCTCGCGTACGCGCCGTTGATCCTCGTCGCGAACCGCCTGAGCGCACCGGCGTCAGTCGACCAAGCTCGCACGCTCGCGCTCATCACGTGGATCCTGGGCGGCGTCGCGATCTCGCTGGCGCTCGGCATCGTCGGTGCGGTCGCGCCAACCGTCCGCGCTGTCGACGCGGGCTCGCCGCCAGCGCAACACGCGGCGCTGTTCGCCGGCCTGCGCGGTCTCGTCGCTTCCATCGTTCCCGTCGGCGCTGCGATCTTCGCGTTGCTGCTCGGGCTCGGCGCGCTCGTCGTACCGGGCATCGTGCTCGCGCCGCTCGTCGCGCTCACGGGTGCGAGCACGGAGCTCGGCTTGGGCGAGCGTCTCGCCGATGCGGCGACGGTCGGTCGCGCGCACTGGCGCACGATCGCGATCGTGCTCGTCGCGATGATCCTCATCGGCGCCGGCGTTCTCGCCGCGGTCGAGCACATGGCGCATCTCCCGCTGAGCAAGAAGGCACCGGCGGCAATGATCGCGGGCACGCAACGCTTTCCCCGCATCGCGATCCCGTTGCTCGCGATCCTCGCACCGATCGCTGCCACGTTCCTCGCCGCGATCCACACCGTAGCGCGTCGTCGCTGAGACGGGGCGCTAGTGCTTATTCCAGCGCTCGAGCCGGCCGCGGATGCCGCCGAGATCGACGGGCAGCGAGCGGCCAAGCACGAGGCCGAGACCCTCTGCGACCGGTGACGTGCGGCGCGACTGCGGCGTGATCCACACGAGGCGCCCACCGCGAGTGAGGCGTGATGCGAAGCGCGGGAGGCACTCGCAGAGCAGCGCGCCGGCATCGACGTGCACGCGGCTGCCGAGCGGAGGGTTCGTGATGATCGCATCGACCTGCGGGCCGTCGTCGCGCGCGTCAGCGCGGTGGAGATCGATGGCGAGCTTCGCCGCGTCGATGTTCGCGCGCGCGGCGGCGAGCGCGTCGGGATCGATGTCGCTGCCCGTGATCGACGCGGCGGGAGCACGCATCGCGCGCTCGATCAGCTCGCCACCCGCGCCGCAGAACGGGTCCCACACGCGATCGGTCGCTTTGGGCGACGACGCCCACACGAGTGCAGCAGCGATGGTCGGGTGCGACGCTGCCGGCACGTCGTCGACGCGGTAGGTGAAGCGCGGATCGTCGGCGCGGCGAGGAAGCAGCTCGAGCGTGCCTTCGTCTGCGTCGACGCGGATGTCCCATGTCGTCTGCGTCGGATCGTTGATCATCTCCGGCGCAGCGGTGGTGACATCGCGCGCGACATTCCACACGACGCCACGCTGGTGACCAGCTGCCATCTGCAAGCGCCAGCGGATGGGGCCGCGCGTCCACGCGGTGAGCAGCGGACGCTGCGCGAGGATCGCAGCGACGATCGCCGCGTGTTGCTTCTCCTTTGTCTTCGCGGCGCGCAGGGCAGGGACGTCGATCCTGATCGCGGCCGTGATCCACAGGCGCAGTGCGTACAACGATGACCAGGGCGCCGCGAGCGTGATGTCGACGCTGTCGTCGCGGACGAGCAATCCCTTCTGGCCGGTCTTCGCGACCTCCTCGGCGAGGAGCTCGGCGACGCCTGCGCGACACGACAGCCGCACGCGCAACGGCTGGGCAGGCGCGCGGTCGGTCGCGATGGAGGATTCTTCGCCGCGCTGCGCCTCGCGGTCGGACATCAGCACGGCGCGGTCGCGGCGGCGCGCGAGCTCGCGGTCGGCGCTCGCATCGATCTTCGCGAGGCGTTCGCGCGCACCCTCGCCACCGAGCTTGCCGAGAGCCTCGGCGAGCGAGCGCTGCTCCTCCGGTGGTGCATCGCCCGCGTCCCATCGCGCGAGCAACGCCGCACGAGCATCGTCGAGGTCGTCGGTCGCATCGCGCTCGCGCACCGCGCCGAGCTTGCCGAGCGCGACGATCGCCGCGCGGCGTACACGAACGCGCGCATCGCCGACCCGCGCGATCAACTCTGCCCGCGCTGCGCTATCGGCTTCACGGGCGCGCAGGCCGAGCACCGAGAGCAGCTTCGCGAGCGCGCCTTCGTCCGTCGCTTCACCGATGCGCGTGATGAGAGCCGTCGTCGCAGCGGCCCCGAGCGAGGCAAGGGCAGGGGCTGCTTTGGCGGGCGCCTCGTCAGTCGCGACCAGATCGAGCAGCGCCGGAATGTCCCGCTGACCGGGCGTAAATCCCGGTTTGGCCAGCGCTTGCCGCAGGTCGAAGTCTGCGCTGCGCGCCATGTCTGCATGATCGCAGGCAAAAAAATCTACGCAACCGCGGCCGAGCCGGATCGACAGGGAGCGCATGACCAAGACGCTCGCAACTCTCCTCACTCTCTCGCTCGCAGCCTGCGGCTCCGTCGAACCGACGGGTGCGTACGGCGATGGCGACGATGGCTCGGCCGGCGATGACAGCTCCGACATGGGCTCTGACCAACCCGACGGCGGCGGCTCCGCAACGCCTGACCCCGTTCCGATGGATGCGATCATGCTCGAAGCGCCGATCGCGGCGACCACGGCCGACGCGATCTCCAGACTCGATTGGACGCACGACGACGCGGTGTACAGCCTCATTGTCGGCCAAGGCGGTGCCCGCGACGTGAGCGAACAGCGCTTCGTCACGCTCACGGACGATCCGATCGACTTGCATGTGACGGTCGTGGGCACGCCTGTCATCGCGATCACGCGCACGATCGTCACCGACGTTGGCGAGCAAGGGCCGGCGATCAGCCCATCCACCGCGAATCGTGTGTGGTGCACGTCCAATCACGACACGATCGATCTCGGTGATCCGCGCTGCAACATCAACCGACCCGTCGTCGCGTCGAGAGACACCATCGCTACATCGACGAGCGCGACGTGGTCCGTGTGGATCTACGACGAGACGTCGCAGGGAGCGTCGCCGTGCTCGACGGGCGCTACCGGTGCGTGGTGCATGTTGCCTGGGGAAGCAAACCACGCGTACCGGATCGTCACCGCCGTGACGAACATCCCCGAGCTGTGGGACGGCTCTGCGCTCGCGATCGGGTTCAACCAGGGGCTCTACTTCATCGGTCATACGATCACGCAGCCCTACTGCTGGGACTACGTGCGCGACTCGGTCTCGCAGAACTTCTACTGCAACACCCGCTACGACTACACGAGCCCCGTCGGTCTCGACAAGGCGACGATGTCGTTTAGCGGCATCAGTGTGCAGGTCACGGCGAACGACATGGTGTCGACGACCCTGGCGCCGGATCTCGCGTGGAGCTACGGCGACTCCGACTTCCCGGGCCCCACGTACTAACCGCGTTTTTCATCCAACAGCTTTCGAACAAAGGACATCTATGAAGACCATCCTCTCGCTCATCACTGCTCTTTCACTCTCGGCCTGTATCGCGGATCCGTCCGACGACCTCGGTCACTCTCGCGACCTGCGCGTCGACGATACGCACGGCGACATGTACGACGGCCTCGATCAGGATCAGGACGCGCCGAGCATCCGCGACGCCACGCATGGCGAGCTCGACGAGGCGATCGACAATAGCGACGAGACCGACGTCACGGATCAGCCGACGAACCTGGCGGTCGCCCGTTAAGTAACTATCTGCACCACGGATCCGGCGCGCTGAGGCCGTTCGTCAGCGTCACCGTGTCGGAGAACGCCTGCCCATTGAACGAGAGATTCGTCTTGATGGTGCAGGCGGTGTCGTTTCCGCTGACCACGATCGCGCCGGCGGATGCAGCGCGGATTCCAAGCAGGTTTGCTTGGACGTCCCAGCGCCGGTAGTACGCGCAGCCTTCGGCCATGAACGGAGAGAAGCCGTCGTCTTGGGTCGAGCAGCCGCTGTGGATCGAATACGTACCGAGCGGGCAGGGATCGCCCGCCGCGTACGTGAGGTTCACGATGATCTGGCTGCCCATCGTGCCCGGGCCGTTGTGGATGTCCTGCGACAGGCCACACGCGATGGAGCCCTGTGTGTCGGTGATCGAGAGCTGGAACTGACCGCCGGCGAGGCCGAGGCTGCGCGTCTTGGCCGTGAATGGCTCGTAGGCGATCGAGCTGACGGAAGCGTCGGCGCCGGTATCGTCCCCGCCGCCGCCGACTCTGACGTCATCCTTGCCGCTACCGCTGCACGCTCCGAGGATCACCGCGAGAAGAACGAGGCGCTTCATAGGGGACGACGTAGCAACGGGCCACCCGTCGCGTCCATCCCAAACGAACCGTGGCTGATTTTATCCGCCGAGTGTTCGCGCCCCGCACACACTCGCTCGTCATCGTTTGATGACGCGCGCCTGCGGCAGCTCGGTCTTGGCCTTCTGCGGCTTGCGCTTGACGACCTTCGCGACAGGCAGCGCGCTGTTGCGCGTCAGCGTCTCGATCAGTGTCGTCGTCACGAGCTGGCGTCCGCCGAGATCGACGGGGATGCCGCGCGCGGCGATCTTCTCGAGGAACAGGCAGCCGTCGTGCGCCTTCGCGAGCGATGCAGTGGCCCACGGGAACGACTTGCCGTCCTTCATGATCTGGATGACCGCCGGGTACTCCCACAGGCGCACGATCTCGATGTCGACCCACGGGATAAATCCCGCGCGCTCGTGAGCGAGTCCCTCGTCCTCGATCGTGAACGGCGCGAACTTCGTGCGGTCTGCGTGGCGCTGATGAATCTCCGCGAGTGCGATCGCGACTGCATCACCGGCGCGGCGAAAGCCCGTCGTGATCGCGATGCGGCGTTTGTCGCGCGCGTGAATGACGAGGTTGTGGCGCGTCGTCGTCACGTCGGAGAACGGACCGTTGATACTGCGCCCGAGGTCGGGATTTGCTTCGTCCTTGAAGAAGTTCCGACGCGGATTGCCTGACCAGTACGTGTAGTAGTCGACATCGTCCCACGCGATGGTCGCGGTCCCGAGGAGACTCTGGCGAGTCACGCCATTGTCGTCGACGGTGATGCTGCGCCGCGCGAGCCCGGTTCCGATCGCGACGACGGTGGCCGAGAACGCGGCCGTCGCGATCCACGCGCTTCCCGCGATCGAAAATCCGATCGGCAGCGCGGCGGCAACCGCGAGGGCGATGCGCGACACGATGGTCGGCTTCAACACCTCGCGCTTCACGAGCGCGCCGCCACTCACGCGCTAGCGGCGGTTCTTCTTGCGCGCGGCCTTCTCGGCCTTGCGCTTGTCGCGCGACTTGGCTTTGTCGCTCGCGCGAACCTGACCGACCACGCCCTTGGAGCCCGGAGGCGTGTAGCCCTTGGGCATGCCGGGCATGTTGCCGACGGGGAGACCTGGCATTCCGGGCATGTTCGGCATGCCGGGCATCCCGTCGCCCATGCCGCCGCCCGCGGACATCAGTGCGTTGATGTCCATGTTCGCCAGCTTCTTCATCTGGCTGAACTGCTTGAAGCCGGGGATCTTGCCCATCAGGCCCGTCGACGCGCCGAGCTGCACCATCATCTGGCGCATCTGCGCGAACTTCTGCAGCAGCTCTTTGACCTCGACCTCGGTGCGGCCCGAGCCCTTGGAGACGCGCCTCACGCGACCCGGGTCGAAGTCAGCGCGGCGGCGCTTCGCGTTGCGGCCGCTCGTGGACATGAACTCTTCCCACGTCGTCGCGACGAACACCTGCGGATTGAGGCGCTCCTCCTGCGTCATCGACGAGATCATCGCTTCGATCTTCACGAGCTCGCGATCGTCGAGGTTCACGCCCTCGGGCAGGCCACCGTTGAAGAACGGCAGCTTCTCGAAGAGATCCTTCAATGATCCCATCTTCTGGATCATCTTGATCTGCTCGAGGAAGTCCTGCATGTCGAACTTGCCCTTGAGCATCCGGAGGGCGTCTTCTTCCGCCTTCTCCGCGTCGACGACCTGCTCGAAGTCTTTGACCAGGCCGACGATGTCGCCCATGCCAAGGATGCGCGAGGCGAGGCCTTCGGGACGGAACTCCTCGAGCTTGTCGAGCTGCTCGCCCATGCCGAGGAACTTGATCGGCTTGCCCGTGATCTCTTTGACCGACAGCGCCGCGCCACCGCGGGCATCGCCATCGAGCTTGGTCATGATCACGCCGTCGAGGTTGAGGCGCTTGTTGAACGTGTCGGCGACGTTCACCGCGTCCTGACCGGTCATCGCGTCGAGGACGAGGAAGATGTTCGACGGCTGAACTGCCTTGTCGATGTCCTCGAGCTCCTGCATCAGGGGCTCGTCGATCGCGAGGCGACCGGCGGTATCGAAGATGACAACGTCGCAGCCTTCGAGCGCCGCGCGTTCGTTGCCCTCTTTGCAGATCGCGATCGGGTCCTTGCCCTCCGCGGAGAACACGGGCATCGACAGCTGACGACCGAGCGTCTTCAACTGCTCGACGGCGGCGGGACGATAGATGTCGGCCGCGACGAGCATCGGCTTCTTGCCGTGCGTCTTCTCGAGGAAGCGCGCGAGCTTTCCGACGGACGTCGTCTTACCCGAGCCCTGAAGGCCGACGACCATGAAGCCGGTCGCACCCTTCTTGGCCCACTTGAGCTCGGTATCGACCGGGCCCATCATCTTCGTCAGCTCTTCTTGGCAGATCGCGATGAACGCCTGCTCGGGCGTGATGGTGCGAGTGCCGTACTCTTTGCTCTTTGCGCGGAGCTCGATCTCTTTGCCGCGAGCAGCTTCGCGAACGCGCTCGAGGAAGCGCTTCACGACCTTGAACTCGACGTCACCTTCGAGGAGCGACAGGCGGACGTCGCGGAGCGCGTCCTCGATCACATCATCGGTGAGCTCGGCGACGCCGGTTAGACGTTGGCGAGCAGCACGGAAGCCTTTAGCGAGTGTCTCCAGCACGTTGGGCCGTATAGCACGGTCAGCGGGCGCGGCGGGCGATCTCCGATTCGCATCGCCATCCGGCGATGCTGCTCGTCGGGCTAAGCCCTCCTCGCAATCGACCGCACGATGGGGTCGGGGTCGTCGACGAGGCGGTCGAGCACCCCCGCGTCGCCTCCTGTCACCCGGCGAGCCCACGCGGCCCGCGCGATGGCGCATCGGGTCTCCGGGTCGGGATCCTTGGCCAAATGCTCGATGATCATGGCATCGCCGACGAGCGGGAACGCCCACTCGAGGGCGTGCGCGATGGAGAGGCGCTTGACGGGGTCGTCGGAGACGGCCCACGTGGCGGCGATCTGGGTGGCGTGGAGCGGCCGGAGCTTGCCGAGCGCCATGGCGAGGCCGCGCCCGATGGCGATCGCCGCGTCGGAGGGATCGATGCACTCCGGATCGATGGGGAGATCTCCGACCAGCTCGCGCTCGCCGGTGTCCTCGTCATCCAGATCGTCGTCGTCATCCGCGGTCGCGTCCATCCGGCGCGTTTGCGTCGGGGGCGTGATCGCGGCTACCGCAGGGGAGACAGCAGACGTCGTCAGCGCGATCGCTGTGAGCCGCGACAGCAGTCGGCGCAACGAGAGCTTCATGGGTGGAGGGAACGTGGGCACGAGTCCACGGGGCGTCAACCAGCCTGGCATGACTTGCATTCCGCGGCGGCCAAGAACGCTCCGTTCGTTGTAGGGTGCGCGCGATGCGCTGGATTGTTTCAGCCTGCGCTCTGCTCGCGCTTGGTGGTAGCGCGCGCGCGGATCGCACACCGCTCCGTTGCGACGATCAGTCGACGGCGGAGCTCGAGGTCGACGGTCTCCTCGACGATTGGTCAGGTCCGGCCCTGACCAAGTGGGGGTCGGTCGGAGACGGGTTCGTCGCACTGCGTTGTTCGTGGGACGGGACCGCGCTCGCGATCGCACTCGACGTGATCGACGACAAGGTCGTTCGCTTCGCGAAGGGAGCCGGCGAGCAGGATCACGTGAAGGTCTCGCTCGCGGCGGGCGGCAAGCCGATCCTCGTCGACGTGTACCCGGCCAACGCGATGGCGAAGAGCAAGGTCACCAAGCCCGCGCGCGTGACCGTCGGAGATTCGCTGCAGCCCAAGGGCTTCTCCATCGAGCTGCGCATTCCCGCGAGCGTGGTGCCGTCGTTCTCCACCGCCGTGGCTGCGCTCGATCTCGACGTCACGTTCGTCGACGCAGATCGCGCGACGGGCGGCGACACCGCCGCGATGACGCTGAACAGCTCCGTCGAGCTCGGTGATCGCAAGGATCTACTCGACGACTTCATGAAAGACGCGCGGCTGATGAAGAGCGACATCAAGCTCGACGCGATGGCTGACGTCGATCCAGACCGGCGTGGCAAGGAGCGCATCGTCTACGGCGGCAACGTCATCGGCGTCATCACCGACAAGTACGGCTTCGTGCAGATGCCGGCGTCACCCAACGAGATCAAGAAGGTCGAGCTCGTCCCGCTCGGCAAGAATGGCCTGCAGGTCATCGCAGCGACGGTGAAGCAGAGCGGCAACGGCGGGTCGCGCGACCTGCTGATGATGTGGACCGTGTGGTCCGGTCAGCTGCAGCCGCTCAAGAACATCGAGCTCCGCAAGGAGATGGGCAAGAACAGGCTCTCCTCGACGTGGAAGATCGAGCGCGGCAAGAAGGGCCCCGAGCTGTGGGTCACGCCCGAGCCGGCCGTTGGCTTTTCCGCCGACAACTTCAACGAGGAGCCGGCCGACGACGCCGACAGCATCCTCGTGCCGTGGGATGCCGCGCGTGGTGGCTACGTGTACACGCTCAAGGGCGCCGAGCTGCAGCGCCGCGACATCCCCGTGCCCAACCACGGGCGCGCGAAACACCGCTAGAGTGGCAGCACCATGAGGTGCTCGACCTTCGTTGCTCTCTGTCTCGTCGGTTGCGGATCGTCGGCGCTGGCTCCGTCGACACCGGTCACTGCCGTGCCAGCGGTCCCCGTGGCGAAGGTCTCGACGGCCAAGACGTACTCGCTCGCCGAGCTCCCCGTGACCGAGTGGACGGGCGGGTTGCCTGTCAGCGGTCACGGAACACTCGTCGTTGACCTCGCCCCTCAACAGCCCACGGATTGGTCGACGGCCACGGGGCGCGTCGACTTCACGTGCGATGGCTGCCGACTCGGCGATGATGCGACAAAGATCGCGACCGGCACGAGCAAGAATGCTCGGACGAACGCGTTCGCGGGAGATGGCATCTGGTTCGGTCACCTCGACTTCACGGTGGCGAAGGCGCATGTCGACTTCGCAGCGGGGAAGGTTCACGTCACCGTGCAGCTCCGCTCGCCGGACCTCGTTCTCGACTCGAGCGTCACGGGAACGCTGGCTCCGGCGGCGGCGGACATCGCCATCGATGGCTGCATCGCGTTTCACCCGACCAACGAGTTGAGCACGCGCGACCCGAAGACGTACGCGGTGATCTCCACGACCGGGGCCTCTCTCGACGAGTCCGGCAACTACACGATCCAGCTCGCGGGCACGGTCGGGGCGATGAAGCGCATGGCGCTACGCTGCGCCGTCGCTGCCAACTAGCCGAGCTAGGTCGTACCGGTCGCTTCGTGGCCGTCTTCGTACGGCTGGTCGTCGTAGTCCTCACGATAGATCGTGCCGAGGTGGCGACCGACGAACACTTCGATGAGCTCGGGGTCGTACATCTTGCCGGCCGTCTTGCGCAGGATCGACTCGCACTCCTCGAGTGACAGCGCCTTCTTGTACGGGCGGTCCGTCGCCATCGCGTCGTACGCATCCGCGATCGCGACGATGCGGGCCGACAGCGGGATGTTCTCGGCGATCATCTTGTCGGGATAGCCCGAGCCGTCCCAGCGCTCGTGGTGATTGCGCACGGCGGGCATGATCGGGTGGAGCATCTCGATCTTGGACGCGATCGAGAAGCCCATCACGGGGTGCTCGCGCATGTGCTTCCACTCGTCGTCGTCGAGGGGGCCCGGCTTCAAGAGCACGGCGTCCTTGATCCCGATCTTGCCGATGTCGTGAAGGAAGGCGCCGAACTCCAGCGTCTCGAGGCCGTCGACGGGATAGCCCGCTTCCTTGGCGAGGACGAGCGAGTACGCCGCGACGCGACCGCAATGACCCTTCGTGTACGGGTCCTTTGCTTCGATCGCTTCGGCGAGTCCGAACAGCGCCTGGCGGTTCGCGATCTTGAGCTTCTCGAAGCTCACCTCGAGCTCCTTGGTGCGCTCTTTGACGACGGTGTCGAGCAGCGTCTCGCGGCGCTGGAGCTTGCCCTGATCGATGGACAGCTTGCGGACGAGCTCGCGCTGCTCGTCGACGAGCGTCAGCATCTTCACGCCTTCGCCGACGAGACCGACGAGACGGCTGCGTTCGGACGCCTTGGCGACGAGGCGAATGATGATGCCGGAGTGGGGCGGGCGATAGTCGAGCTCGACAGCCTCGTCGGGCGCGTTGACGAGCGCGATGCGCAGCGCTTCGGGCGACGAGAGGATGGAGCCCTCGAGCAGGCTCACGCCGTCGAAGTTGCCGGCGGAGTGGAACGAGACAACGACGTGCGCCGGGTTGCTGCGCATCTTGTTCAGCGCTTCGACGGTCGAACGTGCCGTCTCGACCTGCAGGTTCAGACCGCCGAGGAGCTCCGCGAGCTCACCGAGTGCCTCCACCTGCGGGTGCGCCACCAATGCGCGAAACCGCCTCGTCACTCATCGACTATAGCTCCGAGGGTTTCGGGTTCAACGAAGAACGACCGCCTTACGCACTCATCCCCGAGGGGAAGCGATGACACCCGTCATCTAACCGTGTGCTTACCGTTGGGCACCTCACACAACGTCGGGTATGGTCCGCCGCCCCCGACGAGAGCGATGCAAGAAGAAGTCACCGGCAATACCCAGGGCCTCAAGGCTAGCGAGATCAAGGCGCTCGAGCGGCTCTACCGCCGCCGCGTCAATCCGAGCGAGATCGTGTCTGCCGAGCTCGCGACGCAGCTCGCGCTGCAGTCCGCGGAGATCCATCGCCAGGTCGGCGTCCTCATCGATCGGCGCGGCGCGGTCGAGCACGTGTTCGTCGGCGACGCGTCCAAGATCGTGTTGCCCGACGTCGGTCGTATGCGCGGCGGCAAGGGGCGCTTCCGCGGTCTGCGCCTCGTCCACACGCATCTGCGCAACGAGTCGCTCACGCGCGACGACATGACCGACCTCGCGCTGCTGCGGCTCGACGCTGTCGCCGCGATCACCGTCGATGCAGCGGGCCGCCCCGGCAAGCTGTTTGTCGGTCACCTCGTCGCGGATGGATCCGACAAGCCGTGGCGCGAGCTGCCGGCCGAAGTTCCCACTGCATCGCGCCTCGACTTCATGGAGCTGATCGCGCGGCTCGAGCAGGATTTCGGTCGCGCGCATCGCGTGCAGGAGACGGATCGCGGCAAGGACCGCGCGCTCCTGGTGCACGTGGACATCGGCCGCGCGCGCGATTCGGAAGCACGCGTCTCGGAGCTTCGCGAGCTGTGCCGCACCGCCGGAGTCAAAGTGCTCGACGTCCTCGTCCAGCGGCGTCCCGAGCCCGATCCCAAGTTCCTCGTCGGTCGCGGCAAGCTCGACGAGATCCTCTTGCGCGCGATGCAGCTCGGCGCGGAGTGCGTGATCTTCGATCCCGATCTCTCCTCGGGCCAAGCGCGTGCGATCAGCGACGCGACGGAGCTCAAGGTTCTCGATCGCACGATGCTGATTCTCGACATCTTCGCGCAGCACGCGACGAGCCGCGACGGAAAGCTCCAGGTCGAGCTCGCGCAGCTGCGCTACGTGCTGCCCCGCCTGATCGAGAAGAACACGATGATGTCGCGCCTCACCGCCGGCGTCGGTGGCAAGGCCGGCCTCGGCGGCCGCGGTCCCGGTGAGACCAAGCTCGAGATCAATCGCCGCCGCGCGCGCGAGCGCATCCATCTCCTCGAGTCGCGCCTCGAAGAGCTCGCGGGCGATCGCAGGTTGCGCCGCCAGCGCCGCTCCAACCGCGAGATTCCGATCATCGCGATCTGCGGCTACACCAACGCGGGCAAGTCCACGCTCCTCAACGCGTTGACCGCCGGCTCGGCGGGCGAGGGCGGCGCGCTCGTCGCCAACAAGCTCTTCGCCACGCTCGATCCGGTGTCGCGTCGTCTTCGCTTTCCGCAGGAGCGCGAGGTCGTCGTCACCGACACGGTGGGCTTCATCCGCGATCTTCCCCAGGAGCTCGTGCGCGCGTTCTCCGCGACGCTCGAGGAAATGCACGACGCCGACCTTCTCGTTCACGTCGTCGACGCGTCTGACCCAGATCGCGAACAACAGATGCGCACCGTCGAGGGCGTGCTGTCGGACCTCGGCCTCGGCGACAAGCCGCGCGTCCTCGTCTGGAACAAGGCGGACCGCCTGGAGCCGACCGATGCGGAGTACCTCGCGCGGCACGGCGGCGGCTTCGTCGTCAGCTCGCTCGATCGCTCGACGTTCGGGCCGCTCCTACTCGCGATCGAAAAAGCGCTATGGGCGCAGGGCAAAGAGACGGCCGTCGCGCGCGCCTCGCGCCCCGTTCTCGAAGCGAACTAGTCGACGATGAACAATAGCGCGCCGCTGATCGAGCGCGAGCGATGCGCGCCGTCCCCGGTCGCGACCACATAGCTGCTTCCCGCTGCCGTCTCGAAGACACGGCCATCGCGTAGCTCTGTCGCGAGCGTTCCTTCGAGCACGTGAATCACGTGACCGCGCTCGCACCAGTGGTCCGCGAGATAGCCCGCCGAGTAGCGCACGAGCCGAACGCGGATCGTGCCCACCTCGAGCGTCTGCCAGTGCGCGATGCCCGTCTCGCCCGCATGCGGCACCGCCGCGATACCGGACCACGCGATCGTTTGAAACGGCACGTTCTGAATCAGCATGCGTGGATGATGTACTCGTGCCCTCGTCCCTGCGCGGGAACCGCACGCGGAACGCGCCGCGACACGAATGTCCTGTCTCGCGAGCGGTCGCGATTCTGACCGTCGCGAGCTCGAAGAATCCCGCGCAGTTGCGATTGGCGCGCGACGTGCTGACCACGTCCGCATGTTGCGCCGCCTGGTCCACCCCTCGTTCGCTCTCGTGATTGTCGTCGGCTGCCTGGGCAAAACGGCGGATTACTCGCCCGACCAAGACGTTCAAGCGTTCGACGAGATCGCGCGTACGTACCGTGCCGACGGTGGATTCGAGCTCTCGCTCTGCGAGGACGTCACCGCGCCCGGCCGGGACGAGAGCAACACCTGCGTGATCGAGCACGTCGTGCGCGGCGACGGCAGTGCGCCCAAAGACAGCGAATCGCACGGCGGTGGTTGCGGCGGCTGCCCGTTCGACAACGTCGCGTATGTCCGCGGCGTGGTGAGCGGCACGGGCCTCGCGCAACCGCTCTCTGTCACCGGCACGGTCTACCTCGGCGCAGGAGCGGGTGCCGACCCGTACGACTACCCGTACAACGTCGAGCTCGCCTGCGCCGCGCCGGCGATGTGCTCGCTCAGCGGTCAGCTCGACGAACACGGCATCCTGACGATCGACTACGTCAATGTTCCCGGCCTCTCGCAGACGCTGTTCGCGTTCGTGCCGACAGAACAGGCCGTGTGCTCCGCTCCTGCACCGTGACTCCACCGGCAACGTCGACGTTGTGTGGCGAGTCGTTGACGTTGCCTTGCCCGCGTTGTCGTCGACTGAAACGGCACACGTAAACTCCACCGTTGTCCTCGACGATGACGAGCGTCGGCGTTCTCCCTGGGGCTTCAGGGGCGCGCGA
>DASYDE010000118.1:0-46740 GCA_036499725.1 Kofleriaceae bacterium
CTCGTGGATGAACTCGATCGGATCTTCGATCGTGACGATGTGCGCGTGGCGCGTCTCGTTGATGTAGCGGAGCATCGCCGCCATCGACGTCGTCTTGCCGTTACCGGTGGCGCCCGTGATGAGCACGAGGCCGCGGCGCGAGTCAGCGATCTCGGAGAGAACGGGCGGGAGGTTCAGCTGCTCGAGCGAGAGCACCTGGATCGGGATGAGGCGCATCACGATGCCGACCGAGCCGCGCTGGCGGAAGATCGATGCGCGGAAGCGGCCGCGCGTCGCGAGCGAGTACGAGACGTCGATCTCGGTGAAGCGCCGCGTGAAGTCGATGTTCTGGCTGCGATCCTCGAGAATCATCTTCGCGATCGACTCGGTGTCGGTCGCCGATAGCGGCGGGACCTTGATCGCACCGAGCAACTCGCCATGCAGGCGGTAGTGCGGCGGGTACCCGACCTCGAAGTGAATGTCCGAGACGCCGCGCTCGATGCCGAATGCGAGGAGCTTGTGAAATGCGTTTCGATCCATCAAAACGCGATCAGTTTAAACCCGGTCGCCCGGGTCCGCGCGTGTCGCCAGGCGTGTTTTCGCTCTGGGCCTCTTTGCGCAGAGTTTCGAGCAGGGCTTCGCCGGTCGCCTCGTCATCGGTTAGCGGCTCCCATGGCGAGACGGCCTCCGCAGCCCCTACAGGAGGCTCGCTGGCACGTGGGCGCGGGCGCTCTGGGGTAGGCGCTCCCGTCGGAATGGCAAAGTCGCTGGTGATCTCTTCCTCGGCGCGGCCAAAGGCGTTGCGCGGAATTGCGTTCTGCGACCCGAGGCCGAACGTGGACGGCGTCTTCGCGACAGCGATCGGCAGATCGCGGTCCTCGTCGTCGTCATTATCGTCAGCGGTCGCGATCAGCGATTGGGGCGACACGTTCGGGGACACGCTGCGCAGCTCCGCGCGCACCTTGTCCTCGAGTTGCACGAACGGCGGTGCCGGGCGCGCCATGTAATAGCCCTGGCCGTAGCGCAGGCCCAGATCGCGCAGCGCGACCACGTCCTCGACGTGCTCGATGCCCTCGGCGATCATCACCGCGTCGATCGTGTCGGCGATGTGGCGCAGCGAGCGCAGCATCTCGCGCTTCACCGTCGAGCGCGCGATACCGCGCACGAGCACGTCCGAGATCTTGATGAAGTGCGGGCGCAGCGACATCACCGTCTCGAGGTTCGAGTGGCGCGTACCGACGTCGTCGATCGCGACGCCAAAGCCCATCGCCGTATAGGTGGCGAGCGCGCGCTTGAAGGAGGCGAAGTTCTCGATCGCGAGCTTCTCGGTGATCTCGAAGACGATGTTCGCGGGCGTGAGGCCGGCGGCGGTGAGGAGGTTTCCGATCTCGATCTCGATGAACGCCGAGTCGTAGAACGACATGGGCAGGAGGTTGAGGAACAGGCGGTGGACCGGCTCGAGGGCCTTCGCATTGCGCAGAGCGCCGCGGAAGCACGCCCGATCGAGCTCGACCGTCAGATCGACCTCGTCGGCGATCGCGAACAGCGTAGCGGGCGACTCGAGCACCGTGCCGCGCGGACCGCGAGTGAGCGCCTCGTACGCGAAGATGTCGCCAGTGCCCAGATCGACGATCGGCTGATACACCGACGTGAGGCCGTCGCCGAGGATCACGTCCTGCAGAGTCGAGCGATCGCGGTGCGCCTTGCGCTCGCGGAGGTTGCGCGCGTTGTCCGCGGCTTCCGCCATGAGGCGGGCAGCGAGGCGCTCCGGGCGCAAGAGCGAGTTGCCGAGCACGCGCGCGTGGCCGACGGTGATGCGCGGCTGCTCGCGGAGCACGTCCTTGACCATCGGTGCGAGCGACTCTTCGATCGCGCGCTCGATGGTCGCGGCGAGATTCTCGAGATCGACGCGCTGGCCCGGCGCGCGCGGCGCGAGGATGACGAAGTAACCATCGCCATCGCCGGAGCGACAGATGAGGTCGGCGGGATCGAGCACCGCACCGCGCAGGCGATCGAGCACCGCGGCAGCGTGATCGTAGATCTCGGAGTGGTGCTGAACGCCGAGGTCGAGCTCGACCTTGTGCAGGCGCGAGAGATCGACGAGCAGACACGACAGCGAGCGATCCTTGTTCAGGATCCCGGTCACCTCGTGCATGCGCTCTTGATAAGGGCGGAACCGATCGATCTCGGCGGGCCGACCGAACGAGCGCGTCGCCGGGCGGCCGGGTGGCGCGCTGCTGTCCTGCGCGGAGAAGAACTGCACGCGTCCAGGACCACCGCGCTTGGCGCCGCGCAGTGCGGACTCGGCGGCCGTCAACAGACCCTCGGGATCCGCGGCGTCGTCGGGGAGACACGCGACACCGATCGAGAGGGAGAGCTTGCGACCACCCGGCATCTGCGCTGTCGCGACGGCATCGCGCAGACGCGCCGCTTTGGTCAGCGCGCCCGCCTTTGCGGTCTCCGGGAGGAGCAGCACGAATTCCTCGCCGGAGTAGCGTGCGACGACATCGCTGCTGCGCACGCGATCCACCGAATCGTCCTCGGAGAGAACGACCGCGAGCTTGCGTAGAATCTCGTCACCGACCTGATAGCCGAGGTCGTAGTTCACGCTCGCGAAGCCATCGATATCGGCGATCAGCAGCGACATGGGCTGGCCGTAGCGCAGCGCGCGCGCGATCTCTTCGCGCAACCGCTCCTGGAACGCGCGGTGCGTATAGAGACCGGTCAGGTTGTCGCGCAGCGTGAGTGCGTCGAGCTGCGTCGTCATCTTCTGCAGCGCGAGCGTCGCGATCGAGATCTCCTGGCCGCGCGACTCGAGCTGCTGCTGCAGCTGACCTTCGTGCTCGCGCAGCGACGTGTTCGCGAGGCGGAGCTCGTTGATGAGGCGATTGTTATCGCGCTCCAGCCGATACGTCGTCGTGAGCTGATCGACGGTCTGCAGGAGGTCCTGCAGCTTCCACGGCTTGGTGATGACGTAGTGAAGGTGACCGGCGTTGATCGCAGCGATCAGATCGTCGCTCTCCGGGAAGCCCGTCACGACCGCGCGCCGACAGTTCGGGCGGATCTGCGCGACGCGCGCGAGCAACTCGGGTCCCGGCATACCCGGCATCCGCAGGTCGGCGAGTACCAATGAAATATCTTGATGCTGCTGTACGAGCTCGAGTGCCTCGAGGCCATCGCTCGCGAGCAGCACGTTGTAGCGCCCACGAAGGACGCGTCCGAGCGCGTTCAGGTTCGTGCGGTCGTCATCCACGCACAGAACCGTCGGCTTATTAGCCTCGTCTGGCGGAAGTTCCGAATCGACGCCCAATGTGGAACCAGTATCGACCTACCCTGGGTTCGTGTGAAGAGGCTCGCGCGCTGGTCGTATCTGGGACGAACCCCTACATGTCGAAGATCCGTTCAGCCAGCCACTTGGCGCCGAACAGGATCAATGGTGACGCCAGAAGCGGTATCAGAAACCTTCTATAACGCTCCGCGCCGAACACCCGCGCGAGCACCCAGAACGCCGGGATCGCGACGAGGACGATGCTGAGCTGGCCGATCTCGACGCCGAAATTGAATGTCAAAAGCGGAACGATGATCTGATCCTTGGGCAGCAAGTCCTGCAGGACGCTCGCAAACCCGAGGCCGTGGATGAGGCCGAACCCGAACGTCAGCGCGTAGCGCCACTTGACGTCGGGCTTCACGATGTCTTCCACGGCCGTGTAGACGATCGACGCCGCGATCATGCTCTCCACGAACCGCGACGGCAGTGAGATGTAGCCGAGCGAAGCGAGGATCAGCGACACCGAGTGCGCGATCGTGAACGCGGTGATCACGACCGCCGTCGAGCGCAGCGCCTTGAGCGGCGACCGCAGCTCCCACGGCCCTCCCTTCTCCTTGCGCGTGATCACCACGACGAGCAGCAGCGAGAGCACGAAGCAGATGTGATCCGTGCCGCCGTAGATGTGATCCATGCCGTGCCGGATCCAACCGAGCAGCGACACGCTCTGCCCCGGCGTCACGGTGAGCACGGGATTGGAGATGCGAACGACCGACGGCTCGTTGCGCTCCCCCGGCGAATGCACGCTCAGGATCGCCTCGTGCCGCTGATCGAGCGTGAAGAAGCGCGAGAAGTCGACGACGAGAGCATCGATCTTCGCGGGACACGTCGCGTCCCACGTCACGTCGAGGAACTTCCCGTCTGGGTCCGCCGCCGCATGCGGATGCGAGATCACACAGACCGCGCCGCTCGGCGTCCTCACCGCCATCCAGCTCGCGACGTACGCCGTCACCAGATCACGCGTCGGCTCTGCGAGCGCTTCCGCGACGGTCGGCTTGTCTGCGTCAGCGCGGCCGATCGGCTGGGTGACGTCCGTCGGTGCGATCGTGAACTTCACGGCCGCCGTGCTCTCACTGATCGTGATGTCCGCGTACTTGATCGAGCTTTGATGCGCGCGCGCGGGCGCTGCCATGACGGCAACGATCGCGAGAGCAAGCACGACGACGCGCATGCTGCTTCTTAGCGCAGCCGCCGGCCGTGCAGATACACCTCGCGCGGATGAACGAGCGCGTTCACATCCTGACGCGGGTCCTTGTCGAGCACGAGGTATGTGTCCTTCTCCACCTCGACGCCCCAGAACCTCAACGGCACCGTCGTCATGCATGCCACGATCGCCGCGTCGTCGAGGCCCGCTCTTTTCAGGAGCGAAATCTCGTCGTCGCTCGGGCCCGCATCGCGCGAATTGCCAAGGTCGGTGCCGTACAACACCGTCGCGCCCGCCGCGCGCAGCTTTCGCAGATTCTCGACGGCGCTGTCGCTACCGCCAAACGCAGCGAGCGTCGAGATCACGGCACCCTTGCTCCACGCCATCACCGTCGCATCGCTGAGCGGCTCGACGGGCGTGTGCGCGAGAATGTCCACGCCCGCCTGCGCAGCGAGCAGCGCAGAGTCATTGCTCAGCGCGTGCGTCGCGACCTTCAGGCCCTTCGCGTGCGCAGCTCTCACCGCCGCGGGCACCAACGCGGGCGCAAGGCCGTCGTCGTCGAGCGCGATCTTGATGACCTTTACGCCCTCGCCGGCCAACCGCTCGACGGTCTTCGTCAGGCAGGCTTCGTCGCTGCATCCGATGCCATAGCCATCGCTGCCCCACTGATCGAGCGGATAGCCGTTCGGGTGCGTGAGCATCGGACCCGACGAGAGGACGTGCAGCGGTCCCGTCGGCATGGCGAGCGCTCGCTCGGGCGCGGCGAGGTCCACCGCGACCTCGATGCCGCTGGCCGCGAGCTGATCGCCGACGGCCCAGTACGCGAGGTGGACGTGCGAGTCGACCATCGGGGCCCAACGAACGCCTTCCGTCCGCGTCAAGGGGGGCGCCTGCTTCGCACCGCACGCGGCGATCAACAGCAACGCCCAGGTCCTCACAACCTGAATACGAGCAGGCTAGCGAAGCAGATCGGAGAGAAGAGAACCGCGAAGACGCGGAGACGCAAAGGCTTTTTTGTACGCAACCCGTGAAGACTCGGGTCGATAAGCGCCCACATGAAGAAAGACTCGATCGACGACGACGGTCAGTATGCGTTCCAACCTTCCCGAGCGTGTGAGGAGCTCGGGCGAGAAGTGATAGATGCGTCGTTCGTCGTACATCGTGAGCTCGGTCCAGGATTCTCCGAAAAGCTCTACGAGCACGCTCTCGCCGTCGAGTTGAACCTGCGCGGCGTCCCGTTCTCGCAGCAGCTCGTCGTTCCCATTCACTACCGAGGTGTCCTAGTCGGCGAGTATCAACCGGATCTCATCCTAGATAAGTTGATCGTGATCGAGCTCAAGGCGATCCGCACTGAACCCGTCGCGCTCCACGTCGCGCAGGTGTTGTCGTATCTGCGAGCGACACGCCTGAACCTCGGATTCGTCATCAACTTCGGCCTCCCGTACTTCAAGGAAGGCGTCAAGCGAGTCGTGCTTCCTCCACGCCCCTCCCCACCGTCTCCTTAGCGTCTCCGCGTCTTTGCGGTTCTCTGCCTCTTCGTTGTTTCACGACGCAGACGTCGACGCAGACCACCCACGCAGATCACGCAGATCACGCAGATCACGCAGATCACGCAGAACCAGCCGGGCTAGAACATCGCTGGCGTCTGACACAGGTATGCGTAGCGGCCTTGCTGGTTGCCGGCCGTGTCCATACCGAACACGCAGGACTTGTCGTCCCACGTCTTGAGCGCCTGATTGCCCTCGAGGACGGCGCAGTTCTCTGGCGTCGCCACCGCATTGACCGTGAGTCCAGCGTTGTTGGGCTCTCCGGCGCGCCAGTTGGAGTAGCCGCCGTTCGCGCCGACCACGTCGGCTGCGTTGTCGAGCCAGCGGAACTCGCCCTCGTGACCTTCGTCGGTAGCACCGATCCACGCGCGAACCGTGGTCAGCCCGCCCGCGACCGTGTTCGTCGCAGCTGCCTTGATGACGAGGAGCTTGCCGTTGATTCCCTCGCACGCCGTTTCCGACGCGGCGTAGTCCTTCGGCCCCGCGAAGTAGAGGATGCACGTCATCGACGTCGGGTCGTACGCGTGCGCGTCGCCACCCATGCAGGTCGGCATCGCGTCCGGAGGAGCGTCGATGGGTGCGTCGGGGAGAGCGTCGACGGGCGTGTCGTCGGCATCGGGCACGGTGGTGCCTGGGTCGGCGAGCTTGGTGCCACAGCCGGCAGCAAACGCGCCGAGCGCGATCGCACATCCGACGAAGCGAGCCCTCATACGCCTATTGTCCCAAAGTTGGTTGGCGCGAACAATGCTACGTTTCGCGTCTACATGAGTCGTCAAGCGCCACTGGTCTTCGTGATGGCGGCCGGGTTGGGAACGCGGATGAAGAGTGAAACGCCCAAGGTCCTCCACCGGATCGCGGGGCGCCCGATGCTGCATTGGGTCATCGGAGCGGCAAAGCACGCTGGAGCGTCGAGGATCGTGGCGATTCTCGGGCACAAGCACGAGGTCGTGAAGGGGTCGCTGGATGCCGCGTTTGGCGCGGGCGTCGTCGATGTCGCGATCCAGGCGGAGCAGCGCGGCACCGGGCACGCAGTGCAATGCGCACTGCCAGCCGTGGCAAATGAGCCCGATGATCGCATCGTGGTGATCCTCACGGGCGACGCGCCGATGCTCGCGAGCGAGCGCATCGCGGAGCTGACCGGGGCGTGTGCGGGATCGCCCGCTGGGATGGCGCTGTTGTCGACGGTGCCGCCGCGGCCGATGCCGTATGGGCGGTTGGTGCGGGATGCGGCGGGCAAGCTCGAGCGCATTGTCGAGCACCCGGATGCGACGCCGGAGCAGCGCGCGATCAAGGATACCAACGCGGGCTTCTACGCGATCCAGCTCGGGCATCTGAGGCGCGATCTGCAGAAGCTGAGCGCGGACAACGCGAAGAGCGAGCTGTATCTGACGGATCTGGTCGCGCACGCGGCTGCGCGCGGTGGAGCGACGGCGATCGATGCACCGTTCACCGAGGTGGCCGGCATCAACGATCGCGTGGATCTGGCGGCGGTGGAGAAAGAAGCGCGTCGTCGGATCAACGAGTCGTGGATGCGCGAGGGCGTGACGATGATCGATCCGGAGAGCACGTACATCGACGCGGACGTCGGGCCGCTCGGTAAGGACGTGTGGCTCGGTGCGAACGTCGTGCTGCGCGGGAAGACGGCCCTCGGGGATAACGTGCGCGTCGATCACGGCTCGGTGATCACCGACGTGCATGTCGCCGAAGCGGTGAACGTGAAGCCGTACTCGGTGCTGAGCGAGAGCACCGTCGGTCCGCGCGCGCAGATCGGTCCGTTCACGCACATGCGCCCGGGCAGCAAGATCGAGGACGACGTGCACCTCGGCAACTTCGTCGAGACCAAGAAGACGCACATGATGGCGGGCGCGAAGGCGAACCACCTCGCGTACCTCGGCGATGCGTCGATCGGTCAGAAGGTGAATGTCGGCGCCGGTGTCATCACCTGTAACTACGACGGCTTCACGAAGAGCAAGACGGTGATCGAAGCCGGTGCGTTCATCGGCTCTGACAGTCAGCTCGTCGCGCCGGTGACCGTGGGTCGCGATGCGTATGTCGGCGCCGGTACGACGGTGACCAAGGATGTGCCGCGCGGGTCGCTCGCGATCACGCGTGTGAAGCAGGTGAACGTGGAGGGCTGGGCAGATCGCTATCGCGAAGTTCACGCCAAGCGTAAGCAGAAGGCCGAAGAGTAACCGTCTGCTACGCTCCGCGTCGTGATGCGCAGTTTCGTGCTCTGCCTGGCCCTTGTCGCGTGCAGGGATAAGGCAGCCGAGGACGCGAATGCGCCCACCGTCCCGATCGAGCCCGTCGTCGCGAGAGACGCGGGGCCTGTCGATGCGGGCGGCAAGAAGGACTGGCCCGAGCTCGCGGATCTGCCGACCGTCACACCGCTGCGCGTGATCACGCTGCCGTCGCGTCCTGACGTGCCGCGCTTCACCGTCGGTGGGCCGGCGATCCTCAAGGACATCGCGGTCGTGTCGTCGTCGCAGCTCGGGTTTGCGGCAATCGATTGGCGGCGAGGACAGATCGTGTGGACCAAGCCCGCGGGGACGCGGTTGGCGCCGCCGCTCGCGCGGATCGATGATGTCGTGCTGATCGGCGAGTGTCTGTCGGCACCGACGGCGCCCGGGAACGATATGCAGCTCGGCTGCGCGCGCATCGTGACGCCGACGGGAGCGGATCAGGCCTACTTCATGATCCACGGCGGTGCCGATGTCGTCGCGTTCGCGGCCGAGATGGGGACGCAGGACCTGTGGCCCGACGGAGAGAACGGCGTGCGCTGGCGGCGTGGCGACAAGGCGGTGCACGTTGATCTGATCAGCGGCATCGCGACCGCGGCACCCGACGCGAAGCCACCACTCACGATTCTCTACAAGGGACGCACGATCGAGATCGCGCAGAGCGAGGACGGCGCGATCGTTGGCAAGGAGAAGGGAAAGCCCGACTGGCAGACCAAGCGCAAGTACGGCGAGCTGCTGGGGACCGTGTGGCTGCCGCAGTCCGCACCGATGATCCGGATGGTCCACTTGAGCTCGTTCGACGGCGATCCGGAGCTGCGCCTGCTCGATATGGATGCGACGGGATCGATGAACGGCACCGCGTCGTGGACGCCGCTACCTGCGTTGATGCTGCTCGGGCGCGCGATCTCGCCGGCGGGTGATGCGGCGCTGTCGATCCGCCTCGATAACTCGATCAAGCGTGACTACATCGCCACCTTCGCAGCGAGCGCGCTCCTGATGTACGTGTTCCAGCTCCCTGAAGTGCTGCGCCCCGATCCCGTCGGTGTGGCGTTCGCGCTCGATTCGGATGGCGCACCCGAAGCGGTCGTCGCGTTCTACGATGGTGATCAGGTCGCGGTGTTGCCGGCAGTGTTGGCGCCTCCTACGGCTCCCGGCGCGACTCGCGGACCGTTGCAAAACCCCACACCGTAAGTCCTTGGAAGCAGGCGAAACGCCAGCGGCACGCGAGCTGCTCTAGACAGCTCCGTCGCCATCAAGGAGCTATCAATGAAACTTACCAAGTCGCTTCTCGCCCTCGCCCTCGCCTCCTCCCTCGTCGCCTGCATCAAGAACGACGACGCGCCGGAAGGTCTTCAGAAGGCCATCCCGACCGCGGAGCAGGTGAAGATCAACCTGCCGCAGTCTGCGTCGCGCTCCGTCGGTCAGCTCGCTGATTGGTACGTCGCCACGCGCAACGTGACCGCGACGTTCAACGGCGGCTCGGCGTGGGTGCTCGTCCTCGTGCACACCATCGTGCAGTTCCCTGTCACGACGACGAGCGGCGATGTCTACACGTGGGGCCCGTGGCACGACGGCGCGCTCGCGCCTGCCGAGTACCGCCTCGACGTGACCGACAACCAGGACGGCACGTACGACT
Organism: Kofleriaceae bacterium; assembly: GCA_036499725.1. Lineage (GTDB taxonomy): Bacteria > Myxococcota_A > Polyangia > Haliangiales > Haliangiaceae > JABFXX01. The sequence goes on from DASYDE010000118.1 coordinate 9,872, forward strand.
ACCAGCTCCTCGGCCGTAGCCGCACCGAAGCGAACGCGCAGTTCGAGGTCGTCATCGACGGCTTCGCGGATCCGCGCCCGGGCGAGCTCGCCGGTAACGGTCACTTCAAGCTCGACTTCGACGCGGGCAAGCGCGTGAACCCGATCGACGCGGACCCGTCGGCGCGTGGCTCGATCCTCGCGACCTATGACCTCTCGACGAAGCACCTCACGCTCGGCATCGACACCACGAACGATGCGGGCGAGCCCGTCGCCGCTGATTACACGTACAACGAGGCCGCGAACGGCGCTGGCGACATGGTGTTCGACGTCGACGGCGATGCGGGTGGCGGCGCGGCCAAGGAGCACATCACGCTCCGCTCGCGCTGGAACTCCGACGGCACGGGTCGCGCGGATGGCCGCGTTACCGGTGGCGACATCACGGCCGCGATCGAGGCGCAGCACCTCGAGGCCTCGCTCCCCGATGGCGTCCACGCCTCCGAGTGCTGGGACGGTATGTTCAAGCGCACGTTCTATACGAACAACCTCGCGACCTACGACGCGTCGTTTCCGCAGCCCGAGGGTGACGTGAGCGCCTGCGCCTTCGCGACCGAGGACCTGCCGCCGGCGAACTAACACCTGATTCTTGGCGACACGCGGGGGCGTCCTTCGGGGCGCCTTTGGCGTTTTCGGCAGTCAGCGTTGACTGTACTTATCGACGCGCGATATCACGGCCGCATGCCCGATATGCCCAAGGATGCGACGGACCTGTTCGACAACCTCGTTCCGCAGGGACTTGCGCAGTACCCCGACAAGGCGCGCGAGCTCAACGCGATCTACTGCTTCAAGATCAGCGGTAACGGTGGTGGCGAGTGGACGGTCGACACGACCTCGAACCCGCCCACCTGCACCAAGGGTGACAGCGGCAAGGCGCAGTGCACGGTCGAGGTCTCCTCGGAAGACTTCGCCACGATGCTCAGCGATCCGAACGCCGGCATGCAGCTCTACTTCCAGGGCAAGCTCCGCGTCTCGGGCGATCCGATGCTCGCGATGAAGCTCCAGCAGCTGTTCGAGATCGCTCGCCCCAAGTGAACTAGAGTGGCCGCCAGTGATGGTTGGCCCTCTCGCAGATTCGCTCAACGGGATTCGCATCCTCGATCTCTCGAGGCTGCTCCCTGGCCCGTTCCTGACGATGATCCTCGCCGACCTCGGCGCGGACGTCGTGAAGATCGAGGACCCCAAGCTCGGCGACTACCTGCGCGGCTTTCCGCCGCAAAAGGGTGGGATGTCGGGCCGCTTTCTCGCGGTCAACCGCGGCAAGCGCTCGTGCGCGCTCGATCTCAAGGAGAGTGCGCAGCGCGACGCGTTCCTGACGATGGTCGAGAAGGCTGACGTCGTCGTCGAGTCGTTCCGACCCGGCGTGCTGGACAAGCTGAACCTCTCGTACGCGGCGCTGTCTGCGCGCAACCCGGGCATCGTGCTGTGCTCGATCAGCGGCTTCGGGCAAACGGGACCGTACGCGCATCGCGCGGGTCACGATCTCAACTACATCGCGCTCGCCGGTGTGCTCGCGATGGGTGGTCAGCTCGACGGTGCTCCGATGCTACCAGGTGCGCAGATCGCGGATCTCGCGGGCGGAGCGCTGTGGTCAGCGACGGGCATCCTCGCCGCGTTGCTGCAGAAGAATCGCACCGGCAAGGGCGCGCATCTCGACATCTCGATGACCGAGGGGGCGCTCGCGCTGCTTGCCGCCGAGCTCGGCAACGCTGATTGTGGGACGCGCCCGACGCGCGGCAAGGACGAGCTCAACGGCGGCATGGCTGGCTACGCGGTCTACGTCACCAGCGATGGCCGCTATCTCGCCGTCGGTGCGCTGGAGCCGAAGTTCTGGCTCGCGCTCAACGGCGCGCTCGGTCGCAAGCAGGACGTCAGCGAGATCATCGGCGACGCTGCATCGCATGCTCGTACACGCGCGGAGCTCGCCGCGATCTTCCTGACCAAGACCGGTGCGGAGTGGATGGCGCTGCTGGAGAAGGTCGACTGCTGCGTCGAGCTGGTCACCGAGGTCACCGAGCTCGATGCGCATCCGCTCCACACGGCGCGCGAAGTGTTCTTCACGATGGACGGCGGCGCTGCTGGCCCGCTGCGCATGCCGCGCACGCCGCTCGGTGCACCGAAGTCACCTCGCCCGCCGCCCACGCTCGGCCAGCACACCGCCGAAGTTCTCGCCGAGTACGGCGCCACCTCCAGTACGCGAAGCGGCGTCTAGAACGTCCAACCACGCCGCGCGGGGAGCGCGGGCCATTCGCGGTGCAGAGAACCGCAAAGACGCGAGGCCACGAAGAAGAGGTCAACCTCGCCGGGCGAGGTGCGCGGACCGTTACCGGCAACGATCGACTCTCGATCTGATCGATCACTCTTTGCGTCTCCGCGTCTTCGCGGTTCCTCTTCTCTCGCCCAGTCCGCGTTCGCCCGGGCCGAGAAAAGGGGACCGTCCCCTTTACGTCCCGCCGGCGGACAAAGCTCTAGGCTTCGGCCATCACGATGATGTTGTCGTCGGAGGCGAACGAGACCTTCTCGCGCTTCGACGGATTCACCTTGATGCCGTAGCCCTGGCTCGCATCGCGCGAGTACTTCATCTGGCGGTAGCCGATCGCGATCTCCTTGCGGCGCATCGCGGCTTCACAGACGGTCGCGTAGGTCGCCTCCCCCGCGGCGACGTACTCCGACATCGGCTTGACGTACAGCTCGTAGCCTTCCGGCGAGAACAGCTGATCGAACACTTTGCCGAGGTGACGGTTCTCGGAGAGCTGGCTGATCATGAGGCTGACGAGCGTGTTGCTGACGATGAAGTCGTCGGCCTCGGAGACGGTCGCGAGATCGCGGCTCTGGATGTCGAGAATCTCGCTCGTGATCGGGATGCGCTTGTTCGCCTTCTGACAAATGTCGCGAAGGTAGAGCAGCGTCATCGTCGTGCGTGCATCCGCCATCTCCTGCGTGCGCCCTGACAGCTCGCTCAGCACGAGGATGTGGTCGAACGCGGTCGCATCGAGCGAACCGAGCAACGCGTGGTCCGTGACGTCTGCATCCTCGACGGTGAGCTTGGTGTTCTTCAACACCGACGGGTCGAAATGCTGCAGGTGCTCGCGAGCGTTCTCGCCCTGGACGATCGTCTCGCTGCCACCGGCGATGTAGTTGTCGAGCTCCTGGAGTACGAGCGGGAGGCGTTCGCTGGCGCCCAGAACGAGCGTGCGCTCGGCGCGGCGGGAGGCACGTGACGGCGTCTCGTTGATCGAGCTGTCGGTGACGGAGCCCGATCCATCGAGGATGATCGTGTCGTCGTCCTCGCTGATCACGACGATCTCGTCGTCGGCGACGAGCTTACGGTCGAACGGCGGCGGCAGCAGCATCTCGCCGCCCGCCGTGAACACGCCCATCAGCGTCGACGTACCGAGCTCGAACGCCGCCTCGCGGAACGTCTTGCCAACGAGCTGCGGCATCTTGGTGATGTAGATCTCGCAGCCGCCAAAATCGAGCAGCTCCGTGTAGACCATCGAGAGTCCGGACTGGCGCCCCGTCTGAACGAGCAGGCGGCTAACGAGCGGCGCGGCGACGAGGAGCGCCGCGTCCTTGCCGGCAACCATGCGCGCGACTTCCTCGGTGCGTTCGCTGAACAGCTCCGCGACGATGTGCAACGGCTGATCGCCCACGGCCTTCTTGAGCGCGAGCAGCGTGCGCAGCGTGACGGTGTCGGACTCGGGGCCGCCGCGATCTCCGTCGGGCTCGGCTGCGAGGATGATGACGGCTTTGCTGGTCGCCAAGCTCACGAGCGAGAGATCCTCGATCGACATCTGGCTGCCGCTTCGCGTGACGACGCGGAGCTTCTTGCCCTTCATCGCCTGCGCGACCTCTTCGTCCATCGCGACCTTGTCCTTGTCGGCGAGGATGACGACGGATGCACCGCGCTTGTTGCTGTTCGCCTCTGCGAGCTCCTTGAGCACCGTGAAGACCTTGGGCCCCCAGCCGAGGATGATCGTGTGGTCGTGCTCGACGACGATGCTGCGACCACGGCGCATCTTCTCCAGCATCGAGCCAAAACCTTGGTTGAGTACGCCGATCAACGCGCTGACGACGAACAGACCGCCGATCGTCGCGAACAGGAACACGAACAGGTACGTCCAGCTGCCGCTGTCACCACCGAGCGTACCGGCGTCCATGGTGCGCATGAGCGACTTCCACGCGAGCATGGCGAGCGAATCGCGCACGCCGCTGTCGTCCTGCGGCGCCACACCCAACGCGAGCAGCAGCACTACCGTCACGACGACGAGCACCGCAGCGCAGACGGCGAGCAGCAGGATCTGCGCGCCCACACCGCGGGCCATCAGGTTGTCGAACTTGTAACGCGCGCGCCGCCCTAGACTCATGCGCGCATCCTAGTCGCGTTAGCCGAGATAAGGCTCGTGGCAGACCGCTTCGATGTTGTGACCATCCAGGTCGAGGACAAATGCCCCGTAGTAGTGCTCGTGATAGTCAGCGCGCACACCGGGGGGGCCATTGTCCTTTGCGCCCGCGGCGATCGCAGCGTCGTAGAACGCCTTCACTGCCGTACGGCTCGCGGCCCGAAACGCGAAGTGCAGCTTGTCCTTCGGTGTGCCCTGATAGAGCCAGAAGTCGGGCATCTTTTCGCCGAGCCCAACCGCCTCGCCAAAGTTCATCAACTCTACGTACCCGAGAGGCGCGAGCGCCTTCTTGTAGAGCTCGGCGGACTTTTTGATGTCGGTGACCAGGACGCCGGAGTGATCGATCATGGCGCGAGGAAACCACGACCACGGGCGGTGCAGGTAGAGTGGGGGGGTGCGAACCGCATTGTTTGGGGCAGTGGCCTTCGTTGTTGCCGTTCCCGCCACCGCGCACGCGGGACGATCCTTCTTCGGATGGACCACCGATACGCAGGTGATGCCCGAGCGTGGTGTCGAGATCCAGAGTTGGCTCGAGGAGCAGAACGGGCTCGAGCCCGTCAACGCGCACTGGACGACGTGGGGCTTCTCGGCGCTGGTCGGCGTCACGGATCAACTCGAGATCGGCTTCCCGCTCGAGATGCGCTGGTCACGCAACGACCTCGGCAACGAGGAGTACAGCCTGCAGCAATACGGGCTCGAAGCTCGCTATCGCTTGGTGAGCGCGGACCCCGCGGACGCTCCGCCGTTTGCTCCGCTCCTGCGCGTCGCCGTCAAGCGCGATATCGATACCCGCGATGCGATCGTCGCTGAAGCAAACCTGGTGATGACGACGACAACGGAGTCGGGCAGCGTCGTAGCGGCGGCCGACCTCGGTTACGTCGGGTTCTTCTCGCGGGACACGTTCAACCACCAGGAAGTGCGCCCCGCAGCGGGTGTGAGCTTCAAGGTGAAAGGCGATCTGCGTCTCGGTGCCGAAGTGTTCGCGCAGCTGTCGATCGACGATCGGCGCAAGGGCTGGGCGGCCGCCGGCCCGAACCTCTCGTGGACGCAGGGACGGTTTTGGGTCTCGGGTGCGTTCGGCATCGGCCTCTATCAGATCAACACGGCGCCCAAGGTTACTTGGGGCATCATGTTCTGATGCGGACCGCGGTGTTCCTCATCGCGACGCTCGCGGGCGGGGTCGCGCACGCGGGTGGCGGTCAAGTGACGGGCGTCGTCACGGTGACGGATCCGGGCGAGAAGGCCGCGACCGGCGCCGAGGTCGTGATCTATATCGTCGGTCCCAAGGACGTCGGCGACAAAGAGGACGCTACGACGCTGCGCCAGAAGGGCCGCGCGTTCGTCCCCGATCTCGTCGCGGTCACGGTTGGCGGCAAGGTCACGTTCCCCAACGACGACGCGATCCTGCACAACGTGTTCTCGCAGTCCGAGCCGCGCAAGTTCGATCTCGGATCGTTCAAGAAGGGCGACTCCAAGACAAAGGATTTTCCCAAGCCCGGCGTCGTCGACGTCTACTGCAATATCCACCCCGAGATGGCGTCGACGATTCTCGTCGTACCGAACAAGTTCCACACGCGGACCAACGCGGGCGGCGTCTACACGATCAACGACGTGCCCGCCGGAGACTGGACGCTGTTCGCGTACACGCGGCGCTCGCAGAAGCCGGTGAGCCAGAAGATCCACGTCGACGCCGGTGGGCAGGCTAAGGTCGACCTCGCGCTCAAGCGCGGTGAAGAGCCCGAGCACTTGAACAAGTACGGCGAGAAGTACAAGCCGGGCAATCCGACCACGTACAGGTGATCACGCTCGTCGCGATCATCGCGGGCATCGGCGTCGTTATCGGCGCCAGGCTGTTCACCGCGGACAACGCCCGCACTCGCCGTGTGTTGCGCCGTGCGCGCGTCGTGCCGATCGCAGAGCTCGTCGATGGTCAGCTCGCGTGCATCGTCGGGACGATCGAAGCCGATGGCGAGCCGCTCGTGTCGATGATGTCGCGCACACGCTGCGTGGCGTTCGATACCTCGACGTCATCGCTCGACGGCAATCTCGTCTCGACCAAGGTCACTCGGCACGCCGTGGCGTTCTTCGTCGTCGACAAGACGGGACGCGCGCGAATCGATGCGCCGCAAATCGCGCTGTGTAACAAGCCAACCCTCCGATCAGATCGGTTCGAGGAGCGGGTGCTCGAGGTTGGAGCGACCGTTCGCCTCGTCGGCAGCGTGAGTCTCGATCCGACGATCGCGACGCACAGCGAGCACACCTACCGAGCAGGTCAGTTCACGGCGACGCTGAGCGGGACGGTGAAGTACCCGCTGCTCGCGGATACCGAACGCTAGGGGACGTGGGCCGCGATCCAGGTCTCGACCGCGTTTGCGACGTCCGGATCGAGCACGCGCCCGTCGGCGTTGTACGCGTCCTGGGTGGTCTGGAGGTCGTTGCGGATGTCGCCGATCGACCGCATGTTCGTCTTGAGCACGTGATCCGAGTTGGGTGAGATGTGCAGCGTGACGTCGTGACCGGCCGCTTTGATCGAGTCAGCGAGATGACGCGCGTCGAGCTCGGGATCCACCTGCACGTCCTTGGCGCCATTGATCACGAGCGCAGGCACGGTCAGCTTCGCCGCCTCCTTCGCGTTGTCGAAGCCCATCAGCGTGCGGACGAGCAGCTGCGCCCCCTGCGCGTTGAAGCTGGCGAACATCGATTGCAGCGGCTCGAGCGTCGACGCTGTCTTCGGATCGACCGGCTTGCCTGCCACGAAGTCGGCCATCGCCACACGCATCGACGCGCTCTCCTTGTCGGCCTGCTCCTTGGTCAGTCCCGTGATCGGGTTGTGCAGTTGATTGTCGACCTGCGTGAGCAAGGTGTCCCCCATCGTGCGAGCAGCTGACGACAGATAGATGACTCCGTGCACCTTGGGCCCCGCCGCCAGAGCAACGCGCGTCGCGTGCAGTCCTCCTTCGCTGTGACCCGCGACGAACACCGCGTCGTGCCGCACATCCGGTCGCGCGTGGAGAAAGTCGATCGCCGCGAGTCCCTCGGCCCGATACATGTCGAGCGTCCACTCGTTCGCTACCGTGGGGCCCGCGTTGCCACCGGTGCCCGACTTGTCGAACCGCAGGACGACAGCGCCGTGCTTCGCGAGCTCCTCGGCGAGCAGCTTGCCGCTGCCGTTGTGGGTCGGAATGAGAGGACTGTTCCAATCGCGATCCGTCGGGCCGCTTCCCGCGAGGATCACGACCGCGGGCCACGGCCCTCCCGTCGTCGGTGCGATGACAGTGCCGGGGACGGTGCGACCATCGGCGATGAACGTCACCTCCGTCGCAGCCGTCTCGACGGTCTTCGCCGGATCGATGTTCGCTCCCACGTGCATCGTGGGAAGCCCTTGGTGAGTGGCAGGCCCTGACGATCCACACGCGGTGACCAACACGAGCGCGAGCGCAGCGAGCTTCATGCGCCAGATATATCGCGAACGCGATGCGCTCAGGTGCCGGCTACGAGCGATACACGTACCGTCACGCGCTTGCCATCGTGCATCAGGCTCACTGCGACGGTCGTTCCTGGAGATTTGCCGAACAGGAGCGCGAGCGCCTCGTGGCCGAGCATGTTGCTCGTATCCAGACCGTCGATCGCGAGGATCTGATCGCCCACCACGACGCCCGGGGCGATCGACTTGGTCACGGTGGGGGGAATCACGAACGGCTCGAGAAGAAGGCCCGCATCGGCCGGTGAGGCAGGAATCGCGACTGCCGTGAGCGCCACCGTCGTCGACGAGGAGGCGATGTCGAAGTCACCACCGGCCATGCTGTACGCAGGGCCCTGGTAGTTGCACGCAACTCGCACACGTCCGGTCGGAGCATCGAGCGAGAACGCACCGGTCGCGTCGGTGAATTGATCGGCGACCATGCCTCCGACGAGAGGTCCCTCGCGGCCGCCGAGCGACAATGTTGCGCGACACGCCATCTTCGCGATTGGAGCTCCGGTCGCCAGATCCGTGACGCGTCCAGAGATCGTCGCGCGTGCCTTGCTACGGAGCGCGACCGCGGAAGTCGCGCCCGACTTCACGTCGACGACCGCTCCATCTACCTGGTGTCGATCGACCGCTGCTTGCACGGTGTAGCGCCCCGGCGGCAATCCCGTGATGGCGAAGCGATCGCCATCGACCTTACCTTCATACAGGTCGTCGTTGCCGCTGAGCGCTTGGCTTGCGATCACCATGACGCTCGACGGCAGCCCCACGAGTGTTCCGGAGATCGTGCCCGGCCGGATCAATTTGATTTCCACACCCGTCGCGCCTGCGGGCACGTCGCGCGCATCCCCGCTACTTCCATCGGACAGATGTGCGCGCAGGTTGTAGTGGGCGCCCGCAATGAGATTCTCGATGACGAAGCCACCACCCTCGTCGGCATGCGTGCGGCCCGCATCACCCCAATTGGTATCGGGAACGGTGACGTGCGCGTCGGCGACAATCGCACCGGAATCGTCGACGACGCGGCCTCGAATCGAGAGCATCTCGTGCTTGATCGCGACCTGCACGCCACGAACAACGGACGTTCCGTCTTCCACGTGCACCGGTGCGAACACGCCACTCACTAGCGGGAACGGCTCCTTCGCGCCCGCGCCAGAGAACACGCGAGGCGTGTAGTCGGTGTGGCCCGCCAGGCTCGCGCAATCAAACGCACCGTCGTCGTCTGTGAACGTGTTGCAGCTGTCGTCGTGAGCCGTCGAGTCGAACACGACAAGCACGTTCGAAATTCCGCGACCGGCCTCGTCGACAACGGAGCCAAGGAGCTCACCGCCACCGTCGAGCTCGACATCGATCGTCTGCAGTACCGGATCTGTCACTGTCAGCGAACGATTCGCGAACGCGCGACCATTTTGAAAGCTCATCTCGTACGTTCCCGCAGGAAGGCCGCGAAGCTCGTAGGTCCCATCGGCGTTTGCGATCGCCGTGAGGTTGATCGGATCGACGCGGATGCGCGCGTTTGAGGCGGCGACACCCAGGCGCGTGATCTTACCGACGACTCCTCCGCGCGGCTTCACTTCGAGAGTTACCTCCGTGCCAGCGAGTGATTTCACATCGATCGACGTCGGTGAGACCACATCGTATGGATACGCATTCAGCTCCACGTGGCCGAGCGGGACAAGATCGAGGACGAAGCTGCCATCCGCTTGAGACTCCGCGTAGTGGGAGCTGTGCGGCATGTACGGACTCTTCTCGTTGCCGACCCACGCACCGGCGACCGGCTTGCCGTTCATGACGACATGGCCGCGCACCACGGCGCGCTCCTTCACCACGAGCGATAGATCGCGTGTAGCGACTCCTGCTGCGGCTACGACCACCGCCGCAGGACTGCTCCCTGTTGCCGTGAATGCGACGACGCCGTACTTGCTCGGAGCCATCTCGTCGAGCTCGAAGCGCCCGTCTTGGTCAGCGATCGTGTCGCGACTGCTCGCTTCATCTTGCCCGTCTGCGGCGGGGCGTGCGGCGACCACGGCCCCCGGAATTGCCTTACCCGTATCGTCGACGACAACACCACTGATCGTTGCTTCAGGGACGAGCACGATGTCCCTGCGCATCACGCCCTGCATCGGCGGGACCTGTACGTTGATCGATCCGTAGCCATCGGCCTCGACGCGCAGATTTGGGTAGTCGGCGTCGGGCATGCAGACGGAGAACGCACCATTCGCGTCCGATTCAGAGCCAGCCAAACCTGCTACGAGCAGCCGCGCATGGGAGATCGGACTTGCCCCGTCGCGCACGGTGCCGGCGATCCTCGAGCGACACTCGCCGAGGACAATCTCGACGTTTTCCGGCGCCGGTTTGGCCGTCGGATCGCTGACGCGAATGCTGAGTGACGTCGGCGCGCGGCCGTCCGACTCCGCGCTGATCACGAGATTTACCGGCGGCATCATTCCGAAATCGAAGCGCCCCTTGGCATCCGTCTGCCGCACTCCCGCCTGCATGAACGCAGGGCCCGGCGTCATCTCCGGCATCCGCACGCGCGGGCTCGACACAGAGACACCGATGCGAACGGTCGCGTTCGCTACCGGCGCACCGGCAAACATGACGCGCCCTGCGAGGTGTCTCGCATGACCATTCGCGAGTGCCATCCACGATGGAAGCTCGACGGTTTTGCCGCGCACGTTAGTGGCCAACCAACCGCGTGTTGTCGTGGTCTCTCTCGACGATGTAACAGACTGTGAGCTCGATCCCGTCGCTGACGAGCGATCGAGATGTCTCCGCACGACGCCGCCTACGACGAGCAGCAGCACCAGTACGACAATCGCAACGATCCATTTCTTCATCACCAACGCTCCTGCCGCGAGCGGTGGATTCACATGTGCGAGTGGGATCAGCGCGGCGAGCCAGCCCTTCGTGGGCGGATCCGTGCGCTGCGCCAAGCTCTCGCGCAGTCGGTCGAGGGCGTGCTTCAAGCGCTGGCGCACGGTCGCGCTTGAAATCCCGAGCCGCCGCGCGATGTCCGCGCTCGTCAGTCCCTCGACGTAGTGAAGCACGATGGTCGACCGATACGGTTCGCGCAGCTCCAGAACGGCATCCGCCAGCGCTCGATGGGTCGCGACTCTCTCGAGCAGCTCATCGGGCGTGGGGACGGAATCCGTCTCGGTGCGCTTCTCGCGTGCATCTCGTCGGACCGCGCTCCGGTGCCGCATACGCACCAGGTTCGTCACGACACGATGTAGCCACGGGCGCAGTGGTCGGCCATCTCCAGGGGCGCGCTCGCTCGCGACGAGATATGCGTCCTGGGCGATGTCGTCTCCAGCCTCCTGGCCAACCAGGCCGCGCGCCAAGCGGCGCACCCAGGTCATCTCGGCCATGAGCTCGTCGACGTTCATCGCTTGCAGGGAGGAATGCCGCCGAATGCGTAAGCGTGATCGACTTTTGTTCAGCCCGCGCGCGCGTCCGCGATCTGCTTGGCAAGACGCCGTGTCGCGGCCGCTCCCACGAGAGCCACGAGCAGCCCGATCAGCAGCACCATGCGGGCGTGCGGAAATAGCGAGAGGCCATCTACCGTGCCCATCAATGCGATCTCGCCGATCTTCTCGCCGCCGGTCCCCGTGAGCGGGATGCGCTTGATCCGGACGTCCTCCGAAGGATGGTCCAGCGTGCCGCTGGCGATCGCACCGTCGATCGTACCGTCGGGGCCGACGACCGCGATCGGAGTCTTGTCGAGGCGGATCAGCGCCGGCAATGACGACGCCGGCACCAGCTGCACGTACACGCTGCGCGGCGATCCCTGCAGCACGAGAGAACGCACAAAGACGAGCGCGAGGCCCGACGGCGGCGTGGGACCTAGCAGCTTTGCCGCGACGATCTTTGGATCGTTGTAGCGAGCGAGCGCGAGTATACGACCACCGTTCACGCCAGCGAGAGCGTCGCGTACGCCTGCTACATCGCCAAGGTCTGTCCCGAAGTCATTGCCTGCTGCCGACGAGTACAGGAGGCGCGCCTTATAGTCACCGACCGCGATGATCGCGGGGCTCTTCACACCGTTGATGTTGCGCGAGAACTGCCAGTCGACCGACGTGCCCAGCTCGTGCAGATCGGCGAGCTTCTTGGTGTCGTCGGTCTCGTCGCCCAACCCGAAGTCCGACTGATCGTACTGCGCACTGACGTAGCGCATGTACGGAAGGTTGTACGCCTGGTTCGAGTTTGCGTCGAAGCTAGCGACGAGCTGCGCGATCGCGCGATCCGTTTGCGTAGCGGTGAGGTCGAACGACTGCGCGAGTCGTGCTTCCGCCTGCCGGCGAAGTGTCCAGTCACTACCAAGAGCAATGGCGAGCATCACCGCGAGGACCGCGAGAACCTGGCTCGTCCGACGCAGCGGTCGCGCGCGATCGCGTCCGAGATCCGAGAGCAGGTGATCCATCGTTGGATAGCGATCGCCCGGTTTGGTCGACATGCCGCGCAGCAGGATCGCGCGCAGCTTGCTCGACACCTCGGACTTCCTCGATGCGCGCACCTTGCCCGCGCGAACGTTCTCGCTCAGCTCCTCGAACGTACGGCCCTGGAACGGGCGCTCGCCGTACAGCGCCTCGTACAGCGACACGCAGAAGTTGAACTGATCCGTGCGCGCGTCGACGTTGCCGCTCTCGAACTGCTCCGGTGCCATGTACGCGGGCGTGCCCAGCACGGAGCCGCTCGTCGTGAGGTTGATGTCCTCGATCGATCGCGCGGCGATATCGACGTGCGGCTTCTCGTCCTGCTTCACGGCCGCGAGACCAAAGTCCGTGACGCGCGTGCGCCCGTCCTTGCCGACGAGAACGTTGTCGGGCTTGAAGTCGCGATGAACGATGCCGGCCGCGTGCGCCGCCGCGAGTCCACGCCCCGCCGCGATGTACGCCTCGACGATCTTCTCGACGGTGTGGCCGTCCTGCCAGCTGCGCAGGCTATCGCCGCTGACCAGCTCCATCGCGATGTACGTCGTGCCGTCGCGATCGCCGACGTCGTAGACCGCGACCACGTTCGGATGGCTCACCTGCGCCATCGAGCGCGCTTCGCGCACCAACCGCTCCGTCAGCGCTTCGTCGGGTCGATGCAGCACCTTGATCGCGACGCTGCGGCCGAGCTCCGCGTCCTGCGCGCGATAGACGACGCCCATCGCACCCGCACCGAGCCGCTCCTCGAGCGTGTACTTGCCGAGCTGCTTGCCCGCCGGCAACAGGCGCGTGCGCTCCCCCGCGGGTTGCGTCCCGACCTGGCTCGCCATCGTGGCATCCAACGCCGGTGAGCTCGTGCGCTGCGTCGGCACCGCGGTCTCGTCGAGCGCCAGCTGCTTCGCGACCGGCCCCGTCGCGGCCATCGTCGCCGCGAGCGCGTCGTTCTTGGTCTCGCCCGCGTCACCACCGCCGGGCGCGGCGGCGGTCTCGAGTAGTCCGAGATCGGACTTGTCGGGCATCCGCCCTATTCTTGCACGGGCTCGATCAGTTCAGGCCGCCGCTGGTCAGGCCAAACTTGAGCGTCGCCCAGAACTGAACGCCGCGGCCGAAGTCGATGAACGACGGGACGAGGACCGCGATATCCAAGCCGCCGAAGGATCCCGACGCTCCCACGTGGACATCGAGTGACGGCGCGAACGCTTGGTCGGTTTGCTTCTTGTCCACATACGACGCGGCGTAGTTAGCCCCGAGATCAGCGCCGAAATTGACGCTCCATAGCTGCGGCAAGCGATGCCATGTGAAGCCGAACGCGGGTCCTCCCTCGGTCCACTTGGGATCCGTGCTCGATTTGGCGGATTCGCCCGTGAGTGTCGCGCCAACGATCATCGTCCAGTGCTCGTCGAGCCAGCGCGCGAGCTCGACCTTTCCGCCGCCGAATCCCGTCCCGCGCGTCGTCGCACCGCCACCGGCACCAAACCAGAGCTCGTACGGAAATGACGGCATGCGATCGGTCTTGGTCATCTCGGGATCGTCGAGCCTCACGATGGTGGGCGCCTTGTCTCCGAGAGCCACGCGAACGATCGTGTCGTGACCCCGAACGAACGTAGCCACGCCGTCGCTCACGCCGAGAACGCGGTCCTCCGCGGCGATTCCGGGAAGAGGCGTGCGGTGCTGTTCGCCCGTCTCGAGGTTTACTTCGGAGAGAGCCACGTGCTCGGTGTCGTCGATCACGACGAGCGTACGCGTGGTCGGCGTGGTCGCGAACGCATCGTGGAGCGCTGCTGCTTTGATGCCATCGAGGCTAACGACCGCACCCTTCGCGTCCACGATCGCTGCGTAGCGCTCGGTGTCGAGTACGTAGCGTCCGCGCGTCGTCGCCGTGCCGGTGATGCAAGGCGATTCAGGGAGCGGTGTCACGGTCGCAGTGCCGATGCGGATGGTGACGCCGCGCCAGCATTTGTCGTCATCGGTCTGCTCTCCAAACACGAGCGTGTCGGCATCGAGCGTGGCGAGCTTCCCGAGGGCCTCGGCAGGCGGCAACGCGATCGAGAGAGGCTGCGAACCAAGGACGAGTGGGAACACGAGGAGCCGCGTTCCAGTCTGATCGTGGAGCACCTCCGCGTATCGCTCGCCGACGACGGTGATCGCGAGGCGCGTACCGATACCCGGAGCCAACGGCGGCGATGTCCACACCACGGCGGGTAGCTGGGTCGGCACTCCCGTCGACCAGTCGATCGAGAGCTGACTGACAGCAACGACGCCGTCCTGCTCCTCGAGAACGGTGAAGTGGACCACCTTCCCGTCGACGGAGATGCGTGCCGCATCGATCGTCGATGGCAAGTTGATCGAGCCGTTGCCACTCAGGTCCCAGAGGGTCCGGGTGAAGCGATCCGACGCCGTGAGGACGAATGGTGGCTCGAGCTTCTCTCTCTCGAACAGCTTCGCGCCATTCGCCGGAGGTGGGGCGCTGGTCGTCATCGCGCGGAGCGCGCCGTCATTGTCTGCCATCCATAGGATCTTGCGTTTCGCATCGAACCACACGGGCTCGCCCTCTTGGTCGAGTTGCCCGAGGCGCACTTCGGCATGCGTCGTCGGGTCGACGATCGAGATGATCGATCGCGATGCCGTATCCGTGTCGTACTTGTCCACATCGAAATTGACGTCCTCCTTTTGGAACGTCGGACCGCCAGCGTAACCGCGACGGTGTTCCATGCGATTCGTCGCGGAGAAGACCTGCGGCGAACCGGGCGCCACGAACACCTTCGAGCGCTCCATCGACAGCCCGCGATGCGTCGGGACATAGAAACATCCGGAGAGCGACGCCGCGACAAGCAACCCGAGAGAGCGCATAGGCTGCGAACGTACACCGTCGGACCCGCGAAAATCGCAAACGCGGTCGAGCGCGCCCTGCCCGCTCTCGCTAGGGTTGGCTCATGAAGACGGCGACGCGCACCTTCTACGACGACGCGGTTCGTCGGGCGCTCACCACCATCGTCGGGAGCCTCGACGACGCGCTCGATCTCCACACTCTCGCCAAGCATGCTGCCCTCGCGCCGCTCCACTTCCACCACGTCTTCCGCGGCATGGTCGGCGAGACGCCGCTGGAGCTCCACCGCCGTCTGCGCCTCGCAGCGTGCCGCATTGCGCCTCCTCGATACCGACGACGCCGTCACCGCGATCGCATACGACGCGAGCTACGAGACGCACGAGGCCTTCACGCGTGTCTTCCGCAAGACCTACGCGTCGTCACCCACCGAGTGGCGCGCCCGTGCGCCACATCGGCCCCTACAACCAGATCAGCGAGGCCTACGCGCGCCTCGATCGCATAGCCGTCCCTGCCGGCTTGTTCGCAACACCCGGTATCAAGATGGTCGGGCTCTATTACGACTCTCCCGAAGCGACGCCAGCTGCCGAGCTACGCAGCGACGCGGGCCTCGCGCTGCCCGACGGAGTGAACATTCCCGATGGGCTCTCCGAGGTCGTTATCCCCGCCGGCCGCTACGCGAAGACCGTGCACAAGGGCCCGTACGCCGGTCTGCCCGACGCGTGGGCGCAGCTGATGGGAGTGTGGATCCCCCAGCACGGTCACCGCGTCGACAGCGGTGTGTCGTTCGAGGTCTATCCGAACTCGCCGATGGACACCAAGCCCGAGGATCTGATCACCGAGATTTACGTACCGCTCGCGAGCTAGATCAGACGAGCGTGATCGGCGCAGCAGAAACGTCTCGCTCCGAGAGCGTGCCGATCTGCGCAGCGGGGAGACCGGCAGCGCGCAGCTCGTCGACGCAGGCAGCAGCGCGCGCTGCGGGCACGCAGAGCAGCAGGCCACCGCTCGTCTGCGCGTCGCACGCGATGGACGCGAGCAGCTCGCGCTCCGAATCATCGGCTTGCTCGGCCGAGAATGCTGCTCCGCTCGACCAGCGCACGAGATCCGCGACGAACGCGCGGTTCGCCTTGCTGCCGGCCGGGCACAGCTGCGCCTTGATATGCGTCATCGCATCGGGGAGCAGCGGAAGTGCCGCGGGATCGATGCGCGCGCCCAGCGGCGTGTCGCGCACGAGATTGCGGAGGTGACCGAGGAGGCCGAAGCCGGTGACGTCGGTGGCAGCCGTGACGCCGTGCGCGTGGCCGATGCGAGCCGCGTCGCGGTTGAGCGTCGTCATCGACTTGATCGCAGCAGCGGCGGAGTCGGGAGAGGCGACGCCCTTCTTGATCGCCTGGCCGAGGATGCCCGTGCCGAGCGCCTTGGTGAGAACGAGCACCTGGTCGGGACGCGCGTTGCGATTGGACCAGATGCGATCGGGCTGCACCTCGCCCGTGACGGAGAGGCCGAACTTGAGCTCCGGATCGCGGACGCTGTGGCCACCGACGATGGCGACGTCGGCTGCTGCACACGCGCGGGCGGCGCCGGCGAGGATCTCGTCGAGGACGGAGAGCGGCAGTTGCTCGTCGGGAAAGAACACGAGGTTCAGCGCGAACCGCGGCTCGCCGCCCATCGCCCAGACGTCGGACATCGCATTGGTGGCGGCGATGGCACCGAACGCCGCGGGATCGTCGACGAGCGGCGCGATCACGTCGGCGGTGAGCACGAGGTCGCGACCAGCGGCGTGGTGGACGACCGCGGCATCGTCGGAGTACGCGTGATCGACGACGATCGCACCTGCCGCCGACCGCGGTGCGCTGCCGAGCTGACCCAGCACGTGAGTCAGCGAACCGAGGCGAAGCTTTGCGGCGCAGCCACCGCCGCGCGCGAATTGGGTGAGCCGGACGTCGTCAGCCATCGGCCGCAACGCTACGGCGTGTGGACGGTCTGGAACAACAGGTTTCCGACGTTCACGAGGTTCTTGTCCTTGTAGAGCGCGGTGGCCGGAATGTGCATCACCATCGCGACGCGGTAGCCGGGGCCCATGAGCGCGACTGCGGCCTGCCCGAACACGTTGCCGCCTGTGCCGCCGCGGAACGCGAACACCTTGTGCAGTTGGCCGCCGACGTTCTCCATGCTCGAGCTGACGAGCACGACGTTGTTCGTGTTCGCGTAGGCGGTGGCGAGCTGATCGACATCGTCGTTCGTGTCCTCGATGTGCGCGAGGATGATCTTCACGCCCATGCGATTCACCGCGACGAACAACTGCGGTGTGCTGTCGGTGATGGAGAACCCGGCCGGTAGTTGAAGCGAGACGTTGTCGACGGTGACGGTGTAGCCAGGCGGAATGACCGGTGCCTGCGGCGACGCGCTGGGGACATCCCAGTGATCCGTCGTCGGGCCCGCATCCGATTGCGTCGCGACGATCGGTGCGGCAGGCGAGCGCGAGGCGAGATAGATCGCGGCGCCACCACCGGTGACGAGGATCAAACCGATCAGGCTGTAGAGCCAGATCCTGCTGTGATCGGTCGGTGGGCGCGCGGCGGGACCGGGAGATGCGGGCGGTCGAGGATCGTACGGCGCACCAGGAGCGAGGCCCGCGTAGGGAGCTTGCGAGTCGGAGACGCGGTTCTGCGGCGTGGAGTACGCGGGGTGATTTGCTGGCGGAGATCCTGCGTACGGCGTGGGAACGACCGGCACGGAGGGAAATGCCGGCGCGTACGGTTGGGCCGGAGCGGTTTGCGCGGTCGCGACCGCCGTGTCGACAGGGAGCGTCTGTGCGATCGCCGCGATGCGATCGGTCAGCACTTCCATGTTCGCGGGTCGCTGCGCCGGCGCTTTGGACATGCAATCGGCGACGAGCGCGTCGAACGCGGGAGGAATCGCGAGGTCGGGGCGGCGCGCCGACGGTGGAGGCGGCGTCTCGATGAGATGCTTCGACAGCATCGCCATCACGTTCTGTGCTTCGAACGCCAACCGGCCTGTGGCCATCTCGTAGAGCATGCAGCCGAGCGCATAGATGTCGGCGCGACCGTCGACGTGCTCGCCGCGGATCTGCTCCGGCGCCATGTACTGCGGCGTGCCGAGCATGTCGCCCTGCTGCGTCATCTGCATCTTCGTCGCGCGATCGTCGTCGCGCAGCTTCGCAATGCCGAAGTCGAGAACGCGCACGACGTCGTGCTCGCGACCGCGTGTTTGCAGCATGACGTTATCGGGCTTGAGATCGCGGTGAACGATCGAGCGTGCGTGCGCGTCGGTGAGCGAGGCGCAGATCTGCGCGGCGATGCGAAGGACGCGCTGCAGGCGGAGCGGCGCTTCCGTGTGGACCACTTTGCGGAGCGAGCTGCCCTCGATGTACTCCATCGCGATGAACGTCGTGCCGTCGGCGTCCTGACCGTAGTCGTAGATCCCGACGGTGTTGGGATGGTTCAGCTTGGCGACGGCTTCCGCTTCCGCGTTGAAGCGGCGCAACAACAGCGGGCTGTTCGCGACGTCGGGGCGCAGCACTTTCACTGCGACGGTGCGCTTGAGCGACATTTGCTCGGCGCGATAGACGGCGCCCATGCCGCCCTCGCCGAGCTTGGCGAGCAAGCGATAGCGCCCGGCGATCTCGCGCCCGACGAGCGTGTCTTGCTCGACGAGCGAGCGCAGCACGCCGCCCTGCGAGAGGGGTTCGGTCATCGACGTCGCGCGACCGCACGTGCCGCAGAACCGCGAATCGTCCGCGATCGTGGTGGCGCAGTGCGGGCACTTCACGGCGTATCCTCGAGTGCTTCGCTGAGCGCAAAGATGCCGTAGAGCGGATTCGAGCCGCCGCGCAGCACCCGCACCTCGATGCGGTCGTGGTCGTAGAGCGCGATGATCGCGAGCGCGTCGCCGTGACCGTCGGAGATCGGGGCAAAGGCCATGTACACGCGGAGCGGTGAGCCCGCGAACGTCATGTCGGAGATCGCGTCGGCCTCGGCGCCGGCCAGCGAGACGATGGGGACGGCGGTCGCGAGCCCATCGACGGTCAGCGTGGCAGCGAGGCCGTGCTGGTCGATATCGTTGACGTCGAGCTGCGCGTGCGCCGCCATGGCGACACCGACCCGAACCTCTGCGGAGTCGCCCACGCGGGGGCCCTCCCAATGGCCGCGGAAGTCCCGGAGGTCGTTACACCCCGCCGCGAGCACCGCGACGAGAACGAACGTGGCCCAGCGCACGGTGTCACGGTAGCACCCGGCCCGAGCGGTGCGCTACGTTCACGGGTAGATGCGAATTCGGGTCTTGGCGGCGCTTGCCGGCGTCGCATTCGCGCTGGCCCCTGCATACGCGCAGCCCGCCGAGCCCGGAGACCCCGATCACGTCGATCCCATGGTCGACGAAGAGTTCGGTCCGCTGATCCAGATCGAGGGCATCGACGTCACGGGCAACACCGCGACCCAGACCGAGGTGATCCGCCGCACGATCCCGTTGAAGCCCGGCGATCTGATCCACGCAGGTGACAAGCGGTTGCGCGATGCGCGCTTCAAGGTGCTCGCGCTCGGCTTTTTTCGCGACGTCACGCTCGCGATGAAGAAGGGCACGCAGCGCGGCTCGGTGCGCCTGCAGGTGAACGTCGTCGAGCGCGGCACGATCATCCTCAATCGCTTGTGGTTCGGCACGACCGATGTGTCGCCGTACTGGTTCGGCGCGGACATCGGCGAGCGCAACCTGCTCGGCCTCGGCATCGCGTTCGGCGGCGGCTTCGTGTACTCGGCCGACGGCGACATCCAGGGCGACCGTTCGCAGTGGGCCGGCGAGCTACGCGCCGCGGACTCCTCGATCCTGGGCACGCGCTGGGGCGTGAACGTGTCGGGAACGCTCGTGCACGGCAGCGAGATCTATCGCGTCTCGGGTGATCCTCTCGACGTCAACGAGACCGACCTGCGCGCATTCCCGTATCGCCGATTCGGTGGACGCGCGGGGCTCACGTACGACGTCACCGCGCTCGCGCGCATCTCCGCGAGCCTGCGCGCCGAGCAGATCGTCACGGATCTTCCCGTCGCACCGACACAGACGCTGCCCGATGGCACCGTCACGGCGATCGACCTGCATCTCGATCCTGGCACGTCGCGCGTCGTCACCGCGAGCGTCGGATTCGATCGCGATACGCGCCCCGATCCGATCCTCCCGCACCAGGGCGGTCACATCGCGTTCCAGGCCGAGCTCGGCACGTCGGTGATCGGCAGCGACTACCAGTACGCGACGCTGTACGGGCGCTACGAGCACTACTTCCCCGTCTCGCGCACGCAGACGATCGGTCTCAAGCTCGCGGGCGGTATCGTCATCGGCGGAGCACCGCGCTTCGACCGCATCCACATCTCCGACGTGGATCACATGCTCACACCGCGCGCGCTCGGCCTCGTGCTGTCCGCTGCTGCGCCACTCGATCTCCTCGGCACGCGCCGCGACAAGCCGATGTACGGCGACCTCGGCGGCACTGCGACGCTCGAGTATGCGTTCCAGCTGTTCCGCGGCTCGGGCAAGAACCGCGTGTACGGCGGCGATCTGTTCGTGGGCGGTGGTGTGTGGGGCCTCGGCGAGCAGGATGATCTGCGTGCGCGCGACACGTCGCTGTGGAACGCGTTGCCGATCGATCTCTACGTCGACGGAGGCATCCGTATCGACACGGACATCGGCGTGTTTGAAGTCACCGTCGCGAACGCGCTGGGGCGGCTGCGGTGAAGCGAAGTCTCCTCGCTTTCGGCGCGGTCATCCTCCTCTCGGGCCTCCTCGCGGGCAGCGCGCGCGCCGACGACGACGACGACGTCAGCGTGCAGCGGATGCGCTTCATCGAGCAGGGTGGGCAACTGCGCCTCGGCACCCCACCCGATTCCATCGGTCCGTCGATCAACAAGCTGTTCGATCAGTCGGCGTACGAGGGACTCGACACGGGTTTCACCTCGAACGTCGTCATTCGCATCTGGATCTATCCGCGCGAGGCGACGGCACCTGTCGCGTTCCTGCTGCTCCAGCGTCAGGTCCTCTACAACCTGTGGGACGAGGTCTACGAGCTCAAGTTCGACGACCCGAACGGCCACACGGTGTTCAAGGAGAAGCGGAAGAGCGAAGCGTTCAAGAAGCTCGTCTCTCTCGACGATGTCGCCGTCGCCAAGCTGGCCGACCTGCCCTACGACAAGGTCTACCTGCTCGCGATCGAAGTGGAGCTGAACCCCGTGTCCAAGGAGACGCTCGCGCAGGTGCGTCGCTGGCTGAGCCAGGGGACCGGCGGCGGGCTCGATCGCGGCGGCGCATTCTTTGGATCGTTCGTGTCCGTGTTCGTGAACCCTAAAATCGCGGAAGCGGATCGCGTGCTGCGGATTCGCTCGCAGCCGTTCTTCCGCCCGCACCCGGATTCCCACTGATGGCGACCAAGCACTTTCCTCTCCGGCTCAAAGCCGTCGTGCTGTTCGTGCTGCTCGTCAGCATTCCGCTCGCGACGGCGTACATGCTCGTCGGTCAGCTCGGTCGCGCAGCCGCGAACGTGGCGTCGAGCGATGCGGCGGCGCGCATCGACGCGATGGACAAAGCGATCCACCGCTATCACGACCTCGTGAACATGACGAAGCGGCTGCAATCCGAGATCGCAGAGCGCCTCGCAAAGCGCAACCAGATCGCACAGCTCGACGAGCACACCGATCTCGCGGCAATCATCGCGGATCCGTCGCAAGCGGGCCTGCGTGCGATCGCGATGCTCCGCCCCGACGGCTCGGTGATCGCGGAGGCCGACCGCGCACCGAGTGGTAACGATTGGCGCGACAAGGTCGTCGACCAGCCCATCGGAGATTCAGGCGCGTCGCTGCGACTCACGTTCGAGGTCTCCGCGTCGCTGCAGTCCGATCTGCAGGAGCTCAAGGAAGCGATCGACGGCACGCGCACCGTCTCGCAGATCCAGAGCGCGTTGCCGCAGAGCTATCAGACGACGTTCATCATCGTCATTGGACTCGCGAGCGTCATCGCAGCGGCGGCGGGCATCATCGCCACGACGAGCCTCACGCGCCGCATCGACGTTCTCGTGACCACCTCGCGCCGGGTCTCCGACGGTCACACCGATGCGCGCTCCGATATTCGCGGTCGCGACGAGGTCGGCGAGCTCGGCACGTCGTTCGACGGCATGCTCGATACGATCGACGAATCGCGCCGCCAGGTGGAATACCTGCAGCGCATGGGTGTCTGGCAGGACGTCGCGCGTCGCCTCGCACACGAGATCAAGAATCCGCTCACGCCGATTCAGCTCGCCGTGCAGCAGTGCGTCTCTGCGTACCGCGGCACCGACACCGATCCGACGAAGTTCAAGAAGCTCCTCACGGACACGGGCGAGATCGTCGAAGAAGAGATCGAGGGCCTGCGCCGTCTCGTGGATACGTTCCGTACGCTCGGAGCGCTCCCCAAGGTCGAAGCGTCGCCGATCTCGCTCGCGGAGGTCATCGAGGAGCTCAAGCTCGATCCCACGATGGCCACGCGCTTGACGCTGACGCCGCCGAACGAGGCCGTCACGGTGCGCGCTGACAAGCTACTGCTCAAGCGCGTTCTCGCGAACCTGGTCGAGAACGGGATCCACGCTGGTCAGGAAGCAGGCGCGAGCGGCGACGTCGTGATCGGCTGGGGCAGCGACGCGCGCGGCGACGTGGTGACGATCACCGTCGATGATCACGGCAAGGGCGTGGCCCCGGACAAGCGGACGAAGATCTTCGAGCCGTACGTGACCACCAAGGCCACCGGCACCGGCCTCGGCCTCGCAATATCGCGAAAGATTGCAATCGAGCATGGCGGCGAGCTGTCGATCGCGAACGAACCTGCGCCCACCGGCGGAGCCCGTTTCGTGGTTTCCTTGCCTCTCCGTGGTCCCGACAGTTCGCTTGGCTAGTGTTCTCCTTCTCGCGTTCGCTGCGTGCGGCGCCAAGCATGTCGCGCCCAAGGCGCCGGCCGAGCCCGTCTCCGACGATCCGGACGTTCAAGCGCTCGCCCACACGTGGATCATCGACTCGCACTTCCTCGTGAAGGGCTCGACGATCACGGACAAGGACGCCACGGCATTTCACGGGCGCACGCTGGTGATCACGGCCGAGGGCTACACGAGCCCGTTTCATCCGCCGTGTGATCACGCCGCGTGGAAGAAGTCGCCGCGCGAGCTGAGTGACCTCGCGACCGAGCTACAGATCGGCGACTCCGCAGCAAAGGCGGCCAACGCCGGTCTCACGTCGGATCTCGTCGAGTTCCGCATGACCTGCACCGACCGCGGCAAACCTCCGCCCGTCATCATGTGGCTCGGTGGCAAGGTCGCGATGACCTGCTTCGGCGGCGCTTGCTACATGATGAAGCGCTTCGACGAGTAGGTCGAATCAACCTGGCGGCGGCAGGAGGCGGAACAGCAGCGCGTCGTTGTTCTGCGCGGCCGTCGCGACGCAGTTCTTGAGGTCCGCGAGCGCACGGATCGCCGTCTCGGCGAGCATGCGGCCGTCGTCGCGGCGCTGCGGCGCTTCCGGGATCGACTTCACGTACTTCACGAACTCGTCGAACTTCTCGAGCATCTTGTTCGGCTCGAACTCGGCGAGCATCGGGATGAAGTGCGCGGGGTTCACGACGACCCAGTCGCCCTTACCGATCTCGAGGACGTTGCGATCCGCGTACGGCGTCGTCAGCTGATCGTGCGGGATCGTCGCGAGGAAGCCTTCGTCGTCCGCCTGGAACTTGTGCGGGTTCACCTCGACGAAGAACGCGAACATCTCGACCTGCTTGTGCAGCGTCGCGAGATCGTCCTCGTCGAGCGGCGGGAACTTCTCCGGCATACCGACGTGCAGCGCGGGCATCACCACGCGCTCGAGAATGTCGATCGCCACCGGCGCCGTCGCGCGACGCAGGCCGACGAGCTGCGCGACTGCTTCGAACAGGCCGCGGTCGTTGGTCTGCTTGGCGATGGGCAGGGTCTGGTTGGCCTTGCTGATCGCCGAGATGACTTGCTCTGCCACCTGCGCACCCTGTCCACCGAGGCGCGGTGCCGACTCGCGGATCGCCGTGATCAGCTCGCTGACCGGCGCTTCGTTCCATAGCTTCGCGAGCCGCGCGAAGTCCATCGACATCCACTGGCCGAGCGGAACCGTGTGCAAGCGGATGTAGTGCTGCGCGACGAACTTATCGAGCAGCTCGGGGCGCTTCTTCTCTTTGATGATCTCGAACTCGACGCGGCGGTTCTCGGGATTTCCAGTCTGTCCTGCCTCGGCCGGCTCGGCGCGGACCTCGTCGAAGCCGGCGCTCTTCGCTTCGAGCTTCTTGGCCTGCACGCCATTATCGACGAGGAACTTCAGTACCGCCTCGGCGCGTTGCTTGGCGAGCGCGTGAGCAGCCTCGGTATCGCCCTCCATCGGATCGGCGTGGCCGACGATCTCGATCTTCTCGACGTACGAGTCCTGCGAGACGCGCTTCGCGATCTCTTCGAGACCGCCCTTCAGCTCGGCCGCGAGCTCTGCGCTCTTGTCCAGGAACGGCACGCGCGGCAGCTCCAATCCACCGTGCTCGTGCAGCACGCGGATGCGCTCGATCTCGCTGATCATCTTCTTGCTCGCGCCGCTGCCCATGCGCAGCAGCTGCTCGCTGAACACGAACGGCGCGATCTCGAGGAAGATCTTGGAGAAGCCGATGCGCCACGCGTGCGGGTCGTCGCCCATCATCAGCCAGTGACCGCCGTGGCGGCGCCGCATGGTCTCGGCGATCCACGCACCGTACGTGAACCAGACTTCCCAGTGGTCCTCGCTCTTGAGGTCCAGCTCGTCCTTGTCGCCGATCTGACCGAACAGCCACGTGTCGAACTGGATCAGCTCGAGCGACTGCGCGAGCGCGAGCGCACCTGCGTCACCCTCGTGCTCGGCGATCGATGCGATCGTCTCGCCCTCCGGATCGATCAGCTCCTCGAGCAGGATCTCGCTCTGGTCACGCGCCCGATCCGCAAACCGCCGCGCGCCGTCGCGCAGCTCGTTCATCGCTTTTTCGAAGCGATCGCGGGCCTGCTTCTCGGCCTCCGCGAGCTGCTTCTGGCTTTCAGTCTCGGGCTTCTCAGGCTTCTTGCCGTCGTCGGACACGAGGCGCAGGATATACGCGTGTCGCGTCTCCGCACCACCCTACGCGGCGACGGAAGTCTTCCCATCGGCGAGGCTCTTCACCCCGTTGCGATCGGCGCCGTTCTGGTCTTGATCCTGAACGACTGGGTGCTAAAGCCCGCGTTCCCGCACGGGTGGCCCCACGCCATCACGGGCAAGCTGTCCGACATCGCCGGCCTCGTTGCCGCTCCCGTGATCCTCACCGCGCTGATCGGGCTGCTGCTCCTGGCGTCGCGCAAGCTCGGTCTGCGGACGCACCCCCACTTGACGCAGCGCCGCCTCGTGCTCGCCATCGCCGCTACCGGCATCGTTTTTTGCGCCGTGAAGCTCTCGCCCGCCGTATCGCACGCATTCGTCGCACTGCTCTCCCACGTGCGGCATTCGGCCGTGATGCTCGACCGCACGGACCTGTTCTGCCTTCCCGCGCTCGCCATCGCCTACGTTGTCGGGCGCGACGAGATTCGCCGACAATAGCGGTACGCTCGACACGTGCCACTCGAGCTGATGCGGTGCCCTAATTGTTCGGCGGAGCTGAAGTTCGGCTCGAGCTCCTCGATGACGACGTGCGAGAGCTGCGGCTTTCAAGTCGTCTTCCGGCAAGCCGCCGGCACCGCGTCGCTTGCTGACACCGTGCAGCTCAAAATCACGCCGACGCTGATCATCGACCTCATCAAGGCCGGCACGTCCCTGCCGACGACGCTCACCGAGACGATCGCGACGAGCAAGGACAGCCAGACCGAACTGAACGTCGAGATCATCGTCGGGAGCGAGACCATCGTCGTCGTTTACCCGCTCGCGAAGTCGCCACCGCGCGGCATGCCGGCAGCGCAGATGAAGCTGACGATCGCCGCGACGGGCGAGATGGATCTCGAGCTGCGCGAGGAAGGCACGACGAACGTGCGCCACTATCCCGGCCGCGCGCGCGTCCGCTGATCCCTAGCGTCACTTCCCGTTTGCGGGCAGCGCTGCCGTGACGGCATCCCAGAACGCCGCGTACGACGCGCCCTCATCGAGAGGCATCTCGTACTGCTCGCCGTCGGTCGAAATCAATCGCATCACTGGTGGCTGGTTCTTCGCGCGAATTACTTTCCGCTCGATGATCCGCGCGACGTTTAGATCTGTGAGCGATCCATCGAGAAACCACCGCAGGCGCTGCGTCGTGATCAGCGCCCAGTCCTGATCCGAGCGATGTCGATACGCGACCACGGTCTCGCCCTCGCGCAGGGTGATGCCGCGTTCGATCGCCTTCGGTAGCTCGCTCATTTTTCGAGCTTAGACGTTCAAGTGCGCGAAAGCACTGCCAAACAAACTTTGTCACTAGAAGCGGCTGGCTCGCGTTGGTCGGGTGAAAGGACCCATCACCATGCAGCTCTCGCTACCCTCGCCGTCCCGCCTCGTGTCCGCTCTGTTTCCCACCACCCAGCAAGGTGCCTCCGCAGGCGCCGAGCTCGTCACGCTCGATGGCCGAGCGCTGCCACTCGTTGCGAGCCTGCTCACCGCCGAAGCGCGCGGCGGCATCGCTCGCTTCGTGCTCGAGCAGACGTTCAAGAACGCGTCGGACGAGCGTCTGCACGTCACGTATCGCATGCCGTTGCCCGCGGACGGCGCGGTGTCGGGCTACGCGTTCGTCATCGGCGAGCGCACCATCACGGGCGTCGTCGACAAGAAGCAGCAGGCGCGCGAGCGGTTCGAGCGTGCGGTGAGCGAAGGCAAGACGGCGGCGCTACTCGAGCAGGAGCGTGCGGACATCTTCACGCAGCAGATCGGCAACGTGCCGGGAGGTGAGTCCATCATCGCGCGCATTACGGTGGATGCGCGCCTCGTGTGGCTGCCCGAGGGTGAATGGGAGCTGCGCTTCCCGACGGTGATCGGTCCGCGCTACATCGGGATGAACGACACGATCGAGGATGCAAACGCGACGCACGTGAAGGTCACGACCCAGCCCATGGGTGTGCGCGTCGGTATGACGCTGAACATCGGCGACAAGCTCCAGGGCAAGGCTTCTTCGTCGACACACGCGCTCGAGCGCGACGCGAACGGCGTCATCTCGCTCGCTGCCGGTACGCGCCTGGATCGCGACATCGTCGTGCGGTGGCCCGTCGCGACGCCGAGCGCGGGTCTGTCCGTCGCAACGGCGCGTCCTCAAAACGGCGACGAAGCATTCGGCCTCGTCACGATCGTCCCGCCCGCGCGCAGCGCCAAGGCGACGCCGATCGCGCGCGACCTCATCGTGCTGCTCGACACGAGTGGCTCGATGGGCGGCATCCCGCTCGACAAGGCCAAGGCCGTCGTGTCGCTCATCATCGACACGCTCACCGAGCGCGATCGCTTCGAGCTCATCGAGTTCAACAGTGCTCCGTCGCGCTATCTCGCGAGTGCCGAGCACGCGACTCCCACTGCCAAGCGCGCGGCGATCGCGTGGGTGAATTCTCGTGTCGCGACCGGCGGCACGGAGATCCGCGAAGGCGTGATCGAAGCGCTGAAAACTCTCCGCATCGGTGCGCAGCGCCAGGTCATCGCGGTCACCGACGGCTACGTCGGCGGCGAGCAGCAGATCCTGCGCGTGCTCGACGAGCGCCTGCCCGCATCGTGCCGCCTGCACGTGCTGGGCGTTGGCTCGGCGGTGAACCGTTCGCTCGCGACGGCCCTCGCTCGCGTCGGTCGCGGCGCAGAAGTCATCGTCGGTCCCGACGAGGATCCGGAGCGCAGCGCGAAGCGCCTCCTCGATCGCACGGCGATGCCGATGCTGACGAACGTGCAGATCACGGGCGATGCGGTCATGTCGCACGTACCGGCGAAGGTGCCCGACGTGTTCGAAGGCGCGCCGCTGGTCGCGGGTGTCGAGCTCTCGCCGCTCGGTGGCGAGATCATCATCAAGGGAGTCACCGCCGACGGCCCGTGGGAGGAGCGCACGAAGGTGTTGCCGCTCTCCGCGAGCGAAGGCAATCAGGCGATCTGCGCGCTCTACGCTCGCGAGAAGGTCGCGGACCTCGAAGCGATGTCGCTGCTCGAGACGCCCGATCAATCGATCGAAGCGCTCGGCATTCGCTTCCAGATCTCGACGCGCCTGACGTCGTGGGTCGCCGTCGACGAGACGCGCGTGCACACGGGGCCCGAGCGCAGCGAGAACGTTCCCCAGGAAGTTCCGTACGGCACCAAGGCGCAAGCGTTCGGTCTGCGCGCGCACGGCTCGGGTCCGATCGCGTCGCTCCAAGAGGCACAGGCCGAGGGTGCGATGGCGATGCCGATGCAGTCGATGGCGCGCTCGGCTCCATCGCCGGCGATGAAGACGCGTGCGGGCATGATCGCGCCGACGGGCGCACCGTTCGGTAGCCCGCCGTCGATGCCAGCTGGTGGTGCAGCACCTCCGGCGTCGCGGAGTCGCGGCGTGTCCGTCGGCGGCAAATCCGACGTCAGCGACAAGCGGGTCGCTCGCGACGGCATGGCGCGCGAAGAGAGCGACGAAGCGTTCAGCGCCGAGGAGCCGACGGGCCAGACCGCGATCCCGTCGCTCGGCGCCGACGATGAGCTCTCGGCCAGCGTGCCGCGGTCGCCGGCGCCTGCGTTCGCTGCGTCTCCGCCGGCAGCCCGTCCGTCGGCACCAGTCCCCGCAAAGCCCGTCATCGTCGCGTCCATCCAGCGCGTCAGTGCACCGCCGCAGGAACCGAAGAAGGACGAGGCTCGTCGAGCAGAAGCTGCGCGCAGCCTGAAGACGCAAGCAGGATCGCTCTCGCCCGAGGAGGAGGCAGAGATCCTGACCCCCGAGGAGCTGATCGGTCTCGCCAAGCTGCGTGCAGCGGACGTCGCCCACCCTCACAGCGCGTACCCGCAGAGCGTGCAGCCCGCGCCTCTCGCGTCGGCCCCCGAGGAGAAAAAGCCGGTGATGCAGGCGTACAAATCGCCGCCGCGCATGTGGCTGTGGATCCTGATGGCCCTCGTGCTCGGTATCTTCGCCGCGCTCGCGTGGTGGTTGCTGAGCTGACATGAACCTCGACCTCGACATCTACCGGAGCGCGATCGTCGCCGGCGATACGCATGCGTTCGGGCAATGGATGGCGGGCTGCGAAGAGACCATTCGGCTCTCGCTTCGCTCGTTCGCCCGCGTGGTGGATGTCGAGGCCGTGCTCCAGGAGTCACTCCTCCGGGTGTGGCAAGTCGTACCGCGCTTCGTCCCCGACGGACGCGACAACGGCCTGCTGCGCCTGGCGATTCGTATTTCGCGCAACCTCGCGGTCAGCGAGCTGCGCAAAGTAAAGGCGACGCCTGCGTCGAGCGAGGACATCGAAGCGGCACTCGCCGACGACGTTCCCGCGCCACAGGAGCCCGACCCGCTGCTCCGCGATGCGATCGCGGACTGCCGCGAGAAGCTCCCCGACAAACCGCGCGCGGCGCTCGATGCTCGCCTGCAAGCAGCCGGTGGCGACGACGACTCCGACATCGCGCAGTCGCTGGGCATGAAGCTCAACACGTTCCTGCAGAACTTCACGCGCGCTCGCAAGTTCCTCGCGGACTGCTTGGGCAAGCGCGGCATCACGATCGAGGAGCTCGGCGCGTGACCGAAGACGAGAAGCAGCTCCTCATCGAGCAGGTGGCGGGCGCGTGGCGCCCCGACGCGGGCGACGAGCTCACCTATCACAAGGCGTGGCACGACCTCGATGACGACGCGCGCCTCGTCGCGGCCGATCGCGCGCGCGCGCTGCGCAAGATCGAGTCCGCGCTCGACGGCGAGGGCCTTTCGACGACCGCGCGCAACGTGCTCGCCAAGATCACGCGGGCTTCGCGACGGCCGTGATACCCACGGTGCATGCGCATCGACAAGGTCTATACGAAGGGCGGCGACAAGGGCGAGACGTCACTCATCGGCGGCGATCGCGTCGGCAAGGATGATCCGCGCCTCGACTGTTACGGCACCGTCGACGAGCTGAACGCGACGCTCGGCCTCGTGCGCACCGCACTCGCGACCTCCGCGGCGGGCACGCACATGCTGCCGATCATTCACCGCGTGCAGAACGAGCTGTTCAATCTCGGCGCCGAGCTCGCCACCCCCGATGCGGACCGCCGCGAGAAGCTGCCGCGCATCGAGCAGCGCCACGTCGACGGTCTCGAGCGCGACATCGACGCGGTCAATGATGACCTCCCCCCGCTGACGTCGTTCGTGCTGCCCGGTGGCGGTGCCGCGTCGGCCGCGTTCCATATCGCGCGCACCGTGTGCCGGCGCACCGAGCGCCTCGTTGTTTCGCTCGCGAAGAGCGAGGACATCGGCGGCGAACTGCCGATCATCTATCTCAACCGGCTCTCCGACGCGTTCTTCGTCTGGGGCCGCTGGTGCGCGCTCAAGGACGGTCAGCCCGAGCCGCTCTGGGACAGCAAGTCGACCTAGACAACCGATGCTATTATCGGGCTGTGAGCTCGTCAGCGCCCGACCGACTCGCCCGTGCCGCAAAGCGTGCGGAGACGATGAGCATCCGCAAGGGTACGAGTGGTGGCACCGAGGTCGACTTCTCTCCGGTCCGCGGTGTCCAAGCGATCTCGCTCGCGGCGCAACTGTCCCGTGAAGCGTTCAGCCTCGCCGGCGTCGAGGCGCCTTCGTACGAGCGTGCGCAGATTCCTGTGCGGTTCGTCTCTCGCAAGCGAGCATGATCGAGATCAACGACGATTTTCGGGAACAAACGAACCGCTGGACACCCGCAAGATCTGGCGGACGTCGAGGCGCTCGAGGCGAGCAGTTGTCGGCGACGTGTTGCGCTCTCGATCCTCGTACGGTTCGTTGCTCGCAGTCGCGTACTGCGTTGTGACGATGCGCACGGAGGTATCGTTCGCAATCAGCTACGGTCGTCTAAATGAGGATGCGGTGCGTTGGGGGCGTTGGGGGCGTGATCATGCTGGCTCTGGTTGCCAACTGCAGTGGCGACCGGTACTGCAACGCAGGTGACGAGATCGCCGCTCTTGCTGATCCGGACGGCTACTACGCTGAGGTGACGGACAATCCGCACTCTCCCCTTCGGGACGCGATAAATGAACGGCTGGCGGACGGTCGCTCGTTTACGATCCGCGTTCCCGTACTCTCTCTGAGCGGCGGAGGTGCGGACACACTAATCAAGAATAGATCGAAATTCTACGTGGTCCGCGCGCCCGAGACTGAAGGTGACGGTGATCCGCGCTGGTATCGCACAGATTGCGATGCCTTCATCGACACTGCCGAGTCCGGTTCGTGCCACGGCAGCAATCCTGACGTTTTCACTTATTGTTTTCACTGCGACCATCCCGTCCGTGGCGACGAATGCGGATACTGACAGCACAGCTCAGTCGCGCGCGAGCGGTAGCGACGGCTTGCGGGTGATCCGCGACGCGATCGCGGCCATCGCCTCGGGCTCGGCGGGAACCGATTCACCTGACGCGAGCTCCAGCTCGAACCCCGCGTCCTTGATCATCTGGTGATCCGCGTGCACCGTCGCGCCGCCCGTCGTCAGGTAGCCCTGCGTGAAGATCGAGTTCGCGGGGAACAGCGCCATCGCCTGCAGCGCGCGCAGCGTGATCTCGCGACCACCCGCGACGCGCAGATCGGTGCGCGGATGGACGAAGCGGAACATGCACAGCGCGCGCAGCGCGAAGCCCGGCTCGACGAGCGGATAGCCCGCAAGCGGCGTTCCTTCGCGCGCATCGAGGAAGTTCACCGGCACCGAGTCGACATCGAGGTTGTGCAGCGCGAACGCGAGGTCGAGCAGATCCTCCTCGGACTCGCCGAGGCCGACGATGCCGCCGCAGCACGTGTCCATACCCGCGTTCTTCGCGTGCTGGACCGTCTCGACGCGGTCCTTCCACGAGTGCGTCGACACGATCGCGTCGTAGTGGCGCTCGGACGTCTCGAGGTTGTGATTGAAGCGATCGACGCCCGACGACGCGAGGCGCTGCGCCTTGGCCGCCGTCAGCAAGCCGAGCGACGCGCACAGCTCGATGTTCATCTCGGCCTTGATGCGCTCGGCGGCCTCGCAGATCGTGTCGAGGTCGCGCTGCGAGGGACCGCGCGTTGCAGTGACCATGCAGTAGCGCTTGGCCTTTGCCGCGTGCGCACGGCGCGCCGCATCGACGAGCTCGTCGACGGACTTCATCGGCGCTTCGCCCGACGGCGAGCTGTGCTTGGACGACTGCGAGCAAAAGCCACAATCCTCGGGGCACGCGCCGAGCTTCGCGTTCTCCAGCACGTGGAGCGACACGCGGCGGCCCCAGTGCGCTTTGCGCAGCGTGAACGCGGCGTCGAGGAGCGAGAGCAGCTCGTCGGCGGGCGCGTGCAGGATGGAGCGCGCCTCCTCGCGGGTGGGCGTGTGACCAGCGAGGACGGAATCGGCGAGCGCGGACCAGGTCGACATCGGGCCGACCCTAGCGCTGCACCGTCACAAACGCGAGCCCCGCCAGGCTCTACGACGTGCGATCGACGGACTACTTCGGCGTCAATTTCATCAATTGATTGATGGTCTTGCCGCTCGGATCCGTCTTGCGCCGATCGACCACGGCGACGAGCACCTTGCCGGACGCCTTCGCTGCGCCGGTCGCTTCACCGATCCACGTGAGCGCTGGGTCTTCCGCCGCCTTCGCTGCCTCGGGAGATTGATAGGTGCAGAGCAGCACCTCGAGTGCCTTCACCGTCGTCTGCTTGCAGTCCGCGCCAAACCCGGCCTGGGCGGGCTCCATCGCGCCGACGGTGATGCCGCCCTCTTTCCACTTCGCGACGAGATCCGCGCGCGGATCCTCCGGACCTTTGCTGCAGCCTGCGACGAGCGCGAGCGCGAATACCCAGCGCATCACCAGTGCCTCTTCTTTCCCCAGCCGTTGTGGCGGCCGTTGTCGTGATGCTCGTGGTAGCGACCGCCGCCACCCACGCCGACGCCAACGCCGACGCCGATGCCGATCTCGAGGCTCGGTGCGGGGACGACGACCTCCACGCGCGGCGCGACGATCTCTGCGCGCACGACGGGCGCGACGACCTCTGCGTGCACGCCGGGCGCGACGATGACGGGCGCAACGACGTCGCCTTCCACATCGACGACCGGGCCACCGAAGCCCGCGCGCACGCCGATCCAACCGCTCGGCGGCTCGACATCGACGACGGGACGCGAGTAGCGCATCGGCGTGTAGATCGCGTTGATCTTCACCATCGCGGGACGCGCCTCGACGTACGCGGGCGGCGGCTCGGCAACGTAGAAGTACGTGTCACCGACGACCTTGAAGTCCGGCGACGGCGCTTCCGCGAACACGTGATAGTGCGGACCGTCGATGTAGCACCACTCGACGTCATCCTGATCGTCGCCGACGGCGGCGTTCACGTGGATGGGATGAGGCCCCTTGTACTGCTTCTTGGGACCGTCGTAGCCGTACGCGACGGGGTCACCCACGAAGAAGTTGTCGCGCCCGTGGACGCGGTACTCGAGCTTGTTCGCCGCGTAGACGTGGACGTGCGGGCCTTCGATCTCGCAGTAGCCGCCGCCCTCTGACGCCGGGATGGGGTGCGTGCCCACGAAGCGGACTTGGCGCATCGCAGGGCCAGCGATCGCCACTCCAACGAGGCCCACCATGACGGCGAGCAGGACCAGGATGTGATTGCGCATGACCTAAAGTCTGCGCGAATCGCTCTCGAAAATTCTTGAAAAATGGCTGCGACTTTTACGATGTCGCCTACGAACCGACCTTGGCGGAGACCGGGAACTTGTGGACGATCTCGTCGACGACCGCGGTCAGGCGGCCCTGGAGCGTCAGCGAGGCTTCGCGCTCCACATCCAGCGGCACTTCGACCACGACGGTGGAGTTGCCAGGGATGTCGCGCGAGAGAGCGAGCTCGCCCGTCGAGACCGTCGTCCCCTGCGCCGCGAACTGGTACTCCAGCTTCGTGAGGCGCATCGGGTGGCTCGCCGGGTTGGTCACCTGAACGAAGACCACCTCGGACGTCGGCGTGTCGTGGACGCCGAGAACGTGAAGCGAAGGGGATTCGGCGGCGTTGCAAGCCGATCCGACACCGATCGCAAAAACCGACGCTAGGAGAACACTAAGTAGGCGAGATGAACGCACAGCGGGTACCCAGAGGAATTCTCTGCGTGATCTATGCCAGCGGGCAAGTTCTCGCAATCTCGTCACTCGATGTCGAGGATCGAGACACTTGGTTCACAGCCCCGGACGTTGATGTCGCGTGATCCCCTCGGTAACCTCGATGACGTGAAGATCGCGAAGGGTATGAAAGTCACGCTCAAGGTCGACCTCTCGGTCGCCGGTGGCCAGCAGCTGGAGAAGAACCAAGTCGAGTTCGTCTTCGGTTCCGGAACGATGCTCAGCGGCCTCGAGGCGGTCCTCGAAGGCTTGGAGCCAGGCGCCAAGAAAGAGGGCGTGTTGAAGGCGAAGGATGCGTTCGGCAACCCCGCGATGCACCCGCTCAAGAAGATCTCCAAGGCCGAGTTCCCCAAGGACGCAAAGCTCGAGCCCGGCGAGAAGATGGTCGCCAAGGGCGCGAACGACATGAACATCATCATGAAGGTGGAGAAGGTCGTCGGTAACGACGTCGAGGTCCGCCTCGTTCACCCGCTCGCCGAGAAGGACATCAAGTACTCGGTCGAGGTC
The DNA here is from genome assembly GCA_036499725.1 of Kofleriaceae bacterium. Classification (GTDB taxonomy): domain Bacteria; phylum Myxococcota_A; class Polyangia; order Haliangiales; family Haliangiaceae; genus JABFXX01. The sequence goes on from DASYDE010000118.1 coordinate 44,790, forward strand.
GTGCAGGTTCGCGATCCGCGCCCGCCGCCGATGCCCGCCTCCGCGCTCAAGCTCGAAGAAGAGTAGACGTGAATCAGCGCCGCCTGTACGCACACCGCGGTGCCTCGGCGGAGCGGCCGGAGAACACGATGGTCGCGTTCGAACGCGCCGTCGAGATTGGTGTCGATGCGCTCGAATGCGATGTGCACCTGACGCGCGACGGGCACCTGATCATCGCGCACGACGACACCGCGCAGCGGATGGCCGCCGTTCGCGCGCCGTGGAGCGAAATGGACCTCGTCGAAGCGCAGCGCCTCGATGTGGGCTGGGGCTTTCTCACCAAGGACGGCACGCGACCGTTTGCGGGCAAGGGCATCTGCGTGCCGCGCTTCGCGGACGTGCTCGATGCGTTTCCCGACGTGCGTATCAACGTCGATATCAAGAAGGACCATCGCGCGATCGACGCGATGCTCGCGCTGTGTGCCGCCAAGCACGCCGATGGTCGCGTCACGATCGCGAGCTTTAAAACGAGCATCGCCGTCGACGTTCGTCGCGCTGGCTGGTCCGGTGAATCTGCGCTCTCGCAGTACGAGGTCGCGTCGCTCGTCGCCCTGCCCTCGCCGGCGTGGCGCGCGCTGCCGTTCACCGGAACCGCGGCGCAAATTCCTGTCTCCCAGGGACCGCTGCGCTTTGATCGCCAGGCGTTCATCGCCAAGTGTCACGCGCTCGGTCTGCGCGTGGACTTCTGGACCGTCGACGATCACGCCGAAGCCGCGCGCCTGCTCGCGCTCGGGGCCGACGGCATCATGACGAACGATCCGGCCGCGCTCCGCCCGCTGTTTACCTAGGCGATCCGCTCCCTGCCATATGGAGACGCCCCTGCGCGTGGTCCATTTCGTCGATGCCGCTCAAGAAAGCCGTCGACGTCAGACCCGCCTCGGGCAAGCTCGGAATCCTCATGCCCGGAATGGGCGCCGTCGCGACGACGTTCATCGCGGGTGTGATGGCGATCCGAAAGGGTATCGGTCATCCGATCGGTTCACTCACGCAGCTCGGTCACATCCGTCTCGGCAAGCGCACCGACGGTAAGTCGCCGGCCATCAAGGACTACGTGTCGCTCAGCAAGCTCGACGACATCGTGTTCGGCGGCTGGGACATCTTCAATGACAACGCGTACGAGGCCGCGGTTCGCGCCGGCGTGCTCGACGTGCACAAGCACCTGAATCCGATCAAGGCCGAGCTCGAAGCGATCAAGCCGATGGCCGCCGTGTTCGACCAGGCGTTCGTGAAGCGGATCGACGGCCCGAACAAGAAGAAGGGCACGTCGAAGATGCACCTCGCCGAGCAGCTGATGGCAGACATCAAGCAGTTCAAGGCGACCAATCACTGCGATCGCCTCGTCGCGGTCTGGTGCGGTTCGACGGAGGTCTATCGCAAGCCAACCGAGGTGCACTCCTCGCTCGCGAAGTTCGAAGAAGCGCTACGCAACTCGCACGACGACATCGCCCCGTCGCAGATCTACGCGTACGCGTGCCTCAAGACGGATGTTCCGTACGCGAACGGCGCACCGAACCTCTCGGTCGACACGCCTGCGCTCCTCGAGCTCGCGCGCCAGAAGAACCTCCCCGTCACGGGCAAGGACTTCAAGACGGGCCAGACGCTGATGAAGACGATCCTCGCGCCGGGCTTCAAGGCTCGCATGCTCGGCCTCGAGGGTTGGTACTCGACGAACATCCTCGGCAACCGCGACGGCGAAGTGCTCGACGATCCGGAGAGCTTCAAGAGCAAGGAGGTCTCCAAGCTCGGCGTCATCGATCACATCCTGCAGCCGGATCTCTATCCCGAGCTGTACGGGAACATCAGCCACGTCGTGCGCATCAACTACTACCCGCCGCGCGGCGACAACAAAGAGGGCTGGGACAACATCGATATCTTCGGTTGGCTCGGCTACCCGATGCAGATCAAGGTGAAC
>DASYDE010000119.1:0-15523 GCA_036499725.1 Kofleriaceae bacterium
CGCGGTGCAGGGCATCTCGGACCTCATGACGGTCCCCGGCCTCATCAACGTCGACTTCGCCGACGTGCGCACGATCATGGCGTCGATGGGCCGCGCGCTCATGGGCACCGGCATCGGCACCGGCAAGAAGCGCGCGACGGAGGCCGCCGAGATGGCGATCTCGTCTCCGCTCCTCGAGGACGTCAACATCGAGGGCGCGACCGGCATCCTCATCAACATCACCGGCGGCCCGGACCTGACGCTGCACGAGGTCAACGAGGCTTCGTCGCTGATCCAGCAGGCGGCCCACGAGGACGCGAACATCATCTTCGGCTCGGTCATCGATCCGAACCTCTCCGAGGAGGTCCGCATCACCGTCATCGCGACCGGCTTCGACCGCGCCGCCAAGACGGAGATGATCGTCGAGCGCGCCCCGGTCTCGCAGCCGAGCGCCGGCACCAAGATGCGCCTCTCGTCCACGCTGCCGCCGGCGAACCAGATCCAGCTGCCGTACGACGTGTCGACGCAAACGACGCGCGAGTACCCGGCTCCGACGCCGCCGCGCGCTTCCTCGCCGAACATCCCGCTCCCGCGCCAGTCCGCGCAGGTCGTGGACGAGGCCGAGATCGACGTGTCGTGGGCGAATGATCAGGACGTCTCCGAGGTCGAGCGCGCGCTCTCCGAGCTCGCTCAGTCGATCCCGCACGACGAGTACTCGCAGCGTCTGGCGAGCGGCTCCGCGCCGAACGCCGTCGAGGGTGCACCGCTCGTGCAGCCGAACGAGCGCAAGCGCGCTCAGTCTCGCCCGAGCATGAAGACCGTGCTCAGCGGCGAGCTCGATACCGATAGCGAGCTCGACGTGCCGGCGTTCATTCGTCGTCAGTCGACGCACACCTGAGCGGTTTTTGTTCGATCGCTAGACTGACTTATTCGTCATCCAGCGCCACCCGGCGCACGCATCACCCGATGCGGGATGTGAACTGACTCTCCCTACGGCGCGACCCGGAATTCTCCGGGTCGTTGTCGTTTCGGGGATCAGTCAGGCTGCGGGGTGTTCTGGCACTGCACGTCGTCGACGCACGTGCCCTGCTTGGAGCCGCACTCCATGCGGTTCCCTTGCTCGAACACCGGCGAGCCATCCTCGCTCGTGAGCGGGTTGGACTTGCAGCAGCAGGTCTCGGCGGCCTGCTCGGAACCGGGACCGGTGCCGTTGTTCGGGTTCGGCTTGGAACCGCCGCACGCGTAGGTGGAAGCGGCGAGCATGCAGGCAACACTGATCGTCAGGAACGAGCGCATGGCCCGTCGATACCACAAGGCGCTACCAGGTGGCGCCGAGGCTCGACTGGAACATCATCGAGCGATCTGTGTACTGCTGGTCCGAGGTCACGGGCATCTCGCGACAGCTCGTACCACTCGTGCGGCACACCATCGCGGAGTCCGAATCGTGCGGCGCGCCCGCGACGCGGATGCCCAGCGTCCAGCCGATCCGCTTGATGCCGTGTGACTCCTGCAGACGATGATCGATCTCGATGCCGAAGCCGCCGACCGCTTCCACGTGCTTGGTGTCATTCGGCACGATGCGACCCGGCTCGTTGAAGCCCGGGCGGTACCAGTAATTCCACGCGACGTCCGCACCGCCCTCGACGAACACAGCGACCATCGTGTTCGGGCCGACGACGTGCGAGTCGAGACGGATCACGTCGAAGCGCCCCATCATGCCGACGCGCAGGCCGGTGCCGAGCCGCAGATCCGACGGACCGCGCTCTTGAAACTGTAGGTAGGTGTAATCGCTCGCGAGCGAGAACCGGCCCCAGCGATGCCCGAGCTCCGCCATAACGCCGAGGCCGGTGACGCCGAGGCGCTCCGTATCGACGCCACCGACGACCGTACCTAGCCGAAACAATGCGCCAGTCGTGTGGTGCGGTGCGTAAGGATTGTCGATCCACTGGGACGACGCGTCGTTCGGCGTCTCGGGGTGGGCGTCATCGGCCCAGGCGACACCGGCTCCTGTGAATCCCAGGCACATGCACACCAGCAGCGATCGATGGAAGACGGCCACTTCGTACCTCTGGCAGAAAGAGGCTGCAGATCGTGGGCCGGCAATTCAAAACATAGGCGTGAGGCGGACGCGACTGCGTCCCGACGATCTGCGTCCGGATACCGACGCGCGCGATTGTCTTCGGATTGCGCGGATAGCGCGTGATCCCAGAGCCACGAAGAATGAAGGCACGAAGGACTTTTCGGGATTGAGTGTGGGGTGCCGGCGATTGGACGGCGTATCCCGCCCGGCGAGGTTCGAAGGTCTTCGTGTCTTCGTCCTTCGTGGCTCACAGATGAGCGGTCACGTGCTCGATGCGATCGACTGCTCGAGCGCCGCGCGCATGACATCGATCGGAGCCGCGACTCCCGTCCACAACGTGAACGCGCGCGCGCCTTGATGGACGAGCATTCCTCGACCATCGAGCGTGGAATAACCGAGCGCAGCTGCGCGTTCGAGGAGGCGCGGAACGCGGTGATAGACAAGCGACGCGACGCGGACGTGCGGGCGCATCGACGGGAGCGGAAGCGCATCGACCCACGCGACTTCGTCGGCGAGCGCTTGCGGTGATCCGCCGAGCGCGACAGGTGTCGTATCGACGACGAGATCCGCGCGCGCAAACGTGTCGCGCAGGTTCTCTGCATCCCACGGCCACGCCGTTGCCCACGTGACCTTGCTCGGATCGCGCGCAACGACCTCGATCGCACGTCCGCCTCTCACCGCGTAGGCGACCGCCCGCGCCGCGCCTCCTGCACCGAGGATGACGACGCGCTTGCCGCGGAGATCAAAGCCGGTCGCGACGAGCGAATCGAGGAAGCCGTCGCCGTCCGTGTTGTGACCGACGAGGTGACGGCCCTCGAAGTGCAGACAGTTCACCGCGCCGATCGCTTTGGCCGTCGGCGCGAGCTCGTCGCACAGCGCCGTGACCGCGAGCTTGTGCGGAACCGTGATGTTCGCGCCGATCACGCCGATCGTGCGCAGCGCGGTGACTGCCGACGCGAGCTGCGCGGGCTCGATCGCCATCGGGACGAGCACGGCGTCGATCCCTGTCGCGCCGAACGCAGCGTTCAGCATCTGCGGGCTCTTCGTGTGCGTGATAGGCCAGCCGACGACGGCCGCCAACTTCGTGGTTCCGGTGATCAAGGTTGCACTGCGAGCTCGGCACCGTCGCGGCGTGCCGCTTCGAGGGCCCGCGTCGCGTCCTTCATGAGCTTGCCGAGGGAGACCTGCGTGCCCGGTTTCGCTCCCGCGATCGCGCCCGTCAGCTGCGCTTGCACCGTCACGCCGCCCATCTTGAGCGGTGGCAATGCATCGACGGCGGAAAGAATGCGCCGCGCGACGTGAGTTGCACCGTTGAGATCCGTGTACGGCAGCAAGACGAGGAAGCGATCTTGGTCGAGCACCGTCGCCATGTCGATGTCGCGGATCGATTGTACGAGCGCGTTGCCGGCCCGCGCGCGCAACAGGCCACGCACGCCAGGCGGCGACGCTTCAGGGACTTCGAGAGCGAACAGCGCGACCGAGAGCGCGTACTGGTAGCGCTTCACCCGCTTGAGCTCGAGCTCGAGGGTGCGCTTGAACAGATCGAACGGCTGCAGATCACCAAGCTCTGCCTCGTGACCTTCCGCATGGGAATCCAGCCGCGCGATCAGGCTCGCTTCCTTCTCGCGCGCCTCGCTCATGTCGCGGCGATTCTCGGCCATGCGCGACGCGGCGAGCAGCACGGGGGCGATGCGCCCGGGATCATGCGGTCTCATCGCGACGAGCGCTGCACCCGCTGCACTCGCCGTCCGGATCGCGTCGGTCGGCTTTCCATCGCACGCCGCGATCACGATGGGCGCCGCGCCACCAAGTGAGAGCGCGGCTTGGATCAACCACTCACCGCCCGGCAGGCCGACGATCACCGCATCGATCTCGCCCTGGGTGCAGGCCTTGTGGATCTTCGCCAGACCTTCGCGACCACTCGCACCGAGTGTCATCAGGTGACCCGCTCCCGCGATCGCGAGACCGGCACTCTGAAGATTCGGCGCGGTCTCGTGCACGGCGACGCGCAGCGGGTTGGGAACCTCGACGGCAAAGTCTGCGCTGTGTGCGACGGCCTGCGCGACCTCGGTGGGTTTCACGTCAGCGACGATGGGCTGCGGCTTGTTGCGAGCCGCGAGATCCACGCGAGGCAGACGAGATGGAGGGGGAGGAGGAAGGGGCTCGGCGAGCACGCCGAAATCGTCGTCGCCATCCTCCTCTTCGTCCTCGAGTGCGCGCTCGAGCGCGGCGTGATGCGCGGCATCGTCGGCCTCGAGATCCTCGTCGCGCGTCGCGAGAGCACTATCCAGAGCACGATCGAGCGTGCCACCGCGGCCGCCCTCCAGATCCGCGACATCGATGTCGAAGCTCTGCGCACGCGGCCCCTCGGTGAATCCTCGCGGGACGATCGTGGCAGCCTCGAGGGCCACACTCTCTTCGAACGCGGCGAGGCTCTGGCGCGGCGGCGGCAGCGGGAGGCGCTCGACGCGCGATCCAGGTGGCGGCCCCGGTGGTGCCGTTCGCGGCATCTGTGTCGCCACCGACGCAGACGTGCGCTGCACGGGAGCCGTTTGTTGAGGAGCGACGGCTGCCATGGATGCAGACGTGCGTTGCACGGGACCTGTTTGTTGAGGAGCGACGGCCGCCATCGGCGCGGAGACGCGTTGTGGTGCGACCTGCGGTGCGGGCTGCGGTGTAGGCACTTGTGGCGCAGGAGCGGCGAGGCGCTGCGCAGTCGGAGATTGCGTCTCTTGGCGTTGGGCGACGGCGCGCACCGCGGGCGAGTCGTGCGTTGGTTGGCGCGGCGTCGGCGACGTGCTCGGCGCAGCCTGCCCCTGCTTCGCAGCGAGACGCGACTTTGCCGCGTGAGCCGCTTTCTCCGCGGCCGTCATCGCGCGCTCGCGGCGTGCGGGCACCTGTGCACCAGCTTGAGAGAGCGCGCGCGGCAGCGCTCGTCCTTCTGGGACCTCTTTGTACTTCGCGTTCGCCCACGCGTCCGTCGGAGGATCGTCCACATCCGCGACGCCGGTGATGGGCTTCGCCTTCTTGTCGGCGGGGCCCGCTTTGTTCGGGGGTGGAATCGTCTTGGGGACCGAGACGGAGAAGCGCGGGCCCGGCACCGGCGGCGCCGAGCGCGCATGCAGCCTGTCGACCTGCGGAACCGGACGTTCGAAGTTCTCGTCGATGATCTCGTCGAGGATCGCGGGATTGGTCTGGGCGCGCCGCGACGGAGAATCAGCTTTGCGGACGTCGGCAAGCTCGGTGTGCTCGGGTGCGAACTCCGCCCCGCCCACGACGAGCTCGTCGTGCGCGTTCGTCAGCTCGTCGGCGCCGGTGATGTCGGCGAACGAATCCTCGTCGACATCTTCGTCGCCCTTGATACCGATCTCGTCGTCGACCTGCGTCCTCGGCTCGGCGCCGATAGGCTCGCTACCGAGGCGGATGCTCGAGAACGCAGCCTCGACGTCGTCTTCGTCGATCGGCCCGAGGTCGGGCTTCTTCTTGGGTGGCTTGGTGGGCGGCCCTTTGCTCACGAGCGCGATCCCTTCACTTCGACGTCCAGCTCGCCATGCGCGAGGCGCACCCGAAGCTGATCACCGGTGGAGACGTCGCTGGCCGCACGCACGATCGCACCACCACTCTGAACCATCGCGTAGCCGCGATCGAGCACCGCGAGCGGGGACAGCGCCGCGATCTGCGCACCGACGCGTCCCAGCTCTGCTCGTCGCTGGTCGAGCTGCCGCTGCATCGCCTGCGAGAGGCGCGCAGTGAGAGCTTCGTGGTCGCGCCGCACGTTCGCGAGCCGCGCGCTTGGATGGAGCGTGGCGAGCCGACGCTGAAGCTCGGCGAGCTGGCTGCGCGTGCTGCTGATCCGGCGCTCGGCGCGGGTCTGCAGCGCGAGCGTGCCGCGATCGAGATCCTGACGCGCTCGCGAGATGACGTGCATCACCTCGCGATCGAGTCGGCGACGCTCCTTGGTGAGCACGTCCGCGATCGCGCGGCTGTCCTGGACCGCCAGCTCGGCCGCTGCCGTCGGTGTCGGCGCGCGCATGTCGGCCGCGAGATCCGCGAGCGAGAGATCCGTCTCGTGACCGACGGCGCTGATCACCGGCACCGGGCAACGCGAGATCGTGCGCACGACACGCTCGTTGTTGAACGCCGACAGGTCCGTCACCGCTCCACCGCCGCGTCCGACGATCAGCACGTCGACGCCGGCCTTCACGACGGCCGCCATTCCGTTGACGAGCTGCGCGGCCGCTTGGGGTCCTTGCACCGCGCAGTCGGCGATCAGGATCGGCGTCGGGAGGCGCCGCTGGATCGTGCGGATGATGTCGTGCACGGCCGCTCCGCTCGCCGACGTCACGACGCCGATCCGGCGCGGAAAGCGCGGCAGGGGGCGCTTCTTGGCCTGCGCGAACAGTCCCTCGGCCGCGAGTTTTTGCTTGAGCTGCTCCAGCGCGAGCGCCTCTGCACCCAGGCCCGCCGGCTCCGCAAAGTCGACGTACATCTGCAGCTTGCCGTCGCGCTGGTAGACGCCAAGCCGACCACGGCACCGGAGGCGCTGACCCTGCTCGATCTTGAAGGGGGTGCGATGCACGTCGGCGGACCACATGATCGCCGGCAGCACGCACTCCTTGTCGCGGAGCGAGAAGTACAGGTGACCCGAGGCGGGCATCGACGTCTGCGCGACCTCCCCCTCCAGCCAAACCAGCCCCATCGCGTCCACCGTGCGATTCGCCAGGCGCACCACCTCGGCGACGCTCAGCGGCGCTTGCCGGCTGCTCTCTGGCCGCTCACCCACCGAATCACGGTATCGCGGGGAGGACCTTTCGGCCAAGTAGTTGATGCGGGCCGGTTTATTCGCCGACGCATCTCAAGATCCGCGCAACCGAGCTAGGTGGCGTGTTGTCCAACCCCACGTTAGGATGCCGATCGCTTCCGCCATGGCCGAGTCTTCTGAAGTAGGGGCGCCAATCCCGAAGGACCAGATCGATCCCGATCTGATCAAGCTCGCGCGCACGCGGCCCAAGATCGGCGTGATCACGTGCGCCGGCATCGTCGTTCTCTCGTTCCTGTTCGCGCACCGCCTCAACGGCGACCGCAAGTTCTCCAGCAGTGACACGCCCACCAAGGCGTCCGTCGCCGACGTCACGAGCGGAAAGTTCGCCACCGACACGTTCATCGCTGTGCAGGCGGAGCCGCTGCGCGCCCACGCGATCCGTGCCAAGAGCAACGCGATCGGCGTCGGTCTGCGCGTCGTTCCCGCGCGCGGCTCGAGCGACAAGCTCTGGCTCGTCATCTCCGGCGATGATTGGCAACAGCCCTCCGACGGTACGTACCAGGGCCGCCTGCAGAAGCTCGCGGATCTGCCATTCGTCGACGCAGTGACCACGTTCGCCGCCAGCCATCCGCGTCCGGTGTTCGCCAAGATCCCCGACGTTCGCGCTGCGTTCTCGACGGGAAAGCTCACCACGGTCACCGGTGATTCCGCCGCGATCGCCGACGCAGACAAGGTCTCGTTCGACGTCACCGATCCCAACTCCGCGCTGATCATCTGCACGTTCAACGAGCGCTTCCCCGATGCCAAGGCCTGGAGCGACGGCCTCGTCGCGGCGGGCATCACGGATATCCAGCTCGCCAAGGTGCCTACCGGCGCCGACGCCACGCAGCAGGTCCGCTACAGCGCGCAGCTCCCGAACGCGGTTGCCGAGCTCCCCAAGAAGCTCGCCGATGCCACGCTGTGGGCAGCGCGCGTCGAGCCTCTGACGGTGCACCACGACACGACGTGGGGCGCGCTCAAGCTGTCGCCCGCGGGCACCATCAAGGTCGGCACCGACGCGATTCCCGACGCAGAGATCGACCTCGCGGGCTTCTACGTCGACAAGGGCATCCCCGACGGTGCCTACGCGCTGATCGCGGGCGATCGCCCCGCTGACTACTGGTACGTGCTGCCGATCATGATCCTGCTGCTCCTCCTCGGCACGCTGTTCGCCTGGGTGCTGGTGCGCGCGGTGAAGCGCGACTTCATCGAACCCGCGCCCGCGTCGTAAGCGGTACTCTCGCCGCGTGGCGGACGACGCGAGCATCGGCCCGACGATGATCAGCAATGCCTCGGGTGGTGAGGCACCGGCGTCGATCCCCGACGCGCGCTACGAGATCGGTCCCGAGATCGCGCGCGGAGGCATGGGGCGCGTCGTGGAGGCGACGGACACGTTCCTCGGGCGCGTCGTCGCGCTCAAGGAGGCGCTCGCGGACGATAAGGACTCCATCGAGCGCTTTGCTCGCGAGACGCGGATCACTGCTCGCCTGGAGCATCCCGCGATCGTTCCCGTCCACGACGGCGGCATCGGCAGCAACGGGATGCCGTACTACGTGATGCGCAAGATCGGCGGCACGCAGCTCGAGCGGCTCGTCGCGACCGCGGAGTCTCTCGGTGATCGCCTCGCGCTGATCCCGCATGTCGTCGCGACCGCGCAGGCCGTTGCGCATGCACACGAGCGCGGGATCGTTCACCGCGACATCAAGCCGTCGAACATTCTGATCGGTGAGCTCGGCGAGACCATCTTGATCGATTGGGGACTCGCGAAGCTGATCGGCGAGACGGATGAACCGTCGACCGGTCGCGCGACGACGAACGGCGATCTGCGCACGAACGATCTAGATACGATCCAGACGCGCGCCGGCATCGTGTTCGGCACGCCGGGGTTCATGGCACCCGAGCAGCTGCGCGCCGGCCCTGTCGACCCACGCTGGGATGTCTACGCGCTCGGCGCGACGCTCTACCACCTGCTCTCGCGCAAGCCGCCCCACTACGCCAAGTCCGCAGACGAGATGATGCTCGCCGCGATCAAGGCGCCGCCGCAACCGATCGGCGAGCGCGTCGCAGGTGTGCCACCGGAGCTGTCCGCGATCGTCGACAAAGCGCTCGCGTTCGATCTGGGCCAGCGCTACGCCGATGCCAAGCAGATCGCCGAGGATCTCACGCGGTTCACCAAGGGCCAGCTCGTCGCGGCTCACCACTACACGCCACGCGAGCGCATCGCGAAGTTCATCCGCCAGCACCGGGCGGAGGTCCTGACGAGCCTCGGCGCCCTCGTGCTGCTGCTCGTCCTCGGTACCCTTGCGGTCGTGCGCATCGTCCGCGAGCGCAACCGTGCTGATCACGCCGCGATCATCGCTCGCAAGGCGCAGCACGAGGCCGAGGACAATGCCGAGGAGCTGCGCTTGGGTCAGGCGCGCGCCCTCGCGAGCTCGAACCCCACGCTCGCGATCGCACTGCTGGCGCCACTCGCCGAGAAGCGCTGGCAGGACGTGCGGGTGATCGCCGCCCAAGCCCGCGCGAGCGGCGTCGCGTGGGGGCTTCCCGCGTCACGAACAACGCACGCGCTCGCGATGTCGCCCGATGGCCTGCGCGCAGTTTCCGTCGGAGATGACGGTCGCGTGCGCCTCTACGATCTGGTCGCGCACAGCTCGCGCGATCTGTTCGACGCCAAGATCCCCGTCGAGGCCCGCTTTTCGACCGACGGCAAGCAGGTCGTGCTGTGGGCGCAGCAGCACATCACGCTGGTCGATCTGGCTACCGGGACGCACCGCGATATCGCGCAGCCGCACATCATCTCCAGTCTCGCGCTCGCCGGGACCAACGCGTACTGGTCAGACCCCGACGGAGCCGTCTGGCAGCTCGATCTCGCGGCCACCGGTGCCAGCGCGATCCAGCTCCCGACCGACGACAAGATCACGCTGGTCGCTGCGTCGCCGCGCGGCACGTGGATCGCTCTCGCCGGAACCCGTGTCGTGTGGCTCTACGATTCCCTCCGACCGACGGAGCCCGTGCAACGCTTCGCGGACACGTACGGCCACGCGAGGGCATTCGACTGGAGCACGGATGGCTCCCGCCTCGCGATCCTCGACGATCAGCAGATCATCGACACGAAGTTCGAGGATGGTGCGGATCCGAGGGTCGTGCACCAGCAGATGGCGGGCGATCGCAGCTTTGTTCTCCAGGTCAAAGATCGCCTCTACACGACGAGCGCGACGAACGTGTCCGTCATGTCGACGGGGTTCTCCGGTCTGCGCAAAGCGATCGGCCATGCGAACGGCCTCGAAGAGGCGCGCAACGGCTCGGTCGTCGCTGGCTCCGACGACGTCGTCGAGATCCTGCGCGACGCGGGCGATCATTTTCTCGCTGCGCCGAACAGCCGGATCTCGCACGTCAGCGCCTCTCCCGCATCGCCGTACGTCATCGCCGCCGTCGACGATCGGCTCCTCGAGTGGAACCTCGATGATGTCGAGCCGCAGGAGCTCGCGACCATGGTCGATTCGGCGTACTTCGTGGGTAACGATCAGGTGCTCACGACGAGCTACGGCGGGTATCCGAGTCGCGTCGATCTCCGCACGCAGGTCTCGAAGCAGCTGGACGAGCTGCCTCCGATCGAGGACGTCCTGTCGTCTCCGAATGGTCAACGCGCGGCCGCGATCACGACGGGACATCGCGCGCTCGTGCTCGGCCCCGATGCGAGCACGCCGCCCATCGAGCTGCCCGGCGACGTCGATCGCGCGGGATGGGTGAGCGAGACGCAGCTCGTCCTCGCGACGGACGCCGGCACGATCAGTCTCTACGACACGCAGAGCGACACGCGGACGCCGATCGTCGATCGCAGCTCGACCGCCCAGCTCACCGGCATCGCGTGGAGCCCCGGTACCGTCGGAGGCGCGGGCTGGGTCGCGGCGACGTTCAGCAACAACACCCTGTGGCGCACCCAGATCACCCGGACACCGGGAGCTGGCCAGACCGTCGTGCTCTCGCGGTCTCCGACGAGCAACTTGCGTATCGGCCCCGACGGCGTCGTCTTCGTGGCGCTCGGCTCCGAAGTCTCGCGCTGGGACGGCGGCGCTGACATCACGCACCACGCGGTTCTTCCTGTCGTGGTCACGCACCTGGCGGACGCCCCTGCCGCCCTCTACGCGTTCGCCGCCGACGGGACGCTCTACTCCGTCGATCCCGCGCGCCCCGATAGCGTGATGGACACTCGCGAGATCCTCGGTGCCGCGCGCGCTTCGATGTCGCCCGAGACGGGCTTGATCGCGATCAACGATCGCGGTGCGCTCGACCTTCTCGACCCGGCGTCGCAGCAGCGCTGGCGGCTCGCCGGCGCAGACACGGGAAAGTTCACCAACCTCGCGCTCTCTCGCTCGGGCCGGCGCGTCCTCGCGATCTCGCGCGGCGCCTCGCCAGGCATCCAGAGCACCCTTGTCACGTGGCCGGTCGAGCTCCCGTCGACGCCGGCCGAGACCGCTGCCTGGCTCGGTCGGCTGACGAACGCCGTGACAGTCGCGGGCGCCAAGAGCCTCGGCTGGAAGTAGATGATACAACTCGGGTAGTGACTGCCGACGTACCAGCCCAGGCCCTGCGCCTGCACGACTCCATGCGACGCACCAAGGTCGCGTTCGAGCCGCTCGTTCCGGGCAAGGTCGGCATGTACGTCTGTGGACCGACGCCCTACGCACCGGCGCACATCGGTCACGCCTATTCGGCGATCTCGTTCGACACGATCCGGCGCTCGCTCGAATTCTTGGGCTACGACGTTCGTTACGTCCGGAACATCACTGACGTCGAGGACAAGATCATCAACGCCGCCAACGCGCGCGGTGAGGAATCGGTCGCGCTCGCGGCGCGCTACGCGGATGACTACAACCGCGACATGGCGCGCTTTGGCGTGCGTGCGCCCACGGTCGAGCCCAAGGTCTCCACGCACATCCCCGAGATCATCGATCTCGTGAAGCGCCTCGTCGATGCGGGCAAGGCCTACGCCGCCGACGGCGACGTGTACTACGCGACGGAGACATTCGGTCCGTACGGCAAGCTGAGCGGGCAGACGCTCGATCAGCTGCGCGAAGGTGCGTCCGACCGCGAGCTCGTCGACAAGGCGAAGCGCAGCTTCCACGACTTCGCGCTGTGGAAAGGCGCCAAACCCGGCGAGCCGTTCTGGGAGTCGCCGTGGGGCAAGGGCCGACCCGGCTGGCACATCGAGTGCTCCGCGATGACGCACTCGCACCTCGGCGAGACGTTCGACATTCACGGCGGCGGCAAGGACCTCATCTTCCCGCACCACGAGAACGAGATCGCGCAGTCACAAGGGGCGTACGGCGAGAGCTCGTTCGCGCGCTACTGGATGCACAACGGCTTCCTCAACTTCGGCGGCGTGAAGATGAGCAAGTCGCTCGGCAACGTCTTCGGCTGCGAGGAGATCACGGCCGCCGTCGGTGGCGAGGCGCTGCGGTTCTTCTGCGTCAAGCACCACTACCGCTCGCCGATCGACTTCGAGGTCGAGGAGCTCAAGGACGCGACCGGCACGCCCGTCGGCGTTCGGTTCCACAGCCTCGAGGGGGCGGATCGCGACGTCGAGTACTTCTACGTCACGCTCGAGAAGGCCGACGCGTTCCTCGCCCAGGGTGACGGCGGTGAAGGCGCGGTCGTCGCGGATGCCGAGAAGCTCGTGCCGGCTGCGAAGGCGGCACTCGCCGATGACTTCAACACGCCCGTCGTGATCGCATCGATGCACGAGGCGGCGACCCTCGCGAACAAGCTCGTCACCGAGGGCAAGGGCATCGACAAGGCCGTTCGTCGTCGGTCCATCGCGCGCCTCGTTCGCGATCTGCGCTTCGTCGGCACCGCCATCGGCATCCTGCAGGCACCACCGCGCGAGTACCTCGCCGGTCGCCGCGAACGCCTCGTCAAGCGCAAGAACATCGACACGAGCAAGATCGCGACGCTGATGAGCGACCGCGCTGCCGCTCGCGCTGCCAAGGACTTCACCAAGAGCGACGCGATCCGCAACGAGCTGACCGCCATGGGTGTCGAGCTCCTGGACACTCCCCACGGCACCGATTGGCGCGTGCACGATGACGCTTCGTAGAGAACGCTGAACCTAATGGCCGACGAGAAACCTAAAGATCCCGGAACCGCGCTCCTGCGGCCGATGATCGCGCCCGACCTGGACAAGGCGGGCAAGGGTCAGCTCGTCTACGTCGGTCGCGACGGCGAGGTGAAGGATCCGCGTGGCGTGCGCAACCGCCAGATCGTCGCGTACGTCGCATTCGGTGGCATCACCGCGGCCGGCGTCGCGCTCGCGGCCACCGCGTTCCCGATGTTGATCCCGTTCTATCTCGCGCTCGGCGGCCGCTTCATCGGCACGGTGCGCGCGGTGCACAAGGTCAACGAAGCATCGGTCGCGCTCTCCAACGGAGATTCCGTCGAGGGTCGCGCGCTCGCCGAGCCCGTCGCGAGGTCGTGGTGGGCTCCCGGTCGCGTGCGCGCGCTCGCCGAGCTGCGCGTCGCGATCGCCGATGCGCTCGAGGGCAAGGGCGAGTCCGCCCTCGATCGCGTCCGCAAGGCGCGCGTGAAGCTCTCGCCGCGCCTCATCCAGCACCAGTTCTCGTACTACACGGAGATCAACCTCCTCACCGCGCTCGGTCGCACCAAGGAAGCGCGCATCGTCCTCGAGGCACGCGGCCCCGTCCCCGTCGGCGAGGTGTTGAAGCTCTCGTACTGGATCGCGCAGATGCACCTGTTCTGCGCCGAGGACAACGTCCCCGCGAAGGACCTCGACGAGGCCGAGCTCTACGACCGCATGCGCAAGGGCCTGTCGATGACGGCGGGTCGCGACCTCTTGCTGCTCTGCGCGTGGTGCTACGCGAAGAAGGGCGAGCACGACGAGGCCGCGTTCGCGTGGCGTCAGGCAAAGGATCGCGAGGGCAGCCAGCGCCTCGAGATCGCGATGCCCAAGCTCGCGGAGTGGATGAAGACGTATCTCGCCGAGCATCCGACGCTCGACGATCCAGAGCCCGAGGAGTAGGTGGTTTCCAACCGCCTCGTCACGATTCCGTTCTCTCACTACTGCGAAAAAGCGCGCTGGGCGCTCGATGCGTGCGGCGTCCCGTTCACCGAGGACGGGCACTTGCCGATGTTCCATTACCTCCCGCTCAAGCGCGCGGGTGGTCAGCGCACGGTCCCGCTCCTCGTCTGCAAGGGCGGGCAGCGCTACGCCGACTCGACGCAGATCGCGGCATGGGCCGACTCGCATCGGCCGGGGACGCTGCTGCCCGCAGATGGATCCCAGCGCGCCGAGGCGCTCCAGCTCGAGGACGACTTCGATCTGAGGTTCGGACCGGCCACGCGGCGCTGGATGTACTTCCAGTTGCTGCCGCGGCGCGATCTCGTGGGTCTGCTCGCGCACGGTGTTCCGCGCTGGGAGATGCGCGTATTTCGCGCGACGCGCCTCTTCGTGACTCGCATGATGATGCGCGGGTTGAAGATCGATGCTGCGCGCACCGAGCGAGACCGCGAAAAGATCGACGGCGTCTTCTCGCGCGTCGCCGAGCTACTCGCCGACGGACGTCGCTTTCTCGTCGGCGATCGCTTCAGCATCGCGGACCTGACGTTCGCCGCGCTCGCGTCGCCCATCTTGCTGCCGGCGCAATTTCCCGCCGCGCTGCCGTCGACGGACTTCTTCCCCGACGCGACGCGCACGCAGCTCGAGACATGGCGCGCAGCGCCCGCGGGACAGTTCGCGCTGCGGCTCTACGCCGAGTCGCGCTGACCGGCGAGCATCGCGTCGAGCTTGCCCTCGTCGTCGAGCGCTCGCATATCGCTGAAGCCGCCGATCGATTTTCCGTCGATGAAGATCTGCGGGACCGTCGTCTGCCGCGTCTGCTCGACGAGCCACTTGCGGAGATCGGGCTTGCCGTCCGTGTGGATCTGCTCGAACTGCACGCCCTTCTTCTTCAGAAGGCTCAGCGCGGACGTGCAGTAGCCACACCACTCACGCGTGTAGATCTTTACTTCAGCGCTCATGCGTACAGGCTAGCGGATCATTTCTCGTCGGCATCTTCGGAGAGATACGCGAGGATCACTTCGTCGAGGGACTTCTCCGAGATCAGGCCCTGGCCAAAGCCGCGGCCCTCTTCCTCACGCGCCTTGCGCACGCGCGGCGGCACCGTCTGCTTGGCGGGCGCACCGACGATCACCGCGGGTCGCGTCATCACGACACCGCCCGATCCGGTCGATGCCGTGCGGCTCGGCGCGGGCCCCGCGGACGTGGAGATCCGCGGCGGCGTCGGCGTGCGCGGGCGCTGCTCGGGGCGGCTCGCCATGTCGGGCACGCGATGCTCCGACGAAGGGGTCGCCGCGCGAGCCGTGGGAACACCCGGCATGGGCGTGAGAGCGCGCTGCTGGCCACCTGGTGGCGGCGGCGCTTGGGACGGGCGGCCTGGACGCGCGAGCCCGGCGGGAATCGGTACAGAGCCCGAGCGGTCGCCCTGCGCGCCCTTGACGATCGCGTCGGACGGGATGCGCTGGCTGACCTTCTTGTGCTGCGCGTACTGGCCGGGGCGCTCGGGCGCGACACCGGGAGGCGCATCGACCGACGACGGTGGCGGCGCGTAGACCTCGATCGCGTCGGAGTCGCGGTTGCTGCGATCGTC
>DASYDE010000120.1:0-241711 GCA_036499725.1 Kofleriaceae bacterium
AAACGATGGCCAGACCAGCTGGCATGTAAGCCTGGAGCTGCAAAGCACGCGCAGTATATGGCGGCGACCTTTTCGGTCAACGCGCGGTGCCGCAATTAACGTGGGCGATCGCGCGCTTAGCTGACTTCAGCAGGTGCGGCAAGCTGCCGCAGCTGGGCGCTAAAACAAGCCGCGGATGTGGGCGCGAAACGCGAGCATCCCGACGAACGCGACGACCGCGATCGCGACGATGACGTACTCCGGGAACATGAACGTGAACGCTCCGCCAGCGGCGATGACGATGGGCATGATCCACCACCGGCCGCGACCGACCTTCACGTTGTCGAGGTCACCCTTTGGTCCACCGTCGAGGGCCGCCTTGCGGGTGCATCCCTCGCAGTCGTAGCCGTAGGCCGTGATCGACAGAGCGTCGAGCGGGAAGATCTGACGACACGCTTGGCAGCGAGCTTCACCCTTCATGCCGGCTCCGGACGTGGGCAGGGCGAACCGAGTCGCGCTCAGAGGTTCGCTTGGGCGTTGCGCAGGGCTTCTTCGAGCGCCTGGATCATCATCTCGTTCGTATCGACGAGGTAGATGGTCTCGGGGTTCGGGCGGCGGTGCGCGCGAATCTCCTCGACGATCGCGCGGGCGGCCTCCTCGACGGGCACGCCGCCGAGGTCGGTCCCGATGCCCGGGATCGCGATGACCTTGAACCCGTTGCGATCGCTCGCGATCAGCGCGGCGCGAGCGGCGCGGCGAACGTTCTCGGCGCCGATCGTCATGCCCGGCTCTTCCATCGTCGGAACGTGGATGACGTTCTTTGCGGGAAGCTGACCCGCGGTGGTCACGAGCGCGGCGCCGACGGCGATCGGTGCGGCCTGCATCGCGGCCTGCTGGATCACGTCGCCACCTTGCCGCCGCAGCGACCCACCGATACCGCCGCCCATGATGCCGAGCGAGTTGGCCGGGTTGACGATGGCGTCGACCGGGAGGTTCCAGATCTCGGCTTTAGCTACGTGAATCTGCATTCTGGTCGGACGCGTTAGCACGGGGCTCCGACGAAACTCAAGCGAAGGAAGCTACGCGCAGGCCTTCTCCAGCTCCTGCTCGACCTTGTCCTCTGCCCACTTCTTGGCGACGGCGAGCTCCTTCACGATGAGCTGCTTCGCGTTATCGAGCATCTTGCGCTCGCCGAAGGAGAGAACCTTGCTCGACTTGAGGCGGTACAGGTCGCGATAGACCTCGGCGACGTCGAACAGGGAGCCCGTCTTGATCTTTTCCATGAACCCGCGATAGCGGCGGTTCCAGGTCTGCTTATCGATGTGGACGTCCTTCTCGCGAAGGATGTCGAACACTTCTTCGATCTCGGAGGAGGTCGCCACGGGGCGCAGCCCGACCTGGTCCGCCTTCTCCTTGGGGACGAGGATCTGCATGCCGGTCGCCAGCACCTTGAGCACGTAGAAGGAGCACACCGTCGTGTTGATCTCCTTCTTCTCGATCCCGATCACCTCGGCTACGCCGTGGGCGGGATAGACGGCCTTTTCACCGATCTTGAAGTCGTTGTTCACTGCGAGGCTCCGTTTCAGCAATGGCGATGCCACTTCGCTGTAGAAGCGAAGTCGACATGTTGGGCGGTCGCGCTGCGCCACCCTGTCACAGGGCAACCACACGACAAAGCCCAGTTCAGTAGGGCGGGCGAATTCTATCAACGCTATGCCCGATCGCCACATGAAAACTGACGCGGCGGGTCGACTAGCCGGTCGGGCGATGACATTTCAGGTACTTGACGGAAGGGGGGCGTGTGCCTTTCCAGTGGGCCTGATACGCTTTTCGTCGAGTGCGCGGATCGATCGGACAGCTGCTCATCCAGCAGGGAGTCATCGATAGCTCCGCGCTCAACGATGCACTCGCTCGCCAGAGTGGACGGCATCCCGTCGCCTCCGAATTGTATGCCCTCGGCTACGCGAGCGAGCGGCAGCTCGCGATGGCGCTGTCGATGCAGACAGGTTGGCCGGCCGTCGTACTCGACGAGTCCGTGATCCAGCTCGACGTTCTGGAGAACGTGACGCTCGACTGGGCGCGCATCTTCTCCGCGATCATCGTCTACGAGGACGCGCACACGATCGTCATCGCGGCCGCGCGTCCCGAGGATGCGATCGTTCCTGCACGCGATCTGGGTGCGGGACGCGGCAAGGAGGTCGAGCTGCGCATCGCGCTCGACACCACGCTCGCGCGCACGATCCGCATCGCGTTCCAACGCTACAAGGAGGGCGAGCAGTATCTCGTCGGGCCGGAGGCGAAGCGCGCCGGCGCATATCTCGCTGTGGTCGCGGCGGATGGCAGCGGTGATGACGAGCATCGTCAGGCCCAGCGCGCGCTCGCCGAGGAAGCCGCGCGCAATATCGACCGCAACGAGGACCTCCCGAGCGAGGAGATTCCACCGTCCGTGTCGGGCGAGTGGCAGGTAAACACGATCACCACGACCACCGCGGACTCGCAGATCGTCGAGGAGAAGACGATGGTGATCGCCGAGGAGATCGATCGCGGCGGCGAGGCCGACACGATGGGCGGCAGCGGTCGCGTACGCGCGTTGATCGTCGATCCCGATCCGCCGGGCCGCATTCAGCTCGTGTCGGAGCTCGAGCGCCTGGGCTACGAGTGCCAAGCGGTAGCGGCGGGCTCGCAGGCCGTCGACATGCTGAGCCAGCAGTTCTTCGACGTCGTCTTCGCGGACGTCGCGACCCCCGAGCTCGACGGTCTGCGCATGTGTCGCGCGATCAAGCGGAGCAAGCGCTTGTCACGCTGCAAGGTCGTAGTCACGACGAGCGTCGTCGACTCCGGGCAAGTGGCCGATGCGGTGCTCCAGCAGCACGGCGCAGACGGGTATCTCGAGAAGCCGCTCGACCCGCGCCGCTTGCATCGCTTGCTGCGCGATCTGGCGCACGAGCAGCACGATCACGAAGCTGTCCTCGCCGATGCACTCACTCGCCACCGCGCGGGCGATAGCGAGGGCGCGATCACGAAGCTGCGCGGTGCGCTCGTGGAGGATCCGTCGAGTCCGAAGCTTCACTTCATGCTCGCGAACATGCTGCAGCGGGCGTCGCGCTGGGCGGAGGCTGTCGACGAGTACGAATCCGTCGTCGATCTCCAGCCGCAGTACTTCCCGGCGCTCACGCGCCTCGCGTACCTCTACTTCCGGCAGGGACTCCATGCACGCGCCGTCGAGACGTGGCGCCGCGCGCTGCCCGTTTGCGAGGATCAGGCGCTGCGCCGCAACATCGAGCTGTTCATGCGCAAGCTCGTCGCGGATATGAAACAAGATCAGAACGCCGGCTGAGCGTTCAGCTCAGGGCATCGCGAAGCCCTGCCACATCACGAGCTTCTTCTTGTTCTTGTCGCCGTAGACGGCCGTCGGTAGCCCGAGGCGGATCGGGTTCTGATACTTCGGCGTCGCGTCGAACTTCATGACCTGGCCGACCTTGATGCCTTCCTGCCATTCGTCGACGGGAATCGCGAGCGACTCGGGCGTGGTGTTCGCAAAGTAGAGGCCCGTGTCGTGGCAGTTCTCGTAGTACATGGGGCTGCCGTCGG
The DNA here is from genome assembly GCA_036499725.1 of Kofleriaceae bacterium. Taxonomy (GTDB): domain Bacteria; phylum Myxococcota_A; class Polyangia; order Haliangiales; family Haliangiaceae; genus JABFXX01. Next base: position 3,571 of record DASYDE010000120.1, read on the forward strand.
TGCGCCACTGGATGATGCGGTTCGTCGGAGTGCACGAGCGCCCCATGAACTGCTGCTTGGTCTTCACGAAGTTGATCTCGAGGCCCTCCTTGCGCTTCTTCACCGACGCGATCGTGCCCTCGCCGGAGTCACCGACGAACGTGCCTCCGCCGTCGATGGTGCCCTTGCGACCGCTGTTCTGTTCGAAGCTGCGGTGAACGATGCCTTTGTCCATGTGGATCATGTTCCGCATGTCCTGGTCGCTGACCGGGAACTTCTCGCGGTCGGCGTGGATCTGGCTCCACGCTTCGACCGCGCCGTAGTACGCGGCCGTGCGCGCGCCGCGAGCAGCGCGGATGCCATCCTCCTCGAGACGGTAGAGACGCTCGGCGTACATCGGATCCTGATCGACGGACGCGCAGCCGATGAGGCGCGTGAACAGGAGCGCGACGATCGGGTTGTTGAGCGACTCCTTGAGCTCCTGCTCGTTGCCGTGCTTCTGATCCTTGAGGACGCTCAGGAAGTCTTTCTTGAGGTCCTTCCAGCAACCGGCGTACGCCTTCTTCGACGGGCCCCAGAACTTGTGCTCGAACGCGTTGGAGCGCGCGAGCTGGTCCTTGTACTTCACGGCCTGGTCGGTCCACCCCTTGACCGCTGCTTGCGGCGCGGTGACGAGGAAGTTCTTCCAGTCGGGATCCTTCGCGGCGTGTGCGTCGACTTCCTTCTGGATCGCGACGGCGGCGAGGCGGCCCATCGCCTCGGACTCGAGGCCGACAGCGCGCGCGTACGTGTTGTCCTTGTACGGCGCGACGGAGAGCGACTTCTGCAGGCCAGCATCGCTGAGCGCCCGCAGGTCGATGTAGTTGATGACGTACGACGAGAACCACGTGTCGAAGTACGTGCGGTCCTCGTTGAAGATGTAGCGCTGCGACGACAGGATATTCGCGAGGCGCACGAGCTCGCTCGGTTCGGTCTCGCTCATGTCGAGGAACGCGAAGAGCTCGATGTCGGTGGTGCTGTGCTCGATCCATTGCGGGTTGCCGGGAGACAGACCGCAGCCCATGAGCACGCGCTCGGCGCGGTTGAACTGCTTCTCCTCGCCCTCGGTCTCGTCGTCGATCTTGAGCTCGTTACAGAGCTTCTTTTGATCGGCGTCGAACTTCTCTTCGTTCACGCGGAGCGTGATGGACTCGATGGCTTGAGCCTGCGTCTCGCCGGTCCAGTTCATCCAGTGCTGCAGGATGATCTGCACGGCGTGCTTGATCGCCGGATCGCTCGGCCACAGACACGTCATCTGCGCGGCCGAGATCAGCTGGCGGTACTCACCGCTGCCTGCGTCGATGGTGCGGCTCAGCGCGCCCGCGGACCTACCGTGTGCGGTCGCGTCCTTCACGTTCTTGCACCACGTCGGTGCGACCGCGGTCGCCGTCTGGACGAGACCCATGAATGGATCCTCGACCTTCTTCGCCATGATCTCGGTGAAGTCCTCCGCGCTCGCCACGGCGGGCAGCGCGGCAGTCGCGACAATCGCTGCCACCAGCGAACCAAAACGCATGCTCATGTAGCCTCCCGGCAGGGACGCTAACGCAAAACCGGGACACTGCGTCACCCGCAGCGTCCCGGCCTTCACGATCACGGCGTGAGCTTCCGCCTGGCGTTCAGCTCACGGCATCGCGAAGCCCATCCACGCGAGGAGCTTCTTCTTGCTCTTGTCGCTGTAGACGGTCGTCGGGAGTCCGTAGCGCTCGTGCTTGTCGCCGCCGAGCTTGACCGTGTCGCGCGTCGAACGGAACGCGACAACTGCACCGGCCTTGATGCCGGTTTCCCACTCGGGATCCGGAACCACGATCGGCGCCGGCGTGGTGTTCTCCCACTGGAGGCCGGTGTCGTGGCAGTTCTCGTAGTACATCGGCGAACCGTCGATGCGGAACTGGATGATCCGGTTCGTCGGCGTGCACGAGCGGCCCATGAACTGCTGCTTCGTCTGCACGAACGTGACCTCGAGACCCTCTTTGATCTTCTTGGTCGACTTGACCGTGCCCGAGCCGTCGTCGCCCACCCAGCCCATCGAGTCGTACTTGGACTCGCTCTTGGAGCGGTACGCGCCGGAGATCAGATCGTTCCCGAGCCTGAGCGCATTCGAGAGGTCCTGCTTCTCGACGGGGAACTTCTCGCGATCCGCCTTGATCGGACCGAACGCTTCGACGGCGGCGTAGTACGCAGCTGCACGTGCTCCACGGGCCGGGCGAACATCGGCGCCGACCTTGTAGAGCGCTTCCACGTACGCGTAGTCCTTATCGGATGACGCGCATGCGACGAGGCGACCGAACAGTAGGCTGACGATGGGGTTCTGGAGCGAGTCCATCACCTCGTTGTCCGTCGTGTGCTTCTGGTCCTTGAGCACGGTCAAGAAGTCGTCGTGGAGCTGCTTCCAGCATCCGGCGTACGCCTTCTTGGACGGGCCGTACCACTTCTTCTCGAAGTCATTCGAGTGAGCGATCTGGTCCTTGTACTTCACTGCCATGTCCGTCCAGTCCTTGATGCCCTTGGCCGGTGCGGTGACGAGCAGCGTCTTCCAATCGGGATCCTTCGCTGCGCGCGTGTCGACTTCCTTCTGGATCAGCGTACCCGCGAGGTGCGCCATCGCTTCGGACTCGATGCCGACCGCGCGCGCGTACGAGTTGTCCTTGTACGGCGCGACGGAGAGCGCCTTCGTCAGCCCCGCGTCGCTGATCGCCTTGAAGTCGAGCTGCATCACGACGTACGAGACGAGCTGCTGGTCGAAGTAGTTCCGGTCGCTGCTGAAGATGTACTTCTGCGACGTCAGGATCCACGCAAGCCGGACGAGCTCGCTCGGCTCCGTCGCGCTCAGGTCGAGGAACGGGAACAGGTCCTTGTCGACGCCCGTGTTGTTGCCGAGCCAGAGCGGCGAATCGGTGTGTCCATAGCGGCAACCGATGAGCGCGAGCTCTGCGAGCTTGAACTCCTTCTCTTCACCGTCGACTTCATCGTCGGTCTTGAGCGACGTGCAGAGCTTGTCTCCGTCGGCCTTGAACTTGTCCTCGTTCACGCGGAGCGTGAGAGACTCGATCGCTTGGGCCTGCGTTTCGCCGGTCCAGTTCATCCAGTGCTGCAGGATGATCTGGGTCGCGTGCGCAGCACCCGGATCGGTCGGCCACAGGCAGACCATTTGCGCGGCAGCGACCATGTTGTTGAAGTCGCCCATGCCCGAGTCGATCGTGCGGCTCAGCGCGCCCGCCGACCGTCCGTGCGCGGTCGCGTCCTTGACGCTCTTGCACCACGACGGCGCTTGCGCTTTGGCGGCTTGGACACCGGGATCCGGATCCTCCACCTTCTTCGCCATGATCTCGGAGAAGTCTTCCGCGCTCGCCACGACGGACAGAGCACCAACTGCGGCGATTGCCGCTACCAGCGAAGAAAAACGCAACACCATTTCTGTAGCCTCCCGGTGCTCACGCTAACGCACTCGGGACACTGCGTCACCGTCGGTGTCGCGGCAGTGTCGAGATTCCGCATGCGGCAGTTGTCTAGGCAATCGCGGAGGCGCGATGCGGACATATTTCGCAGGGCATTTCGCCCCGATCCTGTCACCCGAGCGTGCCGGGATTCATGATCTGATTTGGATCGACGGCAGCACGCAGCGCGCGCAGATAGGGATCGAGCTTCGCTGCGCGCGAACCGAGCAACCAACCTCCCGCGCGCTCGGCCGCTTGCTCTGCAGCGGTGATCAACTCGTTGGTCGGGGGCTCGAACGTGAAGAACTCGACGGCGCCGTCCGCATCGAAGCGCGAGATGTGGGCACGGAACACCGCACCGTGGGTCCTTGCTGATGCTTCCACCGCGCGATAGACCGCGCGCAACTTGGACGGCGTGGCCATCACCTGCAGCGACGGCGACGGACCGGGTGTCGGCTCGCCCGCGTGCAGCCGTCGCCACCAGAGATCGGCGAGCGACTCGTCGGCCGTCGTGCCGCCCTCGGCGATCACGGCGCTCGTGAGCAGATCGCGATCACACGCGGCGAGATCGGTCGGCCCCGCCGTTCCCGCGCAAAGCAGCACGTTGCCTACGGGGAGCTGGAGACCATCGAAGTGCAAGCGCGCTTCGTCCGCGTCATAGATGCGCATGCCCGACGGCGCTGCTTCCTCGCGGAGCGCGAGATACACGGCCGACACGGCGGCCTCCATTGTCGGCAAGCGATACGCGGCGACGAGGCGCGCTTCGGGCTTGTTGTGCAAGCGCAGGACGACGCTCGTGATGAAGCCGATCGTTCCTTCGCTACCGCACAGCGCGCGAGCGAGATCGGGGCCCGTCGATCGGCGCGGCGCGACGCGCGTGTGGACGGTGCGTCCGTCGGCGAGCACCGCGGAGACACCGGCGACCGCTTCTTCGAAGAAGCCGTGCCGCGCGCTCGATTTGCCGGGCGTACGCACCGCGATGATGCCGCCGAGCGAGCTGGTGAGAACAACGGGCGGGTAGTCGCCGATCGAGAGGCCGCGCAGCGAGAGAATTCTCTCGAGCTCGAGACCCGTGATGCCAGCCTGCGCGTGCACGAGGAGCGAGGTTTCGTCGAGCTGGAGGATCTGATCGAGGCGCTTGGTCGCGAGGAACACGCGCGGGCGCTCCGGCTCCGTCGAGCGCAGTGGTCGTCCACCTGCACCGATCGGATGCACGGCTGCCTTGAACTGTCCCGCGCGTCGGATGACCTCGGCGACCTCCGCGGCGGAGCCGGGCGTCACGCGATAGTGATTCTGATCGAGCTCCTCGACGTGCTCGTAGCCCACCGCGAGCACCAGTTCTCTGACGAGCGTCATCGTGCGTTCGCTCCCCGTGGACGCAGGCCCATCTTGCCGGGGTTCATGACACCGTCGGGATCGAGCGCCGTCTTGGCCGCTTCGAAGATCGCCATCGCCTCGCGGTGCTCGCCGGTCATGTACGGCGCCTTCAGCAAGCCGACGCCGTGGTGATGGCTGATCGTGCCGCCGACGCGCGTGGTCGCATCCATACCGTCGCGCCAGATCGCGTCGTACACGCGCTCCGCCTGCCGCGCATCAGGCGCCGTCCCGGCGAACGTGAAGTAGATCGAGCAACCGTCCGCGTACGCGTGGCTGAAGTGCGCCATCACCACCGCATGCTTGCCGATCGCTTCGCGCACCGAGTGATACATGTCGCCGAGGCGCTCCCAGCTCGACGCGACTTCCATCGTGTCGACGAACGCGCCGTCGCGGAACATCGGGCTCATCCGATACGACACGTGATAGCGGTGCTTGAACCACGCCCAGCCCGGGTCCTCGCCCATGTCGCGCGCGCCGGCGGTCTCGAGCTCGTGAAAGCAGAGCGCGGCTTCGATCTCGGTGCGAATGCGCGCACCCTCGAGGCCGATCACCATCCGGCACCCGCGCCGTGCGATCTTCTCCGCGACCGCGCCGAACACCTTGTTCACGAGCGGTGACTTTCCGAGCGCCGCGTTCATCGCGACTTTCCTGCTCGTGCGTCCCTTCGCGAACGCGATCAGCCGCTGGAACGTACTCTCGTCCTCTTTTGGCGACGGCGTAGGCCACGCGGGCAGGGCGCCGGTCGCGATGGGCGGCACCGGGCCGATCGGCGGCGGTTCGATCACCGTCGGGTCGTGGTGCGAGAAGGAATTGATCAGCGTGTCCATCTCGTCGTAGAGGCGGATCACCGCGGGTCGCAGACCCTTCTGCAGCATCCGACGGATCGCCTCGACGCCCGCCGCGACACTGTCGACCTCATACCCGCGAAACACGCGCAGCTGCGGCGCCGGCGCAACGCGCAACCGCGCACTCGTGATGATGCCGAGCGTGCCCTCGCTACCGACGATCAGCTGCGTCCAGTTGGGACCGCGCAACGCGCGATTAGGACCGTCCGTCTCGATCACCTCGCCGCGCCCGGTCACCACGGTGAGTCCGGCGACGCGGTCCTCGACCTTGCCGTACTTGGTCGAGAGCTGCCCCGCTGCGCGCGTTGCCAACCAGCCGCCCACCGTCGAGCAATAGATGCTGCTCGGGAAGTGCCCGAACGTGTAGCCGCGACGCGCGAGCTCGCGCTCGAATCGCTCCCCGTTGAGGCCCGCATCCACGTCGCAGATCAGCTCGTCGCTGTGCACGCTGCGCAGCTGCTGCATGCGCTTCATGTCGATGGTGATGCCGCCGAGCACGGGCACCGCACCGCCGCACACGCCCGACCCGCCGCCGTACGGCACGATCGGAAGTCCCATGCTGCGGGCCAGCTTCACGACGGCGACGACCTCGCGCACATGCTCGGGCCACACCACCGCGTGCGGCCGCTGCAGTCCGTTGTTCGGGCCGTCCTCGCGATAGCGCAACAACAGCCGCGGCCACATGTCGCGCGAGTACGTGTCCAGGTCCACCTGGCGGAACGACACGCGGCGCGGACCCACGATCGCCTCGAGGTCGCGCTGCAGGCGCTCGGCATCGACGGCGGTCATCCCGCGCACCATACCAGTGCTACCGTGCGCGCGTGAACGCAGCAGACATCCGCACGATCACTGTCATCGGTGCCGGCACCATGGGCCACGGCATCGCGCACGTCGCCGCCACCATGGGAGCCACCGTTGCCCTCTTCGACGCCATCGCGGGCGCGGCCCAAGCCGGCGTCGACAAGGTCGCCAAGAACCTCGCCAAGGGCGTCGAGCTGGGCAAGGTCTCGGCCGCCGACCGCGACGCGGCCCTCTCGCGCCTGCGTGCCGTCGACGATCTCGCCGCCGCCTGCGCGGGCACTGACTGCGTGATCGAAGCGATCCCGGAGAAGATCGAGCTCAAGCGCTCCGTCTTCACCGCCATCGACGCAGCGGCGCCGGCCCACGCGCTCCTCGCGACAAACACGTCGTCGCTCCCCATCGCCGACATCGCCAAGGCGTTGAAGGATCCGTCGAGGCTCGTCGGTATGCACTTCTTCAACCCCGTGCACGTGATGAAGTTGCTCGAGGTGGTCCAGCATCCGACCGCGAACCCGGCCTACGTCGCCGCGGCCGTCGCGCTCGGCGAGCGCATGGGCAAGACGCCGATCACCGTCACCGACTCGCCGGGCTTTGCGTCGTCGCGCCTGGGCCTCGTCATCGGCCTCGAAGCGATGCGCATGTTCGAGTCGGGCGTCGCCTCCGCCGCCGACATCGACACGGCGATGAAGCTCGGTTACGGCCACCCGATGGGCCCGCTCGAGCTCACCGACCTCGTTGGTCTCGACGTGCGCCTTGGCATCGCGCAGTACCTGACCACCGCGATCGGCCCGTCGTTCACTCCGCCCAAGATCCTCGAGGAGAAGGTCGCGGCCGGCAAGCTTGGCAAGAAGTCCGGCGAGGGCTTCTATCGCTGGGGCGCCGACGGCAAGCGCCTCTGATGAACGCGCCCGATGCGGCCGTCGTCACCGCCCTGCGCGAGCGAGGTAGCGTGGCGATCGATGGAGTCGGCGTCGTCGCGACGCGCGTGCTGGACGGCTATGTCGGGCGCAACCCGAGGACGGGGGCTGCGGTCCCGGTACCCGCCGTGCGCATCTTCTCGATCGAATCGCCCGCCGCGATCACGGCGCAGGGCTGGAAGATGCACGACGGGCTCGGGCTCGTCGCTGATCGGCATCTGGGAGCAGCTCGACGGTGCGCGCATCCCGCTCGACAACAACGCCTCCGAGCGCTCGATCCTCGGTCCCGTCGTCGGGCCCAAGAATCACTACGGCTCCAAGTCGCGCAGCGGCACCGAGGTCGCGTCGCGGCTCTACACGATCCTCGAGACCTGCAAACTCCACGATATCGATCCGGCTGCGTACCTGCACGCTGCGATCATCGCGGCTGATCGCGGCGAGCTCTTGCTGCCGTGGTCATTCGCGTCGGCCGCGAAGTAGCGCGGCCTGGTACAACCGCGACCGTTTGAAACGACGGGTCGCGTCGAGGGCTAACCCTCGCCCTGAGCTCGGTCGCCGAGATCCGTCTCGGTTCCAAAAAACTTCTGCCTCTTAGTTCACCAAGACTCGCAGGATCGCGAACGCACGCGACCACGGCAGCGCAGCTGCGCAGCGGTCCTCCGCGAGCCGATGCGCCGTGTAGCGAGCACAGCCCGTGACTCCCAGGGATGGGATCTGAACTGCGGAAAGCTCGAACGCCCGACGGTTCGATCGTGCGGCGGTGGTCATCGCGTCCGCCGCGGAGTAGCGCGGCCTCGCACAACCGCCACCGTTTGAAACGACGGGTCGCGGCGACGCCCTACGGGCCAACGGCCTAACGACGGATCTAACCGGAGTCAGAATCCGCCGGGGAATGTTGGAATGAAAGTAAATGTGCCCAAATCAAAATCTCCGTGCCATGAGCAATCGATGGGCCGGTACCGCAAGATTCACATCCAGCAGTCCCTGCTGAATCTCGCCGGTACCACGATCCGCGATCCGCGCGGTGGCAAGCGCAAGGGCGCGGGGCGTCCGCCCAAGAACGGTCGTCGCAAAACCCCTCACCGCCGTCGCCCCGCGTTCCGCGCAAGCCAGCCGGTGCACGTCTCGATCAAGTTCCTCGACAGTGTCGTTAAGACCGTCGACGGCTTCCGCAAGATGGACCTCTACCGCGCGCTGCGAAAGGCGCTGGTCACCACGGGGCGCCGCGAGGACATGCGGATCGTCCACATGTCGATCCAGGATTCACATCTCCACCTCATCATCGAGGCTGACGGAAAGACGGCGCTCTCGCGCGGCATCCAGGGCTTCAAGATCTCCGCCGCCAAGTGGATCAATCGCGCCATCTGGGAGCGCGGTGGCAGCGTCGGCACGCTCCGCAAGGGCACTGTCTTCGCGGAGCGCTACTTCAACGAGGTCATCACGTCGCCGCGGCAGGCACGCAACGCGCTGTCGTATGTCTTGAACAACTGGCGCCGTCACCGCCTCGACCGCGGCGAGGGCACGTACAAGCTGATCGACAAGTTCTCGTCGGCGCTGAAGTTCGACGGGTGGAAGGACTTCGACCGACAGCAGTGGTCGATTCCTCGCGACTACGAGCCACTGGTGGTTTGGGAAGCTCGCACGTGGTTGCTGCGCGAAGGTTGGCGTCGCCACGGGCTGATCAGCGTCTACGAGCGTCCAGGGCACGGGTTGAACGCTGCAACGAAGCGCCGGCTCGCCAAACAAGGGCGCACTGGTTAAACGCCAGGAGGTAGCTCGGCGTCGAGGGTGGCGCGATAGACGGTGCTGTCGTCGTCGGAGAACGCGCAGAACACGACGCGCTTGATCGTCCCCGTGGCGCCAGCCGCGAGTGATGCGACGACCTCGCGCACGGCGATCGATGCGGCGGGCTTGATCGGGAAGCGATATACGCCTGTCGAGATCGATGGAAACGCGATCGACGAGACGCCGGCCTCCACGGCGAGACGCATGCAGTTCCGATAGACCGACGCGAGTAGCGCCCGTTCGTCGGAGCCACCGCCTTGCCACACGGGGCCGACGGCGTGGATGACATGACGAGCGTGGAGGCGATAGCCCTTGGTGATCCTCGCGTCACCCGTCGGGCAGCGACCGAGCGTGCGGCACTCGGCGAGGAGCTCGGGGCCCGCTGCGCGATGGATGGCTCCGTCAACACCTCCGCCGCCCGACAGCGCCGAGTTCGCGGCGTTCACGATCGTATCGACCGCGAGCTTGGTGATATCGCCAGTGACGAGCTCGATCGTGCTTCCGTTCACGCTCCACATTGCTTGAACTGTAGCACTGGGTGTCTGAATGACACGAACTCACGCGATCAGGTGCGCCGGCATCTCCGGCGGCACCGGCGGTCCCCAGGGACTGCACGCGATCGTCTGGCGCTCCGCGGGGAGAGCGCTGCAGCACGCCCAGCGGTGCTTGGACTGGCCGCGGTCTGAGTCGAGCTCGCCACTGCAGCAATCCTGCGTGCGCGGAGCCGAGCGAGCCGCGACATCGACGAACGCGCCGTAGACATTGTTGCGTCCGTGCAGCGGATCGCTCTCCGGAAGCGGTTGGCCCAGGTCGGTCATCGCGAGCGTGTCGAGATACGCGGTGCATGTCTCTGGCGTGTCCTTCGCAGCGGCCTCGGTCGCGGTGGGCTGCACCGAGGGCTCGACGCGTGGAGGCGCGCCCGAGCAGCTGGCTGTCGTCGCGACGAGCGCGACCTTGGCGGCCATCCGGAGGGCAGCGCGACGTGTTTCGAGTTTCATGGAACGCTCCTGGTTGATTGCCATGCATGCGCAGCGGCCAGGCCGAGCGCTTCGAGCTGAGGAAGGATGACGTCGGTGACCGTGTCGTAGAACAGCTCGCGTGCGTCGCTGCCATCGCACAGTCCGAACGTGGCGCCGTCCTCCGGCCAATGCGCGTTGATCGGTAAGTGCGCGAGCTCGTGCGTCTCGAGCGCTGCAAGCGCGACGGGGAGATAGCGCTCCACGGCCGCGCGCTCGTCGGCAGTCAGCTCCGGGAGAACGCGCTCGACGTACCGCCACCCGAAGCGCGCGTGGCCGACCTCGTCGGACCAGATGCGCGTGAGCAAGTCGCGCAGCGGGCCATCCGGCATCTCGAGCCTCTCCGCTCCGATCAGCGCGACCGCGACTGTCTCGCTGAGACAGGCGACGGAGATGATATTGCGGAGCACAGCGGCACGGGGCGTGGTGTCCGCGTGCGCTGGTACGGGGCGGGGTGCCGCGATCGTCGCGACGGCGCTGCCGCCAGCCGCTTCCACGACGGCACCGCACATTGCTCCGTGGGCTCGTTCCTCGGCGGCGAACGCGCGGCATTCGTCAGCATCCGTGTGATCGCCGATCGCCGCGAGTTGCGCGGCCAGGCCGTCGAACACGTGGGACGAGCCGTGCTCTTGGATCATCCGGCCGTGCCACGTCGCGATCACCGCGCGCTGCAGGATCGCAGGCGGCGGAACGACGAGAGAGTGCGCGAGGGCCGCGGCGCGAAGATCGAGCTGCGTCATTCGTCGAGCATAAGGTGCTTCCGGCGTGCGGGTGTAAGGCGTGTGTCAAACGCTCGATTGACAACACAGCGTGGGTGGTCGAGCCTCTCGCATGGCGTTCCAAGACATCGAGAAGAGAATGGCGAAACGTAAGCCGCTCTCGCTGTGGCTTGTCTACGTGATCGCCGGCGCCCTGATCATTGGACTCAACCTTGTCGCCAACGAGATGTCGCGTGAGGGTTCGTGGGTCAATGGGCAGTACTGGACGACGTATTGGCCCATCGGGATCGGCATCGGGTGCCTGGTAGGTGGTCTGATCGCGAAGCTGGTCCCGAAAATCGACTACCGGATCGGGCTCGCGCTGCTCGGCGTGGCGTTCATCGCCGCGAACATGGTCCTGGACGACTACTTCGCGTTCGCGGCCAAGACAGCTGGGAAGTCGACGTACTGGACCAGTCATCTCATTGCTGGCTTCGGCTGCATGATGTTGATCGCAAGCGTCACGGCACTCGGCCGTCGCTCGGACTAGATGATCGTCGGGCCGAGCGTGCCCCAGCCGGCGAGATAACCGCTGACGAACATCGCGCCGCGCTCTAGCTGCGGAACTTGCGCCAGGCGTCGGTCGCCTTCGCGACGATGCCCTCGCCGAACAGCGTATCGATCATGCCCTTGAGCTTGGTCGCCTGATCCTTCGGCTGCTTGAACGACAGCATGTTCATCGGCAGCGAGAACGACTGCTCGGCGGTCGCCTTCACGCGCGTGAACTCGCGGAGGCCCTCGTCGCCGTGGATGCGGCCGAAGCCGGAGTCGCCGACACCGCCGAATGGAAGGTTCGGGATCCCGGAGAACGCCATGACGGAGTTGATGGCCGTCATGCCGGACTTGATCTTCGACGCGAGCGTGCGCGCGGTCTTGGACGACGTGAAGACGGCGGAGCCGAGACCGAACGTCGTGTCGTTCGCGAGCTGGAGCGCTTCGTCGAGAGAGTCGACGCGCTGGATCGGGATCATGGGACCGAACGTCTCGTCGTTCATGATCTTCATCTGGTGGTTCACGTTCGTGAGCACCGTCGGTTGGATGTAGTTGCCGCTGATCGCGGAGACGCCGCCTGTGTGGACCTTGGCACCCTTGGCGACCGCGTCCTCGAGGTGGTTCTTCACGATCTCGACCTGCTGCGACGACGTCATCGCGCCGAGGTCACCGTCGTCGCCGCCGGTCTTGAGCTCCCTGACCTGCTTGACGACTTCATCGACGAACCGGTCATGGACCTTGTCGGAGACGTAGACGCGCTCGATGGAGACGCACGCCTGACCGGCGTTGGTGAGCGCGCCGAACACGCACGCTTCGGCGGCCTTCGCGATGTCCGCGTCGTCGGCGACGATCATCGGATCCTTACCGCCGAGCTCGAGGAGCACGGGCGTGAGGCGCTCGGATGCGGCCATCATCACGCGCTTGCCGGTGGCGGCAGAGCCGGTGAACGCGATCTTGTCGACGGCGGCCTTTGCGAGTGCAGCACCCGTCGCGCCCGCGCCGGTCACGACCTGGAGAAGGTCGGGCAGGGCGAACGTCGCGCGGGCGATCTCGGCGATCTTCACCGCGATGAGCGGCGTGAGCTCGGACGGCTTCCACACGCACGCGTTGCCTGCGGCGAGTGCGTACGAGATGGAGCCCATCGGCGTGAACATCGGGTAGTTCCACGGGCCGATGACGCCGATGACGCCGAGCGCGTGATAGCTGATCGTCGAGCGGAAGTTCGCGAGGACACCGGAGCTGACCTTCTTGGGAGCGAGAGCGTGCTCCGCGCGCTCGACGGCGTGCTTGAGGTGCGAGAGCGAGTTGAGAACTTCGCCGTAGCCTTCCGCGAGCGGCTTACCGTTCTCTTTGTGCATGAGCTCGGCGAGCTCGGTGGAGTGAGCGGCGAGCGCCTTGCGGAACGCGGTGAGCTCCTCGGCGCGCGCGGCAAAAGTGAGTGCGCCCCAGCGCTGCGAGGCAACACGTGCGCGCGCGACGGCAGCGTCGACCTCGTCGGCGGTCATGATCGGCACGCTGCCGATCGCCTCGCCGGTCGCGGGGTTGAAGCTCGTCAAACGCTCGGAAGTACGGGTGCTCGTCGCGGTCGCCATGACCCGACATTGCCACGAGCGTCGTCACCCGTGGAGTGGCTTTCTCAGCCCCCAGTAAGCGGCTTAATTCAGCACGATGGCCGCGATAGCACCGGCCGTACCCAGGAGAAGGAAGATCGCGAGCCAGATCCAGCCCTTGTTCGAGCGGATCTTGTAGTCCGCCATCTCGCTGTCGAGGCGCGCGCCCGAGCCCTGACCGGGCTGGAGGCGATTCGCGACATTGGTGGACCAGCCGAGCTTCTCGTCGACGAGCGGCTGCGCGCCGACCTCGCTGATGTCCTGGTTGGGGATGAACGGCTGTTGTCCCGACGTCTGAGGCGCATACGGCAGCGCCTGCTGCGGACCGGTCATCTGCTGCCCGTACGGCACTTGCTGCGGACCGGACGGATATTGCTGCTGCTGCATGTGCGGCGCGTGTTGATGCGGCGGCACGAGATTGCGCGCGTTTTGGCGCTGCGCGTGCGTCGAGTCATTGGCCTGCCACGCGGCCTGGTCCATGTCACCGGGCGCTGGCGTCGCGCGCATCGGAGCCGTTGGTGCGCCGTTGTCAGCGATCGCTGGCTGCGTAGCTGTCGTGTTGCTGCGCGGCTGGATCATGCCCGCTTGCGCCGTCGGCATCGGCTGCGTGCGGGGCGCCGGATTGCGGAGCGCCGGCGGAAGCGTGTCTTCGCGCATCGCTTCGCGCGGAATCTCGCGATTCGGATCGACGATCGCGGTCTTCTCGTTGTCGGGATCGCTGACTCCGCCAGCGTCGCTAATCTCGGTGCGATCGCCGCCTTGTTCGCTGCTGACCCACGGCTCCTTCTTGGCGCCGAACAGCTGGGTCATGAACCGACCCATCGCCGTGTTCGAGCCCGTGAGCTTCGCGCGCACGGCGAATGCGTCGAGCGCTTCGATCAGCTCTTGGCCGGTCTGGAAGCGCGAGTTCGGATCGTTCGCCATCGCGGTGAGCACGATCGCTTCGAGCTCGCGCGGATAGCCGGGCACCGCCACGCTGGGCAGCACCACGTCACCCGCGACGATGCGCTTCATCGTCTCGAAATCGTCGTTCCCCTTGAACGCCCGACGGAGCGTCGTGAGCTCGTAGAGCACGATGCCGAGCGCGAAGATGTCGCTACGGCGATCGATCGGCTTGCCCTTGCACTGCTCGGGCGACATGTAGCCGTACTTGCCCTTGATGGTGCCGCCGACAGTCTTGGTCGCGCGCTCTTCGGCCTTGGCGATGCCGAAGTCGAGCACCTTCACGGAGCCGTCGTAGCCGACCATGATGTTCGCCGGCGACACGTCGCGGTGAACGATGTTGAGCGGAGCGCCACCCTTGCCACGGCGCTCGTGCGCGTGGTGCAGGCCAGCCGCAGCGCCGCTGATGATCATGATCGCGAGCTCGAGCGGAATCGTCCAACCGCGGCGGAGCGTCGTCTCGAGAATCGCGCGTGCGTTCTCGCCGTGGACGTACTCCATGGCCATGAAGTACGCGCCGTCAGCTTGGTCGACTTCGTAGACCTGCGCGACGTTCTGATGGTTCAGCGTCGCGGCCAGCTTGGCTTCGTCCAGGAACATCGTGACGAAGCGCTGATCATTGGCGCGCTCGCGGAGGATGGTCTTGAGCACGACGTGGCGTTCGAACGACCCGAGGCCCGACTGACGCGCGAGATAGATCTGCGCCATACCGCCGGTCGCGAGGTGGGTAATCACCTCGTAGCGACCGACTCGGGTCATGTGAACCCCAGGCGACTCCGACGACGCCATCAGCCTAAAGGATCGATTGGTTAGCCGTCGCTGTCAAGCAACCCACCGACGACAAGCGATGAGCTTCACAGGCATAATGGAGCGCGGTGCAGGCCAATCTCCAAGTCGCGCTGTCAGGCGCGCTGCCAGCCCTCCTGGCGATGTGGTTCGTCGATAGGCTGGACCACAAGCGCCCGGAACCGCCCAGCCTGCGCCGCATGGTGACGTTTGTGGGGATGCTGTCGGTGATCCCCGCCATCCTCATCGAAAACTTCCTATCCAACGGCCCGGGGACCTCTCTGGACTCGCAAATCACCTATCAGGGCGCCACATTCAGCGCGTTCGTCGTCGCGGCGGCGGTCGAGGAGGCCTGCAAGATCGCGGTGATCTACTGGATTGTCTGGCGCCGCCCGGAGTTCGATGAACGCTTGGACGGGATCGTGTACGCGAGCCGGGCCGGCCTCGGGTTCGCGCTGGTCGAGAACGTCGGGTATTTGCTCGGCCAGACGTCCCTCTCGGGACAACTCTCGGTCTGGATCGCCCGCGCCCTCCTCGCTGTTCCAGGCCACGCGATGTGGAGCGGCATGATCGGCTACACGGCTGCGCGCCGGCGCTTCGATAAGAAGGGCCTCGGGCTCCTGGGTGGATATCTACTCGCTGTCGCGTTTCACGGCGCTTATGACGCGGCGGTCTTCTATCAGCAGCCGCTTCACTATGAAGGGCACGGCGATCTCGCGAAGCTGATGCTGCTCGTGCCGGTCGCGCTCACGGTGATCGCATTCTTGGTCGTGCGCGCGATGGCGAAGAATGCGCTCACGCTCGACGACGCCGAAGCGGCGACGAACGCAGCCAAGGCAGCAGCGCAGCAAGCGCAGCAGTACAGCCAGGTGCCTCCCGGCGCGGGCTCGCCACCGTCGCAGACGTTCTAAGTCGTCGTCGACGGAACTGGCTTCGCAGCGAGCACGATGATCGTCGTCGCGATCCCGAGGCCGATCGCGATCGCGAACAGGAACAGGCCGCGCTCGCTCTCGATGCCGTGAATGCTCGGTCGCTGCGTCATGAACAACGCGCCGGTCGTGAGCGACGTGACGACAGAGGCGAGCGCGCTCTTCGCCGCGAGCTTGGGCACGCGCTTGCTCGCCACGCCTGCGGCGACGATCGTCAGGATGAACATCGACAGCAATCCCGATGCGCCGGTCGCGATGCCGGTGCGCAACCAACGGTCGGTGCCGTCGATGACGACATCGCGACACTGCCCTTCGAAGCACGCTTTCGATCCGAATGGACCGATCGAGGTATCGCCCGCCAACGACCACCACCTGCCACTCTGCACAGACAGCGCGAACGCAGCGGCCGCAGCGAGGGCAAGAAGGACGATGAGCCAGCGGCCACGCAAGGTCGGGGGAATTTGGACGCTGTGCACGAATCGCGCAATGGGCTGGCACCTCCTTACATAAGGAGAAAATGCCAAATGCCTACATTGACCCGTCGGGGGGGCTGGTCGAAGACTCGTGATCCCGGATGAAGCGCCCTGCAGTTTCTCTCGCGCTGGCTAGCGTCATCCTGCCGCTGATCTCCACGTCGGCGATCGCGGCTCCGGCTGCGCCCTCGGCGGACGCGGAATCGTTCGTTCGTCCGGAGGTGTTCATCACCAACCTCGCGAACGTCGTTACCAAGGCGTACGCCGCGCGCCAAGCCGCTCGTCAGGTCGCCTCCCAGGCTGCTGCGCCGCTGTCACTACCGAGCGCGATCTTCGGAGACATCGCCGCTGTCCTCGAGCCGATGCTGCCCGCCGATGCGCTCGACGAGCTCGTCCGTTGGCGCTGCGAAGTCCGCGACGCCCTGCACGCGACGGATGTCTCGGCGACCGAGCGCCTCGCGTTCACGGATCTCGCCGCGACCAAGTTCAAGCTGCCGGACCTCTCCGTCCTGACGCGCTTCCCGCTGCCGCAATCCGAGCGCTCGTGGCAGACGAGTGGTTTTGGTTGGCGCGACGATCCGTATCGCCACCGCAGCAAGTTCCACGCGGGCGCCGATATCCGCGCCGAGTCCGGCACCCCGGTGTTCGCTGCCGGCGACGGAGTCGTTTCGTTCGCGGGACGGATGAACGGTTACGGCAACCTCGTGATGGTCGATCACGGCGGTGGTGTGATCACGCGCTACGCGCACCTCCGCGCGATCCTCACCAAGAAGGGCTCCGTGCTCGCGGCGGGGACCACGCTCGGGCTCGTCGGTCGCACCGGCCACGCGACCGGCAACCATCTGCACTTCGAAGTGCGGCTCGACGATCGCCCGGTGTCTCCGACGCTCGCGCTGACCGTCGGCGAGATGCAGCGCGATCAGGACCCGCAGGCGGACTTCGCTGCGTTCGGCCTCGATCCCGACCGCCAGATGCACGCGATGTCTGACCTCGATCCGCCGAAGAGCCGCAAGGAAGCGGCGAAGTCCAAGCTGACCGGCTCGCGCCCCGAGCGCCGTGGCCGTGGCAAGCGCGTCCGCCCGACGTCGTAACGGTCACACCGTCGATGGCGGGCCGGTGCTACGCTTGGCCGATGCGGGCCGCGTGGCTCATTCTCGTACTGGGTGGGTCGGCGTGCGGGTTCTCCGTGAACGGAGGCCAGAGCGGCGACGCGGGTCCGATCGACACGGGCTCCGGATCGGGCTCGGACGACGGAGGGAACAACCCGACAGATGGCGGGCCCGACGCGCCACTCCCCGATGCGAATCCGGGCGCGACGTGCGTCGGTACGTACAAGGTCGTCTGCGTCGTGATCAATCCGGCGCCGATGGACTTCAACACCGCGGCGACGATCGACACGACGCCCGTGACTGGTTCCGCGCTGTGTCAGTCACCGATGGCGGGGAGCACCGTTGGCGATGTGTGCGTGATCGCGTTTCAGGGGCTCGCGCTGAACAACACGCTTCGCGTCATCGGCTCGCGACCGCTCGTCCTGATCGGAAAGACGTCGCTGACGATCAACGGTTCGGGCGTGCTCGATGCTTCGAGCAAGTCCGAGCAACCGCAGGAGCGCGGTCCCGGCGGTCGGAGCACGTGCACCGTCACGACGCCGCCGAGCGGTAACTCCGGCGGTGGTCCGGGCGGCACATATGCGGCAGCAGGTGGCTTCGGCGGTGACGGCGGCGGAGGCAGCAACGGCGGTCTCGCCGGAACGATGGCTGCGTTTGGTGATCTGATCGGTGGGTGCAACGGGATCGATGGCTCGGCGAACACGGCGTCCGATCGCGGACGCGGGGGGACCGGCGGCGGCGCGGTGCTTCTCTACTCGGAGAACATCACCATCAACGGCTCGATCAACGCGAGCGGCGCGCGCGGAACCGGTGGTCTCAAGCGCGCGGGTGGTGGTGGCGGCGGCTCCGGCGGTACGATCGTTCTCGACGGGCCGCTCACGGTGAACGGCTCGGGCCGCGTCTGGGCGCAGGGGGCAGGCGGCGGCGAAGGCGGCGACAACGGAACGGTCCGCGGCGCCGCGGGCAGTAACCCGACGACGTCGGGCACCGCTGCGGCCGGCGGAAGCGGAGGCACGACCACCGGCGGTAACGGCGGCAGCGGCGCGATCGATACGTTCGGTGGCGCGGGCGACGATGTTGGCGACGGCGGTGGCGGCGGCGGCGGTGGCGGCGGCTACATTCGCTACACGGCCATGACGCCCACGCTCGGCGCGGCGATCATTCATCCCGCGCCCGTGCGGATTCCGTAACTACCGGCAGGCGGTGTCTTTGTCGCGACACTTGAACCGCACGTGGATGTGGTTCTGGTGGTTCGGCTCGTGCTTGAGCAGGCGCTTCACGATGGTGATGCGCGACTCTTTGACCTTGTTGTCCTCTGCCCACTTGTAGAGCGTTGCCTGGAGGGAGTTGTCGAGGAAGATCATCTGCACTCCGCCGTCCTCGTCCTGCGTGCGCGCGAACGACCAGATCAGCTTCCACGTCTTCGCGCAGTCGAGCGTGCTCGCCGTCGCGTTCACGAATGCCTCGGGATATCCCTTGGGCTGCTTCGTGTAGAACAGACCGACGTCGATATCGCGGCCCGACTGGTGCGAGTGGTGCTCGCTGATGAAGCCGCCCTGTTCTTGCGAGATGTCGCCGATCGCGAGCACGTGCGCCTTGGGGAACGCAGACAGCGTGTCCTTGATCGCGCCGCGCACGAACCCGACGGTGGTCTTGGTGCCGTACGTTCGCCACGGGCGACGCAGGAAGTAACCATCGCCGGGCGGCAGCTTCGCCGGCGCTTCGAGCTTTCCCGACCACGGAGCGCCGATCGACAGGTCGGTCAGCTTCCGCTTCTTCGCTGTGACCGCGATCTTCTTTTTCTTCGCAGCGTCGGCGGTGGGAGCGGCGACTACGAGAGTGAGCAATGCGGCAGCTGCGACGAAAGCCCTCATCGTCATGAACTCTGTACGACGATGACGGGAGATCAAAGTTTCCGACAGCGCTCTGCGATCACTTTTGAAACCGGTGCGAGGTCTTCCTGTAAGGACTTCGTGAAGTCCGAGCGCTTGAGCGTCTTGGCGGCGAGGATGAACTTGCGGATGTCGCCGCAGGCGCGGTGCGCGTCGATCAGCGCGTCGGCGCCGCCGTTATAAACGCGCGACTCGGTGAGCGACGCGTTGTTCGGGCGCCGGCGCAAGCGGAGGTCGCTCACCAGGTCGTCGATGATCGCGGCCTTCTTCGCGAGCTTTTGGTCGCGCGACACGTCGGATTCGTAGAGCGCCTTCAGATCCTTGTACGCCTGCAGCGTGCGCGCAGTGCGGTGAACGCCGAGCGCTTGTCCGAGCGTCCACGCGAGCTCTTCGGGCGAGCCGCGGCCAAAGCGCACCGTGATCCAGTGATCGGTGAGCACGTCGGCGGTGTACTCCGCGATGCTCTCGTTGAAGAACGGCTCGTCGGCCACGAACACGGTGGCGTGGACCGACTCGTGCAGGATCACATTCGCGAGCTCGGGGAACGCGTCGTCACCGCCGCCGATCATCGTGGAGAGGACGGGATCGGGGAACCAGCCGCCGGTCGAGTACGCGGCAGCGGGGCGGATCAGCGTGTCGAGCCCGCGCTTGTCGAGCTGCTGCTTGAACTTCACCGCGTCGTCCTCGTCGAACCAGCCCAGGCCCGCGAAGCACCCCGCGATCGGGAAGCACCACTTGAGCGGCTTGAACGCCAGCGGATCCGCGCCACCGACAAACCAGACTGCCGCCGGCCGACCGGGCCCGAGGTACGAGAACGTCTTGTAGTTGCGAACGATACGCAGCCCGTAGCTCCGGCCGTACTGCTTGATCGGTCCCAGCTCGTTCAACAGCACTGCGGTGCGCAGCGGCGTATCGGGATCCGCGACGACCTCGTCGATCGGGCGCGCCTTGTCGAGCAGCACGAGCTGACCGTGGGCGGCCTGCGCCACGTACTGCGTCATCAGGCAGCCGCTCAGCGCGACCATCAATGCGAGGAGCGCGAGTCTCACGACAGCTTGTCGACGATCTGCTTGGCGAGCTCCGGGCCGTCCATCAGCTTGGCCGGATTCCAGTTCGCGATGCCCAGGCCTGCTCCGTCGGCATGCTTGGGAATGATGTGGAAGTGGACATGGAACACGCTCTGATGCGCATCCGCGCCGTTGTTCTGCAGGATGTTGAACGCGGTCGCGCCTGTCGCCGCGATCACGGCGCGTGCGATCCGCGGCAGCACCCGGCCGATCGCGGCGGCCGAATCATCCGACAGCGCGTCGATCGTCTCGGCCGGCTCTTTGGGAACGACGAGCGTGTGACCGCGCGAGATGGGATTCACGTCGAGGAACGCGATGACCTTGTCGTCCTCGTACAGCTTGTGGCAGGGAATCTCCCCGCGGCAGATCTTTGCGAAGATCGTCTCGGCCATGCGCCGAGGGTAACACCGCGGCGTTACTTGGTCAGAGCCAGCGCGCGCTCGCCTTCGACGGCGCGGAACGCGTGGTGCTTCGTGGCCGTCCGGGCATTCGGATCGGCGACGATATGCACGTCGAGCGTGGACGTCTTGCCGCCTGCCGTGACGGTGAGAGCAACGGTGTCGCCCGTGTGCTTGGCGCTCGCGTCGATGCTGACGCAGCTGTTGCCGAAGTCAGGCGCCGCCGTCACGCCGTCGCGCGTGAACGTCCACGTCGCGCCGTGAATGTAGCGGCCGGCGTTGCTCGCCGCGAAGCAGACAAAGCCGGTCTGGCCCGCCTGGACGGTGGCGGTGGTGTCAGCGACGCCATCCGAATCGACGAGCTGGATCGCATCGGCGTGGTCGACGAACTCGAGCGGGACGTCGCGCGGCGCGGCAGAGCCGGCCTCGACGTGCACGTTGATCACGCTCGCCTGCGCGTTCGCGAAGTGAAGCGTGTCCCACTCGCGGCGGTCCGAGCCGGTAGCGGTGATCGTCATCGACGTGTCGACGAGGCGCTGGCTCTCGGGACCGTGATCACCTTGAACGTCGCCGTACAGGCCGATCCCGACCGTCTGCTCGCCGATGAACCACACGGAGTTGGTGTTGCTCGGAATCGTCTCGAACAGCGCACTGGTGAGCGCGATGTCGGCGATCGCCGCGCCGTCGATCATCGTGCGGTCGTAGAGCTCGCCCGTAGAAGCAGAGAGGATGCGGAGGTAGTTGCTGCGTGCGGCGACGCCTTGCACCGAGACGATCGCGCCGGTGTGGGTAAGGACCTTCACGCCGAGAGCGCCATCGTCATCCGCGACGAACGGGAGCGTGAGCGGGTTGTAGTCGCCGATGGTCGAGGTCTCCGTTTCGACCGTGATCTCCTGCGTGCCGCCGATCGCGGTCGTCCGGGGGCCGCCGTCGAGGTCACCGACGATCGAGGTGCCGAGGAAGTAGAGGCCATGCGGCGTGTCATCGGAGCAGGTCTCGCCCGCGGGGCAGGTACCACCGGCCCCTGCGCGATCACCTGGTTCGGCGCAGGCGGCGACAAGGAGCGGTAGGGGAAGCAGGTAACGGATGGCAGCAAAGCGAGTCATGGCCTGAGTTTAGAGCAGTGGTCGTGCCACCCGTCCACACATGCAGATCCAGGTAGTTGGCGTGGGTGTGGTCACGGTTTGCCAGCGAGATAGGACATCCGTGTCTCGGCGGGTGACAGTTCCGATCAGGGATCGAAGCGATAGCCCGAGCCGCGCACGGTCACGAAGTGCTTCGGCTGCTCGGGGTTGGGTTCGAAGCGCTTGCGGAGCTGACCGACGAAGTTGTCGACCGTGCGAACGGAGCCGGCGGACTGCCCCCAGACGTGGCCGAACAGCTGCACACGCGTGAACACCTGGTTCGGGTGGCGCATGAGGAAAACGAGCAGCTCGAACTCGAGATGCGTCAGCTTCACCTCGGTGCCGGCGCGCGTGACGACGTGTTGGTGTTGGTCGACGACGACGTCGGAGAACCCGAGCGCGTCACCGACGACGACGACGGGCGCTGCGCTGCTCGAAGGAGCGGTGCGGCGAAGCACGGCCTCGATCCGGGCGAGGAGCTCGGCGAGCGCGAACGGCTTGGTCACGTAGTCGTCGGCGCCAAGGCGCAGGGCTGCGACCTTGTCGAACTCACCGTCGCGCGCGGACAGGACGATCACAGGCACGACATTGTCGGTCGCGCGCAGGCTGGAGAGGACCTCGAGGCCGTTCTTCTTGGGGAGGTTGATGTCGAGGAGGATGAGCGCGAACTCCTCCGCTTCGAGCATCTGCGTCGCTTCTTCACCATCGCGCGCGATCGCCGTGGGGCGACCGGCGAGCTTGAGGTTGAGCGCGAGGCCGGTCGCGATCGCGTCGTCATCCTCGACGATGAGGATGTTCAAGCCGTCACCTGCTGCGCTGCGGTCGACGCGCCTTCGACGAGCGCGGCGGGGAGCGGCTTCTCCCGGCGCTTCTTGAGACGGATACGGAACTCGGTCTCACCGGGCCGCGACCAGAAATCGATCTTGCCCTTGTGGCCGTGAACGATCGTGCGGACGAACGACAGGCCGAGCCCGATGCCGGGGATGCCCTGGCGGAGCGCATTTCGACCGCGACCGAATTGCTCGAAGATCGCGCGTTGCTCGCCGCGCTCGATGCCGATGCCGTTGTCGCGCACGAGGATCTCGATGCGGCGCCCGACGGAGTGTGCGGAGACGCTGATCTGCTTGTCGTCGCCCGTGTACTTCCATGCGTTGGTGAGAAGGTTCGCGATCGCGCTCACGAGCGTCGAGCGATCGCCGACGATCTGCAGGCCGGCCTCGATGTCGGTCTTGATCGGCGTGGGATTGGCGAACGCGAACGCGTCGAACGCCGCGATCGATTCTTCGACCACCGAACCCACGTCGAGGCGCTCGCGCTTGAACACGTACGTCGTCTGCAGGCGCGAGAGCTCGAGGACGCGAGTCACGAGCACTTCGAGGCGGGTCGTCTCGCGCGAGAGGAGGCCCGTGACGTGATTCGCTTCCGCGGGCTCGAGACGACCCGTCGCGAGGGACTCGAGCAGCAAGCGGATCGACGTCACGGGGGTGCGTAGCTCGTGCGACACGCTGGAGACAAAGTCGTTCTGCACGCGGACGAGCGACGCGCCCCTCTCAACGAAGATCGAGCCGAGGATGTACCCCGTGATACCGGACGTGCAGAACGTCAGGATCAGGATCGCCGCGACGATGGACGTGGTGTTGTGGCCCGAGACGAGCAGCACGATGCCGACGCCGGTCATCGCGACCGTGGGCATCAGCACCGCGAGCATGAGCACGAGCTGCGCTCGACGCAGCTGCATGTTCGCGGGCGGGAAACGCACCGTCGAACTATGCCACTTCGGCGAGCGGTGACTCAGTCATTTCCGCAGGCGTGTCGGGCGAACCAGCCTCGGCGTTCTCGGACGCCGCCGTCGCTGCGCGAACGTGCTCGGGCACGCCGTGCAGGTCCCACACGAGTCCCACGAGCGAGAGCGCGCGGAGGATGTAGTACGTGACGTCGTACTCCCACCAGAAGAAGCCTTGGCGCGCCGAGACTTGATAATGGTGATGGTTGTTGTGCCAGCCCTCACCCAGGGTGATCACGGCGAGCACGGGGTTGTTGCGAGAGTCGTCGTCGGTCGTGTAGCGGCGCTTGCCCCACACGTGCGAGAGCGAGTTGATCGTGAACGTGCCGTGCCAGACGAGCACCTGCGGGATCGCGAACGCCCACACGAGCGCGTAGAAGCCGCCGATGAAGAACGAGATCACGCCGGCCGCAACGGCGGGCAGCATCCAGTACTTGTTCAGCCAGCGCAGCTCCGGGTACTTCGCGAAGTCCTTGATGCGCGAGTAGTCGGTGTCCTCGAGATCGAGCGAGAGGATCCACCCGACGTGCGACCACCAGAAGCCCTGCTGGATCACCGAGTGGAGATCACCGGGCTGATCGCTGAGCTTGTGATGTTGGCGGTGATGCGCGGCCCACCACAGCGGACCCTTCTGCGCCGTCAGCGTGCAGCCGAGCGCGAGCACGAACTGGAACCAGCGCGACGTCTTGTACGAGCGGTGCGAGAAGTAGCGGTGATACGCGCCCGTCACGAAGAACATGCGCGGCACGTACATCATCAGCACGAGCGCGAGACCCCACAGCGAGACGCCCCCCGAACGAATAGTCAATGCGATGCCGACGACCGCGAGGATGTGCACGCCCCAAAATGGGATCGAGGCCGCGTTGAAGTAGATGCGCCTCCAACCCCGGGTTGCAGCGTCCGCGACCGACGACATGCCGCTGATTTACCGCACTCGGCCGGCAGCGGGAAGCACGGCCTTACGTCATGACGAAATGCTGGCAGACGGGTACGTTCCCCCCATGAAGTACAAGAACTTGGGAGCGGCGGGGGTGAAGGTTTCGACCCTTTGCCTCGGCGCCATGACGTTCGGCGAGGCCGACGAGAAGTCCTTCATGCACAAGGTCGGCTCCGACGAAGCGACCGCGCACACGGTGATGGACCGGGCGCTCGAGAAGGGCGTCAACTTCATCGATACCGCCGACGTCTACGGCCAGGACGGGCTGTCGGAGCGCGTCATCGGGAACTGGTTCGAGAAAACCAAGAAGCGCGACAAGGTCGTTCTCGCGACGAAGTTCCGGTTCACGATGGGCGACGGGCCCAACAAGAGCGGCGCGTCGCGCTACCGCATCGTGAAGTGCGCGGAGGACTCGCTGCGCCGCATGAAGACGGACCGCATCGACCTCTATCAGATCCACATGCAGGACATCACGGTGCCGGAAGAGGAGACGCTGCGCGCGCTCGACGACCTGGTCTCTGCGGGCAAGATCCTCTACATCGGCGCGTCCAACTACGCGGCGTATCGCCTGATGAATTCGTTGTGGCTCGCGAAGACGTCGCACCGCGCGGCGTTCGTGACGCTGCAGGCGCAGTACTCGCTGCTCGTGCGCGACCTGGAGCGCGAGCACGTCCCGCTGTGCCGCGACATGGGGCTCGGCATTCTCCCGTGGTCGCCGCTCGCGGGTGGCTTTCTTACCGGCAAGTTCGAGCACGGCAAGCCTCCGCAGAAGGGCACGCGCCTCGGCGAGAAGGACACGCGCTACAAGCTGTACGATCTGCCGCGCAACTGGAAGATCATCGACGCGGTGCGCGCCGTCGCGACGGAGATCAACCAGACGCCGTCGGCCGTCTCGCTCGCGTGGTTGCTCGCGAAGCCGCAGGTCACCTCGGTGATCTTCGGCGCGCGCGATGTCACGCAGCTCGATGCAAACCTCGCGGCTGCAGATCTGGAATTGTCCGCCGCGCACGTCAAGGTGCTCGACGAGGCGTCCGCGTTCGACCTCGGCTATCCGTACCAGTTCATCGGTGCGACGCAGAGCAGCTGGTAATGAACACCCTCGACGAACTGGCCGATCAGCCCATCAAGAGGTCCCCGATGTCGTCGTCGCAGATCGCGCTCGCCGTGGAGGCTCTCGGCACGCGGTGGACGCACGACGGCTCGGAGCTCAAGCTCACGTTCGCAGGACCGATGACTCGAACCGGCAAGATCGCCGCGCATGCAGGCGCGCTCGCCGACGAGCTCGATCATCACCCGACGATCACGATGACGTATCCGGGGCTGACGCTCGCGATCAACACGCACGACAAGGCGGCGGTGACCGTGCTCGACGTCATCTACGCGGCGCGCCTCGAGCGCTGGCTCCGTAACGAGACACCCTAGATTCTGTAGGGTTGCGGCGAAACCGAGGGGCTAGGGCGGTGTCGTACTGACATGGTCGAGGCCGCCGAAGTCGTCGTAAAGCTCGGCGATTCCATCGTCTCCATCACGCGCGTGGAGCGCGGCTCGGCGTACTGGGTCGGCACGGCGCCGGGGGTCGATCTCGCGGTCCGCATCGGTGTCACGCGCTGGCCGCTCGTGGAGAGCACCGCGCGTGGGTTTGTCGTGCGCGATCCGCAAGCCACAGGGCACGACCAGACGCTCGCAGCGAACGACGCGATCTGCATTTCGCTCGGGATGGCCGTCGCTCACGTGATGCCGATCATCGGTGCGGTGCCGCAGCTGCCGTTGCGCCGCGCGGAGCTGCGCCCGTGGATCTACGGCCTATTCGCGCTCGCGCTGCATCTGACGGTGTGGCTGTGCGCGGAGCTCTCGTGGCGCCCGGAGAAGCTCGTCGCTACGAAGCCGCCACCGCGCTTGATGCACATCGCGCACGCGCCGCCCGAAGAGCCGAAGCCGCGCCCCGCGATCGAGCAGAAGCACACCGCAGAGAAAACGGCTGCGGCGTCCACCACCAAAGGCGGAGGGAAGCGCGGTGCAGGAAGTGGGGCAGCGGCGGGATCCGGCGGTGATGAGAGCGGTTTCGGTAGCTGGGGCAACATCGGCGCGCTCATCCCAACCGTCGATGTCGTCGGCATGGTGAACGACTCGGTCGCGTACGACGAAGAAGGGGCAAAGGCGAACCAGTTCGGCAACCACGCTGGCTACAAGCCGTGCGAGCACTTCGACTGCAGCTCCGTGAAGCTCGAGCACTACACGGTGCAGATGACGGAGGAGGGCGCGGGCGCGAACTACGACGTGCCCGGCGCGAAAGCCGTTCCCCCGCGCGTTGCCGTCACCACGCCGAGCGTCACCGGCTCGGTGAAGAGCACGGAGATCCAGAAGGCCGTCGCGAACCGCGATGCGGCGCTGCAGAACTGCTTGACCCAATTCTCTTCGCAGACCAAGGGCAGTCTCCGCATCGACATCCTGATCGATCGCAGTGGAGGTGTCGGGATCAATGGCCTCAAGGGGCACAACGATCAGCAAGCAAAGGACTGCGTCGCCGACGTCGTGCGCGGTGTTGTCTTCGATGGCTCGTACGCCGACGAGACAACGGCCTCCGTTCAGATCGCGTTTGCGTTCACGAAGTGATCACTGCCCGCCGGCGACGGTCAGATTCTCGCCCGTGATCCAGCTCGCCTGATCCGACGCCAGGAAGGCAGCGGCGCTCGCGATGTCGGCGGGGTCCCCGGGGCGACCCAACGGCAGCGACGCGATGATGTGCTTGATGACCTCGGGATCTACGGCCATCTTCGCTGCTCCCTCGGTCATCGTCGGTCCCGGCGAGATCGTGTTGACGCGAATGCCGCGCGCGCCGACTTCCTTCGCCACGATGCGCGAGATGGCGTCGAGCGCCGCCTTGCTCGCCGTGTAGGTCGCGGTGCCCGCCATCGAGAGGCGAACCGCCGACGACGAGATGTTGATGATCACGCCGCCTTTGCTCATCCGCTTCAGCGCGGCTTGCATCGTCATGAACGGGCCGTTCACGTTCACTGCAAGGTGATGCTGCAGCGTCGCGAGCTCTGCGCCCTCGAGCGGCGCAAAGCTGTACACGCCCGCATTGTTCACGAGGATGTCGAGCTTGCCGAATACGCGGTCCGTCTCCGCGAACAGGCGCTCCACCTCCGCGGCCTTGCTCGTGTCGGCGCGCACGGCGATGGCGCGGCCACCGGTTTGCTCGATGCTCGCGACGACCTTTGCGGCACCGTCGGCATCGCTGTTGTAGTTAACGACGACGGACGCTCCCTCGGCGGCGAACCGCTTCGCGATACCTGCTCCGATGCCCTTGGAGGAACCCGTGACAATGGCGACTTTGTTCTTCAACATGTCGTCACGGTATCCATTTGATACCAGGTGTAAATTACGCACCTGAAAGCTACCAAGTAGCCTGGAGGTAACCTGGGATGAGCAAAGCCACGATCAAGAAGCTGCTGTCGGATCGCCTGCTACTCGATCTGCTTGGGGACAAGTGGACGACGCTCGTCGTCTCGAATCTCTGTGATGGAAAGGGCGGCGGTCAGCGCTTCAACGAGATCAAGCGCAACGTCCCCGGCATCTCGCAGAAGAGCCTGACGCAGACGCTGCGCCGGCTCGAGCGAAATGGCCTCGTCCAGCGCACCGTGCACACGGGGCGCGTCCTCGCTGTCGAATATTCGTTCACCCCGCTCGGCGTTTCGCTCGTCGAGCCGATGATGTCGATCTTCGAATGGACCGCGAAGAACTCCGATGCCGTGCGTCGCGCGCAGGTTCATTTCGACCGCGCGAGTGACAAGGCGAGCCGCGATGCGAAGTGACAACTGGCTCGTCGATCACACGGGCATCGGCGTTTCCGAGATCCACCGTTCCGTCGCGTTCTACACGGCGCTGTTTCACCCTCTCGGCGCGACAGCGCTCGTGTTCATCGACAGCGACAAGAAACCCGCCTCGCGCAACAGCGCCAACCTCGCTGGAGCCGCGTTCGGTGCCGACGTCCCCGTGTTCTGGATCGATGTCTTCCATCCGCATGGGCAGAAGCAGCACACCGCGTTCCGAGCGACGACGCGCGCGCAGGTCGACGCCGCTCACCGCGCCGCGATCGCCGCCGGAGGAACCGACAACGGCGCGCCGGGCCTGCGCGGTGGTGGCTATCCGGCCGGCTACTACGCCGCGTTCGTGCTCGATCCCGACGGCAACAACATCGAGATCGTCGTTCGCGAGTAAACTGCATCCGTGACGTTTCGCCGCCTCACCGGTCCCGATGATCCTGCTGTCGTTACCCTCGCCGAGCTCCACATGGCCTGCGTCGACGAGGGCGCGTTCATGTCGTTCAAGAAGCCGCTCGCGCGCGACAACGCGATCCGCTACTGGACGAAGGTCGCGGATCGCTGCTCGAGCGGTCAGAGCGCGGTGCTCGTCGCAGAGGACGAGCGTGGCCTGATCGGTACGGTCACGCTCGTGCTGGCGATGCCCGACAACCAGCAGCACCGCGCCGAGCTCGTGAAGCTGATGGTCGCGTCACGCTCGCGCGGCACGGGGCTCGGATTGAAGCTGCTGCGCGCCGCGGAAGCGCTCGCCGTCGAGCTCGGTCGCACATTGCTGGTGTTAGACACGGTCACCGGGAGCGCCGCCGAAGGCATGTACGAGCGCCACGGGTGGACGCGCGTCGGCGAGATTCCGAGCTACGCGCAGGGCCCCGACGGTGTGTTGGAGCCAGCGACGATCTTCTATCGACTTCTCCCGTAGCGTTACGACAGCGCGGCGAGTGCGATCGCAGCGTCGCCAAGCACGAAGATCGTGATCTCGTCGAGCTGGCGACCATCGACGAAGCCGGCCGCGAGCTCGCCGAGCCCGGGCACCTCGTGGGAGATCATCGAGGCCTTTGCGAGCTCGTCGGCGATGCCGACCGCTTGCGCGAGGATATTGAGATGCGTGCCGCGGCGGATGCCGCCCTCGGGGATCGCGATCGGCGAGTGGATGCAGACGATGTCACACGCGAGCGCTTCGGCGATCTGCGTCGCGCGCGCGCCTCCGATGGCCGTTGCCTTGGACGACGCGAGCTCGGTGACGAGAGCGTCGGCGGACTCGCCCGCGCAACGGATATCACTCGGCGCGAACCACGAGCGGTGCGCGGCGAGCGAGATAGCGGCATCGGTGACCGCGGCCGTCGTGTCCGCGATGAGGCCGATAGAGCGCGGCGTACCGACGGCGAGATAGTGCGACGCGACGGCGCCGATCGCGGCGCGAGCGCGACCGGGGAGGAGCTTCGCCGAGACGGCCGAGGTCTCCGCGAAGAGATTGGCGCCACGAACGATGGGCTTCTTGGTCGCGGTCGCGACGTACGCGCGCTCGACGGCGAGCACCCACTCGGCGGGCGTGGGGTTCATCAGAAGTCCGCTTGCCGCGGCGCGCGCGGGAACGGAATGACGTCGCGAATATTCTCGACGCCCGTCGCGTAGATGATCGCGCGCTCGAAGCCGAGACCGAAGCCTGCGTGCGGCACCGTGCCGTACCGACGGAGATCGCGGTACCACCAGTAGTCCTTGGGATCGAGATTCATCTCGGTGATGCGGCGATCGAGGACCTCGAGGCGCTCTTCGCGCTGCGAGCCACCGATGATCTCGCCGATGCCGGGCGCGAGGATGTCCATCGCGGCGACAGTCTTGCCGTCGTCGTTCTGGCGCATGTAGAACGCCTTGATGTCGCGCGGGTAGTTGATGACGGCGACGGGACCTTTGATCACCTTCTCCGTCAGGAACTTCTCGTGCTCGGTCTGCAGGTCGATGCCCCACTTCGCGTGGAAGTCGAACTTCACACCCGAGGCCTGCGCCTTCTCGAGCTCCTTGATCGCGTCGGTGTAGTCCATGCGCGCGAACTTGGCTTCGACGAGCTGGGACAGACGAGTGACGCACTCCTTGTCGACGAACTTCTCGAAGAACGCCATGTCGTCCTTCCGCTCGTCGAGTAGCGCCCGATAGATGTACTTGAGGAACGCTTCGGCGAGATCAGCGTCGGCCGCGAGGTCCGCGAACGCTATCTCCGGCTCGATCATCCAGAACTCGGCGAGGTGGCGCCGCGTATTGGAGTTCTCGGCGCGGAACGTGGGTCCGAACGTGTAGACCTTGCTCATCGCGAGCGCGTAGGTCTCGACGTTGAGCTGACCGGAGACGGTGAGGTGCGCTTCCTTCCCGAAGAAGTCCTTGTCCCAGTCGACCTTGCCGTCCGGCGTGCGCGGCGGGTTCGCGGCGTCGAGCGTGGAGACGCGGAACATCTGGCCCGCGCCTTCTGCGTCGGAGCCCGTGATGATCGGCGTGTGGATCCAGAAGAAGCCGTGCTCGTGGAAGAACCGATGCACTGCTTGCGCGAGCGTGTGACGAACGCGCGTGGTAGCGCTGATGATGTTCGTGCGCGCGCGCAGGTGAGCCACCTCGCGAAGGAACTCCGGCGTGTGGCGCTTCGGCTGCATCGGATACGTATCGGGGTCGTCGACCCAGCCTACGACCTCGACGGTGTCGGCCTGGATCTCGACGGCCTGACCCTTGCCCTGCGATGCAACGAGCTCGCCGGTCGCGCGCACGGCGCAGCCGGTGGTGAGCTTGAGAATCTCGCCCTCGTAGTTCGCGAGCGCGGCGGGCGCGACGACCTGGAGTGGATCGAAGCAGGTCCCGTCGGAGACGGCGAGGAACGAGAGGCCGGCCTTGGAATCGCGACGCGTGCGAATCCAGCCCTCGATGGTGACCTTGGAGCCGACGGTGTTCTTGCCGGCGAGGATGTCTGCGATACGGCTGGCCACGGGATTACTCGCGCGCCGCTTCTTTGCTCCCCACGACCGTCATGTTCATGCCGATCTGGACGGAGACAGCCTTGCCATCGATGGAGATGACCGTCTTGCCATTCAGGTACCAACCGAAGCTACCGGTCGAGAACTGCTTCACCTCGGCGAGCATGTCCTGACCGTTGATCGTGATCTTCAGCGGCTCGGCCTTCTCGGCGAATTGAGCGGCATTGACGGGACACGAGGTCTTGGGCGGCATAGGAGCAGGATGATCACCAGATCTGAGCGCCGCGTGCGAGCGCTAGGTGCGCGAAAGCAGCGAGGACGAGCGCATGGTCGATCCGCCCGTCGACCAGCATCGCGCGCGCCTCTGCGAGCGGCACGGTGAACAGCTCGATCGCCTCGCCACTGTCGAGGTGAACGGGCTGCGTGACCTCTGCGTCCTCGCACAGGTACGTGTGGAGCGTGTTGCCCATGATGGCCGGGTTGGGGAGGCTCGTCCCGAGCTTGCTCCAGCGCGTCGACGTGTACCCGGTCTCCTCTGCGAGCTCGCGCGCCGCGGCTATTTCGGGCTCCTCGCCGGGATCGATCATGCCGCCCGGAATCTCGATGCAGACGCGATTCACGCCGGGTCGCCACTGGTTGATCAGCACGACGTGGAGGTCCTTCGTGATCGCGATGACGTTGACCCAGCCACCTGCCTCGAGCAGCGAGAAGCGCTTCACATCGCCCGTGCGCGGGTTGGTTCCATCGACGAAGTGCGTCGTAAAAATGCGGTAGTCGTGCCCCTCCGTGCGTGCTCCAAGCGTCCAATCCAGCGGCGGTTTCGGGTCGTCGGCCATTGGCCCAATCTATCGTTAGAAACGTGCCTCGGGATGAGCGATGGTGCGTGCATGTCGCGCTCGCTGTTCCTCGCGTGTATCGCCGTCGCCGGTCTGGCGCAGCGAGCGTCCGCGGGCGGTTTTGGCATCCCCGAGATCGGCGTGCGCCGCACGGCCATGGCCTCCATCATCGGGCGGCCGGATGACGCGTCGAGCATCTATCAGAACCCCGCGGGCCTCACGCTCGAGCACGGCTGGAACGTCTACGTCTCGATGGGGCTTTCGCTGCTCTCGACCGAGTTCCAGCTCGCGCCGTGGGATGGCAGCGACGCGTTTCTCGGCACGACGCCGGGCAGCGACGGCTACTACAAGAAAGAGAAGCCGACGCGCGCGATGGGCGTCATCCCGATGATCGCGATGACGGGCGAGATCCTGCCGAACCGTCTCGTGCTCGGTCTCGGCGTCTACGTGCCGAACGCGCAGGGCGCGCAGTTCAAGGACGACGCGACGACGCGCTATCACCTCATCGACGGCTACGTCGTTGCACCGGTCGCGGTGCTCGCTGCGTCGTACAAGATCAACGAAGCCATCTCGATCGGCGGAAACGTCGGCGTCGAGTACTTCACGTTGAAGGGCAAGCGCGAGGTCTATCCGATCATCAACGGATCGGACGTCAGCTCGCTGACCGGCGATCACCCGCTGCTCGATCTCCAGGGCAGTGGCTACGCACCGACGTGGATGGTCGCCGCGTTTGGCCATCCGATCCCACGCCTGACGTGGGGCGCGACGATCACGGGCCGCGTCGATGCCACGCTCGAGGGACCGGTCAAGGTCACGTACTCCGCGGACGCGTCGACGCCGAACGACGTACTCGAGGGACGCCAGAAGACCGGCCAGATGTTGCCGTGGGGCTTCAATGCCGGCGTCAACTTCGACGTCACGCCGAACGTCGAGATCGGAACCGAGTTTCGCTACTGGCTGTATCGCCAGTACGAGAAGCAGCACACCGACGTCGTCGGCATCTTTCTCGTGCGCGAGCTCGAGACGATCAAGAACTATCACGACAGCTGGCAGCTCTCGGGCGGCGTTCGCGTGCACGATCTGAAGCAAGTGCCAAAGCTGGATCTCATGATGGGCACGCACTACGACCGCACGCCGGCGCCGCCGACGACCGTGACGATCGACCAGCCGACGTTCAACCACGTCGGACTCCACATGGGCGCGCGCTACAGCTTCGGTCGCTATCGCATCGGCGCGAGCTACATCCACTACTGGTACGACATCCCCACCGTCATGGGCTCGACGACGGCGCCGCCGTCCAACTTCAAGGGCGAAGGCACCAACAACATCATGACCGTCTCGCTAGAGGCACGCCTGTGACCGCCATTCCCGAGACCGGCCGCCCCGTCGACGAATTGCTCGCCGAGCTCGTCGAGCGCAAAGCGGGTGACACCAAGTGGCGCGAGGGCCGCGTGTTCTCGCTCGTGTACGCGATTCCCGGCGACAAGGGAGAGGCGCACGCGAAGCTGCTCGAGCGCGCGCACTCGCTGTACGCGTCGGCGAATCTGCTGAACCCGCTCGCGTTCGGCTCGCTCAAGAAGATGGAGACCGACATCGTCGAGATGGCGGGTCGGTTGTTCAATTGTGCGGGCGCCGTCGGGACGGTGACCTCCGGTGGCACCGAGTCGATCCTGTGCGCGGTCATGACGTATCGCGACCGCGCGCGCCGCCAGCGTCCGTGGATCCTGCGTCCCGAGATCATCGCGCCGTCGACGATCCACCCCGCGTTCGACAAGGCTGCGCACCTGTTTGGCGTGCGCCTCACCAAGGTTCCCGTTGGCCCCGACTACCGCGCGGATGTTCCGGCGATGGCCGACCGGATCGGGCGCAATACGATCGCGATCATCGGTAGTGCGCCGCAGTATCCGCACGGCGTCGTCGATCCGATCGTCGAGCTGGCATCCGTCGCCCGCGAGCGTCGGATCCCGTTGCACGTCGATGCATGCGTCGGCGGCTTCATGCTGCCGTGGCTCGAGAAGCTCGGTGAACCGATCCCCGCGTGGGACTTCCGCGTGCCAGGCGTGACGTCGATCAGCGCCGACCTGCACAAGTTCGCGTATGCCGCGAAGGGTGCATCGGTCTTGCTGTGGCGCTCGCTCGACGACATGCGCAATCAGATCTTCGTCGCGACGGACTTTCCGGGGGGGATCTACGCGTCGCCGACGTTGCTCGGCACGCGGCCGGGCGGTCCGATCGCGGCGGCGTGGGCGTCGCTCAACGCGCTCGGCGCTGCCGGTTACCTCGAGCTCGCGCAGAGTGCGCTCACCGCGGCGCAGCAGCTACGCTCCGGAATCGAGTCCATTCCGGGGCTGTCGCTCGTCGGCAAAGGCGATGCGACGATCGTCGCGTTCTCGACGGTGGATGTCGTCGAAAGCGCGCACGCGAATGCGTGGCCGGCGCGAGTGAAGAACATGGTCGCGCAGATGCTCGGCAAGGATGGATCGGCCGCGATCTACGCGATCGCGGATCGCATGGAAGCGCGTGGCTGGACGATCGATCGCCAGCACCGCCCCGCGTCGATCCATCTCACCGTCACGGCGAACCACGCGCCGGTCGTGCGCGACCACCTCGCCGATCTCGCGGAGTCGGCACGCGAAGTGCGCGAGAACCCCGCTCTCGCGAAGAGCGGTAGCGCTCCGATGTACGGCATGGCCGGTACGCTGCCCGCGCGCGGCCTCGTGAAGTCGCGCGTCCGCAAGATGATCGCGGAGATGTATGCGAAGAGGACGCCGTGAAGCGCATCGCGTTCGCGCGCATCATGCAGGAGAGCAACGCGTTCTCTCCGGTCGCGACAGAGATCAACGACTTCACGAGCGCGCACTTCATCGAGGGCGATGCGTTGCTGCGTGCGGCCACGACGGGGCCGGAGCTCGAGGGATTCTTCAAGCGAGCCGAGCTCGCGGGCTTTGTTCGCGCATGCCTCGCCCGCAAGGCCGAGGTGGAGCCCGTCGCGATCCTGTCCGCATGGGCATCGTCGGGAGGACCGCTCTCGCAGGAGTGCTTCGAGGCGCTCGAAGAGAAGTTGATCGCGGGCCTGCGCAAGGCGGGACCGCTCGACGCTGTCTATCTCGCGCTGCACGGCGCGATGGGCGCGCACGGCGTGAAGGATCCCGACGAGCGGCTCATGCGGGCAGCGCGCAGTGTCATCGGCGGCGCACCGCTCGTGATCTCGCACGATCTGCACGCGAACATGACGCGCGAGCGAGTCGCGACGGCGGACGCGATCGTCGCCTATCAGACCAACCCGCATCGTGACCACGCGCGCACGGGCCACAAGGCCGGCGAGATCCTCATCGGCACGACGCTCGGCGAGATGAAGCCGACGATGGCGTGGCGATCGCTGCCGATCCTCCTCGGTGGAGGCAAGACAATCGATTTCCTGGCGCCGATGCGCGCCGTGTTTCGGCGTATGCGGCGAGCGGAAGGGCGGCGGGAGGTGGTTTCAGCGTCGACGTTCATGGTGCATCCGTGGATCGATCATCCCCACGTGGGGTGGTCGACGCTGGCGGTCGCGAACGGAGACCAAGCGGCGGCGGAGCGGATCGCCGACGAGCTGGCGGAGATGTGCTGGGAGCGGCGCATGGAACAGCCGCCGGAGTTCCCGTCGGCGAGTGAGGGCATCCGTCAGGCGCGCTCCGCGTCGGTTCGCCGCAAGCTCGGCGTGATCACGATGGCGGATGCGTCCGATGTCGTGACGGCCGGCGCCCCCGGCGACTCGACGCACCTGTTGCGCGCACTGCGCGACGAGGCGGGCG
This sequence comes from Kofleriaceae bacterium, assembly GCA_036499725.1. Taxonomy (GTDB): domain Bacteria; phylum Myxococcota_A; class Polyangia; order Haliangiales; family Haliangiaceae; genus JABFXX01. The sequence continues at coordinate 39,475 of DASYDE010000120.1, forward strand.
GCATGCTCGTCTACGCGGCGGTTCGCGATCCGCAGGCGATCGAGACACTGTGGAAGCACGAGCCCGGCGATCGCGTCGAGCTCTCCATCGGCGGCACGCTGGATCCCAAGCTCAGCGATCCTCTGCCGGTCAGCGGTACGATCGTCAGCAAGCACGACCAGCGCGGGTTTCTGCGCACGGTCGTGTTCGCGGTCGCACACATGCGCATCGTGATCACGGAGGGCCCGTGCATGGTGATGCGACCATCGTTCTACGCCGACATCGGTCTGCCGATCATGAAGGCCGACATCGTGATGGTGAAGAACTTCTTCCCGTTCCTGATGTTCTTCTTCGCGTACTCGCGCAAGGCGATCTTCGTGAAGACCAAAGGCACGACCGACTTCGACGCCGCCTATGCGTTGCCGTTCGACGGCGCGATCCACCCGCGCGACGTGGTCACCGAGTGGCGGACGCGCGATGCGGCGCGCCGATCAGGGGCTGCGAATCTCGACGAAGTAGTCGATGTCCATCACGAGCCCGCGCTGGAAGAACGAGAAGCGCGTCGGCGTCTGGGCGGGTAACGCACCCGCGAGCGGGCCGCCCTCGCTGCCGAACGTTTCGTCGCACTCGCCGTTCCCCCCGTCGATCCGCATTCGCACGACGAAGTCCTCGTTGGACAGCCGGCCAGTGATGTTCATGAAGTCCACCGACGTGTACGTCATGTCGTCGAACGTGTACTTGAGGCCGAGCGACGTCTGCGTGCCGTCATCGTCGGCGTCGCAGTAGTAGAAGACGTTTCCGCCGTTCGATGCCTGCAGGAACATCTGCGGTTGGTTGCCCGCGTTCTGACTCGTGATGTGACCGGCGATCTCGTAGTAGCCATTGGTCGGCGCTTCGAGAAGGTTCAGGAAGACGTTCCCCATCGTCGCGTCGGTGTGGAGCGTGTCGCCGGGAAACGTCGCCGCGCGGCCCGTGCTGACGAACAACCCCGTCGCGCTCGTGAACGGATCGAAGTGAACGATCGAGTCGCCGGGGAGCGAGGGCCGCGGATCGCACGCGTCGCCGACTCCGTCACCGTCGCCGTCCTCCTGACCTGTGTTCGCGACGTGCGGGCAGTTGTCCTCGCTGTCGCCATAGGTATCGCCGTCCTCGTCGTGACCGACCGCAACGTGCGCGTCGCGAGCATCGTCGTCGCCCCCGCCGTCGCTCGTGGCCGCCTGCCCGCTAAAACCCACGCGCCCGCATCCGGCGGCGAGCAGCCACGCGAAAAGGACGATGCGCGTCATCGACTCGTAGTCTCCACGAGGCTGCCAAACGCAGTCTACCGTGACGAGACGAGCGGGGACCAACTCTCGGGTGTGAGGAGCCACAACCAGTCGCGGGCGCGGGTCGCCGCGACGTAGAGAGAGCGCGCGAGCTCTGGCGTCACGGGATAGAACGCGGGAGTCAGGTCCGGAACGACGACGCAGTCGAATTCCAGACCCGAGACCGCCGCGGCGGTCGTGACGATGATCCCGGGCTCGAACTGGAAGTCTCCGTCGAGGACGAGGAGCGGATCGAGACCGCGCGAGAGCTCGGCGTGCAAGCGACGTGCGTGCTCGGGTGTGCGCGCGATGACGCAGATCTGACGCCACGGATCCCGCGTGGTCAGGAGGTCGAGCTCCCAGCACAGCGCTGCCGCTTGAGCGAGTTGCGACGTGCACTGCGTCGCCCACACCGCCGGATCCGAGGGCGGCTCGGCAGGGAGCTGTGCGTTGCCCGCGATGATCGCGCGACCGAGATCCGCGATCGCCGGCACCGAGCGGTACGTGACGGCGAGCGTGATCTCCTCCCAGCGCTCGCGCGTGAGCTCGGCGCGGGCAGCAGCCCAGCCCGTGAACCACGCGGTCTCGTCGGTGGCCTGCCGATGATCGCCGGCGAGCGTGACGGTGCCGCGCGAGGACAGCGCGTCGGCGATCGCAGCGAGCTCGAGCGGAGCGCGCAACTGCGCCTCGTCGACGACGATGTGGTCGTACTGCGGCAGCGGTTCCTCGGGCGCCTTGAGTGCACCGCGGCGCACGAGCTCGAACAACACCGGCACGTCTTCCGGATCGAACGTGTTCGCGTTCTCCATCGGCGTGCCCGAATCGAGCCGCTTACCGTCGAGTGCGATGAGGCGATCGGCGTCGACGTGCCTCATCTGCTTCTCAGTCGTCGTCTCGAACTGCGCCCGCGTATGCTTCACCACGTGCTCGATCGCGCGCGCAGGCAGCGCACCATCCGCGGCGGCGAGAATGCGCTCCAGGCGCGGTTTGTCGCCCCACAGATGCAACAAGCGCTGGCGCGTCCGCGACAGGTTGTCGTCGCGACCGACGTCGTGAGGGCGTTTCCACCCGATGAAGTCATCGAGCGCGACGCGCACCGCGGGATGACGCTTGAGTGCGATCACCTGCGCGTGGGCGCTCTCCGAGAGACGCGTGGGCAGGCCCGTGAACGCGGCGCGCGCGCGCTCGACCAACCACTCGTCGAGCACGGCGATCTCGAGGCGGCCAATGCCGAGGCGATCCGCGAGCAAGCGCACGAGGCGGCGGAGACCCTCCGTCGGCACGAGCACGAGCGGACGAAACCGGCGGTCGCGCTCGCGAGCTCTCCGCGCGAGGGCAGCGACGCGATATAGCGCGACGAGCGTCTTGCCGACGCCCGCTTCGCCGTCGAGCACGAGCGACATATCCGCGGGCAGATCCACAGCACGCTGCTGCTCGGGATCGAGGACGATGGTCGCTTCGCGATCGCGAGCGGGCCCCGCCGGAGGGGCAGGGTGCGAGCGCGGATGCGATCCCTTCGCATCGATGACGACGTCGTCTCCCGTCGCGACTTCTGCGCGATCGATGACCCAGCGCTCGGCGACGGTGCCCTCGGTAGTCTGTTCGCCTACCTCGAGCTCGTACCCTTCACCCGTACGATGGCGAAAGAAAATTCCGGCGAGCGGGGCCGTTCTCCAGTCCAGCATCGGCGGCTCTACGTCGAGCGCGGTCCGCGGTCCCAACACGTAGTCGCGTTGGCCGCGCGGAGTTTTTACGCGCAGTAGACCCTGCGCTGCAGGAGCGCGGCTCAACAACTCCACGAGCTCGGAGTGCGTCACGGGCGACATCTTGATGGACGCGAGCGGAGATACAAGCTGTATAGGACCGGACGATTGCGCTACGATCATGGGGTGTCGATGAAGGGAGCGCTTCGACGGGTCGCGATTGCTGCGCTCGTCTGCGGGTGTGGCGTGGCCGCAACCGTGGCTGCGTGCATGCCGCCCGACTACGGCGAGACGCGGCAGTACGCACTGGTCGATGCCGGCGCGATCATCGACGACGTTCAGGTGGCCGCCGGTTCAGATACAGGCATCGGCAGCGGTAGCGAAGGCGGCATGGGCTCGGGCAGCGCGGACGGTGGCGTCGGCACGGACGCGGGGATGACGGGCGACGGCGGAACCTCGACGGGCGACGGCGGAACCTCGACAGGCGACGGCGGCTCCACCGGCGGTGGCGACGACGGTACGGGCGACGGCGGCACCGGCGGTTCGGGCAGCCAGACGCCCACGGGAACGCCCGACAACAACGCCAATCTCGACAGCTTCTACGCGTGCAGCGCCGGTGGGGCCACGGGCGGGGCTCCGCTCCTCCTTGTGTTCGGTCTGATCGCACTCCGCCGTCGACGCCAGCGCTAAGATCGAGTAAATCCTCGACCGTGACTCCGAACCCCGAGGCCGCCCGTCGGCTCGAGCACCGTCTGTATCGCGACGTCAAGGAGACGTGCGAACGCTACGAGTTGCTCGCGCCGAACGACCGCATCATGGTCGCGATGTCGGGCGGCAAGGACAGCTACACGCTGTTTCATCTGCTCACGCGCTTGGTCACGCGGCTCCCGTTCAAGGTCGAGCTCGTCGCCGTCCACCTCGATCAAGCGCAGCCGGGCTACGACGGCGCGGGGCTCCGCGCGTTCCTGGAAGCGAGCGGTCAGCCGTTCGAGATCCTGCGCGAGGACACGTACTCCGTCGTCACGTCGGTGCTTCCCGAGACGGCCACGTACTGCTCGCTGTGCTCGCGCCTACGCCGCGGCATTCTGTACACGGCGGCCGAGCGCCTCGGCTGCAACAAGATCGCGCTCGGGCATCACCGCGACGACACGCTCGAGACATTCCTGATGAACCTGATGTACAGCGGTAAGATGCAGGCGATGCCGGCGAGCTATCGCACCGACGATAATCGCTTCGACGTGATCCGCCCGCTCATCGAGTGCGCGGAGGCGGACATCCTCGAGTTCTCGCAGACGCAGTCGTTCCCGATCATCCCGTGCAACCTGTGCGGCTCGCAGGACGGCCTCAAGCGCGACGCGATGACCGCGCTCCTCGCGCAGCTCGAGAAAGAGAACCCGCACGTGCGCTCGGTGATGGCCAATGCGTTGCGCAACGTGCGCCCGACGCACCTGCTCGATCGAGACGTGCAGCGTGCGTGGGCCGAGCGCTCGTCGGATATTCGTCCTCAGACGCTGCCCGAGGCGCGCGCGAAGCACGTGGCTACTCAGCCCGTCGCGAGCGGAGGCAAGCGCATGCTGCCCGTCCTGCCGGATTGATCTACTGGCAGAACGCGTTCATCAGCGACGCGGGCTCGTTCTGATCGGTCACGCCGGCGCACAGCTGATTCGCCGTGCCGTCGCGCGCGATGCTCGCGGAGAACGAGCACACCTGAGTGAAGTTGGGCGAGCACGAGTTGTCCCAGCCGCACATGCAGTCCGTCGTGGCCGTGGTCGCCGTGAGACCGACACCAAAGCCGACCGCGCCGAGCGCGAAGTTGATCGCGACCTGCGGCGTTTGCCCGATGTTATCTCCGACCCACGCGACGTCGCTCAGGACGACGTTGCCGCAGTCGAGCTTTTGCACCGCGCCCGAGAACGCGGAGCCGACCTGCGTGTTCGTGCCGCCGAAGATGATCTCCTGGTACGGGCCCATCGCGGGGCGCGTCGTCACGACCAGCACGTGAAATGGCGAGAGCGCGTTCGTGATGCCGGTCGTGATCGTCGCGATGTCCGCGTCCCGTGTCCCCACGCCAACACGGAATGCGGGCGCGGTGCCGGTCGCCTTGTTCATCCACGCAGCGATGTTCTGTGTCGCGTCGCTGGTTGCACCCTGCGCGAGCGTGGTGCCGGTGAAGTTCAAGTACACCGAGCGCGCGACAGCACAAACGGGGGCTGCATCGGCGGCCGGTGCATCACTGCTTGCCGCGGCATCCATCCCTCCGTCGGGGTAGTCGCCGAACTGATGCTCTTGTTTGCTCCCCTGAGCACAACCCGCCAGCAGGAACAGCACAAACCACCGACGCATGTCCGTATCGTCGCCCGACCCGACGTCATTCGACAACGGGGGCTGTGTCCTACATCAAGTGAGGCGATCGCGAACGGCCTGATTGACCTGGGCCGCGTCCGCGTTGGGCGTGGCCTTCATCACCTGGCCGACGAAGAAACCGAGCAGGCCCGTCTTGCCAGATTTGTAAGCGGCAGCCTTGTCGGGGTTCGCCTTGATGACCGCGTCGACAGCGGAACCGAGATCGACGACCGGCATGGTCGCGATGGACGCGAACGCAACCGCATAGGGCTTACCGGTCGCGATCTCCTGGAGCAGCGTCTTGCCCAGGGTCGGCGAGACCTTGCCGGCCTCGATGTTCTCCAGCAGCGCGGTGAGCTCTGCCGTGTCGATGGTCTCGTCCTCCTCGATCACGCGCGGCAGCTCGTTGACCATCCACTTCGCGGCGAGCGCGGGCGCGACCTTCGCGGAGACGGCTTCGAACTGTGCGGCGGTCTCCATGTCGCCCGCGAGCAGGTCCGCATTTGCATCGCCGACGAGCGCGACGAACGCCGTGTACTTCGCGAGCAGCGAGGCATCGCGTGCGCGCGCTTCGGTCCGGAACTCCTGCGGCGTCTTGCCCTTGGGGCGCGAGACGGCCTTCGGGTTCTTCTTCACCTCTGCCTTCGGAGCGGCATCGGGCTTGGCGACGTCGACGCGATCGTCGCGCAGCGTGATGATGCGGTTGAGAACGACCGCGCCCGGCTTGCTGTCCTGATCGACGACGAAGTAGCCCACGCGCTCGAGCTGCCAGCGCGAACCGACGGCGGCCGTCGCGACGCTCGCTTCGACCCTTGCCGTCACCGTCTCGAGGGAGCCCGCGTCGAGATGCTGCAGGAAGTCCACGCCGCCCTCCTCGGGCTTGGCGACCTTGAACAACCGACCATAGAGGCGCGCCTCGACGGAGACGGCCGTCGCTGCATCGACCCAGTGGATGACGCCCGCGGGCTTCTTGCCGTCGGCGAGCGGAGCGCCACCCTTGGTCTCGAGGTGCACGCGCGCGCGCAGCTTGGTGACATTGCCACTCGTGTCGCGCTCGACGACTTCGTCGGCCGTGATGCAGTAGCCGTAGCGCAGACGGACTGTGCGGCCCGGTGCGAGGCGCTGATAGTCCTTGGGCGGATCGTCGCGCCAGTCATCGCGATCGATGAGCACGCGGCCGCTGATCGTCACCGCGCGCGCGCCGGGCTTGCCGACGTCGGGCGGGAAGAATGGCGCTTCGATCGTCTCGCTGCCGCCGGGCCAACCGACGAGCTCGACCTCGACCGGACGCAGCACGCCGAGAACGCGCGGTGCCGTCTTGTTGAGATCATCGCGGATGCAGAACTCGAGCTTGCCGATATCGACGAACGAGTTCGCCTTGGCGACGCCGATCATCTCGCAGAACGCGCGCAGCGCCTCGGGCGAGTAACCGCGGCGACGCATGCCCACCATCGTCGGCATGCGCGGGTCGTCCCAGCCCTTCACGTACCCGTCCTTCACGAGCGTGAGCAGCTTGCGCTTGCTCATCACCGTGTAGTCGAGCTGCAGGCGCGCCATCTCGTACTGATGCGGGCGCGGATTCCACGGACCGGTGTTGTCGAGGACCCAGTCGTACAGCTCGCGGTTGTTCTCGAACTCGAGCGTGCAGATCGAGTGCGTGATGCCTTCGATCGCGTCCTCGAGCGGATGCGCGTAGTCGTACATCGGATAGATCTTCCACGCGTCACCGCTGCGGTGATGGTGCGCGTGGCGGATGCGATACAGCAGCGGGTCGCGCATCTTCATGTTCGCCGACGCCATGTCGATCTTCGCGCGCAGCACGCACGCGCCGTCGGGGAAGTCGCCCGCCTTCATCTTGCGAAGCAGCGCGAGATTCTCGTCGACACTGCGGTCGCGATACGGGCTCAGCTTGCCCGGTTCGCTGAGCGTGCCGCGGTACTCGCGGATCTGCTCGTCGGTCAGGTCGCAGACGTACGCCTTGCCCTCGCGCACGAGCTGCTCGGCAATCTCGTACATACGCGGGAAGTAGTCGGCCGACCACAGCACTTGCGCGGGCGCGAAGCCGAGCCACCGAACATCCGCTTCGATCGCGCCGACGTACTCGACGTCCTCTTTGACCGGGTTGGTGTCGTCGTACCGAAGGTTGCAGGTGCCCTGGTAATCCTTCGCCACGCCGAAGTCGACGCAGATCGCCTTGGCGTGACCGATGTGGAGATAGCCATTGGGCTCCGGCGGGAACCGCGTCGCGACCGTCTTGTGCCGGCCGGTGCGCAGGTCCTCGTCGATGATGTCGCGGATAAAGTCGTTACGCTCGACGGACATACCGCCGGGGACTCTACCCTAGAAGCTCCAACCCGCGTTCAGGTTGAGCAGCGGGTACAGACGCTTCTCGCCATCGGTCTGACCGGTGGTGTCGTTGCTGCCCTTCACGGCGATGATCGCGACGCCAGCCTGCGCCTCGAGGGTGAGGCCGATCGCGGCGGTCCACTTGTAGCCGACGTATGGCCCGATGCTCAGGCCCGCGGCGGACACCGTCGACATGCTGTCTGCGCTCGCGTGGAGGTACTGCATCTCGGCACCTAGCTGGACACCCTGGCGGAACGAGCCGGTCAGGTAGTAACGCGGGCTGATCCCACCTTCGTACAGCGTGATCTTGTCGTTCGTCGTGGACTCGTTCACGTGCGTGACGCCCGCGCCGGCAGTCACGGCGACACCGATCTTGGGATTCACGCGGATCTCCGCCGTGACCTCGACGAACGGAATGACGAGATGGATCGGGGAGAACGTGACGGCGACGCTAGGGAGCGGCGTTTCCGACGCAGGAGGCGGGGGCAGGGTGTCCGACGGGGCCTGCGCGAACGCGGAGGCGGAGAGCAACGAGACAAGGAGCGAAGCGAGAGCGAAGCGATTCATTGCGCCGACCCCTTCCACGCCCCGTGCCGCTCGTTTCGAGCGACCTCGGCCTCCGCGGGATGACACCAATGTCTCGGAACCTGCCACCTCCAGCCGGCAAGTACCTCATTCTTCAGCTGGTCATGTATCCACCCGTCCTCGGCGAAGCGTCATCCGCGGTTCACACCGCGCGCCACAGACGTCACGGTTCGCTGTCAGTTGATCAGCTTGTACGCGACGATCGTGAGCAGCGTTCCGAACAGCGTCTTCATCCAGCCCGGCGACGCGTCGGGGATCCCGAGGGGGACCGTGTTCGGGTGGTCGCTGCCGATCCACAGGTGCAGCGCGCGATCAGCGCCGTTCGCGGTGACGACTACCTCCGTTGTTCCGACCGGGATGTTGTCGATCTTCACGTGGTCGGTGTGCGCGTCCTGCACGACGAGGACACCGTCGATCGACACGTAGACATCCTGCGCCGTACTGGAGAACAACAGCACGAGCGAGCCAGTGGCTGCTCCGACCGGAGGCCCCGGATAGGACACGTGCACGTCGCTCGCGCACCCGACCAGCATCACCGCGAGCATCAACCACCGCATGTTGGTTCGTCCTCCGATCGCCTCCGCGCGTTGCTTGGTGGCGCGGCGCTCGCAGCAGGCAACCGTTTCGGCTAGGTTCCGCACTAATGGCGCGCATCAACGAGCACTACGCGAAGCTAGCGGCTGGATACCTGTTCCCCGAGATCGGGCGCCGCGTGCGCGCATACGCCGCCGCGCATCCCGATGCGAAGGTGATCCGCCTCGGCATCGGCGACGTCACCGAGCCGCTCGCGCCTGCGATCGTCGACGCGATGCACGCCGCCGTCGACGAGATGGCGAAGCGCGAGACGTTCAAGGGCTACGGCCCGGAGCAGGGCTACGACTTCCTCGTCGAGGCGATCCGGCAGAACGACTACGCATCGCGCGGCGTCGAGATCGCGGCCGACGAGATCTTCGTCTCCGATGGCAGCAAGTGCGATAGCGGCAACATCCAGGAGATCTTCGCGCTCGCCGCGAAGGTCGCCGTCACGGACCCCGTCTATCCCGTCTACGTCGACAGCAACGTGATGGCGGGCCGCACCGGTGCAGCGGGCTCCGACGGTCGCTTCCCGGGCCTCACGTATCTCGTCGGCAACGAGGCGAACGGCTTCCAGCCCGATCCGCCGGCGACGCCCGTCGATGTCGTCTACCTCTGCTCGCCGAACAACCCGACCGGCACCGTCGCGACGCGCGCGCAGCTCGAGAAGTGGGTCGCGTGGGCGAAGGCGAACGACTCGATCATCCTGTTCGACGCGGCGTACGAGTCGTACATCTCGGATCCCGACTTGCCGCGCTCGATCTACGAGATTCCGGGCGCCAAGGATGTCGCGCTCGAGCTGCGCAGCTTCTCCAAGCGCGCGGGCTTCACGGGCGTGCGCTGCGCGTTCCTCGTGGTGCCGAAGACCGTCACCGGTACGGCGCCCGACGGCACGCGCGTCTCGCTCAACGCGCTCTGGTCGCGTCGCCACACGACCAAGTTCAACGGTGCTTCGTACGTCGTGCAAAAGGGCGCGGCTGCCGCGTACTCGCCGGCGGGCCTCAAGCAAACGCAGGATCAGATCGCGTTCTACATGGAGAACGCTCGCCTCCTTCGCGAGGGCCTCACCGCGTGCGGCTTCACCGTGTTCGGCGGCGTTCACGCTCCCTACATCTGGTTGCGCACCAAGGACGGCCTGGGCTCGTGGCAGTTCTTCGACAAGTTGCTCTCGGAAGCGCAGGTCGTCGGGACGCCGGGCGCGGGCTTTGGTCCGGCGGGCGAGGGCTACTTCCGCCTCAGCGGCTTCAACTCGCGCGCGAACATCGAGGAAGCGATCACTCGCATCCGCCGCATCTTCGGCTGAGCTGCTCGCCCCCTACTCCACGAGTTTGGCGGCGGCGGCCACGATCAGCGATCGGAGAACCTTGATATCGACGGGCTTGACGAGATGGTGCGCGAAGCCGGCTGCTGTCGACCGCGCTTGATCCTCTGGCTGGCCGTACCCGGTCAGTGCGATCAGCGTCGTGTCGGCGCAGCTCGGTAGCTGACGGAGGCGCCGACCGACTTCGTAGCCATCCATGACGGGGAGCTCGATGTCGAGCACGGCGATCGCGGGGCTGAAGTCGTTCGCGATCTCGAGCGCGGTGGGTGCATCGAGGGCGACCATCACCTCGTGACCCATCGCGCGCACCACGGCGGCGAGCAGCTCGGCAGCTTCGGCATTGTCGTCGACAATGAGGACGCGATGCCCCGATGATTCACTAGGGCGGAGCAACGGACGCATCGCGACGGTTGGTGTCTCGTGCGACGCGCGCGGCCATCGCACGGTGAATGTGGAGCCGGTTCCGGGGCCATCGCTGTCTGCGCGGACGGACCCGCCGTGGAGCTCGACCAGGTTCCGAACGAGGGCGAGCCCGATGCCGAGTCCACCTTCGCGGCGACCGCGTGTCCGTTCCCCTTGCACGAAGACATCGAAGACGTGCGGGAGAAGGTCAGCGGGAATCCCTCGGCCGTTATCGACGACTCGAATCTCCACGTGCTCGGCTTCGACGACCGCAGAGACCTCGATGCGCCCGCGAGGAGGCGTGTATTTGGCCGCGTTCGTCAGGAGGTTCGCCAGGACCTGGATCAGTCGATGCAGGTCCGCGTCCAGGAGGATCTCGCCCGGAACGGTGGAGACGAGCTGATGCTGATGCAACTCGATGTGCGTACGCGCGTTCTCGGTCGCGAGGGCGAGTGCGGCGGCAAGATCGACGGCTTCGCGACGAAGGTTGATCGTGCCTCGCGTGATCCGCGAGACGTCGACAAGGTCGCCGACGATGCTCGTCAGATGGCCGACCTGCCGATCGAGGATCGAGAGCTCTCGGCCCAACGCCCCGTCGCGGAACTTGAGGATATCGAGTGCACTCGACATCGCGGCGAGCGGATTGCGCAGCTCGTGGCCGAGCATGGCCAAGAACTCGTCCTTGCGCTGGCTCACTGATTCGGCCGCCCGTCGCGCCTCGGCTTCCGTGACGAACAGGCGCGCGCGTTCGAGAGCCTGCTCGCAGCTCCGCACGAGCGTGGCGAGGAAGGTGCGTTCCTCGTCGTTAAAGGTGTGGTCGCCCTCGTACGTGAATGACACGACAGAAATCACTCGGCTCTCGCTGACCAGCGGCAGCACCGCGAACGCCGAGATGAGATTTGCGGCGCGCGCGCGTTCGACGACCTCGGGTGCTTCGCGCGCGAAGTCGCGCTCGTTCTCGACCCACATCGGTACGCCACGCTCCGCGACGCGCATCGCGGGAGCGCCCGCGGGCGATGTTCGCCAAACGTCGAAATAGTCCGGCGGCATGTTGTGGCTGACTTCCAGGTCCAGAGATCCGTCGGTCCTCGCGAACCACATCGCGGCCGCGGACGCCGAGACCGCTTCGGCACCGAGGCGCACCGCGACCGCAGCGACGTCCGCGGGTGTGCGAGCCTCCGCGAGCGCCGCCGTCGCCTCTTGCAGCTTCTTTAGCCGTCGCGTGCCGGACAGCGACGCGTCTCGCTCGCGAATCTTCTCCTCGCTCGCGACCAAGCGCTCGTGGGCCTCGCGTAGCTGGCTGACTTTTCGAAGTAGCTGCTGCGTGCGCTCCTGCAGTTGCAGGTAGACGCGAGCCTTGGCGCGAAGGACCTCGGGGAGGACTGGCTTGACGACGAAGTCGAATGCGCCGACCTCGTACGCTTCGAGGATGACAGCGGGGGACGCAGACACTCCCGTGATGAAGATGATGGGGATCCCCTTGCAGCGAGGACGCTCACGGATCATGCGCGCCGTCTCGACCCCGCTCATGCCGGGCATCGTGACGTCGAGGAGGATCAGCGCGAAGTCCTTCTCGAGGAGCTTCGCGAGGGCTTCGACGCCGGATTGAACGAGCACCAGCGTGCGCCCGAGCGGAGCAAGCGCGGCCTCGTACGCCATGAGGTTACTCGGGTGATCATCGACGACGAGGATGTCGGACCCGAGCCCGATCTCGAGGACATCCTCGGGGCTCAGGACTTCGATCGAGTCACCAGCGCTACGCGATGAGGAACCCGAGGGCGCCATCGTGGATGGAGGGGGCAGCGTAGGCGCACCTCACTGCAGACTGCATGCCTCCGCCAATCACGCGCAGCCCTCTCCAAGCCGCCGTAGCGGGGCACCGCCTGTTGCTATTTCAGTTGCTTAGGCCCCCAACTGCGCATTTTCGCTCGGTGAGCGGCAGAGCACGTGCGATTCCAACCACGGTTCATCGGAAAATCCTTAGCCGCCGCCTCTCATGCTGCTGACCGTTTGCCATGGGTCTTGCACGATGCATCCTCGATGCCGAGGGGCGAGGAGGAACGTCGACACAGCGTCGTGGCCGCGCAGATTCGGCAGGGGCGACAACGCATCGTCGATGACTGGGAGGCGTCGTTGAAAGGCGCATCCGACCTGACCGCGCTCAGTCGGCCCGTGTTGATCGATCACGTGCCCGACTTCTTGGAAGGCCTGGCCGATTGGCTCGAGGGCGTGTCGCCGACGGCGGGGCGCGCGATCGAAGATCTCGCCGAGGGGCACGCGTTGCAGCGTCTGGGTTACGGCGTGGGCCTCGAGACGCTGACGCGCGAGTACGGCAAGCTGCGCCACGCAGTGCTTCGCGAGTTGCTGCGCGTCACGAGCGACGAGTCGATGCGTGCGTCTCTGTTGCGGCTCGATGAGGGACTCGATCACGCCGTCGCGCACGCTGTTCGTCGCTACGCGAGCCATCGCGATCGCGTCCGCGATCGATTTGTAGCGATCCTCGGTCACGACCTTCGTGATCCTCTGGCCGCGATCCGCATGGCGGCCGACATGCTCGCAGACGGAAATTACAAATCGTCGCCTGCCGAGATGGCCGCGAAGATCCAACGGTCGTGCAGCCGTGCACAGCGAATGGTGGCCGACATCTTGGACTTCGCGCGCAGTCACCTGGGAGCGGGAATTCCTGTCGCGCCGACCCGCAACAATATGGAAGCGATTTGCAGTGCGGCCATCGCTGAGGTCGGCGTCGTCCATCCAGACCGCACGATCTCGCTCGTCGTGCACGGGGCTGTGGACTGCGACGTCGATCGCGAACGCGCGCATCAAGCGATCTCCAACTTGCTCAGGAACGCGATCACGCACGGTCATGGAGCGATCGAAATCTCTGTGTCGGAGGCCGAGAATCACGAGGCCGTCGTCACCTCCGTAACGAACCACGGCACGCCGATACCTCCGGAGCAATTGCGTACGCTCTTCGACCCGTATCCGGCGACGAAGAACGCGAGGACGGGCCTCGGGCTCGGGCTGTTCATCGTCAACCAGATCGCGATCGGACACGGAGCGCGATGCGAAGTCGAGTCGACATCCACCGCGACCACGGTCCGGATCGCGTGGCCACGCACGCAGGACCTCGTCCGCGAAGTCGCGATCGAGTAAGGCTCGTGCATGCGTGCCACCGAGTGGAGTCGCACCACTTCACCAAGCTTCGGAGACTCGGGTCGCATCTGCGCGCGGGGGCGTTATCGAGCACTCGCTCGGAGTTGCACCGAGGTGTACGTGGGTTGCAACCACGGGCCTGACTACTCGGCCACGAGTGCATTCGTCGTCGGGACCCAGGGGATTGCACCCTGCACGGCCGCTTTGTAGGAGCGGTCCCACCCCTAGGTGAGCTGGTCCCGTGTAGCGCCCGCGACGGAAATCGAATCCGCCTTGCTCTGATAGACAATCAGCCGAGGTCACCAGACCCCCACGCAGGCAAAACAAGCGCTCTACGAGCGCGGTGGACCCGGAGGGAATCGAACCCTCATCTCTGCGGTGCAAGCGCAGCGTCTTCCCATTAGACAGACGGCCCCAGAAACGTCGCGCCAGAAGCGCGCGATCAGAGGTAACGATGATGAAAAGCGAAACGATCGGTCAGCGAGACGGAACGAGCTTCCCTTGATCGTCGAGGCACGCGATGACGCCGCCGCGGCGGAGCACGCAGAGGCTCGGAACGGACATCGTCACGCCGATCGCATCCGTGATGCCGGCAAGGAACAGCGGTGCGAGCGCGAGGTTCGTGGTCGGCGCATAGTCGCGGAGCATGGCGTCGGTGAGCCAGCGCGGCGACTGGTTCGGTTCGAAGCAGGCTTCGCTCCGCTGCGCGAGCAGACCGTCGATCGTCGGCTCCTGACAGACCTCGTCGTGACGGAACAGATACGGCACCGTCGTGCAACCAGCCACGCAGCCGAGGCAAGCGTCGCGACCGCGCGAGCTGCAGCCACTCGCGCACGACGCTGCGCGCTGAACGGCAAGCGAGCGGTCAGCCGTGAACTTGGCGGTGCTCGCCGCGCGATCGAGCTTGCACATTGGTAGCGGGGTTGTCTTGGTACGCGGCGGGAACGGGATGCGGGTGTCGGCTTCTCCCCAGCATGCAACGCGACCGTCGTCGACGACTGCGCAGATACGGTGGCCTGCCGCCGCTACGTCGACGACGTGCGCATCACCGAGTGGGCGGGTCGCTCGTGCGCTGAGTACGAGCGTTCCGTCGCCGAGCTCGCCGTAGACGCCCTGCCCGAAGCACGAGAGCTCTCCCGTGGAGAGTCGCGCGCAGTGGACCGTGATGTTCGCGTCTTTGCTCACGACGCGCGCGAGATCGCCACGGTCGGTCGCGACCACCTCGCGAATCGTTGCGGGGCTCACCTCGGGCGCGGCTTGCTGCCACGCGCCACGGAGCTCTGGTGCGATGCGCAGCGCGGCCGTTTCCGCCGCGGTGGCGTCGAGCGTGTAGCGATCTGCGCGCGTGCCCTCCCAGTCGAACGACCAGCAGGTGGGCGAGGCGGCGGTCACGCAGATCGCCTTGTCGGGGCCACCCTGGGGCAGGAACGGCGCGTACACGCCGAGCTGATGGACGCCGCCGGTGACGGGAAGTTTGAATCGATGGACGCGCCGCGGGAGGTCCACGGTCGCGGCGAAGTCGATCACGCATTCCAGCGTTGCGGCGCGTGTGCGAGCGCAGAACATCCTCCCTAGCTGCGGATTGCGTGCCGAGCGCGGGTAGCTGATGTACTTGACGAACACGACGTCATCGACCGGCTCTGAAAAGGGAAGCCATTGAAGCTCCAGGAAGCGAGGGCTGTCGCCATGCCAGGCGTGCCCGGCCTCGTCGATATCGACCGCTCCTTGCTCGCCATACTGGATCGAGGCGGAAGCGCCGCGCGCGGGCGTCGTCACGGATGTGAGCATCTCCGCAGCAACGGTCGCGCTGCCGCTGGCCGGAGCCGCGCTGGCGTGACCCGTCGGAGCAGTGCGCGGAGCTGCTGGAGACCCACCGCAACCGAGCACGAATGTGATCGCGACGAGCTGGCGCATCGAGAGAAGCTACACCCGTCACGATGCGCCGCAGTGAAAATGGAAAGGCCACGTGATGCAGCGGCCCCACGCTCTTGCGAGCAGAAGGGCCACCGCACCACTCACATGATCTCCGTACCCTCGTCGTGATCGATCTCGCCTACCCAGTACACGTAGTCGCGCCACGCGTCGGGAACAGACTTGGTGCTCACGCGGATCTGAACCGCCGGCATCCACGTCGGGCGAGCCGGCGTAGACAGCAGCTTCATGCCTGCCTCGGCCGGCGTGCGATTCGCCTTGCGGCGGTTGCATGCGTAGCAGGCGGACACGATGTTCTCCCACGTGGTGCGACCACCGCGAGACCGCGGGATGACGTGGTCGTACGTGAGCGCGTCGATCGTGCACGGCGCAGCGCAGTACTGGCACCGGTGCTTGTCGCGCGCGTAGATGTTTGCGCGAGAGAACTTCACCGGCTTTGCGTGGCGACGGAACGCCTTGCGCAGACGCACGACGGACGGGACGCGAACGACGATGGATGTCGCACGGATCTCCGTGTCGTACTCCTCGACGACGTCGGCCTTGTCGAGGGTCAGCAGCACGATGGCGCGCTGCCAAGAGATAACCTTGATCGGCTCGTAGCCCTGCGTGAGCAGCAGCGTTCGAGTGTTGTCGACATGAATCATCACACTGCTCCTGTTGAGGCCCCGCGCCGCGAAATTGCGAACGCGTTGGTGACGCCAGATGGAGTTGCACCATCACTGAACGGCTTCTGAGACCGCTGACTCTGCTGTTGGTCTATGGCGCCTGAATTGGTAGCGGAGGTCGGAGTCGCACCGACGTGGTTCGGCTTATGAGACCGAACTGAGAACTAGCACTCGCTCCGCAATGACGGGTGGGAGAGCAGGGAGTTGCACCCCGACGGTTCGCGAAGGAACAACTGGGTTACGGCCAGCCACGGCAACTACTGCCGACATCTCTCCCGAGAACCAAATTGGGGTGATCGACGGGACTCTCACCCGCTTGAACAAGGGCCACATCCTTGTGTCTCGATTCTTTGACCTCGATCACAGTCCGCCGTGAAGGAGTCGCACCTTCGTCGCTCGGTTATCGGCCAAGTGCTCTGCTGTTGAGCTAACGGCAGTCGTGCACGCGCGCGCGAGGCTGGGGTCGAACCAACGACAGATAACCCTCGAGCTTCGGCCCGTTGATGGGCGAGGATTGCCAAGGACGATTGCTCTACCAACTGAGCTACCCGCGAACGCGTGCGTCGAAATGGGTGGACTCGAACCACCAACCTCTCGGTCCCGAACCGAGCGCTCTAGCCAATTGAGCTACATCTCGAGAAAGGTGCCGTGCCAAAAGGCTGGAGATAACTCCAGCGGCTTTCACGCCACACGGCGGCCCACGCAAGAACGTGGGCGAAGCACGTCGCCTGGGGATCGAACCCATCACCGCTTGCTTTGGAAGCAAGCTTGGTCCCAGACCTCGACGTAAGACGTTCGTACCGCCGAGAGGATTCGAACCTCTACCAACGAACTTCGCAGAATCGTGTCCCTGTCCTAGGAACGGCGGCAAAGCGAACGGAGTGCCGGAGTCGAACCAGCTGGGTACCAGATAACCATCGGCGTCGGCCCTTGCGGGCAAGAGGTGCTGACGGGTCCTCCGTTCATGGGTGCAGAGACGCGGACATCAACCGCGATTACCGGCGTCAAGATAACCATCGAGCCTCGGCCCTTGCGGGCAAGTTGGGTGCACGACGAGTAAGGCCGGTGTCCTAGTTAGACGACCTCTGCAGCCGCAGTGGGAGGAGTTGAACCACCCGTACGTTCGCGCGCACGAACGGACCGCGAGCCTAGTTAGGGCACACGATCATCGCTTCACCGGAAGCACTGCGAGAATCCAAACGGCGCTGGGCGTGATGCAAGAGCGCCGAATAGAAATGGAATCCGTGACGGGAATCGCACCCGCGTTGTTTGGTTGAGAGCCAAGGGTCCTTCTGTTGGACGACACGGACAGAGTGCAGTTCGTCGGATAAGGGGTGACGTCGAATTGGCTTTGCGAAGTTATTCGCGCAGCCGCCTCTCAATGAAGAGAACGCATGGGGCTCCGGCCGAGACCTGGATCGACGTTTCCGTCGAGGAGCGTTGTGCTGTCGCTCGCATCCGTTACCGGATGGTCGCTACCTTAGGGCCGTTATAGTTACGGTAATCGACAGTCGTCGGCCCGACGAAGTTGCGCGGGAACGGTTGGAGTTGCACCAACTACCATCCGGTTAACAACCGGCCGCTCAGCTAGATGAGCTTCGCTCCCAAATACCCTGCGCGAGGTTGTTACGCCTCGCGCAAGGCAGCGGTCGCAGGAGGCCGCGCCTTCGCTCAGCGACGTAGTGCACTACGTGCGAGCAAAGTCGGCGATGACCGGCGGAGTCGATGCGTCGAAGCCGACAACATCAACCATACCGGCGTCGTTCGGGTCAGCAATGCTGAAGCCGTTCGACGTCATTCCGACCACGACCAGCTTGGCCGGAATTCCCCGTGCGTCTCGGTACGCCCGCAGAGCCTGAGCTGGGTGCACGCTACCAGCCCAGGTCTCGTTGTCGGTGTAGACACAGAACGTATCTACATCGACGCGGTGCTTTGCTGCCCACAACATCGGAAGCGAGCAATCAGTTCCACCCATCGGCAGCTTCTCGATCGTCGCGATGACGTCGTCCAACCGCTGACGCGGAGAGATCGACATCGTCGTGATTCCCGACTCACCACCGCCCCACTGACCACCGTAGCCTCCCGTGGCCGAGGTGAACGCGATGAACGCGTGGTCACGCTCGGTCGCCGCGGTGACGAGCGACATTGCTGCGCTCGCGATTCGCGGAGTGAGACCCGGGATGCCGCCAACAACGCCCGTGCTCATCGAACCCGACACGTCGAGCGCGAGGAGCATTCGCTTGTTCGCCGGCTCGACGGCAGCGAACGACGCGTAGAACGCGGCATCCAGTGCGTCGACGATCGCGCCGAGTGGCTCCCACGCAGCCTGGCCACGCACGCTGCGGCCGGACTTGTAGGTCACGAGTGCAGAGAGCACGCCGAGCGGGTGGACACGAGCCTTTGCGAGTCGCTTTGGATCGCGCAGAGCTGCAGCAACCGTGGAGGCGGCGGCAGACATCGGCGCGAGCAAACCAACACGCGTCATCGTCGCGAGGTTGCGAATCATGGCGGTCATCGGCATCGCCTCGAGCAGCGCGTCCCAGATCGCAGCATGCGTGAGCAGCTCGGTCGGGACGCACTCGCGCGGGATGCGGCGGTCGCGGATCAACTGCGCCGCGGTCGGCACGTCGGTGATGCTCGCGAGCTCGTGCATCGCTACGATGAGCGCGCACGATGCGTCGTCTCGCATCGCCTGACTGATGTCGCCCTTGACCGCCCACGCGAACAGGCGGTCATGCGACTCCGACGACGCGCGCGGGTGCGCGAGACGCAGGAGATCGCGGTTGGACCACCCGTCGCGGTGCTGATACTTCGCGAGCTGGAACGCGAGGTCCGTTGCCGGCTTGGTGTTGAACCACTCGCCGACGGCCTTGCGCATACCGCGACCCCACCCACCAAAGCCCTGCGCGTAGTCCGCGAAGTGCATCAGGTGCGTGCCGATGCGGCATACCGACGGCAGTGCCGCATACGCCGCGCGTCGGGTGTTGTCGTCACCGAGCTTGGCTGCCATGGCGAGGGAAAAAATCGCCGGATCGTTCTTGGGCGCACGTCCCGAGTTAGAGATAGCAACGATCCGAGCGACACAACGAAGGCCGTCTCCGGCCACACAACGCTGCACGACACGCGCGTTGTCGATGGTGAGCTCTCGCTCCTTGATGTAGTAGGTGCCGCCCTCGCTTCCCATGATCAAGAAGCGATCGAAGCGCGCCCAGTCGTCTAGCTGCCACGCGTAGCCACCAGCCGAGTTCGGAACCTGGTTGGTGCCTGGAATCGGCTCGCTCTGCGACGTGGACGTGGTCGAAAAGAACTTCTTGAAATCGAACATGACAAACCTCCGAGCCTCCCGCCGGATTCGAACCGGCCTCCTGCTGTTTACGAAACAGCGGCTCCGCCAACTGAGCTAGGGAGGCAAAAGAAAAGTGCGTCGCTCTCGCGTTGCGGCCCGTACCGATCACGAACAGCCCGAGGTCGGGTGAAGTCGAGCGTGTGCTCGCTCTCGTGTCGGATACAGACGCTCGACGAACAGCCCACAGCCGTCAGGCACGCGAGTGAAGTCGACGCAGAAATGAAAGCTCGGCGGACGCCGAGCGCGCAGCAATGCGAATGCATTGCGTAGGTAAGGCGAGCAGATGACGGGAATCGAACCCGTGACTCCGGTGTGGCGCACCGGTGTGTCCCCTCAACACTTCACCTGCTTGGCGGCCTTCCGCTGGGAGCCAACGTAAGGCCTATTTTTTGGATCACCGTCGACGCCGAAGCATGTTCGATGAGCCAGTCGTGGGTCGGGTGGGAATCGAACCCACGTCGCGCGGTTTAAGAGACCGGTGCAAAAGCCAACATTTGCTACCAACCCAAATCAGACGTCGTCCTTGATGCACCTCGGTCATTCACCTGGACCGCTAGTGCCAACCGCATCAGGTCCCTCTCGATGCTTCGCGTCTCTCGACCTATCGGCGATGGTTCGGCGCGTCGCCTGCTCCCATCGTCTAGCTGCTCACATCGTTCATTGCTGATCGCGGCGTCCTCCGCCTGTTGTCGTCCCACCCTCTGGAGTCGAACCAGAACCTCTTGGTCTTCAGCCAAGCGCGCAGACCAGCTACGCCAGAGCGGGATGTCGCGCTGCATGCATGACGGCTGTTACCCGGCACACACGCAGCGCATGTTTCATCATCATCAACTCTTCGGTTGTCAGAGAGCGCACCCCTCCCGTGCCGCGCCGATGCGCAGCCAGATCGAGATGCCGGCACCCGCAGGACGCAGGAACCTAGACTCGACATCTAGAGTGCTAATCCAGATATCGATTCAGCAGATTTATATTGTGGTATCGCCAGGCGACGGCTCGGTGGCGTGACCACCGTGCTGAGCCGAACCTTGGGTTCCAGGAGCCGAAAACGACCGAGGGCCGCTTCGGTTTCCCGGCGGCCCTCCAGCTACACACGTATGACTACGTGGTTAGACGGGGGCCACCTTCGGCGTACCGGCGAAATCGAGGCCTTCCAGGCGATTTAGCGCCCACGAGACCCCGATGCCGACGATACGGCTCTGGCACGAGACCAAAGCCGCGGCATGGAGCCGGCCTTTGTCTTGTCCTCGGGTATATGGGCGGTTGGTCATCATGGGGTTCGTTTTCGTTCGCAGCCGATGAAGCTGCGATGGCTTGTACGAATAACCGCATACTCTCGATCTGTCAAAACCTAAATTACTTTAATTCGTAACTGCGCATTACTCCGTCGACGATTTCCGTCGGAGCACGCAGCGCATCCGCCATCGCAGGCAATGCGCACGATGTAGGACACGCGCCGATCAGCGCGCAATGCGCGCGAACGTGACGGGCGAACCTAGCGAAAGCTCGACGGAAGTTCTTCTACCGAGCAGCTCGCCGCCCGCTTCGATGGCTGTCTCGCGGTCCAAAACGATCTCCACACGGTCGCAGAGATAGTCGGTCACGTTGGCGGAGAAGTATTCGCCGCGGAAGGCAGCGGGCGTGTTGCGCAGGATCTCGAACAACCCCGCATCGCCACAGCGCAGATGAAACGCGCGGTCGGCCGTGCCCGCAAACGCGAACATCTTCAGACCGAAACCGAAATACGGAATCGTGGCGCCGGCGACGAGCGTGCACGCGCCTTCCCACAGCAGGTCGTTCGCGGCGCGCTTCACGCCGGTCGGCCCGTCTTTCTTCATCGCGATCGCGGACGAGCCTTTGTTGATGACGCGCGCGTGCGGGCGCTCGACCGTCGCGAAGCGCGGAAGAGATCGCAGCGCGACGCTCAACGCGTATCGCGATGCACCACCGAGCATGCTGCGCGCGATGGGCACGCGATCGATCGCGTTGGAGACTGTCTGCTGATCTTCGAGCAGCTGCGCATCGACGCCCACGCCGACAAACGGCGCGCGCACGCCCATCACATCGAGCATCTGCGTCTTCACCCACGAGCTCTTCGTGTGCACGAGCCGCGCGAGGTCACCTGCGGGGTCTTTCGTCGCTCCCACCGTGTCCGCGATGGCGTTGCCACTGCCGAGGCGCAGCACGCCGACGGCCGGCTCGGGACGCGCGGTTCCGCGGCATGCCTCGTCGAGCAGCGTCAGACCCATCACGACGGTTCCGTCGCCTCCGCCGAAAACCAACAGATCGATTCCCTTCGCGATCTCGCGCCGGATGACCTCGCGTGCGTCATTCAACGACGCGGTGAAGCGAACGCGCCCGGGCAATGCGGCCTCGAGCTTGCGCCGCAGGCCCGCCGTCAATCCGCGCGCATTGGCGTTGATGATCGCGACGGCCCGCACGCCGTGATCGTACCCCACGCAGATCGGTGATTCGAACTATGCTGATGGCGTGAGTAGCCGCGCGAAGAGCAAAAGTGCGTCGCCGCCTCCTCGACCAAGGCGACGCTGGCTCAAAATCCTCGGCCGCGTCGTCGAGGCGGGCGTGTTCGTGCTCGCGATGGGCGCGCTGCTCTTGATGTGCTCCATTCCGAGCACGGCGCGGCTCGCGACCCAAAATCCCACGTCCACCGCGTTCATCGACCTGCGGCGCGCGGAAGCCGCGGCAGAGGGAAAGAAGTTCGACCTCGAGCTCGAGTGGCGACCTCTCGGCAAGATCTCGCGCTACCTACGGGCGGCGGTCGTCTATTCAGAGGACTGGCGCTTCTACGACCACGATGGCGTCGACTGGGATGCGATCGAGCACGCGATCCACGCGAACATCGGCAAGGGCGCGATGGCGATCGGCGGGAGCACGATCACGCAGCAGCTCGCGAAGAATCTCTATCTCTCGCCGAGCCGATCGTTGCTGCGAAAGCTCCGCGAGCTGTTGATCGCGTTCTCGCTCGAGGATCACCTCAGCAAGACGCGCATCCTCGAGCTGTATCTCAACGTCTGCGAGTGGGGGGACGGCGTGTTCGGCGCGGAGGCCGCGTCGCAACACTGGTTCCATCACAGCGCGCAGACGCTCACGCCGGCGGAAGCGGTGCGCCTCGCGATCGCATTGCCGAACCCGTTCAAGCGTGCTCCCAACGTTCGCAGCAAGGAGCTGACGAAGAAGTCGGTGCGGCTGATCCGCTTGC
The DNA here is from genome assembly GCA_036499725.1 of Kofleriaceae bacterium. Taxonomy (GTDB): domain Bacteria; phylum Myxococcota_A; class Polyangia; order Haliangiales; family Haliangiaceae; genus JABFXX01. The sequence goes on from DASYDE010000120.1 coordinate 62,347, forward strand.
TGCGCATCCAGGGCCTGATCAACACCGACCAGGAGCGCGTCGCTCTCGATAGCGTCGGAGCAGCGAAGACACCGGTGATCGCGAAGACGAAGCAGTTGAAGGACATCGATGACGACGTGCCCGACGGTGAGGGGCCCGACACGCCTGCGCCGAGCGAGCCGGTCACCAAGCCAGACCAGACGCCGCCTGATCCGATGCCTCCGCAGGAGCCAACTCCGCCGCCGCCGACCGAGTAAGCTTGGCGCGTGCGAACGCTCGCTGCGCTGCTCTTGCTCTCGGCCTGCGGTCAGAAGGTCGCCGCGCGCGCCAGTGATTGCGATGTCGTCCGCCAAGATCCCGCATCCGCGGAGCAGGAGCTGTCCCGAAGGTATCCGGGCCAGCCCATCAAGGTCATGGAGACAATCGAGAACTGTGTCGCGCCGAACGGCGACGAGTGCGAGCGCTTCGCGAAGATCACGCAGGCGATCCCGGGCATGATCGGCACGACCAAGGGGATGGGCGAACACGACCTTCTCGCGATCTGCAAGATCATCCCTGCCGACGTGAGGCGCTGCATGTTGCCGAGCTACAACCTCGGTCACGTCGATGCGTGCAAGCAGGCGCTCGCGAACATCAGGCAGACAGCGCAGGCAGAGCAGCCGGAGCAGAGCGAGCAGCTGCCGACGAAGCCGAAGTTGTGCGGAGTCGTTTCGACGCTGATAACCAACGACGGTATCTGGGTCGGTGCGGCCGACGGTAAGGGCTGCTTCGCCAAGCGCGCTGGTGGTGAGCTCGATCTCGCGTGGCTCGAGGCGGCATGGAAGCCATTCAATGTCGCGTGCCGCCCCGCGCTCGAGATCGCAGCGACGGGTGACGTGCCGTATCACGAGATCGTCGCCGCGATGGATCTCGGGCGGAAGGTCGGCCTCGTCGACGAGAACACCGCAACCCCCAACGAGCTCGAGCATCAACCCGGCTCGGGGATCGCGCCCGCGCGTTGCCAGAAGGTCACTGCGACGGGGACGCCCAAAGCCTCGCCGCCCCAGGGCGAGCCACGATCTCCTGACGTCGGACCTGGGACCACTCGGTCCGTGGAGATCGACCTGCCGAGGGCGGACAGCGCAGCGCGCGGCAGCACTCCGGTCATCATCGTCACCAGGGATGAAGTGACGTTCGCGACGACGCAGGTCGGTCACGTCGCGGATCTGGCCAAGGGCGTGGGCACGATCGATGAGCTCGCGGCAGCTCTACCGGCCGATCCCACAGATCACCGCATCATCATCCAGGCAAACGACGCGACACCCTACCGGCTGATCGTTCGCATCATGGACACGGCGAAGGCCGCTGGTTACGAGAGCGTGATGTTAGTGACGGAGAACAAGTAGCTCGGGCCGACTCAGTCGATATCGACGTCGACCGAGCCGTCCTTCTTCTTCATCGCGCCCGGCGGCGGAGGCGGCGGACCGTTGCGGACATTTGCGAACGTCTCCTTGAGCTCGTCGACCTCGACGTCGATGACCAGGCCGTTGAGGGCTTCCTTGGGGAGCTTGAGCGCGGCGGCGAGATCGCGGAGGTACTTGTCCTCGGCGAAGTCGACCTCTTCATCGGAGTCGTTGATCGCGGCGACGAGGAACAGCAGCTTGCGGCGCTCGTCCTCGCTGTCGTCGGTAAACGATGCGGCGGTCTTCGCGAGATCGAACTTCTTGGTGTCGAAGTTGTCGATCTGCGCCTTGAGCTCCGGCGTGATCGAGCCCGCGAGGTCCTCGAGCATGCCCGTGACTTCTTCGCGCTCGCGGTCCTTGAACTGCTTGTCGGCGTAGGCCGCCCCGAGCAGGAGGTCGCACAGCGGGACGATCCGGTCGGACAGAGACATGATGGAAACATACTCCTGTCGGCGCACTGATAGGATGCAGTCGCGTGCGTCGCGCCCAAGTTGTTGCAGTAACACTCCTCAGCGCGATGGCCGTCGCGTGCGGCGGCCCCCAGGTCGGAGCACCTGCGGGTGGCCAGAAGAAGCCCAAGTTGGTCGTTCTCCTCGTGATCGACCAACTCCCGACCTGGGCGTTCGACCGCGACCAGGCGCTGTTCACGGGTGGGATCGCGCGCATGTTGAGAGAGGGCGGGTACGTGCACGCGGGGGAGCTGCCCTACGCGAACGCATTCACCGCCCCCGGGCACGCGACGATCGGTACCGGGCAACCGCCGTCTGCGACCGGGATCATCGGAAACACGTGGTACCGCCGCAGCGAGAGCAAAGAGCTCGCGGCGGACTGGGATCCCGCATCGCCGATCTTCAACGTCGACGGCAGCGGCCCGATCGAGATGACGGCGAGTGCGGCCGCGCTACGCGTGGATGGTCTCGCCGAGGCGCTGCGAGCTGCACATCCCGACGCGCACTCTGCGGCGATCGGTCTCAAGGCGCGCGGCGCCCTGTTCGTCGCCGGCAAGCGCCCCGATGTCGCCGTGTTCTTCGAGGCCAAGGCCGGTGGCATGACGACGAGTGCCGCATACGCGAAAGAGCTCCCGCCGTGGCTCGCGCAGCTCGCGAAGGACAAGCCTGCGAAGCGCTTCGTCGGCGTCCAGTGGAATCCCATGGACGGCGGCCTATTGCGGCGCGAGCGCAAGTTCGCCGATGCGAGCAAAGGCGAGGGCGACATGCACGGCATCGGCCCCGCGTTCCCGCACGTCGCGGACGATCTCGACCACATCTCGGCAACGCCGTTCGGCGACACGGTCGTGCTCGAGGCCGCGACCGCTGCGCTCGCCGCGATGCCGTTCGGGACCGACGACACGCCGGACCTGCTCGCCGTCTCGCTCAACGCGCACGACTACGTCGGTCACATCTTCGGGCCTGACTCGTGGGAGATCCTCGACCAAACGATGCAGCTCGATCGCGCGCTCGGGACGTGGTTCGAGCAGCTCGACCAGAAGTTTGGCGCCGATGGGTGGGTCGCGGTGCTCACGAGCGATCACGGAGCGACGCCGCTCGTCGAGCGCTCCTCGGTGAAGGGCGCGCGCCGCATTCCGCCCGGCGAGATCACGCAGGGGATCAACGACGCGCTGAAGCCGCTGCTCGGCGAAGGCGCGTGGGTCGACAAGCTCGCCGAGAACCAGATCTACCTGTCCAACGCGATCGGTGATCCGGCGACGCGCGAAAAGGCGATCGCTCTCGCGATGGACACGCTGAAGAAAGTCCCGAACGTCGAGAGCGTCTACCGCGTCGACAAGACGATGGGCCACTGCGAGACGCGCACCGGCATGGAACAAGCGGTGTGCTACGGCCTCGCGCCCGACGTCTCCGGCGAGCTCTACATCGTGCCCGCGCGCGGTTCGCTGATCAGCGAGTACACCGCAGGTACGCACCATGACGCGCCGAACGCCGACAACCGCGAGGTGCCGATCATCGTTCGCGCCCCCGGCCTCGCGGGGAAGAAGCTCGATCGCGCGTCGACGCTGCAGATCGCGCCGACCGTCGCAGCCCTGCTCGGCGTGCCTGCTCCGAAGGGCGCGACCGCCGCCCCGCTGTTCGATCTCCCGGCGGCCCGTTAGCGTTCCGCAGCGAGCGCGTCGGCGAAGAACGGCGAGCTCTGCGCGAGCGTCGTCACGTAGTCGCGAACGTCGTCGCGCGCGCGCTCGGGTAGCTTCGCGAACGGAACCACGTGCTCGTCGGGGACGTAGCGGAACGTGAAGTTCACGCGGCGCGTGCGGAATCCCTCGATCGCGGGCGGCAGCTTCGCGTCGCTCTTGTCCACGCGCTGCACGCGATGCAACAGATCGTCCTTCCAGCGCGGCCCGCCAAAGATCTGCAGCGAGCGATCCTCGAGCCACTGGGTGCGCACCGGCGGCGCATCGTCGCGCTGTCCGCGCCGCACGAACTGGAAGCGCGCCCGCTCGCCGAGCGACAGCGACGCGACGGGACCCGGCTCGAAGTCTCGATGCTCGCCGACACGCGCGACATCCATCCACTTCCCGTTCTCTTCGCGGTCGCCGTAGAAGTTCACGAGGCACGTATTGAGGTGCCAGCGGCGCGGAACCGTCGCCAGCGGAAATCCGTCGCGCACGCGGCGCTCGATCTCTTTCACGAGGCGCGCGAGCACGGACGGAAACGGCTCCGCCCTGACCGCGACGTTCTCACTGCGGCGCGGCGGCTCGTAATAACCGAGGCACGCGAACTGCCAGTTGCCGAGCCAGTACACGGGGCGCAAGAGCGGCTTCTGTTGCTTGCCGGGTGGGGGCGGGCGCTTCGTGGAAAAGCGCATCTCCCACAGGGGATGGAGCTGGCCGAGCCACGCGAGGATCTCCGCGTGCGCCGCATCATTGATGAAGCCCTGCTCGTAGACGTAGCAAGGGTCCGGCGCATCGGGCCTGAAGCTGGGGCCTCGCGGAGGCGCCGGTCGACGAGGAGGCGGTCCTCGACGGGGCGGAGGCGGACGGCCAGGCATCCGCGCGTACGTAACATGAAATGCGCCCGACGCTTTTCCCGGACGCGGCGTCCCCACAGACGGTCCGCGTGGCCCGCCCGGCGAGGTGAAGACTCACTTTTGCGTCCTCGCGTCTTTGCGGTTCTCTTCCCCGCTCGGCCCGTTCCTCGCCGGGCCGAGCGAAGGACACGGACCGCGGCGGACGGCAGAGAACCGCCAAGACGCGGAGACGCAAAGGCCAATTCAAAATCGATCCGATCCATCCGCGCGGCCCGCGCTCCTCGCCCGGCGAGGTCAACGCCTCTTAGCGGTCGTAGCGGCTTAGTGGCTCTCCCCTGCTCCCGGGCGCACGGGACCGCGGCGTAGGGCAATCTGATCCATCCGCGCAACCAGCCCGGTATTCCGCGCACTTCCGATTCGCCGCAACCCTTGGGCCCGTCGGTCGATAGCGTGCTCATGCTGGAATGGCTGTTCTGCCCGCAGTGTCCCGCCTGCGGGATCCCGTCCGCGACGCTGTGTGATGCCTGCGCGGCGACGCTCGTCGAGCTCGGCCCTGCCTGTCCGCGGTGTGCCGAGCCTGCGGAGGATGCGGGTGTGTGCCGGCGGTGTCGCCGAGCGCCGCTACCGCTCGACCAGATCGTGTCGCCGTGGAAGTTCGGTGGGCAGCTCGCACTCGCGATTCGCAGGCTCAAGCTCTCGCAGCGCGGGCATGTCGCGCGCGACCTCGCACCGCTGTGGGCTCCGCTCGTCGGCGCGGTCGCGATCGCGCACGATGCGCTCGTCGTGCCTGTCGGGATGCACTGGCGCCGCCGGATGATGCGCGGGCTCGATCACGCGTGGCTGCTCGCCGTTCATGCGTGCGCCGACGCCGGGCTGCCGCCACCGTCTGCCGTGCTGCGCCGCGTGAAGAGCTCGCCGCCACAGCGTGGCCTCACTGCGGACGAGCGACGCGAGAACCTCGTCGACGCGTTCAGCGTGCGGGACAAGGCGCTGGTACGCGGGCGCGCGATCGCGCTCGTCGATGATGTCGTGACCACGGGCGCCACGCTCGCCGCTGCTGCGGTCGCGCTGCGCGATGCCGGCGCATCGATGGTCGTCGGCGTCGCGCTCGCGAGAGCTACTTCCGCTCCAAGATGATGATCTCGACGCGCTCGTCGTACTTGGAGTGCTTGCCCGCGATGAGCGGCTTGGAGCTACCCATGCCCTGCGACGCGACGCGGTCGGGGTTGATGCCGTTCTTGACGATCGCGTCCTTCACCGCCGCCGCGCGCGCGTCGGTGAGCGCCTGATCCTTTTCGCCGTCGCTCCCCTGCTGGACGTGAACCATGACCTTGATGCGCAGGATCTCCGGGTGGGCGCGCATCGTGGCCGCGACCTGACCGAGGATGTTGCTGCTGTTCTTCGCGAGCGACTGCGCCTTGAAGTTCACCGGCTCGAGCATCTCGATCGCGGACGGCGTGAGCACGATGCCGGGGTCGCCCGCATCCGGGCAGCCATCATCGTCCTGGTTGCCGTTGATCGTCTCGGGCTCCTTCGGACACTGATCGAGCTCGTCGATCACGCCGTCGTGATCGTCGTCGTTATCCGGGCAACCGTCGTCGTCCTGGAAGCCGTCCTTGTCCTCGGCTTGCTTCGGGCACTTGTCCTTGGTGTCGGGGATGCCGTCGCCATCGTCGTCGAGATCGGGGCAACCATCGCTGTCCTCGAAGCCATCCTTGTCCTCGGCTTGGAGCGGGCACTTGTCGTCAGCATCGTCGATGCCGTCGTTGTCGTTGTCCGCCTCGGGGCAGCCATCGTCGTCCTGATAGTTGTCCTTGTCCTCGGCCTCTTTCGGGCACGCGTCGACGCTGTCCTTGATCCCGTCGCCGTCCGCATCGCCATCCACCTTGGGAGGCTCGATGACCTTGAGCGTCGGTGCCGCCTTCGCCATCGGCGTCACGGAGACAGAGAGCACCGCGCGGAGGTCCGGCACGCCGAGACCTTCCACGAGGCCACCACCGCCGGCCGCGGTGATCGCGATGCGCGGATCGGGTTTGAACGAAGCGCCCAGCAGCCACTCTGCCGTCGTCAGCGACGTCTTCGACTGCATCACGTCCGCCGTGCGCGCCGACGGCACCATGTCGCCATACGCTTCGCCAAAGACCCAGACCGGATCGATGACGTGAACCGATGCGGCGAGGCCGAACGCGAGGCCGGTGCCCTGCTCGACGTTCTGAAACGTGCTCTTCGCGCGTACGACCGCGCCGATGTTTCCGTTGATCACGATGCGGTGCTGGAGCGCCGCTGGCGAGAACGTGACGAGACCGAGCGCGCGTGCAGTCGGCTTGTCGACGCCTGCGAACTGGTCGCCTGTCGCCGTCGGCAAGGTGAGCGCGAGGCTCGCACCGAGGAGCAGCGAGCTCGGGCCCGGGAGAGAATACAGACGCGCGCGAACGTGTGCGACGAGGTCGCCGCGTGCCGTTCCACTCGGTGACTCCACGCCGATCTGGTTCGCATCGCCGGTCTGGTTGTAGAGCGGCATGCGGAGACCAGCCTCGAAGCGGCCGAGGAAGGCATACGCACCACCGATCTCCATCATCGTGCGCCGCGAGATCGTCGAGTGCGTCTCGCCCTGGTAGTGCAGGACGAGCGGATCCGTCGAGTTCGACAGCAGTGCGGTCGCGACCCAGTCTCCGTTCGCGCCGACGTCTGCGGTCTGCACCTGCATCGTTGTTCCGACCGTGGTCGGCGTCGGATCGAACAGCGCCAGGTCGATGTTGCTCGTCGAGTCCGCCGCGGCAATGCCCGCGAGCGCGGTGACGCCCGCGACGATCGCGGCTTTGCGCCGGCGCCGCGAGAGCACCGCACCGAGCGCCGCGATCAGACCCGCGAGGCCCGCGCTGCCACCGCTGGTGGTGGAGCAACCGCCGCCACCACCCGCGTCGACAAACACGGCCGTGCCCTTCAGCCCGACCTCTGCCGTCTGCGTCGGATCCTCGTCGAGGTACAGGATCGCCTTGGCGGTGAAGTCACCCTCCGCCGGCGGCTCGAACGTGACGTCGTACGCGAGTGTCGTCGACGGTGCGAGCGGCGCGTCGTGCGGCGTGTTCTCGATCCGGAACGCATTCGCGTCGTCGTCGAGCTGGATCTCGTGGATCGAGAACATGTGCTCGCCATCCATGCTCTGGATCGCGAGAGCACCCTTGAGTGTGACGGGCGCGCCGATGCCGGTGAAGCCGAGGTTGATCGGATCGCCGAGCAGAGAGACGTTGCGGTCGATGCCATCGCCCTCGAACAGCATCATCGCCATCGGGGAGGTCTGGGTCGTGTTGTCGTCGTTCATGATGACGAGCTGACCGACGGGCGCCTTGCCGGCGACCTTGGGCACGAACCGCACGTTGAAGTCGTGGAAGTTGTTCCCCGAGCTCGCACCCGGAATCGTGACCATCCCGGTCTCCTCGAGCTGCCAAACGTCGCTGTTCGTCACCATCAGCGCGGAGATGACGAGCGGCGCGTCACCCGTGTTGGTCACGCGCACCGGCATCACCGGCGCCATGCTGCCCGGATTGCGGAACGTCGGCGGGAACGCCGGCGGCGTGCCGAGCTGGATATGGCGATCGATGCCGCGACCCTTCATGGTGATCATCTCCATCGTCGGTCCGTTGAGCACGCCGCCGATCGAGTGCGTGATGGTGAACGTTTCTTCCTGACCCGCTGCGCGCTCCATCGTCGGGTTGAAGACGATCGGAACCTCGATCTCCGCACCCGGAGCGAGCGCTTGAGCACCGACAGGATCGATGGTGAACGAAGCGTGCGCGGTGTACGAGAACGCACCGAGATCGAGTCGCGCCGTGCCCGTGTTCTTGATCTTGACGTTGATCGTGGAGGGGCCCACATCGAGATCGACCGTGCCGAAGTCGACGATCATGCTCGGGTTCACGGCCAGCATCGCCGTCGTCGACACCGCGGCCACGGTCACCGTGCGCGCCGGGTTCACGGGCTGATCGCTCATCACCATCAGCGTTCCGCCGATCGCGCCGGTGCGATCCGCCGGATCGACCTTGACCTCGATCTCGACGGTCTGGCCTGCCGTGAGCAGGACGTTGCCCGCGAGCGGCCACGCGATGGTCGTTCCGCCGCTGCCCATGCACGGACGCCGCTTGAGATCGAGGATCGTGATCTCGCCCGTCATCGCTGTTGTCGGCGAGAACGTGATGCTCGTGATGTTCACGTCCGCCTGGCCGGTGTTGACGATGCAGAACGATTTGACCGGCGCGGCGTCGTACCGGATGTCGCCAAAGTCGAGCGTCGGCGGCGTCACGTCATAGCCTGTCGTGAGCCCGTCGCCGGTGAGCATCAACGTGACGCTCGCGGTGGTGTTCGCCGCGCCCCATACGCCGCTGAACACGGCGTTCACGTTGCCGCCGGCGTTGGCATCTGCCGGAGCGAACTTGATCGTCACCTGCACCGTGCCACCCGCCGCGAGCGACGCGATCGGGAACGTCGGCGCTTCGACCGAATAGCCGAGCGTGTCATCCGAGAGTGCGGCGGTGATGTTGGTCACCGGCAGGTTGCCGACGTTGGTCAGCGTGAACATGTGCGTCGCCATGGCGCCGGCCGCGACGCCGCCAAAGTCGAACGGCGACTCCGTGATCGTCAGCCGACCTTCCTGACCAAAACACGTCAGGACGACGTTCGTCGTCGTGCCCGTCGGACCACCCGTGTCGCTCGTCAGCGCGAAGGCTGCCACGAGCATTCCGGTCGTCGTCGGTCGGCAGGCGATGGTCCACGTCAGCGTCGCGGCCGGAGCGACGGACGTCAGCTGCGCGCCGGTCGTGGCGCCAGCGACCGTGAAGCTCGTCTTGTCGCCACCAGTGAGTGCGGCGTTGGTAACGATGAGCGGCGCATCGCCCGTGTTCTTGAGCTGCAGGGACATCGTGGCGCTTGTCTTGCCGACGTCCACATTGCTGAACGCGAGGCTCGTCGGCGTGAACGTCGCGACGGGTGCGGTGCCCATACCCGTCAGGCCGATATCGGTCGTGAGGGCGTTGCTGTCGTTGGTGGTGATGTGGATGGTGCCGGTCTTGGCGCCGATGGTCGTGGGATTGAAGGTCACCGTCGCGGTCGCCATCGCGCTGGGGGCGAGCGAGCAGGCCGACGAGCAACCGGCGGTCAGTGTGAACTGGTTCGTCGCGTCGTTGATGTGCGAGATGGAGTAGGTGAGGTTGATGTTGCCGGTGTTCTTGATCGTGACCGTCTGCGCGATGCTCGTCGTGTTGATGCGCTGATTGCCAAACGCCATCGATGCGGGCGTGATCACCGCGACGGGCGAGCCGGCGGTGCACGTCAGCGTCGACATATTGTCGCCGCCTGCATCGCTATTATTCGTGAACGCGACCGTCGCGGTCTGTGTGCCCGCAGCGCCCACGGGCGGCGCGCAGTCGAAGGACACCGTCTTGGCCGTGCCGCCGATGGCGAGCGAGGGCGAGAACGTGCACGTCGTGCTGCCCGCGACGCAGCCGTTACCCGCCGAGAACGAGAACCACGTCGAGCTCTGGGTGATCGACGCATCCGTCACGGTGAGCGGGCCGACGGGCGCGGTGGCGGTGTTGGAGATGGAGACGTTGCCGCCGCTCGACGTGCCCGACGGAACGGTGCTGAAATCGAAGTCCGTCACCGCGATCACCGCGTTCGTTCCCGTGCCGGTCACCGCGCGCGCTTCCGTCGCCGTCACCGGATCGTTCGTCGCCGTCACGGTCACCGTCGCGCTGCGCGTACCCGACGCACTCGGATTCATCGACATCACGACGGTCACATTCGAGCCGGACGCGATGTCCTGGGGGAACGCGGGGCTCGTGATCGAGAAGTCCGCCGCGTCCGTGCCGCTGAATGCGGGCGCCGCCGCGATGTGCAGCGTGCCTTCACCCGAGTTGCGGATCGTCAGGTTCTTGGTGCGGGCGCCCGGATCCTTCACGCGCGCGGCGAGGAAGTCGAGCGTGCCCGTCTCGACGACGGTGAGCTCGGGCGCAGTGCCCGTGCCAGCGACGGTGATCGTGGCGAGGACCGGCGTCGTCAGGAGGTGCGGCGTGATGTTGAACTTGCAGGTATCAGCGGGTCGCGTCGATGCCGTGTAGCCAACCTCGACGGTTGTCGTGCCGCCGCCTGGCGCGAATACGAGGTGTGTTTGATCGATGGAGTACTTCGCTGCGTTCGTGCAGGTCGCGTCCTTCGCGATATCGATGTCGATGTCAGCGCCTGACGTTTGGATCGTGACGGTCGATGTCGTCTCGGTGGCGCCGTCGATCGGATCTGCGATCGCAGGAGAGCTCGGCATGACGACGACAGCGGCATGCGCAGAGCGCGTCACACCGAGGGCACAAAGAATGATCGCTACCGCAAGCCAAGGCTTCGCCATCGCAGGCTCCCGTCGACCAAGAGTCCCCCCGGTCGGCGTCGCGATCGTACCTTGGCGTCGACGACATAGAAAGCGACGTGCGGCACGCTTCCCGACGACGAGCGGCGTGTAGGATGCCGTCATGGAACAAACCCCGAGCGGCCTCCAGTACGAAGACACCGTGCCCGGAACGGGCGCGAGCCCCACGAAGGGCCAGACCTGCGTGATGCACTACACGGGCTGGCTGTGGGTGAACGGCGCAAAGGGCGCGAAGTTCGACAGCTCTCTCGACCGCGGCAGCCCGTTCGAGTTCGCGATCGGCGTCGGCCAGGTCATCAAGGGCTGGGACGAGGGTGTCCTGACCATGAAGACCGGCGGCAAGCGCACTCTTCTGATCCCGCCTCAGCTCGGCTATGGCGATCGCGGCGCGGCCGGTGTGATCCCGGGTGGCGCGACGCTCCTGTTCGAAGTCGAGCTGCTCCGCGTCCGCTAGTTCGGCGGATCAGAGTGTTCCGCGCTTCTGGCACCCCGCGACATCCGCGAGGGTCGGGGCGGTCGTCCCACAGCGCACCTGATCGACGGTCAGTTGTGGGCACTCGGCGATAAACGGCTCGAGTTTTTTGGTCGTCTGCGCCGCATCGTCAGCCGTTGCGGTCGGCTGCTCTGCGCGCGCGAGCTCCACGACGTGAGCGACGAGTGCGTCACATTCTGAAGCCGTTGGTGGAGCAGGGGCCGCGTCGCTACCGGTGTGCGTGTGCTCCGTCGCACGGTCCGATCCGGTCTCCGCAACCGGAGGAGTTGGCTGTTTTGCCCCACCGCCCGAACACGCGGCCGAATATGTGATCGCCGTCAGGAGCGCAGCGCACACCAGGCGAGTCATGCAGCGGGATGATAGCGTCGTGCTCGCGCAATGTCCTGGTGGTTCGCCGTCGTCATGGGTCTCGTTCAGGGACTCACGGAATTCATCCCGGTCTCCTCGTCCGCGCACCTGCGCATCGTGCCCGCGCTACTGCGCCAGCCCGATCCGGGGGCCGCGTATACGGCGGTGATCCAGCTCGGCACGCTCGCGGCGGTGCTCGTCTACTTCGCGAAGGACCTCGCGCAATTCGCGGTGCCGATGTTCAAGGCGCCGACGAGCGCCGACGGAAAGCTCCCGTGGCTGATCGGCATTGGAACGATTCCGATCGTCATCTTCGGCGTGCTGTTCAAGAAGCACATCAGCGGCGAGCTGCGCAGCCTCTACTACCCAGCGTTCTCGCTGATCGCGTTCGGCATCATCATGATCGTCGCGGATCGCATGTCGTCGGGCCGCGATTCGTACAAGCCGCTCGCCGCGATCAATCTGATGGACGCGGTCATTATCGGCCTCGCGCAGACGCTCGCGCTCGTCCCCGGCGTGTCGCGATCGGGAGCCACCATCTGCGCGGCGCTACTCATCGGCTTTTCGCGCACGGATTCGGCCCGCTACTCGTTCCTGCTGTCCATCCCGGCCATCGCTGGCGCAGCGATCTTCGAGGCGCGGCACGCGTTCACGGACCTCAGCGTCCCCATGTCGTCGGTGATGATCGGCATCGGCGTCGCCTTCGTTAGCGGTTACTTCTCGATCTCGTTCTTCATCCGCTGGCTCGGTCAGCACAACCTGATCGGCTTTGCGGGCTATCGCATCGTCATAGGTGTCGGACTTCTGATCGCTCTCGCCACGAACTTCCTCAAGCCGTTCTAGCGATCACACTCTGCCAATTCGTGTGAAAAGACGCACGCATGGGCATGTGCGGTCGGGAGTTTTGTTACGCTCTCCTCGATGAGGTTTGCACGCTCGATCGTCGCACTTCCGTTGGTAGTTTTGCTCGCACTCGCGAGCATGGTGGGAACGGCTCGCGCGCAAGCGCCGAACTGTCCTGCTACCAAGAACGCCAAGTACGCAGCGAAGATCGATTCAGCACCGCAAGGTGCTCAGGTCTACGTCGGCGACAAAGCATGCGGACCCATCGGCACGACGCCGTGGACCGGCAAGCTGCCCAAAGGTGATCTGACGATCATCATCGAGGCGCCGAACTACGAGCTCACGACCAAGGTGTTCAAGATCGCAGCGGTGCGTAAGGAACAGGATCTGTTCGTTCCGCTCACCAAGAAGCCGCAGATCGACATTCGTGCCGATGCCGACAAGAATATGTTCGGCGCGCAAGTCACGCTCGACGGTCAGCCGTCGGGTGTCGTCCCGGTCGTCATCAACACGACAGTGGGTCGCCACCAGATCGAGATCACGAAGGAGGGCTTCGAAAAGTTCTCGTCGTGGATCGAAGTGACGGCGGGCAACACCGCGACGCTCGCCCCCTCGCTCAAGGAGATCGCAAAGGCGAAGTACGGCTCCATCATCATTAATGCGGACGTCCCCGACGCCGAGGTCTACATCGACGGCAACAAGCACCCCGACAACACACCGTCGGTGATCAACAACGTCGTCGAAGGCGTGCACGTCATCGAAGTGCGCAAGGCGCCGGGCCCGCCGTGGCGCCAGACGGTTACCGTCGTCGCGAACCAGCAGACCAAGGTCAACGCCGAGATGGCCGCGCTCGCGAATGGCGGCACCGGTGTCGTGCGCGTCCTCTCCGATGCGCAGGGTGCTCGCGCGACGGTCGACGGTACGGACATGGGCCCCGTGCCCGTGGACATCAAGGACCTCAAGGCGGGCGAGCACATCATCCAGGTGAAGGCGCAGGGCTTCCAGACCGGCGAGAAGAAGGTCACCGTCGCCGCGGGTGGTTCGCAGATCGTGAAGTTCGATCTCAACGCCGACGCGCCGGCCGACTCGGGCCTCATCAAGGTCGTATCGTCCACGCCCGAGGCGGAAGTGTTCATCGACGGTGCGTCCGTCGGTAAGGTCCCGCAGGAGAAGCGCGTCGGCTCGGGTGCTCACCCCGTCGTCGTGCGCCTTCCCGGCTTCAAGGAGTTCAACCAGACCGTGCAGGTCGGCCCCGGCACCACGCAGACGGTGCAAGCGGAGCTCAAGGCCGTCGGTCGCCTCCGCGTTCTCTCCACGCCGGCAAAAGCGGCCGTGCTCATCAATGGTCTCCCGGCCAAGGATGCCGATGGCAAAGAGCTCACGACGCCCGTCGATATCGACGTCGAGGCGGGCGAGACCGTCGTTCGCATCGAAGCGCCCGGCTACCAGGCGTTCGAGCAGACGCTCATGATCGAAGGCGGCAAGCCGCAGACCGTGTCGCGCGAGCTGGCCGTCTCCGGCAAGTCGGATGACGAGCTGAAGCGCGAGCAGCGCGGCCTGTCGTCGTTCGGCGCGCGCGTCCTGCCGCGTGGCCGCTCCACCGTCGATCTCGATGTTGGCTACCCGTACTACGCGGGCGCCAAGATCAACGTCGGTGCCGGCTTCTTCGACAAGGACAAGCACATGGGCTTCGATGCGAGCGTCGCGCTGCGCACGATGTTCACGCGCAACGAGCTCGGCCTCGGTGGTCGCCTCCAGCTCGCGCAGAGCTACCCGTTCTCCGTCGGCGCATTCACGAACCTCTGGTGGGGCTCGACGCTCCTCGACGATTCGGCGCGCAACGGCGTGACGTGGGATGTCGGCGGCGCCGTGTCGCTCTCGGCCGCCTCGGCGGTGACCATCACCGGCCGCGCCTACGTCGAGCTCTACAGCGATCGCCTCTGCCCCGCGCTCGACAACAGCAACAAGACCAACGGCGGTTTCGAGACGAAGGACCCGATCGATATCTGCAAGGCGTACAAGGCCTCCGGTCGCGGCGGCATCGACAACACGACGGCGCCCGTCACGGCTCCCGCCAACATCACCGAGGCCGATCTGGATCGCGCCGAGCGCCTCACGGACCACAAGGGCACGGCGTTCTTCGATCGCGATAACGGCGCCCGCTTCATCCTCAGCCTCGCTGGCGAGATCGCGGTCGATCAACGCTGGAACATCTACGGCATCCTCGAGGGCGCCCCGTTCCAGGGCGAGCGCGCGCTGTTCACGTCGATGTTCAACGGCCCGATGTTCGACAGCGACTTCATCCTCTACTTCCGCCTCGGCCTGACCTACAAGTTCTAGGTCGCAACGATCTGCCACCTAGGTGCGCGCGAGCGCACAGAAGGGCGGCGATGCGCGGCGATGGGGCGCTTGCTCGTCGATAAGTGCGAGCACTGCCTAGGGACAGGTCTGGCACGCCGCGGGCAATACGCCCGAGCGTGCGTTTTCTAGCTCTCGCGATCGTGACAACGGTGTCGGCGAGCGCGCTCGCAAAGCCGGTCGCGAGCAACGGTCCCATCCCGGGTGAGACCGGCAAGCCAGCGGTCATCGATCCGAAGGTCACCCCTCGCGATCCGGTGAACGAGCCCAAGAATCCTGCGGTGCCGGTCGCACCACCCGTACCGGCGACGACCGTGCCGTCGGAGAAGCCGCTGACGGCGGATGACGTGCGCGGAGCTCCGGCGCCGGGGCAGGAGAGCGGGCGTCTCGATCCCGTCGACAGCGGCGATGGAGCGGGGCGAGTGATCGGGCGCGGTCTGCTCGCGTTCCCCGCGATGCCGATCTACCTCGCCGCCCAGCCGATCCGCGGCGTGCTCTATCTCAAGGAGCGCTACAACGCGGTCGATGTCGTGACGAACCTGTTCACGACCGATGATCGCAAGATCGCGCTGTTCCCGACGGCGTTCGTCGAGACGGGGTTCGGGTTGAACCTCGGCGCTCGATTCTCGATGCGCGACGTGCTCGGGCAGGGGGAGAGCGTGCACGCCCGCGTCGGATTTGGCGGCCAGTGGAACAAGCTCGCGGACCTCGATCTCTCGAGTGGCGTGCATCACGGCTTCGAGGTTGGTGTGAACGCTCACTACGAACGAAAAGAAAACGAGCGCTTCTTCGGCCTCGGCAATGCGGACGAGACCCACGTGACGCCAGCGATGCCCGTGGATCCAAACCTGGACTCGTACGCGCGTCGCACGCGCTACCAGGTCGACATCACGCGCGTCGCCCCGCGGGTGAGCTACCACGTCAATCGCTGGTGGACGGCGACGGCCACCGCGGCGTTCATTCGTCAGAGCGTCGACGACGATATGGATCTCCTGATCGACGAGTCGCCGATCAGTGCGACCTACGACACGTCGAAGATCAAGTCGTTCGGCAAGCCGTCCGAGTACATCTACACCGAGGCAGCGGTCTCCTACGACACGCGTCGCCCTGGCGATATCTACGATCCACCCGGAATGCGTACGGCGGGCGGGCTCGCGTCCGTGTTCGTCGGTCGCGAGGAGGCGGTGGAGAAGGGCGATCGCGACTTCTATCGCCTCGGGTTTGACGTCCAGCGCGTCGTGCGCATCGTCGGTGCCCGCGCGTTGCACCTGCGCGCGTACGGGGAGACGGTGACGGGGCCGCGCGACGACATTCCGTTCACGGCGCTGCCTGTCCTCGGTGGCTACTATTTGTTGCGCGGCTACGAGCGCGATCGGTTTCGCGACAAGAGCGCGACCGTCGTCCAAGCGAACTACGTCTGGCCGCTCAGCCTGACGTTTGCCGGCTCGTTGTTCGTCGATGCGGGCCGCGTCTTCAACGGTCTCGACAACATCAGTTACAAGGACCCGCGCGTCGGCTACGGCGCTGCGTTGGAGGTCTACGGGGCCAAATCACTGGTCATGCGGTTCGAGCTCGCGTCGTCGATCGACGGAGGCATGTTCGGCTACATCTCGCTCGATCAAGCGTTCGATGCGCAGTCGCGCGTGGGGAGACGGTAATGCGTTGGATGGTCGCTCTCGCTGTGCTCGTCGGGTGTTCCGCCTCGAGCCCGGTCGGTTCCGCGCGGTTCGCGAATGCGCCCGTCGTGTGGCGCGTGAACGATCGCGCTCACGTCGCGAAGACGCCCGAAGGAAACGAGTTCCTCCGCTCCCTCTATCACTTCGACGGATACATGGCGGCCATCGAACGCACGCTGAGTCTTCAGCGCGATCGCCGAGCCCTCGGCGTCAACGCGTTTGACGAGGTCCCTGATTCGACGTGGTTCACGAACCGCATCGGCGTCCGCAACGTGGCGCCCGCAGAGATCCTGCGCGGCGCGGGCACGGGCGAGTCGCCCGACAAGCATCTGCCGTGGACGATCACGAGCGCGAAGAACGGCGGCGCGACGCTCGGTTTCATGGTGAAGGACGCGCTCGGCCGCAAGTTCATCCTCAAGTTCGATGCGGCTCCCACGCCCGAGGTCGAGACCGGCGCCGACGCCGTGACAGCGCGGCTGCTATGGGCCGCCGGCTACAACACCGCCGAGGATCACATCGTCTACTTCCACCTCGCCGACGTTGCCATCGCGCCCGACGCGACGGTGGAAGTTCACGGAAAGCCGCAGAAGCTGACCAAAGAGTATCTGCAGCAAGAGCTCGACGCGTATGCCCACGCGAACGACGGTTCCATCCGCGGGCTCGCGTCGATCTTCATACATGGCAAGCCGCTCGGAGGTTCGACGAAGGTGGGCGTCCGCAAGGGCGACCCAAACGATCGCATTCCGCACGAGCTCCGTCGCGATCAGCGAGGCCTGCGTCCGTTCCTCATCTGGCTCGCTCACAACGACATCAAGATGGACAACACGCTCGACGTGTACGACGCGGACGCCAAGCACCCCGAGATCAAATACGTCACGCACTACTTGATCGACTTCGGTGACGCGCTCGGCTCGCAGGGCCTGACGCTGCGCAAGGCCTACATGGATTACGAGCACTGGTTCGATGCGAAGGAGCAGGTGCTCTCGCTCGTCACGCTCGGTGTTCACAAGCAGCCGTGGGAGGGTCGCATCGATCCGCATCTTCGCGGAGTGGGTCTCTTCAGTGCGGACGACTTCGTCCCCGAGAAGTGGAAGCCGGCCGCGATGGGCTGGATCCCGTTCTTCACGGCCGATCGCATCGACGACTACTGGGGCGCGAAGATCATCATGCGCTTCACGCGCGCTCAGCTCGCCGCTGCGGTCGCGGCGGGACGCTACTCCGATCCACGCGCGTCGTCGTATCTCGTCGACACGCTCGTGACGCGTGCGCGGCTCCTCGCTCGCGACGCGTTCGACAAGGTAAGCCCCATCGACGAGTTCGAGCTGGCGCACAACCGGCTGTGCTTCACCGATCTCGCGCTTCACTACGGCCTGGCATCGGAGCCCACGACGTTCACCGTCCAGGCGTACGACGAGGACGGCGGCGAGCTCGAGCTCCATCGGACGGTGACTCCCGACGCGGAAGGTCGGGCCTGCGTCGACAAGCTCATGCTGGTCCGCGACGGCGCGCGGTACACGATCTTCAAGATCGACAACTCCCGTGGCATGCCCGGCACCGTGCTGCACCTCGCGGCCGATCCAGCGACGAAAAAGCCGCGCATGATCGGCGTCTACCGCCTGTAGAGATCGTACGCTGATCGGCGGTGGAGCCCGACGCACACGTTACAGCGGTGATCGATCTGTTGCTGACGATCGGCTACGTGGATGGGACGTTTCACGCCGACGAGCAGAAGTTCATCGCGGGCTACATCGACTGGCTCGTCGAGAACTTCGCGAGCGAGCCCGGCGCTGCCGAGAGCTGGCGCAGCAAGATCAACCAGGTCTACGCCGCGCTCGACGCGGAGATCGCCGGCTTTGTCTCGGAGGTCGTCGCGCAGGGCGATGACTCGTACATGCGCACGCGCCTCAAAGTTCGTGCCGTCGCGCTGTTCCGCTCGTTCGCTCCTGCAGAGCAGGAAGGCGCACTCGCGCTGCTCGATCGCATGATCCACGCGGACGCCACGGTCACGCCGCAGGAGAAGGAGCTGCACGACGAGCTCGTCGCGCACTTCCGCGCCGTTCCTCCGCGCGCGCCCATGCCGACGGCTGATCAGGGCATGGTGGTCGAGGCCCCCGCCGCACGTGCGGCGACGACGCTCGCGGTACCGATTCTCGCGCCGCTCGAGGTTCGCTACGCACCCGACGCATCCGCGCTCCACGCCCAGCACGCGCATGACTACGACCAGATCTTCCGCGCCATCGAGGGGTGGGAGAAGCAGCGTGCGCACGGCAACGGCCGCTTGCTCGGGACGAGCGACGTGCGTCAGCTACCCGCCGGTGTTCGCTGGCTCGACGGGCGCACGTACGTCCTGCAGCCGTCGCACCCGACGGAGCTTGTCGTTCTCGGCGACCTGCACGGCTGCTACTCCATTCTCAAGGCGGCGCTCGCGCAGAGCCAGTTCATCGAGCGCGTCGAAGCATTCCGCCGCGATCCTGCCAAGAACCCCGACGTGAAGCTCGTCCTCCTCGGTGACTACATCGATCGCGGCCGCTTTGGCTTCGAGGGTGTCCTGCGCGCCGCGCTGCACCTGCTGAACACGTATCCAGACAACGTGATCCTGTTGCGCGGCAACCACGAGTACCTGGTGCGCCACGGCGACACCGTCGTCTCCGCCGTCAGTCCGGCCGAGGCCGTCCCCGCGCTCAGCGAACGCGCTTCCGTCGCGCTGCTCGAGGCGTACCGCCACCTGTTCGAGCACATGCCGACGGCGCTGATCTTCGAGCGCACGCTGCTCGTTCACGGCGGTATTCCGCGCGACATGACCGTCGACGAGCGCTGGCGTGATCTCTCGTCGTTCGACGATGCTGTCGTACGCTTCGAGATGATGTGGGGCGACCCCGTCGACACCGACCACGTGCCAGTCGATCTCCAACGCCAGTCACCGCGCTTCAACTTCGGGCGCGAGCAGTTTCGCGCGTTCATGCAACGCGTCGGATGCCACACGCTCATCCGCGGTCACGAGCAGGTCGACGACGGCTTTCACACCAACTTCGACGTCGACGGTTTGCGCCTCCACACGCTGTTCTCTGCGGGCGGCCACGACAACCCCGATCTCCCCACCGACTCGCGCTATCGCAACGTCAAGCCGATGGCGCTGTCGCTCTACGCCGGCAGTGGCGCCCCGCGTGCAGTCCCGTGGGCGGTGCAGTACCAGCCGTTCACGCAAGCGCCGAACAACGGCTTCTACCGCTAGTTTCGGAACGGCCGCGCCGAGGTCTGCGCGGGAGCCGGTGCGATGCACGCCGCGCCACCTCCGGTGCGGACGCGTGGGGAGTGGGCCCCTTCGCTCGGCGCTCGACTGAAACCTGTGCCGGTCTGATTGCGCCGACGGAGTTCTTACTCGCTCGGGGCCCACCCCCCCACGCGCCCGCGCCTCCGGTGGCACGCCGTGCAGTTCGCGCACCGGCCCCGCTCCGACCTGGGCGCGGCCTCTGGCGGCACGCCGTGCACTCCGCGAGAAAGCGTTTCGGCGTCCGGTCTCGACGCTGTCCGCGCTTTACTTGCTCGCGACGCGGCCGCCGTGGCGGAACTCTTCGACGAGTCGCTTGGCGCCGGGGCTCGTGATCGAGGGGCCGGCGAACATCAGCCAGACGGAGATGCGGCCCTTGTTCGTGTACGTGGAGATCACGTACTGCCGCATGGGCTGCTCGCCGAGCGTGCCGTCGAACTGGACGAAGCTACCTGTCGACGTTGTCTCGAACGTCGTGATCTTGGTGTTCTGATCGTGGGCAAGCACGCGAGCGGCTTCGAGCGGATTCTCGTGGAGCTTTTTCTCGGTCGCGGACTTCACTTGCACGAGACCCAGAACTCCGTCGGAGAAATCGCTGAACCGGATCACGTGCGCGTTTATGCGCTCGACCTCGACGGCAGCTGGCGGAGTGACCTCGAAGCCGTAGCCCAGATCCAGGATCTCTCCGTCGATCGTGGTGAGGACTTCGAACGTGGGCGGCGCGACCAGCTTCGGCAGCTTGAACGCGGATGCGGCAACGGCAGGTTTCGCTGACTCGCGATGGAGCGCGCGGTGCCAGGCGAACGCGGCGAACGCAGAGAGGCCGAGGGCGAAGACAACGGTGCGACGACCCATCGCAAAAGCGTGTCATTGCTCGTCGAGGAATGCTCGAAGTTTGTCGCGAGCGCGCTGCGCGAATGCGTTTAACTTCTTCGCGTGTAGCGACGGCGCCACAGTGTTGTCAGCTCTGCACAGGTGCGAACGCGATGACGGAGTAGGCGACGGCGGGCTCCTTGCCAGGGTTGTGATAGCTGTGGCGCTGATCGCCGCGGAACGTCACCACGTCTCCCTCGGAGAGCACGTAGCGCTCGCCGGAGACCGCGAGCTCGACCGTGCCGCGCTCGCACGTGAGGTACTCGCGGGTGCCTGGTGTGTGGGGAACACCCGCCATGCGCGCACCGGGTGGGATGCTCATGCGCTCGAGATCGAGGCCCGGTAGGGACTCCGGGAGAAGCTTGCGCACGGAGACACCGGTCTTCACACGCGTGACGAGCTCGGTGGCCTTGAGGTGGCGCGCGCTCGTGCGCGGAGCGGCGAGCAGCTCGTCGAGGCGGACCTGGAGCGCGTTCGCGACCTTCACGAGCACGGCGAGCGTCGGGTTCGCTGCGCCTGATTCGAGGTGCGTCCACGTCGCGCGGGGAATGCCGGCCGCCTTGGCGATCTGCTGCTGGCTGAGGCCGCGAGCTTCGCGTACGGCTTTGATGTTGTCAGCGAGGTGGTCGTGCGGTTCGCTCATGCGGTGGCCTCCTGCCAACATATTAGCGCAGGGGATGACATGTTAGCCACGCCTGCTTAGCGTGGATGCATGACGACCAATCAATCCAGCGCACTCATCTCCCTCGCGGGACTCGGCGCGCTTGTTACGGGCGCAAGCCGCGGCCTCGGCCGTGCTCTCGCCGAGCTGCTCGCCAGCAGAGGAGCGCGTGTTGCACTCGTCGCCCGCGAAGCAGGACCTCTCTCGGATGTTGTTGCCGGGATTCGGGCCCGGGGCGGCATCGCGCATGCGATCGCCGGTGACATCGCCGACAAGCAAGCTGTTCACCGCATCGCCGGCCAGGCGCAGGGCCTCGTCGGCGAGATCGACCTCGCGATCCACAACGCCTCCACGCTCGGCCCCACACCGCTGCGTCTCTTGCTCGACACGGAGTGCGAGGAGCTCGCAGCTGTCCTCGAGACGAACCTCGTCGGACCGTTCCGCCTGACGAAGATCCTCGCCGGCGCGATGGCGCTGCGTGGCAGCGGGACGATCGTGCATATCTCGTCGGATGCGTCCGTCGAGCCGTATCCGCGCTGGGGCGCCTACGGCGTGTCGAAAGCCGCGCAGGATCACCTGTCGCGCATCCTCGCCGCGGAGCTCGCGTCCACGAACGTGCGCATCCTCGCCGTCGATCCAGGCGAGATGGACACCGCGATGCACGCGGCCGCGGTTCCCGACGCTGACCGCGCGACGCTGCAACAGCCCGCCGAGGTGGCGGCCGCGATCGTCGCGATGATCGAGAACCCACAGCGCGCGCCGACAGGTGCTCGCCTCAGCGTTCCTTCCTGGGGAGGTGTGTCGTGAAGCTCGAACGAACAGCAGCGATCGATCGCTTCAACGTGCGCCTGCTCGTCGTGGGTACGGGCGATGTCGTGCCGTTCGCGACGCTGCCCCGCCTGTTGCGCGCCGGTGATCTCGTGGTGCTGAACGACGCGGCCACGCTGCCCGCATCGCTCCATGGGCGCACGGCGCTCGGCGCCGCGTTCGAGCTGCGCCTGTCGGGCCCGATCGCTCCGCATGCGTTGCGCGGTGTCCTCCTCGGCGACGGTGATCACCGGACGCGCACCGAGAATCGCGGCGCACCGCCGCTCCTGCGCGTCGGCGATCGCGTGCAGCTCGCGGGCTTTCCGGCGACGGTGACGTCCGCAACCGGGCGGATGGTCGAGCTCGCTACACGCTTGCCCGACGACGAGCTGTGGCAGCGCATCTACGCAGCAGGCGCGCCCGTGCAGTACGCACATCGACCGGAGCTGATCCCGCTCTACTCGGTGCAGACCGCATACGCCGCGCGCCCATGGGCCGTCGAGATGCCATCGGCGGGTCGCCCGTTGACGTGGGACATCCTGCTCGGCTTGCGTGCGAACGGGATCGAGCTCGCGACGCTCACGCACGCGGCGGGTCTGTCCTCGACGGGCGATGACGCGCTCGATCGCGCGCTGCCGTGGCCCGAGCGTTACGAGATTCCGCGGCGCACCGCCGATGCGGTCGCTCGTACCAAGGCGAACGGCGGTCGCGTGATCGCGATCGGCACGACCGTCGTGCGCGCACTCGAGTCCGCTGTCGTCATCGAGCCACCGCGCTGCGATGGGACGGTGGCGCCGGCCCGCGTTGCCGCTGGATCGGGCGTGGCGACGCTGCGCATCGATCCGGCGTACACGCCGCGCATCGTCGACGGTCTCGTAAGTGGGCTGCACGTGCCGGGCGAGTCGCACTTCGAGCTGCTCTCCGCATTCGCGCCGCGTGAAATACTAGAGCGCGCGCTCGGTGGCGCGGTCGCGCACGACCTGTCGACGCACGAGCTCGGTGACAGCTGCTTTGTACTTCGCTGAGAGTGCAATCCCACGCCGGATCGCGCGCCTCTGACCCGTGACACAATCCAGGGATGCGCGACCTCGCGTGGGTCTTGTTCCGCGATGCAGATGCCACACCGGAGGCGGTGCGTGCCGTGTTGTCAGCGCGGTTTTCAGTGCGCGACGACGGCGAAGGCTATCTGATCGACGATGGCGTCCTGCGCGTAACCAATCGCGATGCGGCGGTCACGGTGGAGTGGATCGCGAAACAGTTCGAAGCGTTCAGCACGAAGGCAGGAGCCCGACGCGCCAAGCGGCTCCGGGATCGCGGCTTCGATCGCTGCATCCAGCTGGCGTTCCCCGATCTAGCGCGGAGTGACTCGGCGCTTATCGACGCCGTTCACCTGTCGACGACGCTCACGCGTGGGTGGAGCTACTTCCGCTGGAATGGACGCTACCTGACGGAACCGTGAGTTCCTGAAATGGGCCCGGCCCTCGTTTCGCTGCGGGCGCTATGCTCCTCACGTGGATAACGCGCTGCTGACCACGCCTCTCGTGATGCCCCCTCGGTCGCTGCACGCCGCGACCACAGCCGACGAGGCTGCTCGGCTGCGCGCGCTCGCACCGTCGGACTACTGGCTCGAGATCGCGCGTGAGATCCAATGGGTCACACCGCCGACGGTCGGCCTGCAGGGGACGCTCGGCGACTTCACGTACTTCGCCGGCGCGACGGGAAATCCCAGCGTGCAGTGCCTCGATCGCTGGCCCGCCGAGCGCATCGCATTGCACTACGAGCGCGAGGACGGCGTTCGCGAGCGGTACACGTACGGCGAGCTCACCGACGCTGTCGCGCGCTTCGCGACGGTGCTCACCGACCTCGGTGTCACGAAGGGCGATCGCGTCGCGCTGTACGCGAGCAACGTGCCCGAGTCGCTGATCACGATGCACGCGTGCTACCGCATCGGCGCGGTGTATTCGGTGATCTTCGCCGGGTTCTCGGCGTCGGCCGTGCGCGACCGCATCGACGACGCGGAGCCAAAGGTCGTCGTCGTGACAGATGCAACGCTGCGGCGCGGCCGCGTCGTGCCGCTGAAGCAGACGCTCGATACTGCGCTCGAGGGCTTGCCGCGACCGCACATCATCGTCGCGCGGCGCGTCGACAATAACTATCCCCTCGGCGAGGGCGAGTCGGACTTTGCGGCGCTGCTCGCGAAGACAACGAAGAAGACGGATCCCGTCGCGCTCGAGGCGAACGATCCGGGCTTCATCATCTACACGTCGGGCACGACGAACAAACCCAAGGGGCTCGTGCACAGCGCGATGGGCTTTCTCGTCGGCGTCTACGCGAACGTGAAGTGGTCGCTCGATCTCCAACCCGACGACATCTACTGGTGCACCGCCGACGTCGGCTGGCTGACGTTCCCGATCTTCGCGGGTGTCGGCGGCCTCGCGAATGGCGCTACGCACGTGATCTTCGAGGGAAGCATCGACACTCCGTCGCCGGCGCGGCCCTACGAGATCATCGAGCGCTACGGCGTGAACAAGATCTTCACGGCGCCGACCGCACTGCGCATGCTGCGGCGCGCGGGCGACGACCTGGTCAAGAAGGCCAAGCTCGATACGCTGCAGCTCGTCTCTCTCGTCGGCGAACCTCTCGATCCCGAGACCTGGCACTGGACCAACGACGTGTTCGGCGGTGGGCACACATTCGTGAACAACACGTACGGCCAGACGGAGACGGGCACGGCATGGACCTCGACGATGATCGGCGCCACGCCGACGCGCCCCGGCTCGTGTGGTCATCCGCTGCCCGGGTATCGTGGCCAGATCCTGCGCGACGATCACACCGTCGCCGGTCCCAACGAGCTCGGCGCGCTCGTTCTCTCCGAGCCGTTCCCGTGCCTCGCGCGCACCGTCTACAAGGATCACGCGCGCTACGTCGAGACGTACCTGTCGCAATTCCCCGGTCACTACTGCGCGAGCGATGCGGCGCTGTTCGATCAGGATGGGCTGCTGTGGGTGACCGGCCGCATCGACGACGTGATCAACGTCGCGGGCCATCGCCTCGGCACGATGGAGCTGGAAGCGGCGCTGCTCCAACATCCCGCCGTCTCCGAAGCCGCCGTTGTCACGCGGAACGACGAGGTGAAGGGCACGGTGCCGATCGCGTTTGTCGTGCCGCGCGCGGGCTACTCCGACTCTCCGACGCTTCAGCAGGAGCTGATGCAAGCTGTCGTTGCCGCCGTCGGTGCGATCGCAAAACCAGCGGCGGTCTACGTTGTCTCGACGGTGCCGCGCACGCGCAGCGGAAAGATCATGCGGCGCGTGCTGCGCGACCTCGTCATGACCGGGGAGGCGTCGGGCGATCTCACGAGCCTCGACAATCCCGACGCGATCGACATCGTCAAGGCCGCGCTCGCAGCTGCGAAATAGTCGCTGTTCGAAGTTTCGACACGCGTGCTCGACTGCAACCGCGCAACGCGTCGCGTGTCTCCTCCATACGATGCACGTCTGGACCCATCAGCCGCGCGCGAACGCCGCCGTCGTCCTGTGTACGATTCCCCTCGCGGTCGCCGTGGCGGTTGCAGCCTGGATCAGCGTAGAGCGCCAATCGGCGCACGCGTCCGCCGGGCCGCCGACGATCGTCGACGTGGGAACCAAGTGACCGCGCTAGCGGCGCCGCAGTAGCATCAGCTGCCCCAGAGCGGCCGCGACAGCATCCGCGGTACGCAGGATCGGCGTGCCGATCGAGACGAGCTGGAAGCCGCGCTCGACGAACGTGTCCAGCTCGCGCTGGATCCAGCCGCCCTCCGGGCCGATCGCGAGCGTGAGCGGCCACGTCAGCTTCGCCGCTTCGATCGGCGGCGCATCTGGGTGCGCGAGCAAGCGCGTCGCCCCCTCGGGCGCGGCAAACCGCGAGTCGAGCAAGCCCATCAAAGTCTTGTGAACGGCGATGGGCGGGATGTGCGTCGTCGCGCCTTGCTCGGCACCGAGGCGCAGCGCGTGAGCGAGCTCGTCGGGGGCGAGGCGATCTGACTGCAGATACGACTTGTCGACGCGCCACGCGTTCGTGAGATCGATGCGCGCGACACCGAACGCCGCGCACGACTCGATGAGCCGCGTGAGCGCTTTGGGCCGCGGGATCGCGAGCAACAGCTCGACCGGCAGTGGGGCACTTGGTATTGGATACCTAGCAAGGTCGAGCGCGAGCGTGAAGCCATCGTCGGCCGCGGTCACGGTCGCTGGCGCGAGAGGTCCGTTCACGATGCCGGCCCGCACGGACGAGCCGACCTTTACCTGAAGAACGCGGCGCAAGTGCTCGGCACGACGGTCCTTCGCGGCGAGCGTGACCACACCGTCGATGATCTCGGCGGCCTCGACGAGGAGCAGGTTCACGACGGCAGGTTAGCGCGGTAGGGTGCGCCATGGCGTTCTTCCAGGCTCCTCCGCAGCTGGGCAATCAGTTCGATGACGATCCGATGCTGCCATCGTGGATCGCGCGCTTCATGCCGGGGACCAAGGTCGCCGAGGAGCTGCGCGAGCTCGGCGACATCGCCGTCGAGACCTATGCGAAGCAGCTCGCGGACCGCGAGAACGAGCCGACGCTGACGCAGTGGGATGCGTGGGGACACCGCGTGGACCGCATCGACGTCTCCCCGCTCTGGAAAGAGGCGCAGGTCCTCGCCGCGCGGCACGGCATGGTCGCGGCGGGTTACGAGAAGGGGCACGGCGCGCACGCGCGGACGCACCAGTTCGCGATCGTGCACGTGCTCGGCCCATCGCTCGACGTCTACTCGTGTCCGCTCGCGATGACGGACGGCGCCGCGCGCACGCTGCTCGGGAGCGGCAACTCGGCGCTCGCCGACAAGTACGTTCCACTGCTGACGAGCCGCGAGCCCGGTGTGATGTGGACGAGCGGGCAGTGGATGACGGAGCGCACCGGCGGTAGCGACGTGTCTCAGAGCGAGACCGTCGCGAAGCAGGATGCGGATGGGCAATGGCGTCTGTACGGTACCAAGTGGTTCACGAGCGCGACGACTTCGCAGATGGCGCTGACGCTCGCGCGACCGGATGGAAACGGGGAGGGGAGTCGCGGCCTCGCGATGTTCCTCGTCGAGCTGCGTGACGACAACGGTCGCCTCAAGAACATCCAGGTCAATCGGCTCAAGGACAAGCTGGGCACGCGCAAGGTGCCGACCGCAGAGCTCACGCTCGACGGTGCGCCCGCAACACTGGTCGGTGCGCCGAGCGATGGCGTTCGCCAGATCACGCCGATGCTGAGCGTGACGCGCACGTGGAATGCGGTCTCCGCGGTCAGCGGGATGCGCCGTGCGCTCGCACTCGCAGGTGACTACGCGCGGCGCCGCAAGGTGTTCGGCGCGCTGCTCGTCGACAAACCGCTCCACGTGGATACGCTCGCTGGGCTCGAAGCGGAGTATGCCGGCGCGTTCTGCCTGGCGTTCAAGGCAGTCGCGCTGCTCGGATCGATGGACACAGGCGGTAGCGAGCAGGACGAGCGCCTCGCGCGTGCGCTGGTGCCGATCGCGAAGCTCACGACGGGCAAGCAGGCCGTCGCGATCGCGTCGGAGGCGATCGAGTCGTGCGGCGGCGCGGGCTACATCGAGGACACGGGGCTGCCGCGCTTGCTCGCGGATGCGCAAGTGCTGCCGATCTGGGAGGGCACGACGAACGTGCTCTCGCTCGATACGCTGCGCGCCCTCGGCAAGGGCGGGGCGCTCGAAGCGGTCGTCACCGAGGTAGAAGCGAACACGGCCACGCTCGATCCCAGCCTGGCCAAGCAAGGCGAGCTCGCGCGAGCGGCGGTGAAGCATGCAGTCGCGTGGGTTTCGGAGGCCATGCCGCAGCCCGACCGGCTCGAGGCAGGGGCGCGCCGGTTTGCGATGACGCTCGGTCGCAGCCTCGAGCTCGCGTTGCTCGTCGGGCACGCGCAGTGGTGCATCGAGGCGAAGCATCCCGCCGCGGCGCGCATGGCCGCCGCCGTACGTCGCTTCGCGCACGCGGGTGTCGATCTCATCAACGACGCGCCACTCGCCGACTCCAAGCTGCTCGCGTAGAGCCGAAACGAAAAAAGCGACGAAGGTTGCCCCTCGTCGCTTCGATCTAGCAGAGCTGCGGCTTAGTACGTGCCGCCAGCGCCACCACCACCAGCTGCCGGTCCGCCTGCGGGCGGGGGCGGCGGGGGCGGCTGCTGCTGATCAGCCGGGCCGGGAGGCGGCGGGCCACCAGCGCCATTGCACTGGTAGTGAACACGCCACGCCGTAGCGTTGCGGGTCTGGCTCGTCTGGGTGGTCGACGAATCAGTGCTGTTGCGGCGACCGCTACGCGACTGACGCGAGTCCGTGGCCGTGTCCTCTTGGACCACGGTGTCCTGGCCAACGACCTCTTCGCCCTCTTGGACGATCTGGTAGTTGTTCGGGCCACAGTGAGCAGACATCTCCTGATTGGCCTGCTCCATCGCCTTGCCGCGATCGCCCTGCAGCTCGATCACGCCGCCTGACTGATTGCGAGACAGGACGCGGGCAGAGCCACACGCCGCGAGCACAACAAACAAACCTAGCGAAAGCTTCCGAAGCATCAATCGTTCCCCTTCTCCGTACGACGGCCGGATAGTGGAGAACAGTACGACGACCTCGCGCGGTGGGGCAATGCCTTGACAGTGATTGCGATCGCGGCCGACGCTGCGGGGCATATGGCCACGGAACTGTCGTCGGTCGATGCGCGCATCACTCACGTAACTGTGTATGCGACGGGCGCTCGCATCGTTCGCTCCGTGACGATCCCGGCACCGTTGCCACCGCGTGTGCGCATCGTTGGATTGCCGATCGGGGTGATCGACGACACCGTCCGCGTCGAGGTCGGCGGACCGGCGATCGCGACGAACGTACGGATGGGCGTGGAAGCGCCGGCTGCTGCGGCCGCGGCCCCCGAGGAGACCGCGGAGATTCGCGCGGCGACGCGGCGCTCGCAGCTCGCGGATGCCGAAGCGGAGCGACTCACGCAAGCCGTGAATGCGCTGACCTCGGCCGGCGTCGTCGAGCACGATGACAGCGAAGAGCCGCCCGCTGCGTGGGCGACCGTCGTGGCTGCGCGCCGTGCGCTGATCGCGTTGCGTGCGGAGCGCGAGGTCGCGTTGCGCGATGCGCTCGTCGTCGCGACGCACGAAGCGGAGGACGCGCGAAATGCCCTCGCGGCAGCGCACGATCGCGAGGCGCGTGGATCGAACGCGCAGGCGGCCAAGCTGCACGAGCTACGCAAGTACGTCGACGTCGAGCTCGTCGCGAGCGCGAGTGGTGAACTGGTCCTCCACGTGGAGTATCAAGTCGCGGCGGCGCGATGGGCACCGAGCTATGTCGCTCGCATCGACGGTACCGACGTGCGCCTCGAGCTTCGCGCGGTCGTCGCGCAGGACAGTGGCGAGGACTGGCTCGGCGTCCCCGTCGTGTTGTCGACAGCAGAGCCGGCGCGGTTCTCCGTGCTGCCGGAGCTACCGGCGCAGCGCATCGGTCGTCGGCAGAGCGAGCCCGCGAAGACGGGATTTCGTCCCGCACCGCAGGGCGCCGCGGCGCTGTACGCGGACTACGAGCGCGACGCCGCCCCGCGACGAGGAGGTCCCGGCTCGGGTGGGTTTCCGGGAGGCGGCCCCACCGCGGGCGGTTACGGCGCGATCCGCGGGAGCGACGAGGACGAGGGCGAGCTCGAGGCCGAGGCGAGCGCCGATTTTTCCGAGCAGGTGTGGGACGACGGCAGCTCGCGTTCCAAGGAGCGGTTTGCGACGCCGCCGGGTGGCGCGTTCGCGCTGCCTGCGCCCGCGCCTCCGCCGATGACGCGCATGATGGCCGCTCCATCGGTGAGCGCGGCTTCTTCACTCGGCGGCGGCGGGATGCCCAAGCCGCAGGCCGTCGCAAAGAAGGCGGCTCCCGACATGGCGCGCCGACGTTCCGGCTCGCGCGCGGAGCCCGAGATGCAAGCGCAGTCGTTCGGTGCGCAAGCGGACATGCAGTCCGCTGAACCGGGGGCATCGATCCCGCGGCTCGACTACGGAAATCTGCGCATGGCAGGACCGGATTCTTCGGCGAAGGGCACGCTCGTGCCGGCCGCGCAGGATCCGTTTGGTGGTGCGGCCAAGCAGCGCGCCGTGGTCGCGCTCTCGCGGATCCAGGGCTTGATCCTGCCGCCCGGCTGCATCGCGCAGTGGGCGCACAACTACGACTACGCGTACGCGACGGACGGTGCCATCGATGTCGCCGCCGACGGAGCGTGGCACTCGATCGCAGTGACCGCGAAGCCAACGACCGCGCAGCTGCGCCACGTCGCGGTGCCGCGCGAACAGGCCGACGTGTTCCGCGTCGCGACGTTCGCGAACCCGCTCGCCGGTCCGCTCTTGCCCGGACCGATCGACGTTTATGACAAGGGCGCGTTCCTCGTCACGAGCGAGATCGAGATGTCGCCGCCCGGCGCGAACGTCGAGATCGGGCTCGGCGTCGATGCGACCGTGAAGGTCGCGCGCAACACCGAGTTCCGCGAGGAAGCAGCGGGCATGCTGCGCGGCGCCCTGAAGCTGCAGCACACGATCGACATCGACGTCGAGAACCTCTCGGCCCGGGCGATCGATCTCGAGGTGCGCGAACGCATCCCGGTCAATCGCGAGGGCGACGACGAGGTCGAGGTCACGATCGGTCGCATCGATCCGGCGTGGGAACGGTGGACACCTGATCCGAACGCGCCGAAAGATCAGCGCCTGCGCGGCGGATATCGCTGGCGCGTGCAGCTCGCCGCGAACAGCAAGAAAGCGCTGAAGGCCGCGTACGAGATCAAGATCGCGTCCAAGAACGAGCTCGTCGGCGGAAACCGGAGGGAATCGTGAGCACCACGATCACAGCTGCTGTCACGTCGGTGCGCGTCCTCGAGGATCGCGCGTCGGTCACCCGCGTCGGTCGCTTCTCGCTCGCAGCAGGGCAACATCGCCTCGTGATCGAGGGCGTCGCGCCGGTGCTCGCCGACAAGACGCTCATCGCTGTCGCGACCGGAGCGCGCGTGCTCGACGCTCGCTGCGAGCGCTACCTGGCTCCGTGGCGCGATCCGAACGCGCCGAGCGCGAGTGACGTCACCGCGCTCAAGGCCGAATTCCGCGCGTCGGAGGTGGAGCTCGAGCGCGCTCGCACGCGCATGTCCTCCGCGCGCTCCGAGATCGACGCGACGCACGCGCTCGTCGCGGCTGCGCACGAAGAGCTCGCCAAGAGTGCGAGCCGTGGTCTCGCACCGACGGGTGCCGCCGCGCAGCTCGCAGACCTCGACGCGAGCGAAGCAGCCGCGAACGTCCGCCTCGTCGATGCGGAACGGGTGGTCGAGGAGCGTACGCAAGCGATGTCGCGCCTCGCAGATCGCGTGCACCGCGCGCAGCAACAAGCGGGCACCGAGTCCGCGCGCCTCGTCGTCGACGTTCTCGCGGAGGCCGCAGGCGACGTGCATCTCACCGTCGAGTACGTCGTGCCCGGTGCAGCATGGCGCCCATATCACCGCGCAGTGCTCGCGAAGGCGGCCGGTCGCGTCGACTGGACCACGACCGCATGCGTCTGGCAGTCCACCGGCGAGGATTGGACCGATGTCGCGCTCACGTTCTCGCTCGAGCGCGCGTCGCTCGGCGTGACACCGCCGGATCTGCGGGACGACGTTCTCGGCGCTCGCAAGAAGCCGGATCACGTCACCGTCGAAGCGCGCGAGCAGATCGAGCAGACGACCGGCCTCGGTAGCAGCGGCGCGCTCGAAGTGCCGGGCATCGACGATGGTGGCCTTGGCCTCGTGCTCACCGCCGCCAAAGCGACGGTCCTCTCCAACGGCGAGCCGCACCGCATTCCCGTCGGAGGCTTCACCGCGCCGACGCAGCTCTCGCTCGTCGCGATTCCCCTGAAGTCACCGTGGGTGCATCTGCGCGCGCGGGTCACCAATGCGGGAAC
Organism: Kofleriaceae bacterium; assembly: GCA_036499725.1. GTDB lineage: Bacteria > Myxococcota_A > Polyangia > Haliangiales > Haliangiaceae > JABFXX01. The sequence goes on from DASYDE010000120.1 coordinate 94,447, forward strand.
GTCTCCGCTGCTCGCGGGCCCCGTCGATCTCATCATGTCGTCCGGCTACGTCGGGCGTGCGGAGGTCGGCTTTGTCGCCGCGGGCGAGAAGTTCCACCTCGGGTTTGGTCCCGAGGCCGACGTTCGCGCCCACCGCACCGAGACGCGCGATCGCGACGACGCAGGCATCCTCGGCGGCTGGAACGTGCAGACCGTGCGCGTCGCCGTGCGGCTCTCCAACCTCGGGACGGAGAAGCGCATTGTCGAGATCACCGAGCGCGTGCCCGTCAGCGAGGTCGAACAGGTCGAGATCGTTGTCTCGCCATCGGACGCCTACAAGCTCGACGACAAGACGCCGCAGGTTACTGGCCGCGCCGTCGACGAAAAGGGCATGGTCACGTGGACCGTCGAGTTGCCTCCGCAAGGCCAGCGCGCCGTCTCCCTCGAGTACAAGGTGCGCTCGCAACGAGGTGTCGCCGGTGTCTGACAAGTTCGAAATGCTCGCGAACCGGGTGAAGAAGAACGCCCGCCACCTCGGCAAGTGGGCGAAGCGCGAGTCCATCGAGTGCTGGCGCGTCTACGACCAAGACATCCCCGAGCTGCCGATCACCGTCGACACGTACGGCGGCACGCTCATCGTGAACGACTACCGCCACACGGACGAGAACGGCCAGCGCGGCGGTGGTGACGAGTGGCTGCTCTCTGCGACCGACGCTGCGAAGAACGCGATGGGCGCGAAGGACGCGTTCATCAAGCAGCGCGAGCGCTTCAGCCACAAGGACGGCGATCAATACGAGCGCGGTGGTCGCGATGTGTGGCGCACCGTTCGCGAAGGCGGCCACCAGTTCAAGGTCAACCTCGGCGGGTTCATCGACACGGGCCTGTTCCTCGATCACCGCATCACCCGTGCAAAGGCGGCGGCAGAGAAGGGCGCGTCGCTCCTCAACCTCTACGCGTACACGGGCGCGTTCTCGATCTATGCGGCGGCCGCGGGTAAATCGACGACGACCGTCGACATGTCCAACACGTACCTCGATTGGGCGAAGGAGAACTTCGCGCTCAACAAGCTCGATCCGGGCGAGCTGGTCCAGGCCGACACGCGCGAGTTCATCACCGACGCGCGCAGCGCCGGTCGTACGTGGGACGTCATCGTCGTCGACCCGCCGACGTTCTCGAACTCGAAGCGTATGGACTACACGTGGGACATCCAGCGCGATCACTCAGCGCTGCTCGATGACGTGCTCGGCGTCCTCGCGCCCGGAGGCGTCATCTGGTTCTCGACGAACCGCCGCAAGTTCAAGCTCGACTACCACCCGCCGCACCCGTTCGCCGTCGTCGAGCAAACGCACCTGACCATTCCGCCCGACTTCCGCGACGGCAAGGTCCACCACAGCTATCGCGTCTCGCGCTAGCGTGACGCGTCCGCCGCCATCTCGAGCACCGCGCGCACGCCGCGCAGCACCGTGTCCGTCGCGACCTCGACGCGCGGCTTGTGCTCGATCAGCGCGACCATGATCGCAGTCTGATCCGTTAGCGACGGCGCGAGTAGCGGGCGGTGCGCGAGCATGCGGTTCATCCGGTGCGCGATCGACTCGGGCTTCTTCAGATCATCGGGCACGCCATACGCGCGCAGTCGCGCCTGCAGCGCCCCGAAGCGCAGGTCGTCGCCCTCGTCCTTCCAGTCGATCGCCCCGTCGTACTCGACGCCGAGCATGTACGCGTCGCGATACTCCTGCGAATCGAGGAGCACGCCGTCGATCAGCAGCTCCGTGCCGATGTGCGCGACGGCGCGCCGCGGCCCCCTCGCACAGCCACCGCGCTCCAACCGTTGGTCGAGCTCGCGCATCAAGCCCAGCACGGCCGGCAGCGTGTGAAACGCCTTGTCCGTCGCGTGATGGAGTGCGATGCCCGCGGCGATGTCCTCGTCCGGCGAACCCACGATCCGCGCGCCGCTCATCGTGGAGAAGTCGGGCAGCATCGCGCCGAGCGGCACGCCGCCGCGGGCGTTTGGATAGCGCCACGTCGAAACTGCCGCATGGCCAAAGAAGTTCAAGAGGAGACCTGGTTCGCGTGAGCCGCTCGCTCAGGGCATCGCAACCTCGAGGCGCGTGAGCGAAGCGGGATTGGTCTTCGAGGGTACCAGAAACACGAGGAGCGTCTCGTTCAGTGCGAGCACGACGGGCTCCTGCGACGCCTTGGCCCCCGACGAGTCGAGCGTGACGAGGGACCCGTCCGTGTACATCTTCAGTCCCGTGTTCTTCACGTTCCGCTTCGCGAGCCGCTTCTGCATCTCGCTGATCGGTATCTCCGCGCTCGGGATGAGGACCGCGACGCCGTTGTCATCCGTTACGCGGATGCCGGGGCGCGCTTTCGGCACGAGGATCGTCGTCTGGTCTGCGCGCCACGCCTGATCGACCTCGGCGAGCATCGCGTCCAGGTCCTCGACGACCGCCGCGCTTGGTTCGGCAGCGGCCGCGTCGATCGGCGCAGGCGTGGCGGGCGCGGGCGCGGGCTGCTGGTGGCTCTCCGGCGAGCGAGAGCAACTCGCGAGGAGCATCACCAGTGCGAACGACATCAGCCGCATGTGCACTGCGTATAGCGCGACTGTTTCGGTGCACGGAGCGATAGTTCCCGCCACGTGCGTAGCCTCTCGCGCTGGCGGAGGGATTAGCATCGGCAGTGGATGTGGCTCGTCGGCCTGGATCTCGGGACGCAGAGCGTGAAGGCGGTCGTCTGCGACGCTACGCTGGCGATCCGTGGTGCGCACGCCGTCAGCTACGCGACGACGCATCCGCAGCCCGGATGGGCGGAGCAGGATCCGTTCGCATGGGAAGCCGCGCTGCGACCCGCGATCCACGGTGCGCTCGCGATGGCGAAGGCGTCGCCGACCGATGTGGTCGCGCTTGCGATCGCGGCGCAGCTCGACGGGTGCATCGCGGTCGATGTGAACAATGCGCCGCTGCATCCCGCGCTGATCTGGCAAGACCGTCGCGCGACAGCGGAGGCCGCGCTCGCTGATCCGTCGCGGCTATTCGCGTTGGCGGGGCAGGTTGCCGACGCATCGCACTTCGCGGCGAAGCTGGTCTGGTTGCGCGAGCACCTGGGAGGGCAGGACGTTCGCCCGGCGCGTTATCACCAACCGACGAGTTACCTCGTTGCGCGTCTCACCGGCACGAGCGTGATGGACGCATCGCTCGCGTCGACGACGATGTTGTACGCGCTGACCGACGCAGTCGACCCTGAATCGGGTGTGTCGTCGTCGAGTGCGTCTTTGTTGAGCGCGTCTTCGTTGAACGCGTCGTCGAATGCTTGGTCGACGGAGCTCTGCGCGATGTTCGGTGTCGATCCACGCGAGCTGCCAGCGATCGCGGCAACGTGCGACGTGGCCGGAACACTCACGGCAGATGGTGCGCGCCTAACCGGGTTGCCTGCCGGCGTGCGCGTCGCGGTTGGAACGGGCGATGATTTCGCGAACGCGCTCGGTGCGGGCATCGTCGAGCCGGGGACGATCCTCTGTGCCGTTGGTACGGCAGAAGTTGTCGGCGCGCTCGCGACGTCTCCACTGCTGGACGTCACGCATCTATCTAGGGATTGGATACCTAGCAAACACGGCGTAGACCCGAGGGATTGGATACCTAGTAAACACGACGAGACGTCAGCGTCCGTAGGCCGGGCAGGATCTCCGGAAAAGGGGGCGGACCCGGTTTCTCCGATGCTGGAGACGCACGTCTATCCCGTGCCGGGCGCGTACTTCATCGAGAACCCCGGCTGGCTCTCGGGCGGCGCAGTGCGCTGGGCGACGAAGATGCTCCGGCTCGCGGATGACGCCGCGCTCGATGCACTCGCAGCGAGAGCGCCCGCGGGCTGCGATGGCGTCACGTTCATCCCCGCGCTCAACGGATCGATGACGCCCGTGTGGCGACCTGGAATGCGCGGCGCGCTGCACGGACTCTCCGCGTCGCATGGACCGGAGCACATCGCGCGAGCGGTGCTCGAGGGACTCGCGTTCGCGTGCAAGGACGTCGTCGATCGGCTCGCTGCGATGGGACTCGCCGACGATCACGTCGTGCTCGCCGGTGGCGGAGCGCAGAGCGCGCTGTGGGCACAGATCCGCGCGGACGTGCTTGGCCTTCCGCATCGGGTCAGCGCCGTGACCGACGCGTCGCCGTTGGGCGCGGCGATGATCGCGGCGGTGGCGGTCAACGTCGTCCCCGATCTGCGAGCCGCGGCCGCTCTTGTCCCGGGACCAGCCTCGACGGCGATGCCGGATCCTGCGGCGGCCGATGCGATGGGTGAGGCATATCGCCGCTACCAGCAACTCGTCGGTATCGCCCTGTCAGCGCTTGTGTGATCGCGCACTTCCGCCCCGCGGAATCCCGAGTAGAGTGCCCTAGATGCGCTGGCTCGCTGCTCTGCTGCTGTTCGCAGGCTGCGGTGATCAACCGCCCCCCGAGTGCACGTCGACGCAGCTCGATGACCTCTGCCAGCCGCAATACATGCCGACGTTCGCGAACGTCTACAAGAACACGCTCGTGGAGGACTGCGGCTCCACGAAGGGCGCATGTCACAAGACCGGCGGCGAGGCGGGCCTCTCGTTCGCCGATGAAGACACCGCGTACAACAACCTCTTGAACCGGCACTACGTGGTGCCCGGTGACGTGGCGTGCAGCGAATTCATCGTGCGCACGGCCGACACGGGCAAGGACTACACGATGCCGAAGGACAGCTCGATCGTGGACAGCGAGAAGTGCGCGCTCCAGCAGTGGGTGCGCGGCGGAGCAATGCGATGAAAGCAGTGTTGGCGACTCTGGTGGTGGTCCTCGCGCTCGGCGCGTGCGGCGATGACGGTGCGGCGTACGAGCCCGAGCGCCTGATGGATCCGGCCACGTGCAAGGACTGCCATCAGGATCACCACACGCAGTGGTCTGGATCGATGCACGCATATTCGGCGACGGATCCGATCTTCCGCGCGATGCACAAGCGCGGTCAGCGCGACACGAACGGTGAGCTCGGGATGCTGTGCGTGAAGTGTCACGCGCCGATGGCCGTTGCCCGCGGGACGATCACCGACGCGAACGTGAAGGACTTCGACTTCGACACGCTCGGAGCGGAGGACAACGGCGTCACTTGCTACTTCTGCCACAACGTCGAGAAGGTCAACGGCGACCACAACAACCCGCTGCAGCTCGCGATGGACTCGACGATGCGGGGCGGAATCGATGATCCGGATCATCCGGTCGCGCACTCACCCGCGCACCACAGCAAGTACGACACGCTGATGGACAACGACTCGTTGAAGAACGATGCGTCCATGTGCGGTAGCTGCCACGACATCGTGAACCACATGGGTGTCGAGACCGAGCGCACGTTCCGCGAGTGGAAGACGACGGTGTTCGCGACGTCGCCCGATGCTCCGGTCAGTTGCGGTAGCTGCCACATGAAGACGAGCACGGGCCTGATCGCCGACGGCGAGGGCCTGGACGTGACGAGCCGCCCGAACGGCTTCCACGATCACAAGCTCGTCGCGATCGACCAGGCGCTCGTCGAGTTCCCGGAGAAAGCCACGCAGGACGCAGCGCTCAAGGAGTTCCTCGGCGGTTCGAGCGCGATCGTTGGACCGAAGCCGCGGAACGCTCCGCCGCCTGGTGGCATCTGTCTTCCCGGCGGAGGCACCGTCAGCGTGCGCGTCGATGCGCTCATTCCTGGCCACAACTTCCCGAGCGGCTCGTCGTTCGATCGCCGTGCGTGGATCGAGCTCCAGGTATTCGACGCATCCAACAACCTGATGTACTCGAATGGTGTTGTCCCCGATGGGACGGACCCCGAAGACGTGATGCCGACGCCGCCGCGCGCGATGTTCTTCGACAAGGCAACGAAGGCGGACGGCACGGAGGCTCATTTCATCTGGGACGTCGCTGCGATCGAGCCGAACGATCAGAGCATGGCCGGCTCGGCGAACGTGTTGATGCCGGCCGTCACGTTCGACGCGAACTCAGATCTGTACGACCACTCGCACACGATCAACTTCATCAACATCGCAAATCTCGACATGGCGGATCGGATCGAAGCGCGTCTGCTCGTGCGCCCGTTCGCATACAAGGTCCTCGGCGACCTCGTTCAGTCGAGCGACCTGGATGCGAGCTTCATGGGCAAGGTGCCGACACTCGAGGTCGATCACAGCACGTGGCTCAGGGCGACCAAGGCGACGGGCGCCGCGATCGGCACGCAAGACTGCAACCCGAAGTAGCTCGTCAGCTCGTGGCGAGCGAGACGCTTAATTCGGGAGACAGGCGCGGAACACGGCCGAGTCCGTACCGGCATCGGTCGTCGCCGTGATCGTGACTTCCCAGATACCCGGCATGTGCAGGTTGATCTGGTCGAGGTCGTACTCGCCGGCCGTCGGCATCGCGGTGACCACCGGGTCCACGCCTGCACCGTGGCCGTGCTTCGGCATGAACGGATAGACGTCGAGCGACGCGTTCGACATCGGCGCAACGGTAGCGACCGCTGTGATCTCGACCTGCCAGTCGTTGAACGAGATCGACGGCGGCGCCGGATCGAAGCCGAGCATCTTGAAGCTCAAGAGACCCTTGTCGCCTTGCTTGCTCAGACCGACCACGAAGTCATCGGGCCTATCCCCGTTGGGGGTCTTCTCCGTGGCGCAGTCGACGTGATCGGTGCTCCCATCATCGCTGCCGCCACTGCTTCCGCACGCGGCAAGGGGAGCCAGCGCCGCGGCGGCGATAACAAACGGGGTCAGCGAGTCGAGGCGCATGGGGCTCCTACGTAGCGAGGTCCGAGTAGGTTACCCAATTACGCGTGCCCGCCTACATCGGATCGCTCACGTCGCCTAACTACCTGAGACCTCGGAGCATTAGGATCTCCTCGACGGGGCTCTGGAGACGCGCCCAAGGGCCTGACGGCGATCGGCAGGGTTCGAACAGCGCAGTCAGGATCTCGCCGGAGCCGCCATGCTCTCCGCGGCCCGCGGCGGCTCCCATCGCGTGATCCCCGTGGCGCAGCGTTTGCTGCTGCGCGTGCGGATGACAACGGTGGACGGTCGGACCTTACGAACGTACGTGGCGCGGTTCTCCACGTGGTCGTTCTTCGCATTCGTCGCGCAGTTCTTGGCGGTCGCGGCGATGTACGTCGCGCTGCCGGAGATGCTCCACCCGGAGTCGGCGACGCCGCGTCTGGTCAGCGTCGCGATCGTCACGCTGCTCGCCGCGTTGGTCTTCCTGGTGCGGCGCACGCAGAGCCTGACGCACACCGCGTTGCTGTTCATCGACGCTGCGGGCGTGCTGCTGATCAGCCTCGAGCTCGGGTCGAGCGCGTATCTCTCGCACAACGTGAATGGGAACGTGTTCCCGCTCTTCGTCCTGAACGTGTTCCTGCTCGTCGGGCACGCGCTCGCGGTTCCGACGTCGAAGCGCTGGACCGCTCTGCTGAGCACGCTCGCGATGATTCCGTTGGCGGCAGCGACGCTCGCTGCACCTCCTCACGTTGGTCACCTTGTTCTTCCGTTGCCGATTCTTGCCATCGGTATCGTCGGCATTGGCGCGAGCGTCGTCGGACTTGTCACGTGGATCGCCGGTAGCGCCATTCGCCACGTGGAACCCACGGTCGAGCGCGACAGCATCACGATGCCGCGGTTCCTGGTGCCGCTCGTTCGAGCGTTGCTCCAGCTCGCACAACACGTCTGCGTGAAGATCGCGAATGCGTTCATCGCACGCCCGGCGCTCCGCACGCATCACGCGTGGGATCTGCTGCTCGCGCATCGGCTGTCCGCGCACCTCCGCGATGGCGACGCGGTACTCGACGTGGGGTGCGGTCTCGGTCGTCGCCTACAGGAGATGTCGATGTTCCGCGCGCTCCGTCGCGCACACGGTGTCGACGTGGTGAAGCCTCCGCCCGACTTCGCGTCGGAGAAGATCCTCCTCGACACGTTCGATGGCGAGACGCTCCCGTTCGCTGACAAGAGCTTCGACGTGACGATGATCTGCTACGTGCTGCATCACATGCCGCAGGAGCGCGCGCAGAAGCTCTTGCGCGAGATCGTGCGCGTCACGCGTCGGTCAGTGATCGTTCTCGAGGACAGCTTGCCGGTGTGGAGCGCCTGGTATCGGTTCCGCAACTGGTGCCATCGCGTCGACGCCGATCTCGAATACTCGGGCGGGTCGCTCGACTATCTCGGACCGGGCGGTCAGCAGATGTTCCTGACCCACGAGGAGTGGGCCCGCCGCTTGGGCGCCTTGCCGGGCGCGAGCGACGTGATCTGCGAGACCCTCCAGCCGGAGATGAAGTACCGGCACCACACGATGTTCCGTATGCGTGTGGACTGACTACTCGACGCCGTCGAGGCCCGACGTGAGGAGGACCACAGTCTCCTTGTCGCGTCCCAGGCCCGTCGGGACGCCCGTGTAGGCGATCTTCGCGATCGCCGCGTCGGTGCCCGGGATCGCCCAGACGTCGACCAACGTCGCGCCAGCGCGCAGGACAGCGGTCACGGTCGTCTTGCCGGACGGACCATGGCCACTGACGGGCTCGACAGCGAGCTGCAGCGCGAACGAACGGATGGGCTGGTCGGCACCTGCGACCCGGAGGGCGCGGCGGTGAACGATGCGCGTGGAGAGCATCCACGCTTCGGTCGTCGAGCGCGAGACCGGCTCGAGGCGCGGAACGAGTTGCGAGATCTTCGCGCGGATCGTCGCCGCATCTTCGCTCTGCTCGTACCAGGCGTTCATCGGCACGAGGTGGCCTTGGCGCATGCCGCGCAGCCACAGGCGATAGACGATGGGCGTCTCGTAGGCGCCGAGATCCTCGACGACATACGCAAAGCCTTCCAGGCGAGCGAGACCGAGGATCGTCATGCGATGCGCGGGCTGAGCGTCGTCGTCCGTGATGCAAGCGGTGCCCATCATGTAGCCGAGCGATGCGCGCAGGCCCGGCATCGGCGCGTTGCGGTGCAGTTGCGCATGGGCATACGCGCGCTGCATGCGGCGCGTACGCGCGAGCGCGATCAGCGCGGACTGGGTTTTGGCGTCACGGTTCACGGCGGGCTCTCACTACGTATGAACGCGCGAGGACGCCGAAGGTTGCACCGATCGCGAACGATTCACGCTCGGGAATTTCTTTGTAACCTGACGGGTTTTCTACAGATCAGCGGTTATACGACACCGTCGTAACTGCGCCTGCCTGGTCGGTGCGGGACCACGTGCCACTGCGGCGCCCTGCGACCATTGCGCCTTCGAGCACCGCGCCATCTATGAGCTGGCGCCACGGTCCGTCCAACACGCCGTCCTTATAGGTAGCGGTGAGCAGCACGTTGCCTTCGGCGGAGTAGGTGGTCCACGTGCCGTCCTTGCGGTCGTCGACGTACTGACCGGTGAGCGCGGGCTTGCCGTCGCGGAACTCCGTGTACCCACCGGCGACCTTGCCTTCCTTGTAGGTCGCTTCCGTCGCGACCTTGCCCGCGATGTACTTGCGGACGACGCCGTCGAGCTTGCCGCGCTTGTACGTGTCCTCGAGCGTCGGCACGCCGTCGGGCGTCCACTCTTTCCACGAGCCGTACTTCGCGTCGCCGCGGTAGCGACCTTCGACGACGACCTTGCCGAGCGGCGTCAGCTCCTGGTAGATGCCCGCCGCGACACCTTCGAACACGTACTGACGCGTCGCCGGCTTTCGGTTCGGGTGGAACGTGAGGATGGTGCCCGTACCGCCTTTGAGGTTGTAGCGACCGAGCTCCTTGCCGCTGCGGTCGTAGTAGATGAAGTCGCCCTCCGGCTTCCCGGCGAGATACATGCCCGTGTACGTCAGCTTGCCTTCCCACCACTCGGACCACGTGCCGTCGCGCTTGCCGTCGATGTAGCTGCCTTCGCGCTCCTTGTTGTTCGCGCGATCGAACCACGTCCACAGGCCGGTGCGCTTGCCGCTTGCCCACGTACCCTGTGCCCGCATGACCTTCTTGTTGCGCCACGATGCGTACGCGCCGTCCATGCGGCCGCGAGCGTCGTAGTTCTCTTCGGCGACGAGCGCGCCCTGCACCCAGATCGATCGCTTGTCGCGACGCACGCCGCTGTCGAACACTTCTTCGACGCGCAGCGACTGCTTGCTGCCAAACACGTGCGGTCCATCGAGCTTTCCATTGTCGTACTTCGCGATGATCGTGACGGCTCCGTCGAGGCCGTACCACCGCGCGTTGCCGTGCAGCACGCCCTTCTTCACCGCACGCTCGCTGTAGAGCGCGCCGGTCTCGTACCACTGCTTCTCGACGCCCGTGCCCGCCTTCATCGCGTACGTGCCGAGCACGACGCCCGTGGCCGAGCGCTGTGTCCACGTGCCGATCTTCTGGCCGGCGGCGTACTCACCGTCTTCGACAATCGCGCCGTTCGTCGCGTGGCGTTCCCACTTGCCGTCGAGCTGGCCACTTACATAGGTGCCGCTGATCTCCACGGAATCGTCGGGGAACACCGTCACGAATGGGCCGTTGCGCACACCATCCTCGCGCGAGCATGTCCATGTCGGTTCGGGTGCGGGCGGCTGCTGCATCGTCGTGCCTGCGGGGCACGCGAGACGCGGCGGGGGCGGTTCTTCCGCCATCACCGACGGAGGTGCGGAGTCCGCGGGGGGCTGCGCGACAAGTGTGACAGGCGGCTCGGCGACCTGGCTCTTTTGTCCCGTTGGTTGCGAGCCACAAGCTGCGATCGCCGTCAAGACGAGCACGCGCACTCGCAATCCCTGCACGGTTCTAGGATCGCACAGGTCGCAACAAACGGCGAGCAACGGTTAGGCTGAGGCATGCGTAAGGCTTCGCTTGCCGCTCTGTCTGTCCTCGCACTGACGATGTGCCTCACATCCACGGCGCACGCTCGCCGTCGGTCGTTTAGTAGCGGCAGTAACTACGTCTCCAACGGTCACTTCGGTGCCGGCCTCGAGCTCGGCGGCCCTTCCGGCCTGAACGCGAAGCTGTTCCTCACGCCGAGCACCGCGCTCGATTTTGGCCTCGGCTGGTTCTACGACAACTATTACCGCGACGGCTCGGGCCTCCAACTGTACGTCGACCACCTCTGGCACCCCTCGTCGCTGACGGATCAGCCCGCGTTCAAGCTGCCGTGGTTCATCGGTGTCGGCGTGAACTTTTGGAGCTTCGACGACCGCAACGACAAGACGAACGATCGCTACGGCGGCATCGGCGTGCGCGTGCCGATCGGTCTCGCGTTCGACTTCAACGATATCCCGCTCGATGCATTCGTCGAGCTGACGCCGACGTTCGACCTCTTCTACGGCGGCTACCGCGACCACGCCGGCCTCCTCCTCGAGGCGAGCATCGGTGCTCGCTTCTGGTTCGACTGACCTACTTCGTCAACTCGACCCAGAGCGGCACGACGACAGCCTCTTCGGCGGCGACCGGGATCGAGTTGCGCTGCACTTCGATCTGCCCGTGGCCGCTGATCGAGTAGTACGCGCTGACCGTGTACATGCCGGGCGTGACGTTCTCGAACTGGTAGCGACCCTGATCGTCGGAGACCGTCTGCTCGGTCTTCTCGGTGTCGGGCATCACGGCGGTGACGACGGCACCCGCGACGCGCTCGTGCGTCCCCGTGTCGTTGACCGTTCCCTCGATGCGCGCGGCGTTCGGCGCGAGGTCCTTTGGCTGATAGCGGTTGATCTCGGCGCGGCGTGGATCGTTCCAGTCCCACTCGACGAGATCAGGCGATCCGAGCGTGAACGTCAGGTCGACGTACGCGGAGCCACCGGCTTTGACCTCGATGTTCTTCACGCGTAGCGGCTGACCGGCAAACTGCGCGGTGAGCTCGTAGCGACCGGGCTTCACGTGCGCGAGGTCGTAGTTGCCCTTCTTGTCGGAGTGCGTACGCACCGGAGCTGCTTTGGAGGCAGCTGCGGAGATGAGCTGGATGTCGGCCATCGCGATCGGATCGCCGGTCGTGTAGTCGCGCACGAGGCCGGTGATCGCGCCGTCGCTCGCGCGGGGATACGCACGCCCGCCGTGAGCGCAGGCCGCCATCGAAACGGCCAGAGCGACGAGCGAGACGGTCTTCACGGAACCCACCATGGCGCGCCGGCATGCCCCCGCCAACCGTCAGCACCTGGCTTCCCCCAACCCGCCGTCGCGCCGACGCATCACCCCGTAACTACCCGGGGTCGCATGGCGTGCCGCACAGCAGACCCGTCGGCGCAGCTGTGCGTAGAATCCAGTACATGCTGCGCTCCCTGCTCGTTGGCCTCATCGCGATCTCCGTCGCACCGGCCTGTAAGGGCGGCAGTGACGCTCCCGCTGTTCAGCCGGGTGTCACGGCCGGCAAGGTCATCGAGTCGGAGGGCAAGGTCACCGCGACGCGCCAGGGGGCCACGCGCGTCCTGACGGCGGGCTCCGAGATCTCGGGCGACGACCTCATCCAGACGGACAACGGCGCGAGCGTGCGCATCTGGATCTCGCGCAACAACGCGACGTGGACGCTCGAGGGCGGCCGGCAGGGCAAGGTCGCCGATTCGGCAGCCTGGACGGCGGCGAGAGTGGATCATCCGCCCGCTGGCGTTGACGAAGCGACGATCGCAGCTGGTCGCCACGCGGAGAAGTCGGCGGCGGATACCTCGGCGAGCGCAGGGGACGGCGCAGCGTCGGACCAGCGCGCGAAGAACGAGGTCGCGCCGGCACCCGGCAGCGCGCCCACCACGAACCAACCTTCGCCCGGCTCCGGAGCACAGCCGGAGGGCGGCGAGAGTCCTGCGGACGACGAGAAAGACGCGACGGGGGCCGTCAAGAGGGGCATGGCGCCGAGAGCGATCGCTTCACCGCCAACCCCCGCGACGACTGGATCATCGACGACCGTCGCACCCGCGCCGGCTCCACCTCCGCCACCTCCGCAGGTGCGGCCGCTCGCGCAGTCGCAACAGATGGAGAAGTTGCCCGCACCGCAGAAGGACGTGCGCCCAGCTCCCAAAGCGGCTGGCGAGGACGTGGATCGGAAGCAGCCGATCCGCGCAGCCGACGACGATCTCGGAGGCTCTGTCTCCGACAAGGCGGTCGCGAACGGGATCACGATCGCGTCACTCGTTCCGGATCAGAAGCTCGCGATGGCAAAGTGCCTCGAGAAGAAGACCAAGATCACGATCCTCGTGACGAAGAGCATTGTCGCGATCACCGGCGCAGGTGTGAGCGACACCGTGGGTGCGTGTCTCAGCACGTTCGGCCCTAAATTCGTGACAGCGGCGGAAGGTCGCTACACGTTCGAGCTCTCGAAGTAGCGTCGAGTCTCCGGGGTTAGATCCGGATCGAGCTGCGCGCCATGCCGAGCTCGTCGCACACGGCGGCAAGCTTGGTCTCGTCGGGACCTTTCCATTCGAGGTCCGCGGGCGTGCACTTGATCGGGCAATCGATGCGCAGCGTCGCGAGCACGCGATAGAGCGCGACTGCCTCGCGCTCGGCGCGCAGCTCTGTTGCGAGGCGATCCGCACCGCGCACGGAGACGCTCCACTTGCTCGGGTCATCGGGGATTGCAGCGACAGTCTTGTACGCCGTGAGCACCTTCGCGGCGGAGCTCTTGCCCCAGCCGGTGATGCCGGGAATGCCGTCCGCCGTGTCACCAACGAGAGCGAGCAGATCGGGGATGGATGCCGGCGATACGCCGTGCTTCGCGATCACGCCCTCTTCATCGAGCGTGACGTCCTTCCAGCGATCCCAACACACGACGCGCTTGCCGATCACGCACTGGCACATGTCCTTGTCGACGGCGGCGATGACGACTTGATCGACGGATGGATCCGCCGCACACGCGGCCGCGGCTGTTCCGATCGCGTCGTCGGCCTCGAACTCGACCATGGGCCACATGCGCAGCCCGAGCGCCTCGGCGGCGCGCTCTGCCATCGGGAACTGCGCGAACAAGCGCTCGTCGATGCCTTCGCCAGTTTTATAGCCGGGAAACAGGTCATTGCGGAACGACTCGATCACGTGGTCGTACGCGACGCCTGCGTGCGTGACGATCTTCTTCTCGAGCAAGCGCGCGAGGCTCATCAGCGCAACGCGTGTCGCGCCGACCTCTTTACCGTTGTGCTGCGCGGGTGGCGCACCGAACCACGCTCGAAACAGCTCGTACGTACCGTCGAAGAGATGGACGCGCATCAGCCGCCGAGCCTCGTGAATAGCGACTCGAGCTCGCTCGCATCTGGCGGCTGATGACTGAACTTCGCGACGAGCACGCCGTTCGCGTCGAACACCCAAAGCATCGGGATGAACGGGGGGCTACCCAAGGCAGTGTAGAGCGGTTCATCGGTGGGAATGACGCGAAGCCACGGCGTCGCAGCGACGAACGCGGCGACCTGCGGCGCACCACCGCGGTTGTCATACTCCTCGTGCGGCTTGTAGCTCACCCCGAGCCAACGAACATGCGGATGGCGGCCGCGCGCGTCGTCGAGTAACGCGAGCTCTTGCTTGCAGGGTTGGCACCACGTCGCGAACTCGATGACGACGGTGACACGCTTATCGGTCGAGCCGATCGGCACGTCGGCGAAGTCCTTGGATGCTTCGAGCGCCGCGAGCATCGCGGGACCTCCGCCCCTCGGACGCATCGTCGACGCGCTTCCTTGGGTCGGACCGCATGCGCTCCCGATCACGCAAGTAAGCGCAACGGCGAGCAAAGTGGGGGTTGCAACTCTCTGCAACGGTGACGAACATCATGTCATCTTAGAGGTAACCAAGGGACCCATTTGACCACCGTCTATCTTGCAGCGATCGCGTTCGGGGCCACGTTGCTCATCGCATCGCTCGTGATGGGCGGGAAGGACACCGGCCATGGCCACGGCCACGATGCCGATGGAGGCTTCGCGTGGGCCCCCGTTGGCTCGCTGCGCTTCTGGGTGTTCCTGTGCACGTTCGGCGGTGGCGCGGGCTACGCGCTGACGCGGCTGCACTCGAGCCCCGTCGTCGCGGGCATCGGCGCAGCGGTCATCGGTTGGGTCTCGGGCCTGATCGCGGTGCTCGCGATTCGCGCGCTGTCCAAGAGCTCGGTCTCGAGCGGTGTCGAATCTGCGGAGCTGATCGGAGTCACGGGCACGCTGACGCTGCCTGCGGGCAAGGATCGTCCCGGCAAGGTCCGCATCGAGATGCGAGGCAAAGCAGAGGATTACGTCGCCGCGGTCGTCGACGAGGGTGCCGATCTCCCGACGGGAACGGCCGTCCTCGTCGTCGCAGAAGGCGAGCACGGATCGTTGCTCGTCTCCAAGGCCGAGATGTAGCGTCGAGGCGCCCGAGGGAGCTGGGCGTTCGCCTGGCGTTGGGCGTTCACGAGTGGTGTTGCACGCGGGTCGAGTGACCCGCCTGCGGGTATTTGGGTTTGGTTCAACGGAGGTTCCGTCATGGATAAGATTCCGTCTGAGATTCTTGGAGGCGTTGCAGCGGGTGGCGTGGTCCTCCTGTTGCTGCTCGTGATGTATCGGTCGCTGCTGCGCATCTGCCGACCGAACGAGATCCTTATCTTCAGTGGGCGGAAGCACACGACTCCGGATGGCCGCACCGTTGGCTATCGCGTCGTGTTCGGTGGTCGCGGCATGAAGCTGCCGTACGTCGAGGAGGTCGACCGCATGGACGTGTCGCTGATCTCCGTGCCGCTCATGGTGACGGGCGCGTACTCCGAGGGCGGCATTCCGCTCAACGTGCACGCGATCGCGAATATCAAGGTTTCGACCGACCGGCGCCTCGTCGGAAACGCGATCGAGCAGTTCCTCAGAACGGATGCGCGCGGCATCGCTCGCGTGGCGAAGGAGACGCTCGAAGGTCACCTCCGCGGCGTGCTCGCGACGCTGACGCCCGAGGAGCTCAACGAGGATCGCCTCAAGTTCGCTCGCCAGCTCGAGATGAGCGCGAAGCCCGATCTCGACAAGCTCGGCCTGGAGCTCGACGTGCTGAAGATCCAGCACATCGCCGACGACCGTAACTACCTCGAGAGCATCGGTCGCCAGCGCATCGCCGAGATCCTGCGCAACGCAGAGGTCTCCGAGTCCGACGCCGTTCGCCAGGCCGAGCAGGCGGAAGCAGCCGCGCGCGCTCGCGGTGAAGTGGCGATGACGAACGCGCAAGCGTCCGTGCAGCGCAAGCAGAACGAGCTCCGTCAGATCAAGGCCGAGGTCGATGCCGACGCACGCGCGGAAGAAGTACGCGCCGAAGCAGCGGGTCAGCAAGCGCGCGCGGAAGCCGAGCTGCAGCTCCAGCAGATCCGTGGCGAGCTCGAGCAGCTTCGCCTCGAAGCCGAGGTGACGATTCCCGCCGAGATCGACGCGCAAGTGCGCGAGCTGTTCTCCGCCGGTCAAGCCGCGAGCATCGCTGCCGACGGTGAAGCGCAGGCTGCCTCGCTCGCCGAGGTCGCGGCCGCGTGGCGCGATAGCGGCGGCAAGGCGATGGACATGTTCATCCTGCAGAACCTCGACGGCATCTTCGGTGACGTCGCGAAGGCCGCGCAGCGCGTCAAGGTCGGCGAGGTCAACCTGATCGACGGCGGCGACGGCAAGACCATCCCCGCGTACGCGGCATCCTATCCGGCGACGATGGGGGCGTTGCTCGAGCAGGTGTCCAAGACGCTCGGCGTCGACATCGCGAAGGTCATCACGGGTAACGCAGCTCCCACCAATCTCCTCGGAACCGGAGGTCGCCAGTGAGTAACGTCATTCTCGTCGGCGCAGGCAGCATCTTGCTCGCGCTACTCGCCATTGGCATCATCATCTCCCGCATCATCTACATCTGCCCGCCGAACGAAGTGCTGATCTTCTCCGGCGGTCACCGCAAGGTCGCGGGCGAGGACGGCAAGATCGTCGGCTATCGCGCGATCCAAGGCGGCCGCGGTCTGCGCATTCCGCTCATCGAGGTCGTCGATCGCATGGACCTCACGAACATGATCATCGAGCTCCGCGTGCAGGGCGCGTACTCCAAGGGCGGCATTCCACTCAACGTCCAAGGCATCGCGAACGTGAAGGTCTCGTCCAAGACGACGCAGCTCGCGAACGCGATCGAGCGCTTTCTCGGCATGTCGCGCGACGCCATCATCGGCACCGCGCGCGAGACGCTCGAAGGCAACCTGCGTGGCGTCCTCTCGACGCTGACGCCGGAGGAAGTGAACCAGGACCGCGAGAAGTTTGCGGGCGCGCTCGTCCACGAGGCGGATCACGATCTCGCGCGCCTCGGCCTCGAGCTCACGTCGCTGCAGATCCAGCACGTCTCCGACGACAAGGGCTACCTCGAGTCGCTCGGTCGCAAGCAGACCGCCGAGCTCCTGAAGCGGTCGCGCATCTCCGAGGCCGAGAACCACGCTCTCTCCGCGGAGAACGCGGCCGAGAACTCGCAGAACCAGGAGATGTCCAAGATCGACGCTCAGATCCAGACCGCGCGCGCGGACGGCGCTCGTCGCATCATCGAGGCGCAGACGCGCAAGGGTGCGCTCATCGCGGAGAGCAAGGGCCAGGTGCTAGCGCTCGTCGCAAAGGCGCGCGCGGAGGTCGACGTTCAGAAGGCGCGCCTCGCGCAGGTTCGCTTCCAGCTGATCGCCGACAAGGTGAAGCCGGCCGAGGCAAAGAAGGCGCAGATGATCGCGCAGGCAAAGGGCGTCGCGTCCAAGGTCATCGAGGAAGGCAAGGCATCTGCCTCGGCCATTCGCTCGCTGAACGAGACGTGGAGCAAGGCGGGCGATAGCGCGCGTCAGATCTTCGTCGCGCAGAAGCTGCAGCGCCTCGTGGGCACGATGATGTCGACGGTCGGCGAGATGCCGATCGACAAGGTCACCGTGATCGACAAGGAGCTCGCGGCGGGCGGTGGAAACTTCGCGGTGAAGAGCGCGATCACGGCGGAGCAGCTCAAGCAACTCCTCGGGATCGACATTGCGGCAGTCGCACAGCGCCTAGGTGCGGGAGCCCCGGCCACCAAAGGGTGAGTCCTTCCGCGCCATATCGCGAGAGCGATGTCGTCGATCTCGTCGAGCGTGCGTGCCCCAAGTGCGGAGCGCGCGTCCCTTACGCGGTTGGCGATACGAGCGCGTTCTGCGCGGCGTGCGACATGCAGTTCGCGATCGCGATCGCCTCGCTGACGAAGGGCGAGCCGCGGCAGCGCGCGCCTGACGGCGAGCCAGCGCCATTGCCGATGGAGCCAACAGCGCTCGTCGCGGTCCGCACGACCGGTAGCGGCGCGAGAGCGCAGGAGCGCGAAGAGGTCAGGAAGCTGCTCGTGGTCATCGGGACGTTCGTCATTCTCTTCGCCGCGGCCGTCGTGGGACTCGTGCAATGACGCAGGCTGGCGACGTCGTCGACTACGGCGAGCGCGAATGCCCACGTTGTCGTGCGATCGTGTTCTTCGCGACGACGGATGATCCGAGCGCGACGTGCACGGCGTGCAGCATGCGTCCGTTACCTGCGCGCCGTGTCCCCGTGCCGTTCGTGATCGATCCGGTGGACGACGACGACGATCAGCGGGAAGAGAAGGGGCGACTCGTCAGCATCGTCGGCGCGACATGCGCACTGACGTGTGTAGCGTCGTTCGCGCTCGGCGGTGTCGTGATCGGTGCGGTGGCTATTCTCGGCGCGGTGCTTACGCTGGCGATCGCGACCCGGAAGCAACCGGCGCTCAAAGGAGTCGACGAATGAAGCGCTTCGCAGTTCTCGCGCTATTCGCAGCCTGTGGTCACGCAGGCGACAAACCGGCGGAGGGTGGATCCGCGGTGAATGTGGTGGCGGTGATGGCGGCGAGTCCACCGCCGCTGACGCTGACCGCGAGGATCGAGCTGAAGGCTGCAGGCAAAGAGCCGCGGCAGGTGCTCGCGTACAACCCGAAGGTCGCGTCGCGCGAGCTGTGCTTCACGCAGGGCATGGTCGATACGCACGCGAACGTGAAGCTCGAGACAAAGGAGATGCTCGAGGGGAGCAAGAACAACGTCTGCATCACGTGGAAGAACACGGCCGTGGACCGCCTCGCGTACACGTTCAAGATCTCCAAGGTGTTCATCGGCGCAGCGCATCTCGGAGAGGATCAGATGAGCGTGGGCGAGAAGGCCACCATCGGTGCGATCGAGAAAGGGATCCTCGCGTCACCAGAGGGGACAGCAAAGATCGATGTGCAGGGCCGGATCGCACTGAGTGCGCCAGGGATCGCGACGCAACCGTCCGCGCCGGTCTTGCTGTGGTCGTACGCGATTCCATTTCCGGCCGAGGCGATCGGACCGGGGGGGACGTGGCACGTGCGCGACGTCGTGCCAGAGGAGAATGTGCCGACGGATGCTGACTACACGCTCGTGTCGTTCACCGACGGGCACGCGGTCGTGCATTGGAAGCGCACGATGAAGACGAAGGATGCGACGGCCGAAGGGGAGGGCGAGGCGACCGTCGCGCTCGACGACCCCGAGGCTGTCACCGCATCAGAGGATGACACCGTGAAGCTCGAGCTCGGTGGTGCGGCCGATCAGGCGCCCCCGATGAAGCTCCATACGTCGCTCTAGATCATGGCCTTGCGCGTGTTCGACGCGTGCCCACCATGATGTGATGACGGCACCGTATCGCGCGCGCGGCGCCGACGAGCTTGTGGGCACGACCTGCCCGATGTGCAGACAGCGTGCGACGTACCTGCGCGGAGCGGCGACGTCGATATGCGTCACCTGTGACGCGCGTTTCGTGCCTGATCCTGCCATCGGGCCGCCCGTGAACGTCGAACGGCCGCGTGCTCGCGCGCGTCCCGACGACAAGCCACCCTCGACCTCGGGCGTCATTTCCACTGTCCTCGGCGCGGCGTTTCTCGGTGTCATCTACCTGATCCGCGCCGCCATCCTGATCGACGTCGGAGACCGCGAGCTCTAGAATGACTTCGTCGCGCGCAGACCGGCGAGGATGTAGCTCGACTTGTAGTCGCCCGCGTTGATGTACACCTCGCTCGGCTGACCACGCACGGGCGTGAGCTGCGGGACCTTCGCTTCGTCCATCGTGACGTCGACGTTGGTCAGGTGCACGTAGCCACCGGATGCGCCGAACGCCCACGTGCCGACGATGTAGTTCGCGCCGAGGCCAATGAAGTGCTTGTTCGAGTCGACCGTGAGCACGGAGACGTAGCTCGCGGGCGCAGCGGACGTCTCGTACGCGTAACCAGCACCGACGGAGAGAGCACGCGTCAGTGAGTACTCGCCACCGACGGAGATCGCGTACGAGTTGTTGTAGTTGCGCGGGATGACGGTCTTGCCGACCTTGTACTCGCCGACGCCCGCGACGTTCTCGATGAACACGTTCTCCGGTGTGATCGTGATGTCGTCGTGCATCGACCAGAACTCGATCTCGAGCGCGGCCTCGACCTTCAGCTGATCGATCGGGTTCCATTGCACGCCGGCGCGGATGATCGGCGGCATCGTGAACTCCATCCTCGCCTTGTCACCTTTGACCGTCGCTCCCTCGTAGAAGCCGCTCGATGGCAGGCGCGTCTGGAGCTTGCCGGTCGCGGAGACGCGCGAGGGGGCCTGGACCGACGCACCGAGCGTGACGCGCGGGTGGATGTCGTACTGGATGCCGACGGACGCGGACGGCGCGAATAGATCGGTTTGCTGGAGGCGCGTGTCCGCGTCGAACTCGGGATCCTCGGGCGCACACACGGTCTGGCCGGGGCAGCCGGAGAGGGTGACGCGCGAATCGAGCTTGGTGATCGCGTCCTGCAGTGTCGCGCCGACGCGAAGCTTGGGCGAGATGTTGTATGCGGCGCCAAACGTGACCGTCGCGGCGAGCGACTCGGCGAGGCTCGCGGACGCGTAGCGCTGTGTTCCGTTCACGTCGTAGCGATGGAGACCGAGGTAGGGCGTCGTGACGCCGCCACCGATGACGAGCTTCTCGTTGATCGCGAACGACGCGGCGATCGTGGGGATCGCGATGCCCGGGTAGCCGTTGGACACGGTCGGCATCTGATTGCCGCCGCTGTCGATGCGCGTGTAGTCGACGGCTTGGTTCAGATATGTCGCGCCGACGTAGAGCGTGTTGCCGTGGTTCAGGTGCGCGAGGCCGGCCGGATTCAGCCACAGCGAATCGCTCTCGTCGGAGCCCGCGACGAGGGCACCCGCGCGCTCGACGTCGTGGCCATCTTTGACGTGGAGGAACATACCGCCGGCGTGCGCAGCGACGGGCGCGAGAAGAATCGCGGCGAATAACGAGCGATTCATTCTGCACGTCCTTTCACGATCAGGATGAAGCGAGGCAGGCCGCGCTGTTCTTCGGTCATGAACGTCGACACGTTGCTGAACACGCTCACGTAGTCGCCGTCGCCCCACGGCGGAGCGGTCGACATCGGCATCACGCGATCGACCTCGCCGAGACCGTCGACAAGCGCGGACACGGCGGGGATGCCGGGTGCGGTCGGATCGTTCGGCTTGAACAGGCGCGCGACGATGTTCGTGAGCGTCGAGTCCACGTCGGCTTGGTGCAGACGCGAGAGGAGGTTCAGCTGCGTCGGGAGGTAGTTCTTGTCGGACGCGAGGAGGTCCCCGGCCATGTGAGCGAGCGGGACAAGGTCTGCATCGTCGGTTGCAAGCTGGAGCAGATCCGCCGCACCGACGCGCATCGTGTTGAACACGTCGGGGTTCGCAGGATCGAGCACGTCTGCGAGCAGATGCTCAAGCGACGCGCGGGTACCGGCTTGCGTTTGCGCTTCCACGAAGTCCGCAACGGATGCGAATAGCGGGCTCGTGAACGTGTTCTCGACCTTGTCGGGCAGCGTCTTCGACAGCCACGCGATGCGGTCACCGGCCGCGTCGTGCTCGGCGAGGCGACCGCGGATCATGTCGATCGCACCGCGCACGACTGCGCTCGCGTGGCGGCTCTTGAATCGATACGTGCCGTTCTCGAGCTTCTCGCCGCGGAACCACAGGTCCCATAGCTCGGGGACGGAATCGGTCCACGCCGTGGAAGCAGCACCCGCCGCAGCGAGGCGAGCGCGCTTTGCGTTCTCCGCATCGGCGAGTAGATAGAACGGCGAGAGCACCGTCACGTCGCGGCCGTCGGACGTCTTCGTCGCGGTGCGACCGAGGCGATCCGCGAGGCCGGGCTGCGGCGCCGTCATGTACGCGCCAATGTTCGCGAGCACCGTCGCGGCGGGCTTGCCGTTGATGACGATCGCGTCCAGCTCGGCGGCGTGATCGGTGAGAGCGGGCCACAGGTCGCCGGCGAACGCATCGATCAGCAACGGCTCCCACGTGACGGCGTGACCACCCGTCGTGTAGTTCGGCCCCGCCGGGTCGGTGTGCTGCGTGTCGACCGAGTCGCTCGTTGCCCAGTGCTTGTGCAGCACGGACATGATGTCGACGAACGTGCTCTCCTGATTCGCGTCGGCGAACGCCTGGAGCACGGGGCGCATCTGCTCGTAGAAGTTGTTGATCTCCCAGACGGGCAGGGTGCCCGCGTGCTTCTCGGTGAGCAGCGCGCCGAACTTGTCGCGCTGCGGATCGGACAGGTCGTTCAGCGAGTCAGGTCGCGGGCGGAGGAACAGCGCGCGATTGAGGGCGCGTGTCGACGGGTGCGTACCGAAACCAGTGATGCCAGCCTGGTCCGCGAGATATTTGTCGCCGCCCTGGACGCTGATCAATGGCTTGATCAGTGCCGGCCACTGGAAGCCGAAGTCGGCCTTCGTGCGTGCGTGCCAACCACTTCCGATCGATGGGCACTCCTCGGCGGTCGGCTTGGTCTGCGTCGATCCGAACTCGCCGGAGCTGCTCTCGCAGATGATGTTGCCGTTCGCATCCTTCGCCCAGACCATCGTCTGGAGATAGAAGATGGCCATGTTAGGGAGGCGATAGAAGTCGCACTCGTTCGCGAACGTCTTGAGCACGAGGCCCGTGTTCGGCTCCTTCAGCACCGCGCCCGCCTTGCTGCACTCGACAGAGCCGTTCGTGTCGCTGATGACCGCGAGCAAGCGCTCGAATAGAGAACGGTTGTAACCGCTGTCGGGCATCGTGCGATCCGGATGCGTCGTCAACGAACCGACGAGGTTCTGGCTCGCGTCGATGTCGAAGCGATCCTTGTACTGCATGAACTCGGAGAAGCGCGTGATGACCTGCTTCACCTCCGGCTTCTCCATCGCCTTGATGAGATTGCGCACGAGCACCGGATCCGCCGTGATCTTGTGAACGAGCGGGATGAGGTCGTCCCACAGCGACGTGTCGCTCGCGATCAGCGCTTCGGGATGGTTGTCGCCAAGGCGCGCGGTCGTGATCGCGGCTTCGAGCAAACGGGACGTCATGTCCTCGTGGTCGCGGAACATCGTCGTTCCGAAGTCGAGCGTGTCGGTCGTCTGGGGATCGCGCAGCAGCGATGCAAACGCATACGACAGATCGAGGAGCGGCGAGCTCGTGCTCGTGTCGTACCCCTGATAGTCGAGCGTGCGACCCGAGTCCTCGAACGCCTTTGTCTTCTGGACGCGGTCGCCGAGGAGGATCGACGTGCCGCGCACGAGATCGAGCGCCGTGCCTTTCTCCGCGCCCATCAGCTGCTTCTGGTCCAGCGCGAGCGCGCCGAGCAGCGTCTGATCGACGGAGAAGTAGTCGTAGATCGGATGACCAGCGCTATCGACGGCGCGGCCTGCCTCGTCGCGCATCGCCGTATCACCGCGCGTCGTGAACGGAGACGGCACGTCGACCGGGTTGCCGCTGCTGTCGACGAAGTAGCCTCCCGCATTCACGTCGGGCTCGCCGTCATCGTTCGTGTCGGTGAACGGTGTTGGCATCAGGCCGCCGATCATCTCGACCTGCGCGATGCCGCGCGGATCGCGGTGCACCATCGGGACGGCCGTCGTCTCGGCGAGCTCGGGGTACTCCGTCAGCAAGAACTTCTGCGCGATCCGCGCGGCGCGCGTGTCACTCGTCGAGTCGCCGGGTTCCTTTGCGTCGCGCAGCGTCTCGGAGATCGCGACGACGACGTTGTCCCACTGCGCTTTGGAGCTGCCGCCCGCGATGATCGTCGGAAGCATGTTCGAGAGCAGCTCGCGGATGTACGGCGAGCCAGTCAGCGGACCGCTCGGGCCGACCGCGTTGTTCGCGGGGCGATAGCCGCTGCGCGCGCCCTGACGTGCGAGTGCTTGCATCGCGTCCGTATCGCGCGACATGTCGCCCAGCATCCCACCGAGCGATGCGATCGCATCACTCATCGTGTCGTCGTCGTACAGCGCGAGCACGGCATCTGACGTGAGATATGCCTGAAGTGCATCGAGCTGGTCGTCAGGAACGATCGCGTCGATCGCGGCGACGAGGCGCGCCCGCTGCGCCGAGATCGCGACAATTGTCGGAGGGGCATCGGGCGGGACGTCGCCGCCTTTGCACGTCGCGCGATACTTGTCGCCGCTGACGTCCGTCGGGTCCGCTTGGAACGCGAGCCGCTTGCACATCAGCGTGACGACACGTTCGCCGAACGTTCCCGGATCTGCGCTCACGCGCGTGTCGTCGAAATCAGGGGCGCAGCCGGCGAGAACACCGACGGCGCCGGCCAGCAAGGCTAGGCGCGACATCGAGGCATCTTGCTGCACACCCCATCGCTTGGAAACCGTTAGGGTTTCTCACGCTCGGGGGACGCTGTTGAACATCGTCCGACAAGCCAACAATCGCGCGGAGTAGACGCACCGAGTCATGAAAAATGAGAACGACGTCAGGTTTGCAGGGCAAGCTGGGAAGGTCACAACGACATGCCGACGCGACGGCGTGCGGTGAGGCAGTGCTCGCTCCCGAGCGTGAAGTCGCGGCACGTGCGCGGGCGGTCGTCGTAGATCACGCAATGAAAGCGCGACTGCTTCGCCTCGACCATCTCGCCACCGTGGAGCGCCGCGCAGCGATCGCCGTTGCGGCGGATCTCGAGGTACGTGCCGCGATCGACGATGTAGTCCGGCTGCGCCTTCACGGCCGGATCGCGCTTCTGCACTTCGACCGAGTGATACGCCGCGCGGCAACACGCACCGCACGTCTGGCAATCGAGCGCCGCTTCGAAGCGCTCGCACGCGGACCACGCGTCATCGATCGTCGGCTTCGCATCGAGTGTATCGGCCTGGCGGCAGCGCACTTTGCCGCGGTGCTCGTAGCGCCACGCGCAGTTGCCGCACGCCGCGCTCGCGTCGCCGAGCGGAAGGCCCGTCGGATGGTTCGCAGGCGCGGGCGCGACGTCGTTCCACAATGCATCTGTCTTGTCGCCGACGGTGAATGGAGCGACCGCGCGCGCGACCTGCTCGCTCGCGTCGAGAGCGCGCCCGAGGTGCGGACCCCACGGCGGCTTGTCCGCGCGGCGCAGCGCAGCGATCGCGAGCTGAACACTTGGATCGGTGCGATCTGCGAGCACGTCTCCCGACAGCGTGTCCCAGAACGTCGTGCGGAAGTCCGTCGTCGGTGCGAACACAGCGCGCAGGCCATGGCGCCCGGTCAGCACCCACTGCACGCGCAGGCACGCGTGCTCGCGCCAGTCGTGATCGGGGCCGGTATTGTCCATTCCCCAATCGGGCGCGCGAAAGCTGTCCTCGCCCTCGACGAGCGAGTGACACAGCTCGTGAAAGATCATCTGCGCGAGCGAGTCGTCCGCGTCGAGTCCCTCGTCTGTCGCGATCGACATCGTGCCGCGCCCGTCCGTGCTTGCATAAGCATCCGGTGTGCGAACAACGCGCAGCCCGATTGCACGCGCCGCGCCGAGCCAGATCTGCGCGAGCGGATCGACGTAACGGCGGGTAACTGCGCGACTCACCGCGTGGAACTAGCACGGCGCGCCGTCGTCGCGGAACGAAAACTTGCCGTTGTTCCGACGCCCCCTGAAGGTGGAACGATGAAGGGTGATATTGCCGTCGCGGGCTTCATGATGACCGCGGAGGAATGGCAGGAGCTCGATCCGCAGTCGCGGTCGGAGCTCGTTGCCGTCATCACGCGGCGCGACGAGCCCAGGCTCGCGCGAGGGTCCGGGGAGTTCGCAGTCGTCGGCGACGAGCCCACGACCGAGACGTTGAGCGCACTCGCCGCCTGCAAAGCGACGTAGCTGCTACGCTCGATGCGGTGAAGGGTTGGCTCGTTCTTGTCGCTCTCGTCGGCTGCGGGAAGCCCGCGCCTGCTCCAGCTGCGGAGCCCGCGCACGTCGAACCGGCGCCCCTCGCGAGCACACCTGACGCGACGCCGAGCATCGTCACCGCGAACGCCGCGCCCGAACAGACGCTCGCCGTTCCGAACCGACCGCTGACCGAGGGCGAGATCGCGATGATCACGCCGATCTTTCGCGACGGGATCGATTACACGCACGTCCGCGTGATCGACAACTCGTTCCCGCTCCAGCCCGAGAACGTCTACATGACGCCGCGCGGCCACATCTACGCGCCCGGCACGCTGTACTCGTCGGACTTCTCGAAGGGGAGCTACGGCACGCGCTCCACGTTCGTGCACGAGATGACGCACGTCTGGCAATTCACGAACGGCATGGACCTGATCGCGCGCGGTGCGATCGAGACGCTGAAGTACCGCGGCAACTACGAAAAGGCGTATCCGTACGAGCTCGCTGCCGATCGCGATCTCGTCGAGTACGGCATGGAGCAGCAAGCGTCGCTCGTCGAGGACTACTTCGACGTCATGTACCAGCACGGCGTGCCGTACCGCATGACGAACAGCGTCTCGAACGACGCGCGCGATGCGCTGTACGCGAAGGTGCTCGGCTCGTTCCTGCACGATGCGAAGTACGCGCGCGGTCTCGATCCCGACCAAGTCGCGGCGCAGCACGCAAAGGACGCGCAGAGGACGCAGCCCGGTCCCGAGGCATGCGCCGAATCCGAGAAGGAGCACGGCACCGCGCACCTCTGCGGTTGGCGCTACGAGGACACGTCGCATTGAAGCGTGCGCTGATCGTGCTCGCGGCATGTGCTGGTCACGCACCGACGCCGACTGTTCCCGCGAACTTTGCAGGCGTGCCGACAGAGTCATCGCCTGTCGTCGGCGCGCTGTATGCGAACTGCCTCGCTGCTGCCACCGCGGCGCAGCACTACGGCGAAGCGCACGATCACGACACGCACGTGCTGCTGTTCACGTGCGGCGGTGAGCCCGCAAAGGCGTTCTACGACGGGCTCGCGGAGTACACGGCGAAGATCCGTTCGGAGGTCGTGCGCGACGGACGGACGTATCGGCCGACGCAGGTCGTGAAGCACGATCTGTTCGGCGTGGACTACTGCGTGTTCGACGGGACGACGTATGCGTGCACCGTCACCGTGAACGTCGGGCGCTTTCTCGAGAGCAAGCCGCAGTAGAGGTCCGATGAAGCCCGGATTTCAATGCGGGAGCTGCGGGCAGTGGCATGACGAGCTGCCGCTCGACTTCGGATTCCAAGAGCCAGACTACGTTCACGAGCTCGACGCGAGCGAGCGTGCGAGATTCGTCACCGGCAAAGGCGACTTTCGTGAGCTGCAGCAAGATGAGTCGCTCCACTACTTCATTCGCGGCGTGATCGAGATTCCGATCGTTGGAACCGATGATGTGTTCCGGTACGGCGTCTGGACATCGTTGAGCGCGGAGAGCTGCGCAACTGCGAGAGACGCGTATGAATGGGATGCCGCCGCAGGTCCGTTCTTCGGGTGGGTAAGCAACCGGGTCCCGAACTACCCTTCAACGATGAATCTGAGGGCGCAGGTGCACGTGCGATCGTCCGTGCGCTCCGCGATCGAGCTCGAGCCGACCACCCATCCGCTCGCGCTCGAGCAGCGCAATGGCATCACGATGGATCGTGTGCGCGAGATCATCGAACGTGTGATGCACCCGACCCCGCACTGACGGTTCACGCGCAGTTCACGGCGAGCCGGCTGCGCGGTGACTACGGTGAGCGCATGAAGCGGATCGTCCTCGGCGCCCTCGCTCTGACCGGCCTCGCGATCGGCATCCTCTTCATGGCGAGACCAGGCGTTCCGGCGACCGGAATCGCGCATGGTCTCGGCCTACTAGCGTTCCTCGTCGGTGGCTGGTTTGGCATCGCCGCAACCGGGTGGCATCGCGACTACCGCGCTTTGCCGCCTCGCTTCACGCGTTGTTCACGGCAGTCGGCGAGCCGCGCCGGTAGCTTGGATCCATGACGCACATCAGGTTTGGCTTGGTCGCCGCGGTCGCATTGCTGTCGGGGATTGCGGCGTACGTTCGTCGCACGACGGATCGCAACGACGTGCTCGAGACGAGTCACGTGTTCGACTTCTCGATGGATCGCGTGATCGACGTCTAGCCAAGAAGCGTTTGCTGGCGCTGTTCGTGCGCGAGCAGCCACTTCTTTGCGGTCATGCCGCCTGCATAGCCGGTGAGCGAGCCGTCCGCGCCGATCACACGGTGGCACGGGACGATGATCCACAGCGGGTTCTGTCCGTTCGCGGCCCCGACCGCGCGACTCGCTGTCGGGTTGCCGATCTTCTTCGCGAGCTCGCCGTAGCTCCATGTCTCGCCGAACGGAATCGTCTCGAGCGCGCGCCAGACGCGACGCTGGAAGTCGGTGCCGTCGGGTGAGAGCGGTAGATCGAATGTCGAGCGCTTGCTCGCGAAGTACTCGGCGAGCTGCTTCTCCGCGCGCGCGAGCACGGTCGATTTACCGAGCGGCGCGCTCGGCCGCAGATACTTCGCCTCGGGCGTGAGCAAGTACGCTCCGACCAGGGCGTTTCCCCGCGCGAATAGCTGCACGGGGCCGAGCGGGCACGCTGTCTCGAGCATCACGACGTCCGTCGCGGCGCTGATCCGGCGGCTCGCTTCTCCGGACTCCGCGTCGGGCTTGCGTGGGCTTGCGGTCTTCTTCATCGCGGTCTCCATTGGTATCTCCCAAACTGTTCCAGAGGTGAATGACTGCGTACGCGCGATACGGACGCCACGCTTCAGCGCGGGCCTCCGTCTCCTTCGCGTTCATCTTCAAAGCTTTCATCACGCCGAGATCGGCGGCGGGGAATGCGTCCGGATCGTGGCGCGCTCGCATCGCGAGGTAGTGCGCGGTCCACGGGCCGATGCCGGGCAGCTCGTCGAGCGCGTCGACGAACGGCTCGAGCGCGAGCGCACCTTCGAGCTTCACGGCGCCGCTCGCGACTGCGGTTGCGAACGCGAGGATCGCGGCCGCGCGTGCACCGGGCAGACCGAGCGTCGCGATCTCGTCGATGCTGCGCTTCGCGACCTCGGCCGCGGTCGGGAATCGCACTGCGAGCGGACCGTTTGCTTGTGCAAACGCGCGGCCCTTTGCATCACGTGCGAGTTGCGGAGCGCCAGGGAGTGGCGCACCGAACGCGGCGGCGAATCGGCCCGCGAGCGTCGTTGCCGCGGCGACGGAGACTTGCTGGCCGAGCAGCGCGCGGATCGACGCCTCGAACGGATCGAACGCGCCCGGCACGCGCATCCCCGGGCTCGCCTTCACGCGCGGGCCGAGTAGATCGTCACCACCGAGGACGTGCGCGATCGCATCCGGGCGCGCGTCCAGGTCGAACTGACGGCGCACGCGCGCGACGACACGCAGCAGATGCGGCACGAGCTCCGGCGAGACATCGAGCAGCAGCGAAGCGCGCTTTGGCGACGGGCGCACGGTGATCGTGCCGGTCACTCCGCGCGCCTTTGCCGCCCGGCCCCTCGGGATCGCCGCCTCCTCGCCGACGTCGTGGAAGTGGACGACGCGGTGGTACGCGCCGCGGCCTGCGAGGTCGACGCGCTCGACGCCGGGAATCGCGCGGACGCGCAGGAACGCGAGGATCTCGTCCCATGCGTACGGCGGCCGATAGTCGAGGCGGATCGTCGTTACGCCGGTCGTCGGAAGCTCGTCGAGCGAGCCGGCTGCGTCCGTGCGATGCGATCGGCGCAAGCGCGACGGCGGTGCTCCCATCCGCTCCGCGAACGCGGCATTGAAGCGACGCACCGAGCGAAAGCCCGCCGCGAACGCGACCTGCGCGAGCGGCAAGCGCGTGTCCTGCAGGAGCTGCTTCGCAAGACCGAGCCTGCGCGACGTCGCGAGCTCGATCGGCGACACGCCGAGCCGAGACTCCGTCGCGCGACGCAGGTGACGGGCAGAAACTCCGAGCTCCGCGGCGAGCGCGTCGAGCGACGCGTCCGACAGCGCACCTTCATTGATGCGGCGAGCGAGCGCGGCAACGAGCGCATCGATCGCATCGACCTCGACATGATGCGCGTGACCCGGAGCGAGCTCGGGGCGGCAGCGGAAGCACGCGCGAAACCCGGCGGCCTCCGCTTGCACCGCGGTCGCATGGAACGTGACGCGCGTACGGCCGGGTGTGCGCGCCGGGCAGATCGGGCGGCAGTAGATCCCGGTCGTCGAAACGCCGACGAAAAACACGCCGTCGAAGCGCGGGTCGCGCGCGAGGAGAGCTGCGTAGCGAGCGTCATCCGTCATCACGAGACTAGAGATAGCAGCGGCGGGGCCGTCTGACTGGCCGTTTCCGGACGTGGTCGCGAGAAAAACTGGCCGTTTCCGGACCTGCGCGTGGGACGCGATCTCGGGGGGCGCGCTCAGGGCATGACGACGCGGTTCTTCGTGCGGTCTTCGTAGTTGTTTCGGCCTGCGTTCACGAGCGCCTTCTCGACGGCGGGCGCGAGCTTCTTCAGCTAACTGTTCGGACGTTAGACCTCGCGCTTCACGCTCCAATCTAATCACGAACCGAGGCGCTCACGGTGCGGCCGCCTGCTACGGTGGGCACGTGCCGGCGTGGACGCTATTCGCAATGCTCGGCGCGGGGGCGACGTACCTCGTTGGCCGCGGTGTGCTTGCGAAGTCGCGCACGGATGCGTCCGCGACCGCGGCGGGTTTGCGTCCGGCGCGCGATCTGAAGCATCTGCCGGCGATCCTGCAGAAGACCGCGCTGTGGACGCTGTCGGATGGTGGATTCGAGAGCCGCATGTTGTTCGGCGTCATCACGAAGAACGCGCACGACATCGACGTGACCGCGTTCGATCTCGAGACGCTGCGCGACCGGCGCGGCGAGTGGGCATGGTTGCCTGTCGAGCCGCCGTTTCGAATCGGTAGCACGGTCAGCGTCGTCGCGTGCGAAGTGGATCGCGCGTTTCCTCACGTGCTGCTGAAGCGCGTCGGGACCGGCGATGACTTGCCAAAGGACGCGTTCATCGAGCGCGCGACGCATGTCGCAAAGGCGGCGAGAGCGGCGCTCGGCATTCCGGGCGCGTATCCGGCGGAGCTACCAAAGACGCTCGCTCCAGCGCCGCTCGCGACGCAGTTGCCCGATGGATGGCGCGCGTATGGCGATGCGGAGACGCTGTCTGCGCTCGTCAGGGGCGGGTTCGCGGCGGTGCTCGAGCGCAGTGGTCGGCGTGACCTCGTCGTCGAGCTGCTCGGGCCGCTCGTGATCGTCTATCCCGCGATGCGTGACGTCGTCGGTGCGGATGCTGTTGCGGATCTCACGACGACCGCACTCGCGCTCACGGAGGGTGCGCTCGCGGCATCTCCGTCGCTCTCACCGCGCGGCGTCGAAGCGAAACGTCCGGAATGAAAAAGCGCCCCTTCGTGAGAAGGAGCGCCATCGTGCGAGCTACCTGGTGACTACCGATACTCGACGGTGATCTTGAAGCCGGTCTTCGTCACGGACGAGTCGGAGACGAACTTCAGGTAGAAGTGCTGACCCGCGAACTCTTCAGTTGCCGCGGGGCCGGTCGCGCCGGTGTAGCGCTTCTGCAGCTTCCACGCGCCAGACGTCCACGACCACACCTCGACGAAGTCGTAGTTCGCCTCGAGCGCGAAGCTCGCCGACGTGAACCGGATCGCCTGGGCGCCTGCCGGGAGGTCGAGTTGCTTCCACACCGACGTCGAGTTCGCGTACGGGTGCGCCGACTCGAACGTGCTGCTCGCGAGCGCCTGCCACTGCGGGCCAGCGGTCCACGCACATGCGTTCGCGTTGCACGCCCAACCGCCCGGGACGGCCTGGTGCGGCTGACCGTTGCAGTCGGCCGGAGCGTCACAGTAGTTCTTCGCGACGCACGTACCGCCCGCGTCGGGGAACGGATAGGTGAACTGCGACGCGCCGAAGCGGCACTTGTCGTCGTCGCGGCAGGTCAGGCCACGGATGGTGCCGCACGGGTCGCCGGGGACGCCGCACGCGCCGTTGTGCGCGACTTCTGCGTTCGCGCAGCCGGCCTTGCACGAGTTGGAGTACGTCGTGCCGTTCGTCGAGCACACGGGCTGCTCGATCGCGGGGCAGATGCACGTCGCCTGCTCGACGCACGCGTGCTCTTCGCACGTCATGCCGCTGCCGCACGTGAGCGAGCCCGAGTCGGAGTCGCACTCGAACAGTGCTTCGAAGTCGGAGATGAGCTGCTGGACGGCCGCGTCGTGCGTGCCTTCCGGCGCGACGAACGTGACGGTGTACGCGCCCGCGGTGATCGTGAGCGAGTCGCTCGCCTGCGTCGCCGGAACGGTGCGCGTGTAGCTCGCGAGGCCGGCGTCGACCGCGCGGTTGACGATGTCAGCAACGCGCGCGGCGTCGACCGTGCCGAGCTGCGTCGTCATCGGGCCGTCCGCCGGGCCCGGGTGCGTCTCGCTCGCGGCCGTGCCGGTCGTCTGGTGCGAGTGGCGGTTGAAGCCCTGCGCCGTGAAGTGCGTGATCGAGATGTTCGTAGCGGGGACACACACCGCGGAGTGCGGGCAACCGCAGACGGGCGTCGGCGGGTTGATGTCGGCCATCTCCGGGCCACACGCGAGGTGGCTGATCGCGGGGCAGCTCGTCGGCGCGCCCTGCCATTCGACCTTGTCGATCGAGAAGCCATTGCGGGTCACGGACTCGTCGCTCTTCAGGCGAACCTTCACGGACGAGCCGCTCTTGTCGAACCACTCGGTCCACGTGTCTGTGAGCGTGCCGTCGAACGACTGCTTCGCGGCGCCGGTCGGCTCGACAGTGACGAAGTCGTAGCCCGCTTCCGTCTGCACGGACGAGAAGTGCACGCGGACCTGCTGCGTACACGACGGGAGACCCGCGAACGGAACCGTGTACGTCTTGTTCAGGTTGTTCGTGTACGGGTGCACCGACTGCACGTCGACTGCGACCTGGTGTGACGACGTTGCATCGTCGGCCTTGCCGATCTGCGTCGGGTCGGAAGGGGGCGCGCTGTCGTCGACGACGCCCTTTGCATCATCTTTGGAGTCAGCGGCGCAGGCCACGAGGCCAACTCCGAGAAGTGCGGTGGATAGGAAGCTAACTAGGCGCATTGGATACGGCGCGCAGGAGCAACATCCGTTCCGCCAGCGACGAGATCGACACACTGCGTAACGTTGCAGATCGACTCGTGCGCATCACGCACCTTGCCCACTCGCGCGATGTCGACTCGTCTCACCGGCTAGTCGCGTAGCCAGTTTTCATGTCTCGGGACAGCGTGAACAACGCGTGAACCCGATCGAATACGGACGGATCCGCGCAACGCTAGTCGCAATGAGGGCATCGGTTTTTTCGCTTTTTCTCGTTCTCGCCGCGACAGCGTGCGGTGCCGCAGACCACAACGTGCCGCCGCCGCCGGAGCACCACGCCGCGGAGGCCAACAGTGATGCCGCGGTCGCGGCGCTGCGCGCGAGCAAGTTCGCGGATGCACGCCAAGCCGCGACAGCCGCGCTCGGCAGAGATCCACGGGACTCGCGGGCCGCAGCCGTACGCGCACTCGCGAGCTACCAGATCGCGGCGCACGACCTGTTCGGCGAGCTGGAGAACATCATCGGCCGCGCGGATCACCTGGAGTTCTTCGATCACAAGGGCGGTCGCGAAGCGTGGCAGCGCTGGTTGAACGTGCTCGAGGGCGTGCAGAACGATCTGGAGGTCTCCGCTGCCGATACGCAGTTCTCGCTCGAGATGTGCCTCGCGTGCTGGGAGGTCGATTGGAACCGCAACGGCCGCATCGACGAGCGCGACGGTCACATGTTGGAGATCGAAGTCGACGGCAAAGGCGAGACACTGCCCGAGGGTGATCCGCGCCGGCGCCCGGTCTTCCGCTTCGACCAGGGCGACGCGGAATGGGCGCTCGCGATGGTGTCGTTCCAGCGCGCGGCCGGCGAGCTCGTGCTCGCGTACAAGTGGTCCGAGCTGGACAAGCTGTTCTCGCAGGAGCATCCCGCGATCACGATCAAGCTCACCGAGCCGGAGCGCGTCGTGCGAGCGCGCAAGTTGATCCTCGAGGGGCTGGCGCACGCGGACAAGTGCCGCACCGAGTACCTCTCAGAAACCGACGACGATCGCGAGTGGGTGCCGAACCCGACGCAGAAGAACCACGCGATTCCGCTCGCGATGGACGCATCGATCTACTCGACGTGGGAGGGCGTGATCGGCGACATGCGGCGCATGTTGAATAGCGAGGAGGGCCTGTCGATGCGCGACCTCACGCAGGTCGTCGACGAGAACGCCGAGCTCACGAGCAAGGTGCCGTCCGCATACATCGACATCGGGCGCATGCTGAAGGAGCCGCAGGACATCCAGATCAATGTCGCGATGCTGATGTTCGCGGACAAGAACCTGAATGTCGCAGAGAAGGTGCTGCGCGATCTGATCGGCAACGGCTATCAAACATCGATGAAGCCATCGCCGCTACCCAGCCGCTTGCGCGCGATGAAGAAGCAGCTCGATACGGGCGAGGACACGTTCGACCGCAAGCTCCACTATCTGTTCTGGCTCAATTAGCAGGCCTACGGAGCAGGATAGAGAAACTCGACGAAGCGCCATGCTCGCGCTTTCCACGCGAGCTCGTCGTGCGTCGCGCCCTCGTCGGCGAAGTAGCAGAGCGAGGACGCGCCCATCGTGCAATCCGGCGAAGCGGACAGCTGCCAGCCCAGGCCGACGAGCTCGTCGCGCACTTCGACCGAGTCCGCCGCACCATCGGAGTTCTGCGCGACGTCACCGCCGTGATCGAGATAGATGCCGACGGGTTGCTTGCCCCAACCCGGCACGAGGTCGCGCACGGCCGTGTGCGTGTCCATACCTGGCCAGAACGCGCCCGACAGCGACGCTGCGCGATCGTACAGATCTGCGTGCTGCATCACGAGGTGCATCGAGACGAGCCCACCGAGCGAGCTGCCGGCGATGCCGAGCTTGCCGCCATTCCACCGCACCTGCGTCAGGGCGTGCGGCTGCAGCTCGCCCGTCTGGAACGCGAGGAACTTTGCGAGCAGCGCTTCGTCGAGGCCGTATTCGTTGTTGCGGTTCTGCGAGCTCGCCGCTCCGATGACAATGATCGGCGCGACCGCGTGCGCTGCGATCTTTGCGTCGAGGAGGACATTCATCTCCCAGCCCGTGTGGCCAAAGCAGCAGTCGTGGTCGTCCCACAGGTTCTGGCCGTCGTGCATGAACAGCACGGGATACGTCGCGCTCGATCCCGTATAGCCGGGCGGCAGGTATGCGGTCACCTGGCGGCAGTTGCCGAGCGCGCTCGAGCACGCGTCGTCAAGGCGAACGACCGTGCCGCGCCCCGAGTCCGGCGTGTTGATCACGGAGTTCTTGCCGTCGGGATTACCCGCGAAGTCGTCGTACGCGAACGCCGGGTTGTGCGCGTCGAGCGACCACTGATCGTTCGCTTCGAGCTTGTACGGCCAGAAGCCCGTCGCGACAGCGCCGACGGCGAGCACGAGGTCGCTGTTGCACAGCGCCGTCGAGTGCAGCGCGGTCGTGGACCAACCGTTGAACTCGCCGGCGATCGCGACCGACGCATCGGTACGGAACAGCGCGCGACCATTCGCCCACAGCGGGCCGAGCTTGCTGCGCGCATCGAGCTCCGCACGGAGCGTCGTCACCGCAACCGGATCGCAACTCGCGACCGTCTGGTCGTACAGCGCGATCACGCACTCGGCGCCGGCGTAGCCCGCGGGGCAGGAGCCATCGCCGGGATCGCTGCCGCTCCCACCGTCATCGCCCGACGGGGTGTCGTCGCTCGACATGGGGGAGCCTGACGAGCCGCAGGCGACGAGGAGCGTGACGAGAAGGGACGAGGCAATGCGGGTCATGTTGCGGATCGCAACGTCGCACCACGCCAAGTAAGCGAACCTGGTCGGGGCGACGAAGCTATCGACCCGACGAGCAATCCGCATGCCTTGGGAGCGGCCGACCGTATCGGCGACCTACCGTTCGGTCACGTAGCGGCGGCGCGACAGCCAGCCCTTCGCGCGCGTCGGGTAGTGCTCCGCGCCATCGACGTCGTGCCACGTGTCCTTCGCGATCGGTGCGCGGCCCGCGACGGTGTAGTCGTGGATCGTCGGGCACGGATTCACGGGCGTGAGACCCGACGTCGCGCAGACCTCCACCTCGGAGATGCGCGCGGGGCGCGGCGAGAGCGTCAGCGGCGTCTTGTCGTTCAGCGCGAGCATCGCGGAGCGCGTGATCGGTGCCGCGGCGTCCATGCCGACGATGCCTTGCGTCGGCGTGCCGTCGAACGTGCCTGCCCACGCACCGACGAGATACTCGCGCGTCGCGGCGACGGCCCACGTATCGGCAAACCCGCGCGCGGTGCCGGTCTTCGCGGCGACCTTGAACGGCAAGTCGAACGGCAGCTCCATGCCAAAGCCGGGGCGGCGTGCCTCGGTGTCGGAGAGCATGTCGGCGACGAGCCACGCCGTCTCGGGCGAGAACACGCGGCGCTCCTGCGTGCGGGCAGGAGACCAGCGCTGCTGGCGCGACGTGACGACGCCGGTGATTCCGCGGGGAGTGCCGACGGTGCCGCCCTTGACGAGGAAACCGTAGCCGGCGGTGAGGTCGAGCAAGCGCACCTTGGCTGCGCCGAGTGCGAGGCGAGGGCCATAGTCGTTCGGTGCACCGTCGAGCTCGGCGACGCCCGCCTTCTTTAGCGTCGACATCACGGCCGGCACACCGACCTTGTTGATCACGTCGATCGCGGCAAAGTTGTACGAGCTCGCGAGCGCTTCGCGGTAGCGGACCGGGCCGTGCTCGACTCCTGCCGACGGCGCGAAGTAGTTGTCCTGTCCGTCGCGCACGTCCCACGCGATCGAGAACGGAGAGTCCCCGTGCTCGATCGCGGTCGCGTATACGAACGGCTTGAGCGCCGAGCCGGGATGGCGGCGGCGCGTCGTGATGTTGATCTGCCCCTCGGCGCCGTTCCAGTCGATCGAGCCGACCATCGCGCGCACTTCCGTCGTTTGCGTGTCGAGCACGATCGCGCCCGCCTGATCGAGATTGCGGTGGTGCAGCTGCGCGGTCTGCTCGGAGACGCGCTCCGCGACGATGCGCTGCAAGCGGAGATCGAGCGTCGTCTGGACGGTGCCACCGCGATGGCGCACGTCCGCGGGCAGCTGATCCACGATCCAGCGCGCGAAGTGCGGCGCTTCGTTCGTCGGTGCGTAGTGGCCGATGATGACGTTCGTCTGCGCGATCTCGTCAGCGCGTGCTTGCGTGATCACGCTACGCTCGACGAGCAGCGCCAACACGTGGTCGCGGCGCTTCACGGCGCGGTCGAGGTGCACGGCCGGGTCGTATGCGCTCGGTGCGCGCGGCAGGCATGCGAGCAGCGACGCCTCGGCATCGGAGAGCGCGGACGGCGGGCGGCCGAAGTAGAGCTGCGACGCGGCGGAGAAGCCAAACGCGCCATTGCCAAAGTACGCGCGGTTCATCCACTGCTCGAGCAGCGCATGCTTGTCGACCGCGCGCTCCATCCGCATCGCGAGCACCGATTCGCGGAGCTTCGCGCTCAGCGACCGTGGTTCGTCCGCCGTCGCGACCATGTGCGCGAGCTGCATCGTCAGCGTCGAACCGCCGAAGCGGCCGCCGTGCAGATCGAGCCACAGCGCGCGCGCGACGCCTTCGCCGTCGACACCGGAGTGGCGCCAGAAGTTCTCGTCTTCGGACTCGATGACCGCCGACACGGCGATCGCCGGAATGTCGCCGAGCTTCGTCCAGTGCGTGCGGTCCGCACCGGCGGCGGGGAACGTTGCGATGTGATCGCCGCGGAGATCGACGAGCTCGAGCGGCTCCGTGTCAGCAGCCAGATCGTTCGGATCGAACCGCCAGAACAGCACGAGCACGATCGCGATCTGGATCATCGCGACGAGCGGCAGCAGCACGGCGAGCGCTGCGATGCGGGCGGCACGCTTCACTTCGTGACCGTGAACACCGTTTGCGCAGTACGGGCGCGAACTTCCGGGTGGTACATCATCTCGATCGACGCTGGCGCGACGGTAAATGTTCCGTCGATCGTCGCGCGCGCCTGGTACGTGAGCGTGTACGTGCCCTTTGCCATCTGGTCGCTGAACCAGAGCACGCGGTCGTCGCGCATCTCCTGGTAGTCCCACGTCAGCGCCTGGCGCCAGCGGTCCCAGCGCGTCGCCTGCGGGGGGGGCGGCTGGTTGGACATGTCCGTGCCGCCCGACGCGAGCTTCGCGTTCATGACCTCGAAGCCGGCGGGGATGGGGTCGACGAGCGCGATCCAGCGGCGGTTGTCGTCGGCGGTGATGTCGAGCGTGACCGTCACGATCTGGCCCGCCTTCACCGACGTGAGCTCGGTGCCCTTGTCGTCGGAATAACGGCGGGCGATCGTGAATCCATTCGCCTGCGCCTTGCCGGCATCGAGGCGTGCTTCGGTGACGCGGACGCTGACAGCGGCCCCGTTATCCGTCGTGACCGCGATGTCATCGCCGCTCAGCTTGTCGAGCGCGACGTGCACCGACGACATCTGCGCGCCGCTGATCTTCTGCTTCAGAACCTGCTTGCCGCCGACGGTGACCGTTGCCGTCGTAGATCCGGTCGAGCTGCGGCGGCCGTAGTCGGCGAGCGCGACGATCGACCAGAGGTTCTCCTGCGTCGAGTGCCATCCACCGTCGCTCTGACGCGCCTGCTTGAGACCGACGACGAGCGGAGCGATGAGCTCGGATTTCGGGTCGACCTCGAGCAGCGCCGCGAGCGTCATCGCCGTCGCGCGCACGTCGCTCGTCATGTACATCTCGTACTCCTCGCCGGCGAACGACTCGTGGACCGTGCCCGCGCCGTTCGTGACGCGCACGTTTGCGGCGATGACCTTCTCCATCTCGGCGATCTGCGCCGGGTCCGCCTTGGACAGGTACAGCGCGCGAAGCAGGAACGCCTGGCCCCACCGCGGGAGACCTTCGCGCACGGAGTAGAGGCGCGCGTTCAGCGACGCGTCGGGCTGGCCACGCAGCGCCATCACGTATGCCGTCATCGCGATCGTCGCACCTTCACCATTCGGCGCGAGGACGTGGTTGCTCGACCAGTTCTTCATCGCCGCGATGCCGCGATCGAACACGTCCTTCGGAACGCTCTCGCCCGACTTCTCGGCGACGGTGAGCCCCCACAGCGCGTACGCCGTGAGGTGCGGATACGTCTGCGACTGCGGCCACAGCGAGAACATGCCGTCGCCCTGCTGGTGGCGGATGACCTTCGCCGTGCCGGCCGCGATGAACCGCGACGCCTGCGTGCCCTTGAGCGACGGATCGTCGAGCGTGTTCGCGAGGTCGCGCGCGGCGACGAGCGGGATGAACCGCGACATCGTCTGCTCGAGGCAACCATACGGATACTCGACGAGTGCGCGCAGGCTCGGGGCGAGCTCCG
Source organism: Kofleriaceae bacterium (assembly GCA_036499725.1). Classification (GTDB taxonomy): domain Bacteria; phylum Myxococcota_A; class Polyangia; order Haliangiales; family Haliangiaceae; genus JABFXX01. The sequence goes on from DASYDE010000120.1 coordinate 133,946, forward strand.
CGACACCGGACCGGTCGACGGAGACCGTGACCTGGCTCTCGTTGCGCAGGACGTCGTTGCCCGCGCCGATCGCACCGGTCCACGTCTCGCCGGCCGCGAGCGTCTTCTCGACGATCAGGCGGTTGTCGATCACGCGCGGACGACCGATCGGCACCGTCACACGCACTGCGTCCTTCTCGTCATTCATCGCGACCGCGAACTCGAACGAGGCCGCCGCGTTGTCGGAGGCATGCGCCGCGAATCGAATGCGCGCTTCACTGTTCGCCGCGATCGCGACCGTCTGCTTCGTCGACGCGAGCGTCGCGCCGTTCGCCTTCGCCGTGATCACCGCGGTGCCTGCGTTCGGCGTGTTGTTGTGCACGACGACACCGACGCTGGCCGTGTCACCCGAGCGCAGGAAGCGGGGGAGGGCCGGTGCCGCCATCAGCGGCTTGTTCACGGTCAGGCGCGTCTCGCCCGCACCGAACTTGTCGGACATATCCGCCGCGACGGCCATCAAGCGGAACGCGGTCAGGTTATCGGGAGCCTTGAACGAGAAGTGAATCTCGCCCTGGCTGTCGGTGAGCAGCATCGGCGCCCAGTACGCGCTCGACACGAACTTGCTGCGCACGCGCTGACCGTCGGCCGCCGCTGCACTGTCGCCACCTTCGTCCGGATCTCCAGCTTGCGGATCTGCGAGGCGCGCGATGCGGTTCCAGTTCGTGCCGGAGTCCACGCCGAGGCCGTACGACGCGTAGAACGTCTTCATCGGGTTCGGCGTCTGGTACGCGATCAGCTGCAGCACGCCTTCATCGGCGGCCGACAGCGACACTTCCGCGGAGACGGGCTTGCCATCGTGCGTGACCTTGATCGTTCCAGCGACGTCATCACCGGGACGCACCGTCGGATTCTCGAGGGAGACGGCCACGTCCAGCTGCTTGTGCTCCGTCGCGACCTTGAGCTCGACGACGCCCATCTTGAACTGCGGGCGATTGCGATCGCCGACGCCGTGGCGACCCGACACGAGCGCGATGCTCGCAAACACGTTCGGTGCCCACGCGTCCTGGATCGGCAGCTCGATGCCTTCTGAAGGCGACGCGAGCTTCTTCACCTGCGCGTCGATGATGCCGTCGCGCTCGATCGTGATCAGCGCCGTCGGCTGCACGAGGTTCGCTTGCGCGATGAGGCGCGCCGTCTCGCCAACCTTGTACGTCGGCTTGCTCGCGATGACCGTCATGCGATCACCCTCGTCGCCGCTCCAGAACGCGTCTCCCTTGCCGATGACATAGATCTCGGACGCCGCAGAGACCTTGTTGCCGCGCGAGTCGGTCGCTTCGATGCGGACGACATACTCGCCCGGGTCTTGCGGAACGATGCGCTCCGTGTGCGAGCCGCTCTCCGCGATGTCGACGTCGCGCTCGAGCTCGACCTTGTCCGTCGACGTGCAGCGCTGGAAGCTGCGCGAGCCCATGTCGTCCCATTCGCACGAGCGTGCGGTGCGCGTGAACGTCAGCTTCGCCTTCGTCGCGGCGCGCTGGCCTTCGGGCGAGAGTGCGACGACGTTCACACCGAACGGCATGCCGACCGCTTGCACGAATTCATTCGCGTGCAGGCCCAGGTACAGCGACGTCTTGTGCGCGGTCACGACAGACGACTTGCCCATCGTCTGGTCCGACGAGTCGGTGACGTTCGTGGACAGGATGTAGTCGACGGGGCCGTCGAACGTCGTCGCGCTATCGCGAACGGCGATGTGCAGCTTGCCCTGCGCGTTCGTCGCGCCGTCGCCATCGGAGATGAAGTCGCCGTAGTCGTCCGACGAGTCATCCCACCACCACCACTCGAACGGGTTCGCGCTGAACGTGTACTCGTCAAAGCCGTCGAAGCGCACGACGTGCTTGCGGCGGCGCAGGCTCCACTCGACCTTTGCATCAGCGACCGGCGACCCGAACAGGTAGCTCGCGTTCAGATCGAACGTCAGGCGCTCACCGGGGCGCGGCGCCTTCTGCGCGGACGCGAGCTTCAGCTCGAACGATGCGGGACGGAATTCCTCGACGGAGAACTTCTCGCGGAACACCTGGCCCGCGACCGTTGCGTTCACGTAGTAGTCACCGAGGACGGCGTCCGCACCGAGGTCCATGTCGAACGCGAAGCCACCGAACGTCGACAGCTTCGTGTTCTTCGACAGCACGGCCTGGCCGCGGCTGTCCGTGACCTCGACCTCGACCTTGCCGTTCTTCGGCACGCTCGGCGGCATGCCCTGCGTCACTTCGCGCGCGATGCCCTTGAAGTGAACGCTCTCGCCCGGGCGATACAGGCCGCGGTCGCTCTGGATGAAGCCACGGACCTTCGTGACGCCACCCGTACGGTCCTCCGGCACGCCGAAGTTCCAGATCTGGATACCGTTCGCCCAGTTGCCGTCGACGACCGCGACGTCATCCGCCTTCTCGACGACCGCGATCAGCCGCTGGCTGCGGTAGTTGTCCCAATCCTCGGCCGCCTCCGTGTCCGTCGTCGACGTGGTCTTGTTCTGCGCCTTCAACAGAGCGCTGCCCGGCACCTTCACGATGCCGTCCGCGTTCGACGTGTCCGTGTACACCTGCTTGCCGTTCGAGTTGTAGACGGTGACCTTCGCGCCACCGATCGGCTGACCGCTCGAGAGCGAGGTCACCCACACGAGGCCCGACGACGTTCCCGCCTTGATCATCACGCCCATGTCCGTGACGTTCGCGAGCACGCGATTGCGGCGCGGCTGCCACCACCCACGGTTCGGATCGGGCTGCACTTCGCTCGAGCTGACCTCGGCGAGATACACGCCGCGCGTACCGGGCGTGCTGCACTGCGCACCGAGATCGAGCTCGTGCAGCAGCCACTTGTTCTTTCCCGCCGTCTTGATCGTGTGCTTCTTCGCCGCCGTCTTGAGCTTCTTCCAGTCGATCGGCTTGTCGTCGTCATTGCCGCCCCACGGGTCGTAGTTCATGTCCGTCGTGAGGACCTGCACGAGCTTGTCGCGAGGAATCTGGCCGCACTCGAGCTGGAACGCGTCGACGTTGCGCGACCACAGCGGATAGCCCTTCGCACTCGCTTCCAGCGCAAAGATGCCGCGCTCCATCGAGAGTCGCGGTTGCGCATCACCCGTCTTGAACGCCTGCGTGACCGGCTTTGCGAGCTTCTGGCCGAACGTGTCCTCGAGATCTTTGACCGTGACCGCGTAGTCCGTCGTGACCTCGAGATCGGCTGTCACCTTGTACTCGAGGCCATCGCCGGAGAGATATCCCTGGTCGAGACCACGAATGCGCGGCTTGCTCGACACCGCCTTGCGCGCCGCTTCGAGAGAAACTGGCGTCGTGAACGACACGGTGATCGCGACTTCGTCTGCACCGACGTCGCCTCCTGTCGGCGTGATCGACGCGATGCCGAGCATCGGCCGCACGTGCAGCGCGAGCGAGTACGGCGTCTCCATCACGGCGTTGCCGCCCGCGCCCGCGATCCCCGCGCACGACAGCGTGTAGTCCTTGCCCGGCTCGAGAGGCTTCTCCGTCTTGAGCGAGACGCTCGCCGTCGGCTCCGTCGCGGTCGCCGTCAGCTTCAGATCCTTGCCGTCCGCGCTCAGCTTGCACTTCGCCGCCGCGTCCGCCGCATTCACCGGCTGGTTGAACGAGACCGGCACCTCGCCATCCGGCGCGAGCGACATGGGATCCGCGCCCCACACGCCCTCGACCGCCAACGGGCGGTGCACGAAGTCGAAGTGAAAGTTGTGGGTGCGCTTCGCCAGCTCGCCCGTCAGCGCGACCTGATACCGCGTCGAAGGTGCGAGCTCTCCCTGGGGCTCGATCGCCAACGTCTGGCGGTCCTGCCAAAAGCCTTTCCACGCGACGGCGGGCGTGATCGCTACCGCCGCAGGATCAGCCGGCTTGCCGACCATCGCCTCGTCGACGACGGGCTTGTCGAACTTGATCTCGACCGGCTCCGTCTTCTCGACCGAGCCAGACGGTGTATACGACATGACCTGTAGATCGCTCTTCTGATTACCGCCACAGCCAGTGACCAGGAGCGCGCCAAACAACAGACGAGACACGAAGCGCATACGCTGCGCGAGTGCACCCGCAGTGCCGCTCGCGAGGCCAAGCGGCGCGCCGAGTTACGCCGCGTGTGTCTGCATCCCCACAAAAGTGGGACACACAGCCTCGCGCGAATACTCCATGCGCCTCGTGCGTTCTAGGTACGATCGCGGGCGGCGTCGTGAAGATCGGCGTACGAGCGTTGTCCGCAGCGGAGGTCGCTCACGACTACGCCGTGATGCGCTTCGCGTACGCCTGAGTGCTTGCACCTGCATGGCGGCGACGCGCATCACCGACGAAGTCGAGTAACCGGCCGCGCCGATCCGCAACGAAGCGACCGAACGCGATCGCGAGAGTGTCATCGGGGAGCGGAACGCGGAGACGCTGATGCAACTCGCGTGACTCGGAAACACTGAGACGCGCGAACAGCGCGGTGAGCTCCCGCTCCTTCGTGCCGAACTCGGCGGCGCTACGTCCGACAGGCGCGGCGCGGGTGAGGATCGCGAGGGCTTCCGCTTCGAACCACGTTGCGCTCATGTGGCTCCTATCGAGCGGTCGGCGCTGCGGTTGCGCGACGGGGAGGCGAAATTCCTATGTGTTTGAATTCGCGCCAGATTCGTCATGCAATCGAGGCGCCGCCTGCAACGCTTCGCGCCGTCGAGCGTCTGCAACGAACGCGAGCAACCGCCCTCGACGGTCCGCTACCAGACGCTCGAACGCTCCGGCGAGCGCATCATCCCGCTGCGGGACGGTGAGTCGCCGATGCAGCATTCGCGACTCGTTGGCCGTCAGACGCGCAAACAGGCTCATGAGCTCCCGTTCCTTCGCCTGGAATTCGAGAGCGCTTCCCCCTGTGGGCGCGGGTCGCTTCAAGATCGCGAGCGCTTCTATGTCGTACCAGGCGGATGTGGTTTGGTTCGTTTGGCTCGCAGGCGGTTCGGCAATCGCTGCAAACCGCTGATGGATCGAGGTCTTGCGATTCATGGAGTGGCATGTCGGCGCGTCGCGATGAAAGTTGCGCAACTTTTTGCGGTGACGTCGATACGTCGAGCATGACGAAACAGAAGGTCGCTCCGCTCCCCGCGAAGGCTCCGGCACCCAATACTCATGTCGATCTGGAGCACAGCCGACCATCGTCGGTCGCTCAGGTCGACGCGATCATTGGTAACGCTGTTAACCCATCGTCACGTATCGCAGTCCCGGACAGGATCGATCTCGGCGACACCGTGACGGGGACTTCGCAGCGACAAACTGTATTCGTCTGGAATCAGGGTGAACAGTCGGCTCGCGTCGAGGCTCGCGTGTCAGGGGACCCTGAAGTGCGGCTGATCCAGGCTCCGGAGGAGCTCCGTTCCTATCGCGACCCGTGGGCTTCGAACGATAGCCAGGCATTTGTCTTCGAGCATCGTGCGACGAAAACAGGTCGCTTCGAAACGTACCTGGACGTCACACTCGCGTGGTTCGACGGTACGCAAGAGCACAAGCGCATCGTTCTCGCGAGCGCGGCGCATATCGATGGGGACCCGACAATGGTCGAGCAGGATCGAGAGCTCGTCACGGGTCTAGAACGATCGCGCGATCAAGCCGTCCAGTTCGCAGAGCACACGAAGCGTCACGCGATCGCGGAGAGTGAATATCAGCGCCGGAGCCTTGGCGCGCATGAGGGCGAGAAGGCCGAGGCCGATGACCTTTCCGAGAACGTGAGCATCGGGCTCGATGACCTGTTCGATCGGCGCATGAGTGCGGTGCAGGAGATGCACGAACACGTGGACGGCTTCCGTCGTGTTGTCCCCAAGCCCGAGTACGACGCGATGGATGCTCTCGCCTCGCTCGCGTTGGAAGTTGCGAGTGCAGCCATTCCGAACGGTGTTGCTCACATCCTGGAGCCTGCACTCGTGGCTGCGATCGAAGGTGGCCACGAAGCGCACGGCGGCCAGGCGGCCGAAAGTCATGAGAAAGGGTCGCTCCTCGCCGAAGGCCTGCGTGTCGGCGTTGTCGAATATGTCATCGAGGCGGCATCGGTCCTTACCGAGACAGGAATGGAGAAAGCGAAGGAGCTCGCCGGTGAACGGTCAGAGACGAAAGTCGACGAAGGTAGCGTCAGCGCAGATCTCGCAGCGGATTTCTTTGCGAAGCAGCGCGGTGTTCTCATCGCCTCGCACACCGCCGCGCGCAAAGAGCACGTGATCTTCCGTCGCTCGCTCGGGCCCTTGCTGCGTAGCGACCCGAAGGCTGCGCACGGGCTACTGAAAGCCGCCGACGAGGCCCTGGCGGCAAAGGCAGAAGCGGCCGAGGGGATTCAGAAGCGTGCGACAGCTCAGGCGTGGGTGCGCGTAGTCGCGCAGGCCGACCTGGGGGTGAATGGCTTTGCGGCGACGACGGACATGCACCTCGCGAATCAACCGAATACAGCAGGCTTCCACGAGAAATCGATGTTGCTCCCGCATGATGGAATCGTTGACGTCGTCTTCGACGGCGACCTGACGCATCCCACTACGCCGGTCAAGATTGCGAGTGCAACTGTCCGAGGAGTCCGCGGCGCAGTACTCGATCCGCTTCGTCAACTCACTCTCGGAGAGCTAGGACTCCCCATACGTGCGTCGGGCTTCCTTTCGGATCGAATGAACTCTGTTACGGTCGTGCGCGACGAGGCTGGCGCGATCGACTACGTCGAGAACACTTCACTTCCATGGGAAGAAGGACGATGGCTGTCGAAGAAGGCCGGCAACAACACGTCGGCTCGGAGCGAAGGCGATGGAGCTAGGCTCCTGATGGAACAGGAGATCATGCCGAAGAACCACGAGCTCAAGACGGATGATGAAACGAAATAGCTTCGGACCTGTGGTCGTTCTGTTCGTGGGCCATGCTGTCGTTGGGTGCCGAGCGAACGAATCGTGGTTCGCCGAGGCCTACGTCGTGCAATCGATCGAACTCGCGATCACGAAGGATCAGAGCTATCTGGCGACAATGGTCGTACCCGCCCGCGCTCGCCCTGACGGTCACCCTCGCTCACATGGCTCCTTCTTCGAGATGAAGGGCGCTCGCATCGAAATCCTGAGCGCGGACGCGTTGAATCCCATTGGTCCTGCGGCTGAGACTTGCGTAGGAGACGATCAGAATCGTGTTCGAGACGTTCGACGCGAGACACTCGCAGACGGCCAGATCGTCTCGTGCAGACAGGCCGAAGAGATCGCCGTATTCCGGACGATCCGCGTCGATGACGCCAAGGTGTATTGCGAGATCCTCAGCGACGCGGCCTCCAGCGACGCGGACCTCACGATTGCGACGAACATGTGCAGGTCACTTACTCTTGCGTGGCACGCCGATAACGAGCCCCATCGGTTCCGTTTTCCGTGTACCGGCCAGCTCACGTTCGGCCGGAACGCAGCTGGCGAGGGGACCTGGCTGACTCACCTGAATTGCCCGCCTGAGTCCCAGGGAATCGAATAGTTAGCAGGCCGCGCAACCGAACGGCGTGAGTGTCGATAGAGGCGCGCATGAGCACCGCGTCCTGTTACGCACGTCCTTCCGAGATTCTGGCCGATCGTGTCGCATGGGCGCTCGCAACACTGGCGACGCACATCAACGCCGCGCGCCTCGCGGGATGGCTGGACGGCGCACCACTGTCTTTAGCGACGTCTCCCGATGTCTTGCGCGCGGAGATCCGCAACCGCCTCGAGAGCTCGTCGACGGCGAGCGTGTCGCTCGATTGGCTCGGGGTTCGCCTTGGACTCACAGAGGCGGAGGCAGACCTTCTTTGGTTGCTCGCCGTGATCGAGATCGATCCGCGCGCCGCGAAGCTGTCCGACGCGTTCGGCTCGAGCGCGTGCGCGGGGCTCAACGTGCAGGTGGTGCAGCAGATGATGAAGATCGGCAGCGCGCAGCTCGCCTCCCTCGATCACTGGGGACTGATCGAGATGACCAGCGATCCGCGTCTCCCTTTGCATCGTCGATCACTTCGCGCGAATGATCGGGTTCTCGACATCGCGCGCGGTGACCTCCAGCTGGATAGCGAGATCGGTTCGGTCGCATCGCTGGTCCGATGCAATGGCACCGCGACTGCCGGCGCAGTGCTCGCGGATGTCGAGATCGCAGTAGGTCCCGAAGGGTCTGGTCGAGCGACCATGCTCGCCGAGCGCGCCGGTCGACTAGGACTCGGAACGCTGCGCGTGAACATGAAACGCCTCGGCGACACAGCGCTCGTGCGCGAACGACGTCTTCGCGCGATCGCTCGCGAGGCGTGCATGTTCGACGCAGTACCGATGCTCCAAGATGCCTCACCAGACGACGTCGAGTTGGCGACGCGCTGCTTGGCGAAATTCCCGGCCCCGATCCTCATCACGTCTGCCGAGCCGGTCGTGTGGCCGGGACGGACGATGCAGGCGCACACGATGACGATGCCGACCCGCGAGCAGAGCGAAACGATCTGGGCGAGCGCGTTGGGTGATGCGAACAACACCGCCTTGGAAGCGGCGGGAGCATTTCGTCTGTGGCCGGGAACAATCAAGGCAGCCGCTCGTAGCGCCATCATCAACAGTGCCCAATCAAACAGAGTCGACGATGTCGCCGTGCATCAAGCCGTGCGCGTGCAGCTTGGTGAGCAGCTCGCGTCCGTTGCGAAGAAAGTCGAGGTGACGCAGACCTGGGACGACCTCGTGCTTCCTCCGGATCAGTTCGAGCAAGTGATCGAGCTCGTGGCGCGCGTTCGCCAGCGTCGCACGGTGCTCGAGAGCTGGGGTTTTGGCGCGAAGATCGGTCGAGGGCACGGCGTCGCTGCTCTCTTCTCCGGACCGCCCGGCACCGGCAAGACGATGGTCGCCGGTCTGATCGCGACCGAGCTCGGTCTCGACCTGTATCAGGTCGACGTCTCTAAGCTCGTCTCGAAATATATCGGCGAAACAGAGAAGCAGTTGGCCGCGCTGTTCGATGCTGCGGAATCCGGTCACGCGATCCTCCTGTTCGACGAGGCCGATTCGTTGTTTGCGAAGCGTTCGGCGGTGACGTCTTCGAACGATCGCTACGCGAATCTCGAGACGAACTATCTGCTCCAGCGGCTCGAGAGCTTCACCGGCGTTTGCATTCTCACGACGAACCACGAGACCGCGATCGATGAAGCGTTTCGTCGTCGCCTGGCCGTTCAGGTCCGTTTCGATGTGCCCGACTGCAATCAGCGCCGCGATCTCTGGCGCGCCGTTCTCCCCGCCCAAGCGCCCTATGCGGGGACGATCGATCTCGATGCTCTCGCCGAACGCTTCGCGATGACGGGTGGCTACATCAAGAACGCTGCCTTGCGAGCCGCCTACCTCGCGGCCGAGCGCGGTGAGAGCATCTCGACGAACGACCTACTGCGAGGAGCGAAGGTGGAGTACGAGGCGATGGGGAAGGTAGCGTGCGACTAGCGCCTATTCGTCGTCGGGCTCGCCGAACAGCGTCGCGACGCGCAGCTCGACTTCGCTGAACGGCTCTGCACGAATCGTCTCGCCCGTGCCTGCGGTAAGAACCAGCTCGTAGCGTTCATTCACGAGTTGATGAACGAGCAGCACGTGGTCGGACGGATACGCAACCCAGTAATAGGGAACGCCCGCGGCTGCGAGGATACGAGGCTTTGTAACGAGATCGTTCTTCGCGTTGGAGGGAGAAACAATCTCGCAGACCCAGTCAGGACGAAGCCGGATCGGACGCGAGTCAGGCACGTCGGACATGCGCTCACGACGCCAGCCGGCAAGATCGTGCGTGAAGTAATTCGGTGTCCCGTAAGAGACGTCGGCCTCGGTCAAGATCCACCAACCGCCAGGCCATCGACCACCGGGGCCGCGGCCGAACCGTCGGATCAGTGCGCTGCCAAGCGCGAGTTGCGAAAGCCCGTGACGAGGGACGGTAGCCGCCCGTTCGACAATCTCGCCCTCGATTAGCTCGACGCGCAGGTCGTCCGGGAGAAGCAGCATATCGTCGACGGTCTTGGGAGGACCCTTGGACACTGGTTCTACGGTAGCACGCGACATGCGGCGCCCTATCGACCGACTTTTCGAGCGGTTGCGTGCGCTTCCAATAGATCCTCGGGGCGGCTGACGCGTGTAACGTGACCAGGCCGATGCCCAGGGTTCTGCTCGTCCCCATGTTGTTGATCGCATTGGCGGTCAGCGGCACTGCGGCGGCGAGCGGCACGGGCGCGTGGCGCAGTGCGGGCATGTACGCGACGCCGACGAGCGGCACGGCGCAAGTGATGCCGATGGTCGACAGCACGATGGACGTCAGCGTGCGCGGGCCGTTCGTGGAGACGACCGTCGCGCAGACGTTCTCCAACAAGGGCGACCGGCCGACGGAGGCGACGTACATCTTCCCGCTGCCGTCAGATGCGGCGGTGACGGCGATGGAGATCCAGGTCGGCACCACGACGATCGTCGCGGCGATCGAAGGACGCGAGCAGGCAGCGCAGCGCTACGAGGCGGCCGTGCGCGCGGGCGTGATGGCAGCGACGACGGAGATGGAGCGCAACGACGTCTTCACGCAGACGATCGCGTCGGTGCCGGCCAAGGGCACCGTGAAGGTGGTGTTGCGCTACGAGTCGCTCGCGCGGTTCGCGGACGGGACGTGGACGCTCGCGGTGCCGCTGGTGGTCGCACCGCGGTTCGTGCCGGGAACGGCGAGCGGGCGCGGTAACTCTGGTAGTGGGCGATCGCCGGATACCGATCGCGCGCCGGATGCATCGCGCGTGACGCCGGGGGCCTCGCCGGGTGGAGGTGGCGCCACGACGATCGCGTTGAGCTTCGGTGTGGACGTCGAGGGCGTGACGTGCGCGACGCACGAGCTCAAGAAGACGGGCGATGCGTACTCGCTCACGGATGCGAAGACGGATCACGATGCAGTGATCCGGTGGCGCACGGCACGGCCGTCGAGGGGATGGGGCGAACCCGGGTTTGCCGCCGTGCTCGTCCAGGCGGAGAGCGCGAAGTCGGCGAGAAAGACGCTGCGCGCGGTGCTCGTGCTCGATCACGCGGCGGCGATGAAGGGCGACGCGTCGGCAGCAGCGATGCCGTTCGTGCGCGCGTGGCTCGCGGACTTGAAGCCGGCCGATCGCGTGCGCGTTGGACAGAGTTGGCTCGCGCCGACAGATGCAGCGACGGCGGTGGAGCAGCTCAGAACGCAAGGCGCGTTTGACCTGACGAAGATCCTCACGACGTCGAAGACCGACGGCGCGCCGATCCTGCTCGTGAGTAGCGGCCTCGTCGCGGACGATCAGGCAGCGATTCGCGCCGCGAAGAAGCTCGGCGTGCCGATCCATGTGATCGGTGTTGGCGCGTCGCCCGCGCGCGGCGTGCTCGAGCGGATCGCGGCGGTGTCGGGTGGCACGGTGCGGTTCGTGTTACCGGCGGACGAGATGGTTCCGCTCGCAGCGGCCGTCGCGACCGATCTCGCGAACGGAGCGCAGGCCGTCGCGATCAACTGGGGCTCGCTGAAGGTCGAAGAGGTCGTTCCCGCGCAGCAACCGCGGCTCGGTGCGGGGCAGGCGATGATCGTCGCGGCGAAGGTCGCGAAGTCGGTGTCGGCAGGCGCGGTGGCGAGCGCGAACGTGCGTGTACGCGGTGAGCTATTCGCACTCGAGACGCTGCCGACGAAGGGGGCGGCGGTCACGACGGCAGGACCGCTCGCACGGCGCTGGGCGCGGATGAAGCTGGATGATCTGCTTGTCGAGCCGCGCGACATCCCGGCGATCGCGACGTTCGCGCAAACATATGGGTTGGTGTCTCCGTACACGTCGCTCGTCGCGATCGGCAAGGACGTCGTCGTGAAGGGCGGCGTGAAGCAAAGCGTGTCCGTGCCGGTCGCCGTGCCCGCCGGCATGCGGTGGGAAGAAGTGAAGCAGGAGACGACGGTGGATCTCTCGGCCACCGAGGCGCCCGAGGTCGCAGGTGAAGTTGCGAACAACGATCCGAATACGCGCAAGGACAAGGAGAAGGGAGTGGCCGACGAAGACGGCAAGCCCGCGAAGAAGGAGAAGCCTGCCAAGAGCGACGAGGCCGACGAGGATGGCGCGTCGAGCACGGGCGATGCCGAGGAGTCCGAGCGCTACGACGCGAAGGCCAACGGCATGACTGCGCCGGACGCGCGCGAGATGGCTGAAGTGGCACCGACCAGCATGCAGATCATCTCCGGTGGATCGGGCCGCCTCTTCCGCGTGTCGTTGTTCGCGGGAGGTGGCATCGCGCACGCCGGTGAGAACCGCGGCCTCTTCGTCGGTGGTCTGCGCTTCGACATGGGCGTGGGCCGCGTGCTCGCTGGCATCGAAGGCTCGCTCGTCGTGATCGGTGGCGATGCGCAGGGGCGTGTGCTCGCGACGGAGAGCCTGCCGACGCGCTTCCTGATCGAGCCGTCGCTGGGGGTTGGCGTGCAGTTCGGCTCGGCGACGGGGCTCGCGTGGAATCTCGGCCTGCGCATCCACATGCCGCGCGAGCTGCGCGCCGTGCGCCCGCTCTCGATCTTCGTGCGCTACGACGGCGCTCGCCTCGACGGCACGACGCTCACCGCGGGCAGCGCTGGCCTCGAGTGGGCGTTCTAGTTACCAGCGGAACGAGTAGCCGACTTCGAGCTGCAGCGCGCGCGTGAGCGCTCTCGTTGCTGCGTCGTCATCCGCCGCGTCGATCGTGCCATGCGTGACGAAGCGGTATGCGATCGCCGGCGTGACCGCACCGCGGCGCCCGACGAGCAGGTTCACACCGATGCGCGGCGCGACGATCACCTGGGTCCCGAGCTCCTTCGCCCACGCGGTGCCGATTCCCATGCCGATGAACGACCACACGGTCTTTGAAAGTGGTGCGTGATACGACGGCTCGACGATCGCGGAGTACAGCGTCGCGCGCGCGTCGTCGCTGCGCACGGTGGCAACGCTCGCGATGGTGCTGAGCTCGACGCCGTTCGCGATCACCCAGCCAAACACCGGTGTCGCGGTCACGTTGTAGACGTCGGGCGACAGCATCGCACTCACGCCGAGGCCGAGCTCGTAGTCGCCGCGCCGCTGGTACTTCATGCGGCTCTCCGCGCTGGCCGTGGCCGTCGCAGCGACGAGGAGCACGAGCACGAGCCGCACGGGCCGTCAGCATAGTACGTTCGCGCCGTGCGCAGGATCCGGCTGGTCGTCGAGTACGACGGCTCTCAACTCAGCGGCTGGCAGCGTCAGCTGAATGGACCGACGGTGCAGCAGCACCTCGAGGAAACGCTCGCGCAGATGCTGCAACATCCCGTTCAGGTGGTGGGCGCCTCGCGCACGGATGCGGGCGTTCACGCACGGGGACAGGTCTGTGCGTTCTCGACCGAGAAGCTGATCCCGCTGCACGGCATCCGGCGCGGACTGAACTCGTTATTGCCGGACTCGATCGCGGTGCGTGTCGCGGAGGAGGCCGCAGAGGACTTTCATCCGCGCTTCCATGCGACCGGCAAGCACTACCGGTACACGATCCTGAACGTCCCCGACCGCTCCCCGCGCTGGCACAACCACGCGTGGCATCGCCCCGCGCCGTTCGACCTGGATGCGATGCGCGAAGGAGCCCGGGCGCTGGTCGGGGAGCACGATTTTGCCGCGTTTCGCGCGTCTGGTTGCTCGGCCAAGACGACCCGCCGGACCATCACGGAGCTCGCGATCACCCGGGCGGAGAACCTGGTGCTGGTGGATGTCCGCGGAAATGCGTTCCTGCGCAACATGGTCCGCATCCTGGTCGGGACACTGGCCGAGGTGGGCGCAGGGCATCGGCCGCCATCGCAAGTGTCCGAGATCCTTTCAGGATTGGACCGAACAAGGGCGGGAAAGACCGCGCCGCCGCAGGGCCTGGAGCTGATGGAGGTCCGCTACGATGGCCCCCGGTCAAAGGTGATCGCGGATGTGTAAGCTCGGGGCATTTCGGGGCGTTGAATAGGTGTCCGTGGCCTCCGAACCCGCCACACAGGTCGAGCTCGACGAAGAGCAACGACTGGTCGAGGAGGCTCAAGCGGGCAACCTCGACGCCATGCGCCCACTCCTCGAACGCTACGCACAGCCGCTGTACGGCACGGTGATCTTGCCGCGCCTCGGCGATGCCGCGACCGCCGAGGATGTTCTGCGCGACACGCTCGCGACCGCGGTCGAGAAGATCAAGAAGTTCACCTGGCAGGGCAAGACCATCTACCCGTGGTTGCGCCAGATCGCGATCAACAAGGTGTTCGACGTGCACCGCCAGTCCAAGCGCTCGCGTCGACTCGCGGACGCGATGGCGCACGAGGCGCAGACGGAGACGGCTCCCGAATCGCACGCAGACGCTCAGCTGATGGCGGACCAGGAGCGGCGCGCTCACCGCGACCGTATCGACGAGGCCATGACCCAATTGGCCGATCGGTATCGCACTGCGATCGAGCTACGCTTGGTGCAGGAGCTGTCCCGCGAAGAGTGCGCGAAGCAGCTCGGCATCACGATCGGCACGTTTGACGTTCTGTTGTTCCGCGCCGTGCGCGCGTTCCGCAAGCAGTTTGGCGACCGCACACAGCCCGCGATTGGAGATGCGTGATGACCGACGATGACTTCTTGACCGCGCCTGTTCCCGAGCCGCTCGCCGACGCATCGCCGTCGGAGCGCGCGCACGCGAAGACGTTTGCGGACATCGTCGACAAGGCCGTCAGTGGTCGTGCTCCTGCCGCGATGAGCGCGGATGATCGCGCGTTGCTCGAAGTGGCAACGGTGATTCGCGCGACGCACGGCAACGCGGAGCTCGCGCCGGAGAAGCGCCGCTCGATCGTCGAGGACGTGCTGCGCCAAGCCGTCGGTGGTTCGCGCCCTGCGCCGAGTACGCTGTCGTCGCCGATGGGCGTCGTGCGCGGACGGTTCGCGCCGTGGCTCGTCGCCGGTAGCAGCACGCTCGTCGCCGCTGCCGCCATGCTCGTGCTGTGGCTGCGTGCACCCGCGACTGCGCCAACCCCGCAGGCGCCCGTTGCAGAGGCTCCGATGAGCTGGATGTCACGTCCCGCGGACCCGCTGTTTGGACCGATCGCTCGCGAGCAAGCGGGCAACGCTAGTGACCGTATCGACTATCTCTTTGCCGACCGTCTCGACGGTTACCGCGAGCGACGCCTGTCCTCGGGAGGTGCGCGATGAAGACTGCAAATGTGGGCGCCGTTGTCGGCGTCTTGCTGCTCGCTGGAGCGATGTTCCTCACGGGACGCGCCTCCGTTCCTGCGCCTCCCCCGTGCCCGACCGAGACGAATGTCACGCACGTGAAGGACGGTCGCGACGTCATCAGCGACGACCTGATGGTCGCGCTCGATCAGGCAAAGAATTTTCACCGCAAGGCGAAGGTCTACATGAGCGATGGCAACCTCGCCGCCGCCACGTCGACCGTGCGTGAGATCCTGTCGCTGCCGTTCCCCAAGGGTGCGCCCGAGGCGGACGACGTGAGGCTCGACGCTCGCGCGCTGCTCGCGAAGCTGCTCGTCATGCAGGGCCAGATCGACGAGGCCACGCGCACCGTCGATGAAGGCCTCGCAGCGGTTCAGCGCGAGAGCTTCTTCGTCGCGAACCTCTACACCGTGCGCGGCGAGATCCTCGAGGCAAAGGCCACGAACATCGACGCCGAGAACGCGGGCGACAAGACCAAGAGCGCGGATGTGCGCCGCGCGGCGATCGAGGCGTACGACAAGTCGATCCAGATCAACGAGAAGCTGCAGAAGCAGCTCGTGGAGCACAAGTGAAGATCGTCGCGGGCTTCGCGCTCGCGGTGCTCGTGGTCGGTTGCGGTGGTGCGCAGCCGCTCCCCGGGAAGCAGGACAAGCGCAACGAGATCCTGAGCCTGTGGACGCAGATCCGCGGCTGGCGCGGCGAGGCAAAGATGAACCTCGATCCGCCGACGCAGATGATCGCCGTCGTCGGTCGGTTGAACGTCAAAGACGTGAAGCAGAAGACCTGCCGCGAGGGCCAGAACGAGCCGCAGCAGTGCAGCGACATTTGCTCGATCGCGGACAACATCTGCGACAACGCGGAGCGTATCTGCACGCTCGCCGAGGAGCTCGGTAAGCAGGACGACTTCGCGCAGGAGAAGTGCTCGAGCGCGAAAGCGTCGTGCAAGGAGGCAAAGCAGCGCTGCTGCGGTTGCTCGGAGACGCCCCTGTGATGCGCGCGATCCTCGCGGGAGCCGGTGTCGCGTTCGTCGCTGGTGTGATCGCGGCCTGCTCGGCCAGTAAGATGAGCGCGGCCGCGCCCGTTGCCGCGTCTCCGCAGTCGGCAGGCTCGATGCCGGGCGATCCGCACACCGAGATCGATCGCCTCTCCAAGGAGATCGACGACGAGCTCGCAAAGGCCGGCGTTGCCACGATGCAACAGCCGTCGTGCGCGGCGGCAGGCACGTGCTCTGCGGTTCCCATGGCGGTGGCGCCGATCGCGCAGGACGCGACGTGTAAGCCGGCGAAGTCGGACACGTGCGATCAGGCATGCACGCTGTCGACGAGCATCTGCACCAACGCGGACAGGATCTGCAAGCTTGCGGGCGACCTCGGTGGCGCGGATCAGTACGCGAACGAGAAATGCCAGAGCGGTAACGAGAGCTGTTCGCGCTCGCACGAGCGCTGCTGCGGCTGTACCTGATACGTTCGGGGCCGTGCCCGGCGGTCTCTCGCGTGTAGCAATTGTCACGTGCGCCCTCGCGGGTACGGCGCACGCGAATCCGCTCTCGCTCACCGGAACCTCTGCGCGAGCGATCGGTCGCGCGGGTACGGGGCTCGTTAGCGACGACGGGGCAGGGGCCCTCGTCCAGGATCCCGCCGCGCTCGCTCGTCGCGATACGTGGCGCGTGCAAGTCGGTGTCTCGTTCGCTGACGACACGCTCCATTGGAAATCGGATGCGGCCGACGCGCCGCTCTCGACGGATCAGGCAGGCGACACGGTACTGCCCCAGATCGCTGTCGTCGGTCGGATCGGTGACACCCTCATCGGTGCGGCGTTCATGACACTCGGCGCGACGGACCGGCGCTTGCGCGATCCGTTCGAGGTCGGCATCGATCAGTACAAGCACGCGTTCGACTACCGCTACGCGGGCGTCGCTGGATCGCTGCGGCGCGATGCGCTCCTCGTCGGTGCCGCTCACCGTCTGGGAGACTCCGTCGCTGTCGGCCTCTCGCTCGGCGTATCGCGCTTGAAGCTCGCCGAGACGCGCCGCATGTGGGTCGGATTTCAGAATGCGATCGGCGACGCACAACTCGGTGATCCGTTGCGCGACCTCGAGCTGTCGTTTCACGGCGATGGCTTCACCCCGAACGCGACGGCCGGCATCTTCGTCGCGCCCGAGGACACGCCGCTCGAGCTCGCGCTGTCCGCGACGTACACCAAGTTCACACGGCTCGATGGAAGCGTCGCCAGCGAGGGCGTAACGAGTGGGCCAACGTTGCCCCTGCCGGACGACCGCGTCTCCATCGCCGTGCGCCAACCGCTCATCGCCCGCGCAGGCGCGCGCTACGTCGGTGACCGCATCGCCCTGGAGCTCGGTGGCGAGCTGTTTCTCGTCGACGATCGTGCACACGCGACGTCGTGGCAGCTCGCCGATGGGACGCTCGTTCGCGACGCTCGCCCCGCGAATGGCGCCGAGCCTGCCGCGACACCGCTCGCGAGCGTTCCGTCGCGGTTGTCTCAACGTACACACGCAGCGATTCGCGGCGCGCTCGACGTGGAGCTCATCGCCGGGTTCCTCTGGCTGACAGGTGGCTACGCCTACGACGTTGGCGGCACGGCCGGCGACCGTCTCTCTCCCACATTCGGCGACCTCGGTGGTCACACGTTCGCGCTCGGCGTCGAAGGCACCGCGGGCGGGTTCACCTACACGGCCGGCTGGTCGCGCACCATCACGCGCGCGCGCCACGACGAGAGTGTATGGACGCTCGACAACCCGTTCGACGGCAACCGTGCGGTGAACGGAGGTACGTACGATAGCTCGGTCGACCAGATCGGCGTTCTTGTCGACGTCGAGCTCGGTGGTCACTAGTTCCATCCTCGCGCTAGCGGTAGCATCGTCGGGTGAAGCTGCTTTGGCCTGCGATCACTGTGGCTGACATTCACGCATCGCGGGCCGCGCTCGAGAGCGCTCTCGATAATCCGCTCGCATCGCAGTGGGCGTTTCTCGACGGTCTCTTGAAGAGTCGCGCCAACACCGCGATCGGGCGCGACCTGGGGCTCGGCTCGATTCACTCGATCGAAGAGTTTCGCGCGAAGGTTCCCATCCTCGAGCACGAGGGCATCGCGGCGTACGTCACGCGCGCGGCCGCGGGCGAAGCGGACGTGTTGTTTCCGGGGAAGACCGTCCACTTCACGCGCACGACCGGAACGACGGGCGTTCCCAAGGACATCGCGCTCGGTCCCGAGTATCGCGACGACGTGCTCGCCGCAATCGGTCCATTCTTCTCCGAGCTCGAGACTGCGTATCCGGGATGCCTCTCCCACGGCCTCGCGTTCTCGGGAACGTTCGCCGAGGATCGGTCGCCGGCGGGCATCGGGATCGGCCAGCCGACCGGCGCTGCTCGGTGCGTGTTCGGGGGAGTCGGTATCTTCGACTGGGCGCCCGAGCCGGTGTTCTCGACGACCGACTTCATGCTCCGGTACTACGCGCTGCTGTACTGGGCGCTGAATCGCGACATTCGACTGCTCGCGGTGCTGAGCCCATCCCTCGCGACGACGTTCTTCACGAAGGGCGAGGAGCTCCACGAGGGACTCATTGCAGACCTCGAGGATGGCGCGTTTCGCCGCGGACCGGCCGGCATCGACAAGCTGCGCGAGCAGATCGCGGCCGTCGCACCGATCCCAGGTCCGAACCCGGAGGCGGCGCGCCGACTGCGCGAGACGATGGCGAAGCACGGTCGGTTCATGCCGTGCGAGGTCTGGCCGAACCTGCGCGTGATCAGCGCGTGGGCGCATCCAGGCGGACAGAACCACCTCGACGCGCTGCTCGCGCTCTGCCCCGGAGCCGACCTGTGGCCGATGCACACTGGCTCGAGCGAGTCCGCGCTGTTCGTGCCGCTGAAGCAAAACTGGCGCGGCGGCGTGCCGACGCTGCTCTCGACGTTTCACGAGTTCTATCCGGAAGACACGGAGCCGGAGCCGCAGAACTTCGTGCCGCTCGACAAGCTCGAGCTCGGCGCGACGTACCGCGCGCTGCTGACGAACGGGCGCGGCATGTTCCGCTATCCGATCACCGACGTGTATCGCGTCGAGGGCTTCTACCGCGGCGTGCCGATCCTCGAGTTCTCGCATCGCCATGGCGGCGTCTCGCTCGTCGGCGAGAAGCTCGTCGAACCCGACATCGTCAACGCGATGAAGTCGGCGGGAGCGCTGGACGCGTCGCTCACGAACTATCAGTTCGCGCCGGTGAAGGGCACGAGGCTCTCCGGTTACGTGTTGCTGCTCGAGTATCGCGATCGCGACCCGTCCGTCGACGATCTCGCGGCGTTGCTCAAGCGCTTCGACGACGCGCTCAAGACCGACACGTACCTGTTCGGCAAGTACCGCGTGCAGCTCGCTCCGACGAAGCTCGCGCTGTTGCCGCGCGGTTCGTTCGATCAGATGCGCCGCGAGAAGTCCGACGGCAAGCGCAACGACGCTCAGCTAAAGGACGCGCACCTGCGCAAGGACTTCATCGACCTCGCCGCGTTGCAGCCGGTCCACGTCGTCGAGCTGCCTGCTTGATCGCGCCTACGCGTTCTTTTTCAAGATGATCTGGTAGTCGCGGTGGACCTCGGTCCACTGACCCGCGAAGCAGGTCATGAACGCGTCGATGGCGACGCTAGGGCGAACTTCAGGGGGCGCGGTCGGGTGCATCCGAAAGTAGCCGTAGTCGTCGAGGATCATCACGCCGTTCGGCTGTAGCAATCGCCACGCGAGCACGATGTCCTCGAGGACATCGGCCGTCATGTGCGAGCCGTCGATATACGCGAAGTCGTAGTGACCGAGGGGCAGGGTGCGAAGTGCCACTTGCGACATGCCGAAGATCTTCGTCACACGGTCGGTCTCGCCAGCCGCGGCAGCATTGCGATCGAACCGGCTCTGCAACTCGCTCTCGATGTCGGAGCGGCCCTGGCCGGCGCCGTCAAACGTGTCGATGCACGTGATGCGTGACGAACGATCGGTGAGCACGTTGGCTAAGAACCACAGGCACGAGCGACCTTCGGCGCTGCCGACCTCGAGCGCGTTCACGTTCGGAGCTCCCACCAAGTGGGCGAGCGCGGGCAGCCAATTGATCGAGAAACGGCTCACGAAGTCAGACGAAAAGCGTACGCCGTTCGGAAGGACCTCCTCCGCGGGGAGACTCTCCACGAACTCCGCGACGTCCTTCTCCCACGCGCGGCCGCTTGCCGTACCGAGCAAGGCGCGACCTGCGTTGCGGAACTGAAACGCGATGAAGAACGGCGTGATCTGAGGAGGAAGAGCTTCGTCGCGCTTGCTCATGTAGTCGCGAACGTCGGCGAGCAAGCGTCGAACGTCACCTGGATCCGTTTGATCCTGGTTTGCCTCCGAGAGGCGATACAGCTCGCGCCACAAGAAGCCGAAGCGATTCTGCATCTTCGGTTCCGCCGCCTTGCCCTCTGCCATTCACGAACCGTAGGGCGCCTGTCCGGAGTGTTCAAGCTGCACGATCGCCGCCGCGCTGAGACGCACGTGTCACACGTGTCGCGCGACGCGTGCGACGTCTCCGATCAGTGCATCACGCGGCCGGCGGAGATGTTCATCGCCTCGCCGGTGATGCGCTTTGCGGCGTCGGACACGAGGAACAACACCGCACCGGCGACTTCTTCTGGCTCCGTGATCACGCCCTGCGGGATGAGCGAGAGCGCGTGCTTCTCGAGCTGGTCGCGCGGGATGTTGTGCAGCACGGATCGCTGCGCCATCGCCTTCTCGGAGAGAGAGGTGCGGACGTAGCCGGGACAGATCGCGTTGACCGTGATGTTGGACTTCGCGAGCTCCATCGCGAGCGCGCGCGTGAAGCCGATGAGCCCGTGCTTGGCCGCGGCGTACGCGGTTTGGTAGGCGTTGCCGATCTTGCCGAAGATCGACGAGACGTTGATGATGCGTCCCCAGCCCTTGGTACGCATCATCGGGACGATGAGCCGCGAGTAGGTGTACGGATTGCGTAGACCGACCTCGAGCTGCTTCCACCAGATGGCGGGGTCCTGCTCGCTGATCAAGCCGAGCTCGCTGTAGCCGGCGTTGTTAACGAGGATGTCGATGTCGCCGACCGCCGCGTGCGCGGCTTTGACCGAGGCCTCGATCTGCGCGTCGCTGCCGACATCCGCCGCGATCGCGACCGCGCGGCCACCCGCTTGGTTGATCTCCTGCGCGACAGCGTCGATTTCCCCCTGCGTACGGGCGACGAGAACGACGGTCGCACCGGCTTTCGCCAGCTCGATCGAGATCGCGCGGCCCATGCCACGCCCCGCGCCGGTAACCAACGCCGTATGCCCCGCAAGCGTCGTGCTCATACGACACGGTAACACCCGTTTCGAGGAGTAGTCCATGGCCGCCCTTGACGGCTCTCGTCGGTGCGTCTCAACTGGAGTGGATGAGCGACGAAGGCCCTATCCCGTATCGACTGGGTCTGCTGCCACCGCCGCTGACACCGTCGCTCGCGCTGGTCCGGATCGCCGCGTCGCTGCTGCCGATCCGCGGAAGCGTGCTGCGACGATTCGAGCTCGCGCGTCGCCTGGTGAGCCAGCTACCGCTCGGTCGTCGGATCACGCTCTCGATGTGGTGGCTCGCGTGGGCAAACGCGAGCTATCTGCTCAGCGGCTTCGGCATCGCGCGCGAGTGGCTCCTCGCGCCCAGCTTCCGCAAGGCGATGATGTCGACGCGGCCGTGGGTGAAGAAGCTCGCGATGTTCACCCGCGTGGCGAGCTTTCAAGTCAGCCTCGGTGATCGCGCCGCGCGCGAGCGCATCTACACCAACGCTGGTGTGAAGCCACCCGAGCGCCCCCCCGCCAGCAAGCCGCATACGACACCGCCGAGCCCGATCGTCGAGGAAGCTGATGTGGTGATTGTCGGTACCGGCCCCGCAGGTGCGACGGTCGCGCGCGAGCTCGCGGCGGCGGGGATCTCGGTCGTGATGGTCGAGGAGGGTGCGAGCGTTCCCCTCGCTCAGTCGTACGACTCGATCCTCGAAGCGTTCGGCGCTCGTATGCGTCCGATGATGGCGACGATCCAGGGCAACACGATCCTGCAGGGGCGCGTCGTCGGTGGTGGATCCGAGGTGAACTCCGCGATCGCACATCGAGCGACCGAGCACTCGATCGCCAAGTGGCACAAAGATGCGGAGCTGGCCCGCGTGCTGTCGTTCGAACGCCTCGATAAGAGCTACAGCGCGATCGAGGGACTGATCACGCGAGAGCGAACGCCTCTCTCGATCCTCGGACGCAGCGCGAGCACCCTCGTGCGGGGCGCCGCGGCGCACGGATTGGACGGCGAATATCTCGAGCGTTACGTCAAGGATTGCAAAGGATCGGGCCGTTGCGTCGAAGGCTGCCCGCAAGACCGCAAGCAGTCGATGAGCAAGACGTTCATCCCCGCTGCACTCGCATCGGGCGCACGCATCGTCGATCGCGCGCGCGTCGAACGCGTGCTGATCGAGAACGAGCGCGCCGTCGGCGTGGTCGCGAAGCGCGGCAACCAGACGATCACGATCCGCGCGCGACGCGCCGTCGTCGTGGCGGCGAGCGCCGTGCAGACTCCGCTGATTCTGAAGGCCTCCGGGTTGCGCAACGAGCTCATCGGGCAGCGGTTTCAGGCCCACCCCGCCGTCGTGATGGTCGGTGTGTTCGACGAGCCGGTTCGCGCTGACCTCCTCGGCGCGACGCAGGGCTACACGATGATGCGCAAGCATGCCGGCGACTTCCTGAAGGTCGACTCGATCACACTGTCTGACGAGTTCCTTTCGTTCCGCATGCCTGGCATCGGTCCCGCGACTGCGGCCGCACTCGTCGAGAAGCTTCCGTTCTGCGCGGCGTGGAACACCAAGATCTCTGGAACCTCCCACGGCACGGTCTCGGGCTCGATGGCGAACCCGCGCGTGTCGTACTCGCTCAACGGCGAGGACCAGACGATGCTCGCGAAGGCGATCGAGGAGGTTCTCGGAACGTTCTTCCTCGCTGGCGCGAAGCAGGTGCTACCCACGATTCGCGGATTGCCGCCGGTGGTCACGTCGCGGTTGCCGGCCGCGGGGCTCACCACGTTACCGCTCGAGCACACGTCCGGTGCGCTCTCGCACTTGTTCGGAACGTGCGTGATGGGGGGAACTGCGGCCGACTCCGTGTGCGATCCGACCGGGCGTACGCACGAGGTCCAGAACCTCTACGTCGCGGATTCGTCGCTGTTCCCGACGGCGACATCGACGAACCCGCAGCATACGGTGATGGCCGTGGCGCAGCACGTCGCCTGGAGCATCGCCGACCACCTGTCCTAGGCGCGGCAGGCTGCAGTCACATAGTCGACGTAGCCTTCGAGAAACGCCGCTGCCGTGTTGGCTCGGAATAGTTCCAAGTTGTACGCGAGGTACAGCTGGATGCGGTCGTCGTGGTGCTCGAGCCAGAGCAGGAGGTCGTAGCCGATCTGACTGCCGGCAGATGCCCGCAGGTGGGGCGCTGGAGTCGCGATGTTCCCGTTCGGCAATGTCAGCGAGTCTTCGCCCTGCGGCGTTGCGTGCACGTAAACGAGACAGAATCTGAACGCGCTATACGGCGCGAGCTCGAACACGTCCTGCTCGCCGTGGTCGAACGCATCACTTACCACCGCATGCGTCCGGTCGACGATCTGGGAGAATTCACGCGTTCCCTCGGTCGAGATTCGGAGCACGATGGGATTCACGAGGAACCCGAGCGCGCGCTCGAGACCCGGGATGTAGCGGTGGCTCAGTCGTGTGATGAATGAGAGATCCTGCTGGGAAGTCCGTTCGCTCAGATATCCGGCCATCGCCGCGACGAGCGTCGACATGACGGTCACGTGCTGGCGCTCCGCGAGCCGTTCGACCGCCGTGAGTGTCTCCTGCGAGAGCGAGCTCACGACCGAGCCGGCTTGAAACGAGACGACGCCGAGATTCTTTTCGCGTCGCGCATCGATCTGCTCGCGCGGGAAGTCGACCGGCAACTCCAGAGGTTGAAGACCGTCGAGACGCGCCTTCCAGAACGCTCGGTCTGCACGCCCCGCCATGGATTCTCGCAGCCTCTCGAGATAGTCAGCGAAGTGGTGATACTGGAGTGCCGCGGGCGGCAAGATGGACGCTGGATCGCGATCAGGGTTCTCGGCGAACGCGCGCCACAGTTCGCACAGCTCGTTCACGTACACCGTCATTGTCTCGGCGTCCGAGACGATATTGTGGAGCGAGACCGTGAGTCGATGACGCGTCGCCGACCACTGGCTCAGCGCCGCGCTCATCACCTCGCCATGATCGACGTCGAGCGGACGGAAGCTCGAGCTCTGATGAAACTCCGTGTCGAGGGTCTGCTGATGGGCCGGTGTCATCTCCGCGAGATCGACCCGCTCGAGCAGCGCAAAGCGCGCGACGTCGGCCGGGTCGAGGACCTCGAGCATCTGGAGCTCGCCGTCGTCAAAGAACCGTGTGCGCAGCAATGCGTGGCGCTCTCGCATGGCGGCCAAGGCCTGCTCCAGCGCGCGTAGATCCAACGGGCCGTCGATCCATACGGACCAGGAGTGCCGCGCGAAGAGACCCGACCGCATCAGCTTGTCGAGCTTGAACACGCCGCGCAGCGCCGCAGGCAATCGAGTGCGCCGTGTCGACGTAACACGCAGTGAGGGGCGCTCGATTGCGCCGTTGCCGACGCTCGCGTTGTCGATTCGCGCTGCAAGGCCAGCGAGCGTCGAGTTGACGAACAGCTCGCGCAGCGGAAGCTTCACGCCGAAGCGGCGCTGGACCTCGGCGACCAAGCGAATGGCGAGCAGCGACTGCCCACCGAGCGCGAAGAAGTTGTCGTGGACGCCGACCTGCTGCTCTACGCGGAGCAGTCTCGACCAGATCTCTGCGAGCGCCACCTCGGCTTCGTCGCGGGGTGCGACGTACGCCGTCGCCGCCCGCAGGTCGGGTGCAGGCAGCGCCTTGCGATCGAGCTTGCCGCTGCTGGTGAGCGGCAGCGCGTCGAGCAGCACGAACACCGCGGGCACCATGTACTCGGGGAGCGCGGCGCGGAGCGTGGCCTGGAGCGCGTCGTTGGTGATCTCTGTGCCGGCGGTGCGCGGAACGATGTACGCGACGAGCGAGTCCTCGCGGACGATCACGGCGGCATCCGCGACGTCGGCGTGCGTGCGCAGCACCGCCTCGATCTCGCCGAGCTCGATGCGCAAGCCGCGGAGCTTGACCTGGTGATCGAGTCGGCCGAGGTACTCGACGGCGCCGTCGGGCAGGAAGCGCGCGAGGTCACCGGTGCGATACATGCGCTCGCCCGCGTGAAGTGGATCGGGGACAAAGCGCTCGGAGGTGAGGTCGGGGCGGCCGGCGTAGCCGCGCGCGAGCTGAATACCGGCGAGGTAGAGCTCGCCCGCGACGCCGATGGGCGTTGGATTCAGATCTCGATCGAGCACGTAGAGGCGCGTGTTCGCGGCGGGGACGCCGATCGGAACGATGCCGCTCGCGGGATCGCAGCGCCACCACGAGACGTCGACGGTGGCCTCGGTCGGGCCGTAGAGATTGTAGAGCTCGACGTCGAGGATCTGCGCGGCATCGCGGACGAGGGCGGCGGGGAGCGCCTCACCGCTGCAGATCATGCGGCGCAACGTCGGGCACGGTGTGGTGCGCGCGGCCTCGAGGAACGGCCCGAGCATCGACGGCACGAAGTGCGCGTACGTCACGCGTTCGTCGCGGATCAGCTCGGCGAGGTACTGCGGATCGCGGTGGCCGTCGTCACGCGCGATGACGAGGGAGCCTCCGATCACGAACGGGTAGAGCAGCTCGAACACCGAAACGTCGAACGTGAACGGCGTCTTGAGCACGAAGCGATCGGCGGCCGTGAACCCGAACGCCTGCGGCCACAACAGACGGTTGCGTAGGCCCGCATGCTCGATCACCGCGCCCTTCGGGGTGCCCGTCGAGCCGGAGGTGAACAGCACGTAGGCCGCGTCGTGACCGTCGAGCGCAACACACGGGCGCGCCGTGGAGCCTCCGATATGTGCGGCAAGCCACGCATCGTCAACGACGAGCACGCAGCCGCTCGCCTCGCGGATCGCGCGCACGCGCGCTTCGGGATATGTGGGGTCGATCGGCACGTACGCCGCGCCGGTCTTGAGGATCGCGAGCACGGAGATCACCATCGCCGGCGAGCGCGCGAGACACACGCCGATCGCACGCGCGCGACCAGCACCTGCGGCGATCAGGTGGTGCGCGAGCTGGTTTACTCGCGCGTCGAGCTCTGCGTATGTGAGCAGCACGCCCTCGAACGTGAGCGCGACAGCGTCCGGTGTACGATCGACATGCGCCTCGATCATTCCGACGACGAATGGCTCGCGATCGATGTCGCGCTCGGTCGCATTCCACGCGGCGAGCTGCGCGTGCTCGGTGGGGTCGACGACGTCGATAGCGCGCATCGGGAGGTGTGGTGCGTGCTCGAGCGCGTGGACGAGCTGCTCGAGTGAGCGTTCCATCATCGTCCCCACGCGCGCGGGTGACAGCGGCTGCGCGGCCTGGATGTTCAGCGATGTCCCCGTGCGCTCGTCGTTTACGGAGACAACGAGCGCGTAGTTCGTGCGCTCCTCACCGCCGTACGTCTCGATCCCGAGCTCTGCACGAGCCGGCCCTTGCGGCGCCATATGGCGGTAGTTGAGCAGTGTCGTGAACAGCGGAGCTGGCGCCACCACTCCGCTGCAGCGTTGGGCGAGCGCGAGCGGCGCGTGCTCGTGCCGCATCAGCTCGGCGAGCTCGGCCTGTGCATCGCGCACGGCTGCTTCCACGGAGCGCGCGCTGGCGTCGAGCTTGAACGGAAGCGTATTGAGGTACAGGCCGAGCGCGTGGTCCGCACCGTCGACGTTCATGCGCCCGAACAGGACGGTACCGAACACGGTCTGTGCGCGGCCGCTGGTGCGACCGACGACCACCGCCCACGCAACGTGATGCAGCGTCGCGAGTCCGACGCCGAGGCGTTGTGCCTGCGAGCGTAGGCGCCGATCGAGCTCTGCGGGGATCGCGCGGTGCGCCTCGGTCACGCCGCTTCCGTCCCCGTGCGTGTCGACGATGCCGAACGGTGCCGACGATTCGTCGATGTCGGCGAGCTGCGAGCGGAAGTAGCGGGTGTGCGCGGCTTCGTCGTTACTACCCGCCCTCGCGCTCGCGACGAGGTTGCGGTACGGCGGCGATGCAGGCAGCGTGTCGCCGCGGCCCGCGAGGATCGCGTCGATCTCCGCCGCCACGAGATCCAGCGACTCGTGGTCGCTGACGATGTGGTGCGAGAGCTGGACGAGGTGCCAGCGGACGCCGTCGGGATCCGGTGCGATCGCGAGGTCGAGCAGCGGCGCGTGGGTCAGGTCCATGCGGTTACGTCCGAGAGCCTTCGCCGCAGCGAACGTGACCTCGCGAACGGACAACGGGGCGCGTCGCCAGACGACCTGCGCCGGTGTCGATAACCCTTCCCACACGATCGCGGTGCGCAGGACGTCATGGCGATCGACCACACGCTGCATCGCGGCGAGGTACCGATCGAGGATCGCGCGATCACGGAACCGCGTGCGCGTGACCAGCACGTAGGTGTCGTCCTCGACGGCGAGCTGGTGGTGGAACAGCAAGCCCTCCTGCAGCGAAGACAGCGCGTAGATGTCCTGGACGTTCCCGACGCCACCGGGGACGCGCGCGACGATCGCGTCGATGTCCTCCTGCGGGAGGGTGATCAGCGGCAGCATCGCGGGCGTGATCACCGTCGCGTCTGGTGCGATCACGTTCGGCGGCACCTCGCGCTCTTTCGCGCGCGTGAGCACCGCTGCCACGGCTTCGAGCGTAGGCGTCGCGAACAACGCGCGAACCTCGAGTGCGAGCCCCTCGCGACGTAGGCCCGCGATCATGCGCATGGCGAGCAACGAATGACCGCCGAGCTCGAAGAAGTTATCGCGCGCGCCGATCTTCTCGAGGCCAAGCAGCTCGCCCCACACCCGCGCGAGCACGGCCTCCATCGGCGTGCGTGGGGCGACGTAGCCCGCCGACGACGCGAGGTCGGGCGCGGGCAGCGCTTTGCGATCGAGCTTGCCGCTGCCGGTCAGCGGTAGCGCGGCGAGTGACACGAACACGGCGGGCACCATGTACTCGGGGACCGATGAGCGCAGCGCGGCTTGCAGTTCTGCGGACGCAGGTGCGACGCCGCGAGGGACCACGTATGCGATCAGGGCGTCCGCGCGCACGACGACCGCTGCGTCGGCAACGGCGGCGTGCGTGCGCAGTACGGCCTCGATCTCTCCGAGCTCGATGCGCAAGCCGCGGAGCTTGACCTGGTGATCGAGGCGACCGAGGTACTCGACAGCGCCGTCGGGAAGAAAGCGCGCGAGGTCACCGGTGCGATACATGCGCTCGCCGGGGTGGAACGGATCGGGGACGAAGCGCTCGGCGGTGAGGTCGGGACGACGGGCGTAGCCACGCGCGAGCTGAATACCTGCGAGATACAGCTCGCCCGCGACGCCGAGCGGTACTTCACTCAGATCGCGATCGAGAACGTACAGGCGCGTATTCGCGACAGCTCGCCCGATCGGAACGCTGCGCTGCCCGGCATCGCAGCGCCACCACGAGACCTCGACAGTGGCCTCGGTCGGGCCGTACATGTTGTAGATCTCGATGTCGAGCACCTGAGCGGCGTCGCGGACGAGCGCGGCGGGGAGTGCCTCGCCGCTGCAGACAATGCGGCGGAGGCTAAGGCACGGTGTCGTACGCGCGGCCTCGAGGAACGGGCCGAGCATCGACGGCACGAAGTGCGCGTACGTCACGCGCTCGTCGCGGATCAGCTCGGCCAGGTATTGCGGATCGCGGTGACCACCTTCGCGCGAGATCACGAGGCATCCGCCGACGATGAACGGGTAGAGCAACTCGGGCACCGAGACGTCGAACGTGAACGGCGTCTTGAGCACGAAGCGATCAGCAGCGGTGTAGCCGAACGCGTGTGGCCACAGCAGGCGGTTGCGCAGACCTGCGTGCTCGATCACGGCGCCCTTGGGGCGGCCCGTCGAGCCCGAGGTGAACAGCACGTACGCCGCATCCTGGCCATCGAGCTCGACGCGCGGGCGCGCGGCGGAGCCGCCGGTGTGCGCGACGAGCCACGCGTCGTCGATCACGAGCGTGCACTCGCTATCGTCGAGAATCGCGCGGATGCGCGCCGGCGGATACGTCGGATCGATCGGCACGTATGGCGCGCCGCACTTGAGGACTGCGAGGACGGAGATGACCATCGCGGGCGACCGCTCGAGGCGGATGCCGATCGGTTGACCGCGTCGGGCCCCGGCGGTGAGCAGCTGGTTCGCGAGCTGGTTCACGCGCGCGTCGAGCTCGCGGTACGTGAGCGACACGCCCTCGAACGTGAGCGCGTTCGCGTCGGGCGTGCGATCGACCTGCGCCTCGATCATGCCGACGACGAACGGCTCGCGCTCGACGTCGCGTTCGGTCGCGTTCCACGCGGCCTGTTGCGCGTGCTCGGCAGGATCGAGGAGCGTCAGGCGCGACGTCGGCCGCGTGGGCATGGCGATCACTTCGCGGACGAGCCGAACGGCATGCCGCGCGAACTGCTCGATCATTGCGGAGTCGAATAGCTCGGTGTCGTAGTCGAGGCTGATCCGGATCCGATCGTGCTCCTCCCAACTGTTGATCGAGAGGTCGAACGGAACCGTGCCGGTGCCGGCGGGCAGCCACTCCATGTCGAGATCGCCGTACCGCGCGCGGCGCTCGGCGACCTCGGCATGCGTGTACATCACCTGGAACAGCGGCGTGCGATTCAGCGCGCGTGTCACGCCGACGGCGTCGACGATCATCTCGAACGGCAGGTCTTGGTGGTCGTACGCGGCCAGCGCGATCGTGCGTTCGCGAGCGACGAGCTCTGTGAACGTCGCGTTCGGTGGGACCTGTCCGCGCAGCACGAGCGTATTCACGAACAGGCCGAGCTGGTTCTCGAGCGCGTTGTGCCCGCGGTTCGCGATCGGCGTTCCGATCGAGAGGTCGTCCTGGCCGGTGTAGCGAGCGAGCAAGGCGCGGAACACGGCGAGCAGCGTGATGAACAGCGTAGCCTTCTCGCTGCGCGCGATCGCGCGGAGTCCGTCGGTGAGCTCGCGATCCAGATCGATCTGGAACCACGCGCCGGGTCGCCGTAGCTCCGGGGGCCGCGGTTGCTTGAGGGGCAGTGCCGTCTCTTCGGGCGCGCCGCGGAGTTGCTCGGTCCAGTACGCGAGCTGCCGCGCGAGCTCGCGTCCCTGCAGCCATTTGCGCTGCCACACGGCGTAGTCGACGTACTGCACCGAGAGCGCGGGGAGTGACAGCGTCGTGCCGCGCGCCCTTGCCGCGTAGAGCTCGCCGAGCTCGCGAGCAAACACGCTTGTCGACCAGCCGTCGAACACGACGTGATGCACCGTGATGAGCAGGACGTGGTGGTCCGCGCGCCGGATCAGCCGACTGCGCAGCAGTGGGCCACGCACGAGGTCGAACACGCGGCATGCCTCTTCGCGCGCCAACGCACCCATTGCTGCCTCGTCGAGATCCGTACCGTCCTCGACGCGCAGGGACCAGGTTCCCGGGGCCGCTACCGCTTGATACGGTACGCCGTCGACCGCGGGAAAGGACGTGCGCAGCGTCTCGTGCCGAGCTGCCAGCGATTCGAGCGCTTGGCGCAGCGCCTCGACATCGAGAGGCCCGGTCAGCCGCCAGGCGATCGGCATGTTG
Organism: Kofleriaceae bacterium; assembly: GCA_036499725.1. GTDB lineage: Bacteria > Myxococcota_A > Polyangia > Haliangiales > Haliangiaceae > JABFXX01. The sequence continues at coordinate 164,865 of DASYDE010000120.1, forward strand.
TAAGCGGCGCTGGTCGGTTCGAGCTGTTGCAGGAACCACAGGCGCTGCTGCGCAAACGACAGCGGGGGACGCGGATCGCGACGTTGCGTGACGAGCGCGGGCGCGTCGGTGCTGCGCGTACCGGCCTCTCGATACACGGCGAGCGTTTGCGCCACCATCGCAGAGACAGTGAAGTCGGCAGAGCGGCGCTTCGCGGACTCGACCAGCCGCGCCGCTCGCTCGCGGTCCAGGAGCAGCGCCTCGATCGCATCGGCCAGCGCGTTGATATCCACTTCCAGCTTGTGGTCGACGCCCTCGACGACGGGGACGAGCACCCCGGACTCGTTGTCCACGACGATCTCGGCGAGCCCGCCCGCGCGCGTCGCGACGAGCGGTGCGCCGGCGGCCATTGCTTCGAGCGCCGTGTAGCCGAAGGGCTCGTATTGCGAGGGGACGACCGCGATGTCGGCCACGCGATACAGCTCGGCGAGCTGCGCGCGATCGATCATCCCGAGCAACACGAACGCGTCGCGGATCGCGGCATGCGATGCGCGCAGCTGCGCGAAGGCTCCCTCGTACGCGGGCATCGGCGCGCCGGCCACGACGAGCCGCACACGCATGCCCCCGGCGCGCAGCCGCGCGATGGCAGCGAACAGCTCCGCGATGCCCTTGGCCTGGTAGAGGCGGCCGACGTAGAGCACCACGTGCTCGCCGTCGGGGGCGAGCGTATGTCGCAGCTCGGCGAGACGCTCTGCAGACGTGTTCGCACCGAGGAACGCCGACGGGTCGAACGCATTGTGAACCACCCGCGTTGGAGCGACGTCGCGGTGCGTGCGATGGATGGCCTGCTCGACCGACCGACTCACGCAGATCACGCGATCGGCGCCACGGCACAGATCCGCCTCGAGCTCGTCGAACTCGTCGGACCACGGCGCGTCGGTCCACTGCCGCATCGCCTTCGAGGGCATGTGAAGAGTCGCGACGATCGGGATGCCATGGCGCGCACGGAGCTCGGATGCGGCGGCGAACAAGTAGGGGTCGTGGCAGTGGATGACGTCTGGCCGCCCGTGGGCGTCCAGTACCCGCTCGACGACATCGACGACGTCTTGGTTGAACGAGCGCGTTCGCCGCGCGACGACGTGGAGCCGCACCGGCGCGACAGAGGGGATGGTCGCCGGCAGCGCGTCGACGTAGTTCGGCGATAGCACCACGTCGACCTCCGCGCCTGTCGCGCACAGGCCACGAGCGAGCTCGCGCACGTGCGTGCCGAGCCCGCCAGCAGCGATCGGCGGATACTCGGTCGACAGGATCAACACTCGCGACACGACAGCGGGCGCGGACGTGACGGTGACCGCGGTGCGTGCGGGGCGCGCGCGCAACGTCGCCGCGAGCGTCCGGATCGTCGACGACTCGAACACGACCGTCAGCGCGAGTCGCACGCCGAATTGCACTTCGATGCGGCCGAGCAGGCGAACCGCCATCAGCGAGTTGCCGCCAGCGTCGAAGAAGTCCTCATCGAGGCCGAGCGCTCGACCGAACAAGGCGTCCCAGATGTTCGCGACCTGCTCCTCGATCTCGTCGAGCGCGACGCGGCTCGATACATGTTGGAGCTGTTGTTCCGGGGCGGGGAGGCGCTTGCGATCGAGCTTGCCGCTCGGGGTGAGCGGCAGATCCTCGAGCGAGACGAACGCCGCCGGTACCATCCATTCGGGGAGCAGCGTCGCGAGGTGTGCGCGCAGAGCGACGGTGTCGACCGCGTGCCCCGCCGCGGGAACGACATACGCGACGAGCCTGCGCCCGATCGGCGGTGGCGCCTCGTGAACGATGACGACCGCGCGCTGCACGGCCGGATGCGGCGCGAGCGCAGCTTCGATCTCACCGAGCTCGATGCGGTGGCCGCGGATCTTCACCTGGTGATCGATGCGGCCGAGATACTCGAGCTCCCCGTCGCTCGCCCACCGCGCGAGATCACCGGTGCGATACATACGCGTGCCGGGCTGGCCGAACGGATCGGGGAGGAAGCGCGCCGCGGTCAGATCAGCGCGCCCGCCGTAACCAAGCGCGAGTCCCGCACCGGCAATGTGCAACTCGCCCGCGACGCCGATCGGCGTCTGTGCGCCCTGCGCGTCGAGGACGTGGAGCTGCACGTTCGCGATCGGCCGGCCGATCGGTACGCTGGGTCGCGCATCGCCGCGCACGCACGCGTGATAGCTGACGTCGATCGACGCTTCGGTCGGGCCGTAGAGGTTGTGCAGCTCGGTGCTGATGCGCGACAGCAACGCGTCCGCGACCGCGCGCGGCAACGCTTCACCGCTCGCGATCACGCGGCGCAACGCTGTACACCGCTCGACGTCGGACTGCTCGAGGAACAGCTCGAGCATCGACGGCACGAAGTGCGCGGTGGTGATGCGCTCGCGCTCGAACAGATCCACGAGGTAGCGCGGATCGCGATGCCCGCCGGGTGCCGCCATGACGAGCGTCGCGCCCGCGATCAACGGCCAGAACAGCTCCCACACGGAGACGTCGAACGTGATCGGCGTCTTCTGCACCACGCGATCGCTCGCATCGAGGTGATACGCCTGCTGCATCCACCACAGGCGGTTCGAAAGGCCGGCGTGCCGGTTCGTCGCGCGCTTGGGTTTGCCCGTCGAGCCCGACGTGTAGATCGCGTACGCAGCTTGCTGCGAATCGATCGCGATCGCCGGCCGCGTCGAGGGCGCTGCTGCGGTGAGCGGAATGCTGATCAGCGCAGGTGCCGAGTTCGCGAGAGCTGCGCGACCAGCGTCGTCGACGAGCGCGAGCTGGACACCGGCGTCGCCGAGCATGAACGCGAGCCGCTCGCGTGGATCGCCGGGATCGAGCGGGACGTACGCGGCGCCCGCCTTGAGGATGCCGACGAGCGCGACGAGCAGGTGCGTCGATCGCTGCATGCACACCGCGATCTCGGTGCCGGGCAGGACGCCGCGGGCGCGAAGGTGATGGGCGAGGCGGTTCGCCGCCGCGTCGAGCTGCGCGTAGGTCAGCTCGCCATGGGCATCACGTACCGCGACATGCGCGGGGTGCCCGTCGACACTGGCCTCGAACACGTCGACGACCGTGCGCTCGTCTCCCGCGGCGTGCGTCGCGTTCCACGCTGCGAGCACGCGCCGCTCGTCGGCGGGCAACATGTCGGCGCGCACGACCGGCTCATCGGGCTCGGCGGCCAACGCCGCGAGCAGCACCTCGAACCGACGGGCGATGCGGGCGATCGTCGCTCCGTCGAAGCGTGCGGGGTCGTAGTGCCACGCGAGTACGTCGCCAGCGAGCGAGAGTCGGACCTCCTCGCCGTCGCGCGCCGGGCCTCCGTCGGCGTCGAACACGACGGGGAAGACGGAGAAGGCATGGTGGCGCGGGTGCGCGAGCACCGCTTCGCGAGCGACCGCGAGATCAGCGAGCACGCTGCGGAACGTCGCGGTCCCATCGACTCGCACGCGCGCCGGAACAACCGGCACACCGACGATCGCGCCGTCGTCTCTGCGGTGACGAGCGACGAGCACCGCAAGCGTACCGAGCAGGCTCGTCGCGACGTCTGCATGCTCGCTCGCGGCCTCCCGCAACGGCGGAGTCAGCGGGGCGAGGACCGTCTCGTGGGCTGTACCGCGCGCGGCGGCACGATCTGCGGGCAGGGCGGACGACTCGGGCTGAGAGGCGAGCAAGTCGCGCCAGTACGCCGCGTCGCGCTCTGCACGCGCGAGCCACTCCTGCGCGTTCGCGACGAGCCTCGTCAACCGGTCGGGCGGCCACGCCGACAGCCGTGCGCGGAGCGGATCGGTCTCGACGACCTCGTAGGGTGGCGCGCGTCGCGTCGCCGGTTCGGCGAGCAACGTCTCCCACGGCTCGAGCGTCACGCTGCGCACGAACGCTTCCGCCGCGTGCGCCGACGCGTCGGATTCGGCTTCGTACAGCGCGCGGTCGCCGAGCAGCTGCTGCACCGCTGCTCGCCACGGACCGATGTCTTGCGCCGGTATCTCGGGGATCGGGATGAGGTTCTCGTCGAGGATGTCGCTGAAGCGCTCGATCGGCCGCACGGGGAGGACGAACCGCGTGCCGAGCTTGGCCTCGGGGAGTCCGCCTGCATTGCTCGCGATCACCGGGACGCCCCGCAGCATCGCCTCGACGACGACCAGGCCGAACGCCTCGTGCCATAGCGACGGCACGAGCAGCACGCGTGTTCGCTCGAACAGGCGATCGATGTCGGCGAGAGGTTCGAGCAGCGTGACGTTACCGCTCGCGCGCAGCTCGTCGAGGTCGCGCTCGGTCGTGCCCCAGGTGGGGACGGCCGCGAACGCGACGTCGGGCAGATCGCGGGCTAGCGCCTTGAAGATCGCGCCGCCCTTCACCTCGCTCGGGTTGATGATCGTGACGTAGCCCCGTTCAAACGCGCCGAGCCGCGGATACGGTGGCGGATCCCAGACGGGAAACGCCGCGACGTCCGCCTCGATCCCCGCGTGCTCGCGGATGTACGCGGCCGTCGCATGGCTCACGGTGATCACGCGACGCGCGGCGGCTACCAATCGCGTGCGGCGCGCGCTCGGGAAGAACGCCTGCGGTCCGAATGGCAGGAACGTGGGCGTGTGGACGAGATAGATCACGCGATCCGGGGCGGCCTCGAGAGCGCCCTCGAGCAAGCTGTGCCCCGGGTCTTCTGTCGAGATCAGCACGCGATCGGGAGCGCGGTCGCGGATGTGGCGGACGAGGTAGCTGCGCAGCTCTCCTGGATCCGCGACGACGTGAACCTCGACCCCGTCGAGCGATACGACATCGACGCCGCGCTCTTCGCGAACGCGAACACCATCCGCGCGCAGGGCTTCGAGCACGCGCGCGCGCGATCGTCCCGTTGCGCCGCTGCCGAACCACGGCACCACGATCTCGACGTCGTGCCCCGCGCGGCCGAGCGCTTCCATCAACCGGCGGTTGCACTTCAGCGCTCCGCCGGGCCGCCCGAAATAGGGCAGGTTCATGCTCAGGACGAAACGAATGACCGCATCCCTCGGGGTTACTCTGCGAGGAGGGACTCGGCGGTGGCCGGATCGAGGTCGCGCACTCGCTGGACGAGCGCACACGCAACGAGCACCGACTGGCTAGCGATCGTCGTCGCGTCGAACAGCTGCCGTTGCGACAGCTCCACGCCGAACGCTTCGCGGATCTCCGCGCCGACGAGCATGAGCAATGCGGGATGACCGCCGAGTGCGAAGAAATCGGAGTCGCCGATGTGATCTATATCTAATAGGCGCGCCCAGATGGCGGTCAGCGTGGTGCCCACTCCCGGCATCAGGCGACCCTACAACAACGACTTCGTGGCCGAAAATGCACAGGTCCATAGTATCGGCCGTCTGCCGAATGGTATTCAATCCGATTGTGTCAGCTCCGACACGTTTCCAAGTACTTAACGTAACCGTCCAGGACTGCGGCGGCCGTGGCATCTCGGACCGATCTGGCTCCCACCTGCACACGTGAGAGTCATCGCCGGTGACGGTCAGTCGATCGCGATCATGCGACCGAGGTAGCTGACGTAACCGTCGAGGAGAGTCGCCGCGGTGGTGTCGCGGAAGAGCTCCAGATTGTATGCGAGGTACAGCGTCACTCGGTCGTTGTGATGCTTCAGCCAGAGCAGGAGGTCGTAGCCGATCTGACTTCCACCCGACGCGCCCGGATGCGGCGCCTGGATCGCCGTGTTGCCGTCGGGCAGCGGCAACTCGCCTCCGGGCGTCGCGCGCGTGTAGACGAGACAGAGCCGGAACGCGCTGTACGGCGCGATCTCGAAGATGTCGCACTCGCCATGATCGAACGCATCGGTCACCACGGCGTGCGTCCGCTCGACGAGCTGGGAGAACGCGGGGGCGCCCGCGGTCGAGATCCGCAACACGATTGGATTCACGAGAAAGCCGAGCGTGCGTTCGAGACCAGGGATGTAGCGATGACTGAGCCGGGTGATGAAGGCGAGGTCGTGTTGCGACGTGCGTTCGCTCAGATAGCCGGCCATCGCGGCAACGAGCGTCGACATCACGGTTGCGCGCCGGCGCTCGGCACTCTCCTCGATCGCGATCAGGATCTCGTTCGAGAGCGTGTGCTCCACGGAGCCCGACCGAAACGCGACGATGCCGGCGTTCGCTTCACGTCGTGCATCGACCTCGTCGCGTGGCGAGTCGATCGGGAGCTCGAGAGCTTGAAAGTCTTCGAGACGCGACTTCCAGAACGCGCGCTGCGCTCTCCCTAGCTCCGATTCGCGCACGCGTTCGAGATAGTCGGCGAGGTGGTGATACTGGAGTGGGGCAGGTGGCAAGATCGCGAGGGGATCGCGCTCGGGCTCCTCCGCGAATGCACGCCAGAGCTCGCACAGCTCGTTGACGTAGATCATTAGTGATTCGGCGTCGGACACGATGTTGTGGAGTGACACCGTGAGGCGATGGCGAGTCGCCGACCACCGACTCAACGCGACGCTCATGACCTCGCCGTGACTGACGTCGAGCGGGCGAAAGCTCACGTGCTGATGAAATTCGGCGTCGGCCTGTTCCTGCTCCGCCGCTGACAAGGAGCTCAGATCCGCGCGTTCGAGCACCGCGAAGCGCTCGACGTCGGCCAGGGCGAGGACTTCGAGCATCTCGCGCCCTCTCTCTTCGAAGAAGCGGGTGCGCAACAGGGCGTGACGTACGCGCATCGCGGCCACGGCGCGCTCCAGCGAGCGGACGTCGAGAGGACCATCGATCCACGTAGACCAGACGTGCCGGGCGAACCGGTCGGAGCTCATCATCTTGTTGAGCTTGAAGACGCCGCGCAAGGCAGCAGGAAGGCGAGCGCGCCGCGTGGCGGATGCATGGAGGGCGGGGCGATCGACCGCACGACCGGTGGCACGCGTTTGGCCGATTCTCGCGGCGAGACCAGCCAGCGTCGGGTCGACAAAGAGCTCGCGGAGAGGAATCGTGACGCCGAGACGGCGTTTCACTCCGGTGAGAAGGCGAATCGCGAGAAGCGAGTGACCGCCGAGCGCGAAGAAGTTGTCGTGCCGACCGACTCGCTCGACGTGAAGGAGGTCGCGCCAGACATCGGCGAGCTGGAGCTCGAGCGGCGTGCGCGCTTCGACAAAGTCGGCGGTCGAGGTGCGTGCCTGGGAAATCCGCGGCGCAGATCGCGCCACGACCGCGCCGGGGAGTGAGTCCGCGATCCGCCGACCGGGATGTGCGACGACGGCGGCGAGCAACGTCTCGTAGTGGGCGACGATCCGCTGGATGGCCGGCGCGTCGAAGAGGTCGGGGTTGTAGTGCCAGGACAGCTCGATGGTGCCGTCGCGCTCTTGGCTGTAGAGCGCGAGATCGAACTTGCTCGCCTCCTCGATGGCGGCTCCGTACGCGGAGACTCCTTCGGGGAGCGGTCGAGTTGCCATGTTCTGGTGGACGAACCAGATCTGGAACAGCGGCGTGATGTCGATTCGGCGCTCGATGTGGAGCGCTTCGACGACGAGCTCGAACGGGATATCCTGATGATCGTAGGCCGCAAGCGCGCCAGCTTTCTCGCGTGCGAGCGCGGAGGTGAACGCGTCGTCCGGAGAGACCTCGCCTCGTAGAGCGAGCGTGTTGATGAAGAACCCGACGAGCTCCTCGATCTCGCGGCGGTTGCGGCCGGCGATCGGTGTTCCGATCACGACGTCGTTCTGGCCCGTGACGCAGGAGAGCAGCGCGCGAAAGCCCGCGAGTAAGACCATGAACAGCGTCGCGCCTTCGCGTTGCGCGAGAGCGTGCAGGGCTGCGGAGACGTTCGCGTGGAGACGAGTCTCCACCGCAGCGTGGCGCTCGGTCGGTCTCGTGGGACGAGGACGGGCGACTGGGAGTACGGTTTCTTCGGGTGAATCGCGCAGGCGAGTCGTCCAGAAGGCGAGCTGACGCTCGAGCACGGTGCCGCTCATCCACGCGCGCTGCCACGCGGCGAAGTCGGCGTACTGCAGGGGGAGGGGAGCGAGCGACGGGACGCGACGCGACGCGAACGCCGTGTAGTACGCCCACAGGTCGCGCCAGATCAGATCCTGCGACCAACCATCGGTGACGATGTGATGCAGCGTGAGGACGAGGACATGGGCATCGTCGGTGACGCGCACGACGTCGGTGCGCAGCAACGGTCCCGTGGAGAGATCGAACGGAAGACGCTGACGAGTATGCACGGCCGCGATGACGGCAGCTGCATCGAATGGGCGCGCATCCTCGACGCGCAGCTCCCACGCAGCGGCCGGATGGACGCGCTGGTACGGCACGCCGTCCACGGCGGGGAAGCTCGTGCGCAGAATCTCGTGGCGCGCGATCAGCGCCTCGAATGCGCGGCGCAGTGCGTCTACATCGAGGTGTTCGATCCGGCGGGACTCGCCGAGGTGATACGCGCGGCTCTCGGGCGCGAGCTGATGCAGGAACCACAAGCGTTGCTGCGAGAACGAGAGAAGCGGGCGTTCCCCACGTGGCCTCGCGACGAGGGGGAGAGCGGCCACGCGCGCCGTGCCTGCCGCGGCAACCCGCGCAGCGAGGGATGCGAGCGTGCGTGCCTCGAAGAACGCGCGCAGCGGTAGCTCGACGCCGAGGCGCGTGCGGATCGCAGCTGCGGCCCGCGTTGCGGAAAGCGAGTGACCTCCGAGAGCGAAGAAATCATCGTGCAGGCCCACGCGGTCCACGCCGAGCACGCCGCTCCACACATCGGCGATCGTCGTCTCGATCGCGTCTCGCGGCGCGATGAACTCCGCTGCTTTCTCCAACTCGGGCGCGGGTAGCGCCGCGCGATCGAGCTTGCCGTTCGCGGTCATCGGCAGTTCGTCGAGCACGACGAATGCGGATGGCACCATGAACTCCGGGAGCATCGTGGCGAGCTCTGTCGCGAGTGTTGCGACGTTCAACGCATGCCCCACCACGTAGGCAACTAGCCGCGGCGCGCCGGCCCTGTCCTCGCGCACGACGATCGCGACTCCGTCGACCGCTGGCTGCGCGAGCAACGCGGCCTCGATCTCGCCCAGTTCGATGCGGTACCCGCGCAGCTTTACTTGCTGATCGATACGCCCGATGAACTCGAGAATCCCGTCGGCGCGCCACCGTACGAGATCGCCGCTCCGATACAGACGTCCTTCTCCCGACGGATTCGCGACGAAATTCTCAGCCGTCAGCTCCGGGCGACCGAGGTAGCCGCGCGCGACGCTCTCGCCGCCGATGTAGAGCTCGCCGATCACACCGATCGGTACGAGCCGCCGATGTGCGTCGAGGACCTGAACAGAATAGTTAGGCATCGCGCGCCCGATCGGCGTCTCGCGGCCTGGCGGTAGCTCGGCGAGGGTTAGCTGCATCGTCGTGGTGATGCAGCTTGCCTCGGCGGGACCGTAGACGTTGTGCAGCGCGCAGTGCGGCGCACGCTCGAGCCACGACCGCGCGTGCGTGGGAGAGACTCGTTCGCCACCGTAGTAAGCGAGTCGCAGCGATCGCGGAGCATCCTGGCCGTCGAGCGTGTGGAAGTACGCCGTCGGAAAGAACGCGACAGTTATTCCCGCGAACGCCGCACCGAAGATCTCGTGCGCTGCTGGAACTTCCTCGCCGCGCATGACGAGCGTCGCGCCGAACAACCACGCGGGGAAGATTTCGCTGACGCTACCGTCGAACGAGAGCGAGGCCATCTGCAGTACGCGGTCCGCCGGTGTCAGGCGCTCGATGGCGCCCCATCGCAACGCGAAATTCACGATGTGGCGATGCTCGACCATGACGCCTTTGGGGCGACCCGTCGTGCCCGACGTGTAGATCACGTACGCGAGGTGCTCGGGCCGCGTCATCGGCTCGACGCGCGTCCTCGACTGGTGAGCGCATGCTGTCAGCTTGTCCTCCGTGACGACGACCGTCGCTCCGCTGTCCTCCACCATGAACGCGAGCCGCGCCGCCGGATACTTCGGATCGAGAGGTACGTATGCGCCGCCTGCTTTGAGGATGCCGAGCAGGCCCACCATCAGGTCCGCCGAGCGCCGAACGCGGAGTCCGACACGCATCTCGGGGCCCACGCCGCGCGCACGGAGGTGATGGGCGAGTTGGTTCGCGCGCTCGTCTAGCTCGCGATACGTCAGCTGTTCGCCCTCGCAGACGACGGCGAGCGCTTCCGGGTTGCGATCGACCTGCGCTTCGATCAGCTGGTGCAAGCACGCGTCGGGAACGGCCGCCGATGGGCCGGTGCCCCAGCTCGAGAGAAGTCGGCGCTCCTCGGAATCGAGCAGATCTAGATCGACGAGCTGGCGATGCGGATCGGCAGCAGCCTCGGCGAGAAAGCGCTCGACGTGATGCGTGAACCGCGTGATCAGCGACGCGTCGAAGAGAGCGATGTCGAACACGATATCGATGCCCAGCTCGCCGCCGCGCGACCAGCTCTCGATCGTGAGATCGACCGGCGCGACGGGAGCGCGTCCCGTGTCGACGACTTCGCCGCGCACAGGAGGGCCTTCCTCGACGTGCTGATACATCACCTGGAACACGGGCGAGCGTCCGAGCGCACGCTCGACGTGGAGAGCGTCGACCACGAGCTCGAACGGTGTGTGCTGGTACTCGTACGCGTCGAGAGCGATCGCCTTCTCGCGGACCAGGAGCGACGCGAACGTGTCGTCGGCGCGGACCTCGCCGCGCAGCGCGACCGTGTTCGCGAACATTCCGATCAGGCCGGAAAGCTCGGCGTGACTCCGGTTGTCGATCGGCGCACCGATCACGACGTCGCTCTGGCCGCTGTACCGCGCCAACGTCGCGCGGAGAGCCGCCGCGAACGTCATGAACAGTGTCGCGCCGCGTCGGTGCGCGAGAGCGCGCAGCTGTTCGGCGAGCGCGGTCGGCAACCGCGCGGTCACGCGCTTTCCCTCGAACGCGGGTCGTGATCCCACGCGCGGCAGCGCGAGCTCTGGCGGTGCACCGGCGAGCTGCGTCGTCCAGAACGCGAGTTGGCGCGAGAGCTCGGTCCCTACAAGCCACGTGCGCTGCCACGCGGCGAAGTCGGCGTACTGGAGCGGTAGCGGATCGATTGGCGACGGCGGCACATCTGTCGCGAAGGCGTCGTAGAGCGTCCACAGCTCGCGCTCCATCACGTCGCGTGAACCACCGTCGGTGAGGATGTGGTGCAGCGTCCAGAGCAGCACGTACGCCGTCTCCGTGACGCGAACGAGCTCGACGCGGATCGGAGGCGCAGCAGCGAGGTCGAACGGGAGATCCATGGCGAGCTCGCGGGCGGCGATGCGATCGAGCTGCGCACGTTCGGTAAGTCCGCGCGCATCGTCGATCGCGATGCTCCTCGGCGCGGTCGCGTGGACGCGTTGGTACGGAGCGCCATCGACGGCGGGGAAGCTCGTGCGCAGGATCTCGTGACGCGCAGCGAGCGCTTCGAACGCGGAGCGCAGCGCAGCAACGTCCAGGTTCTCGAGTCGACGCGATGCATGGAGGTGATACGCGCGGCTGTCGGGCTCGAGCTGATGCAGGAACCAGAGGCGCTGCTGCGCGAACGACAGCGGCGGGCGCTCGTCTCGCGGCGCCGCGACAAGCGGAGTTGCGCGGGCGGGCGCTTTCTCGCGGACCGCGTCGACTCTGGATGCGAATGGCCCAAGCGTGGGCGCTTCGAACAGCGCGCGTGGTGGCAACTCGACGCCAAGCTGCGTGCGAATGGCGGCCGTGACCCGATTCGCGATGAGCGAGTGACCGCCGCGCGCGAAGAAGTCGTCGTGGACACCGATGCGCTTGGCGCCAAGCACGTCCTGCCAGATCGCAGCGATCGCTTGCTCTGTTGCAGTGCGCGGCGCCAAGTGCTGAGTGCGCGTGCGCGTGTGCGCTTCCGGCGCGGGCAACGCGCGGCGATCGATCTTGTTGGTCGCGCCGCGCGGGAGCGCAGCCATCCGCACGACAGCCGCTGGCAGCATGTAGCCGGGAAGCTTCGCGCTCAGATGCGCGCGCAGCGCGACGATGTCCGGCGGCTCGTGCCCGGGACGGCCAGCCACGTATGCGATCAACTCGTCGCCGCGCACTGTCGCACGTAGATCGACGACGGCCTCGCGCACGCCTGGATGAGTGAGGACGACAGCCTCGATCTCGCGAAGGTCGATGCGAAAGCCACGGAGTTTGACGTGGGATGCCTTGCGCCCCGCGAACTCGAACCGACCATCGGGCAGCTGTCGCCCAAAATCGGTCGTCACATACGTACCCGGGACCGGGAACGCGGCGGCGGTCTCGTCGGGCCGTTGCCAGTATCGCCCCGCGACGTGAGCGCACTCGATCACGATCGTGCCGACGCCCTCGGGGGCGGATTCGTCGTCGACGGGCTCGAGCCGGATGCGGACACCGTCGATCGGCCAACCGATCGGCACGGTCGCGCGCGCGATCTCGTCGTCCGGCCGCAGCACGTTCAGCAGCGCCCAGCTGCACTCGGTCATGCCGTAGCCGTTGACGAGGATCGCGCTCGGAGCGAACGCGGCGCGGAACTGCGTGACGTCTGCGGCGCGCACCTCCTCACCGCCGAGCACGACAGCGCGAATGCGCGGAGAGAGGCGCGGCTCCATCTGCGCGAGCTCGCGGAACACCGTCGGCGTCGAGTGATAGATCGTCACGCCGCGGTCGACGAGCATCGTGGACAGGCCCGCGAGACCGGCGTCGCGCAAGTCATACGGGCATAGCGTCGCGCCCGCGAGCAACGCGGAGAACACGTCGACGACGGCAGCATCGAACGCGAACGTCGACAGCAAAGAGACAGAGTCGGTGGGCTCGATCGCGAGACAGCGGCTATAGGCGTCGATGAAATGCAGCACGTTCGCGTGCACCTGCGGTACGCCCTTGGGGCGCCCCGTCGAGCCCGACGTGTACAGGCAATACGCGAGCGTCTCGGGTGTGGGCCGGCGTGCTGGAACGCGTCCCTCGGTCGCTTCGTCGGCGCGGACGCGCGGTACGTCGCCGGCGAGGCGTGTCGCCGTCGCTGCGTGGGCCGCATCGTGAAGGAGCGCTGTCGCGCCACTATCGGCGAGCACGAACCTCGATCGATCGGTGGGGTGCGTCGGATCGAGCGTCACGTACGCGCGACCGCCTGCGAGCACGCCCAAGATCGCAGCAACCATCTCGCCACCGTGCGACAGCAGGCATGCGACGCGATCACCCGCGCCGTGCTCGTCGAGGTGCGCAGCGATCGCGTTCACGCGCGCGAGGAGCTGCGCGTACGTCCACGTCCGCGTTGCCTCGCGTACTGCGATCCGGTCGGGCTGGGCAGCCACGACGCGCTCGAAACTTCCGAAGAGCGTGGCCTCCATACTTCCTCGACCCGAGCGCTACTCTAGACGTCGTCGACGTCCAACGCATCCCCGTGCGAGGACAGCAGCGTCCGAAATAAGCACTCGTGCGGAACTCACTGTTCAGCTCGTCAGTGCGTGCGAACCCAGGTCTCGATCGCGTCGATTCCGTCTGGCGACCCGACACCCCAGATGGCAACCGCCGTCGAATCGAACTGAAAGCTATAGCCCTTGGATGCCAGCCACTCGAACGCGAGGGGCCTGACTTTTTCGTTGTGCGTATCGAGGTGCCCGAACGCGTGCTCGAGCTCGGAGACGAGCTCTGCAGGAGCGCCCAGAATGGCCAGCTCGTGCGTGAGCCACTGCAGCTTCGACGGCCAGATTCCGGCGGCGCAGAGCAGTGCCTTGCACAGACCGATGAGGCCGGTCGAGCGAAGTGCTCCGGCCATGAACGCGACATGCGGACGCTTCGAGGCGCGCTCGGCGCGGTACTCGGCCCAGAGGTATTCGTAGCAATGCGCGCGGACGCGAGCCTCGCGAATATCGTCGGGCAGTTGTGCTGCCGCATGCACGGCTCTCGTCAGCCACCCGGTCGGATCGTGGAGCACGATTCCGTGCTGAAAGCCCCAGCGCAGGTGATCGAGCTTGCTCTCGAGCTGCTCTTCGATACGACTCTTGGACAGCTGCAGGAAGTCGTAAATCTTCCGCCGGCTGGCGCCTTCGCCTTCGTAGTGAGCGACCACGCGCTTGTCTTTTTCGACCGCCGCGTACGCCTCGTCTTCGTACACACAGATGATGTCGAGATCCGACAGCGCATCGCCAAACGGTCGTGCGGCGCCACCGGTCAAGAACGCGCCGAGCATGCCTGGCCGGTCGAGGTAGGGCGCGATCACCGCCTTCGCGCGCTCGACGGCAGATGGCTGCTCCATTTCAAAAACTATAGGGCAGCGTTCCGGTCGTGACAACCAACGCTCAGGGAGCTGTGGCTACCGAAACATGGTCGCCAGACGGCGCAGATCGCCTACGGTGTAGGCACCTGGCCCCAATTCTTTAGCGGCCAGATCTGCGAGCGCCTGCTGCACCGCGCGGTTGAGCGGCGCGGCAACTCCATGGCGCGCGGCCAGCTCGACGACTGCGCCGTTGAGGAAGTCACCCTCGTTGCGCGGGCGACGCTGGGTGAGGTCCTGCCAGGTCGACGTACGGATGCGGAACGTCTCGTCGGTGCTCGTCGCTGGTGCAGGCCCACCGCCAGCGCGCAGCTGCGCGATCCACGCTTCGGGATCTGGCTGGCCCGGCACGGGCTTGAGCGTGATTCCGGCGGCGCGCACACACGTGAGCGTCTCCACCAAGAGCTCGATCAAGAACGGGCGCATCTCCGGATCGGACGGCGGCTTATCGACGACCGCAACGACCGCGCCGAAGACGCTGCCGAAGATCTTGGACCACTTCACCGCGATGATGTCTGGCTCGACCACCGCTGGCAGTCCGGCACGGACGAGCAGTTCGACGACAGATGAGCACATCGTGTCGTCCCCGTTCGGATATCTCCCAATGGCACACGGCAGGAGTCGCGCTTCGACGACAACGCCCGGCGTGGGCACGCTCGCGTTGCTGCTCGTGGTCGCACCGTAGACGGAGCGCAGCGCCGCCGACGCATCTGCTTCGCTGCGCACGCCGTTCTGCCAGCACACCGTCGGGACGTCGTCGCCACAACGCGCGGCAAGATCGCTCGCGATGGCAGCAACGTCAGGTGCCTTGCTGGTGAGAAAGACGATCGTCCCGTCCCGCCGTTCGGGGTGGTCCAGTACATCGACGTTCACGCGCGCATCGGCACCGGGACGACGAAACAGCAGGCCGTCCTTGCGGATCGCTTCGGCATGCGCTCCGCGAGCGACCAGGCGCACCGAGACTCCCGCGCCAGCGAGGCGAGCACCGAGCAGACTGCCGAGCGCGCCGGCACCGACGATCAGAATGTCAGACGTAGGCATGGGCGTGCTCCGGAGGCGGGGTCTCCGAGAACATTCCCTTTTGTAGATGCAGCGTGCGGTGCGCGTACGACGCGGCGGTCCGGTCGTGCGTGACCATGATGATCGTCTTCTTCAGCTGCTGGCTCAGCATCGTGAGCAAGCCGAGGATCGACTCCGCCGACTTCGTGTCGAGATCGCCCGTCGGCTCGTCGGCGAGGATGACGGCAGGATCGTTCACGATCGTTCGCGCGATCGCGACGCGCTGCTCTTCACCGCCGGAGAGTTGCTTCGGGAACGACTTCGCGCGCCCGGTGAGCTCGACGAGATCGAGCGCGGTGTGGACGCGCTGCTTGCGCTCCGCAGAGGAGAGCCCCGTCAGGAGAAGCGGCATCTCGACGTTCTCTTCTGCGTTGAGCACGTTGAGGAGGTGATAGCGCTGAAAGATGAAACCGATGTTGCGGAGTCGCCAGTCGCAGAGCTGGTTGTCCGTCATCAGCGAGGGTTGATCTCGCCCGACAATGACTTGGCCGGAGGTCACCTTGTCGAGGCCGGAGGTCAAGTTGAGCAGCGACGACTTGCCCGAGCCCGATGGTCCCATCAGCGCGATGAACTCGCCGGGTTGGACGTCGAAGCTCACGCCACGCAAGATGCTCAGATCCTGACCGCCTTGCCGATATGTCTTGGTGACGTCGATGTAGCGGACACCAAGCGATTCGCTCATGGTTCGAACGGTAACACGATCGAACTAGTCTAGAAATCCAGCCGTGTCGAAGCTCGGGTCGACGCGCTTGACCTGTTCGATCCAGTCGCGCCAGTACAGCTCTCCAACATTGTGGCGGTCGGCCATGGCGTTCAGGCTATCGCGGGTGCTCACCGCGACGTCGCGGTCGGTCGGGCGCGGTGTGCGGCCAAGTGCGGCCGCCGTGACGTGTAGCTCGAGGTGGCGCTTCGCCATCGCCTCGAGGCGCAGCATGCGAAGCGTCGCCAAGAACAGGCTCTTGCCAGCCGTGAGCGCGCCGTGGTTGGGGAGCAGCACCGCGTTCACAGATTGCAATACGCGCGCGAGAGGGGCGATTCGCTCGGCGCGATCGGTCGGCCCTTCGTATTCCTCGTCGTGGATCGCGACGTCCTCGGCGAGCAGGGTCGACTCTTGATCGTAGACCTCTGGAATCACACGGAGCGTACCCGCGGTGAGAATGTTCGGCGCGTGGGTGTGCACGATCGCCGCTGCCGTTGGGACGAGCTCGTGGAGAACACTGTGGAGGAGGATGGTGTCGTTCACTCGGCCGCTCCCCTCGATCACCTTGCCGTTGCCGTCGACGACAACAACATCGCTGGGCCGGAGCGCCGCGAGGCTCCGTCCGAACGCGTTGACGTGGATGCGCCCCTCGTGGACGACGCTGAGATGATTGCCGAGGTTGGCCGCGAGTCCCGCCTGCGCGAGCACGCGCCCGGCGATGGCGATCTGGATGGCGACCGAGCGATCGATCATGGCGAATCCTTTGCCACATCATACGCGCGAACGCGTGAAGCTGATATCGTGAGAACGACTCCGCACAGCCGATGACGATATTCACGATCATCCGTCGCAACCTTCGCCAGCGGCTCGCGCGCAACCTCGCGCTGATTTTCTCCGTCGCGCTCGTGGCTTCATTGACCACGGTGTTCGCCGCCGGGCGGAGCTTCTTCGCCACCGGTGACGTGCTGATGGATCAGCCGCTGATCGTCGTCGAGCCTCTCTACTTCTACGGCGCTTGGCTCAAAGAGTCCGATACCGCCAAGTTCAAGGAGCTGCCGCACTTCAAGACGGTGTGCCGAACGCAGACCTACGGTGGGCAAAACGTCGAGAAGAACTATCACTTCCCGGCATTCGGCGCCGACGAGAGCTACTTCACCGTCTTCAACAAAGACGGCATCTGGTTCCCGACCACGCCCGCTATGGTCGAACGCTATCGCGCTGACCGCACGGCCTTCATCGTCGGCGAGCTCACCGCCGCGAAGCTAGGCATCCAGGAAGGGCACCAGTACACGATCACGACCTCGGGCGGACCGATCACGGGTAACTGCGTCGGCATCGCGCGAGGGGGCGCCAACAAGGTGAACATGGTCCTGCACTACGAGTACGTCAACGACGTTCTCGGCAAGCGCGAGGGGCGCATCACCGACTGGCTCATCGAGGTCGCCGACCGTAAGGACGTCGAGCCCACCATCAACGCCATCGAAGAGATGTTCAAGACGGCGGAGGTCCCGATCTCCGCAGGTCCGGCGGGTGATCACGTGGCGTCGAAGTCGAGCCAGAACCACAGCATCGTCAACATGCTCGGCATCGTGTCCGTGCTGATCTTCTTCGTCACCATGTTCATCACGCTCAACACCGTGCTCTTCCTCGTGCGCGAGCGCCGGCAGGCTCTCGCAGCGATGCGCGCGATCGGGTTCCGCAGCGGTCAGGTGTTCAGGCTCGTCGCAGCGGAGGTGATCACGCTGTGCATGCTCGGCGGCATTCTCGGCATGGGCGTGGTGTTGCTCCTGTTCCACAAGGGCATTCCGTTTGGCAATGGCAACTTGCTCGTGACCATCCACCTATCGTCGCTCGCTGCCGGCGCAGCGGTGACCCTCATCATCGGCATCGTCGCCAGCGTCATCCCCTCGTGGATTGCGGCTCGCGTCGACATCCTCGCCGCCTTGCGATCAACCTGAGGAGCGGAACGTGCTGACCTACCTCTTCCGTTCGATCAAGGCGCGCTGGCTCGAGAACCTGGCGCTCATCGTCGTCTACACGGTCATCGTGGCGACCGGAACTCTGATCGTCTCGTTCGCCTCGAACATCCGCGACCTGGCGGTTGTCGGCGGCAACCCGAACACCGTCGTGGTGATGTCCCCCGGTGCGAGCACGCTGAGCGGCAGCTCGGTTGGTAAAGAAGCGTACGACCGAGTGCGCGTTCGACCCGAGATCGCGCAACAGGACACCTCGGTGCTGGTCTCGCCCGAGTTCTACATCACGACGCAGCTGCGCACGACGAAGGGCCTCGCGATCTCGGTGGGTGTCCGCGGTATCGACCCGGTTGCGTTCATGGTGCATGACACCGTTCACATCATCAAAGGCCGCGCGCCGGCGCCGGGCAGTGACGAGATCGTGATCGGCCAGACGCTCGAAGGAGTATTCGCGGGCTTCAATGTCGGTGGCGATTGGCACCGGCACCCTATCGTCGGCGTGTTCCAGAGCAACAAGTCGATCTTGGAGCAAGAGGTCTGGATCGACCGACAGCAGCTCTTCATCGAGCTGGGACGCCGCGCTAACGCGCTGTTCGGTTTCCTCTACGTGAAGACCAAGTCCCCTGCCGATGCCGCGGCGTTCGTCGACTGGATCGCCAACAGCAAACAGAACCTGGCGGCGTTCACCGAACCGCAGTACCTCAAGAACATCAGCGGCGATTCTGAGGGTCTCGTGCGGCTCGCGATGGGCTTCTCTCTCTTGCTCGCGCTCGGTGCCGGCATCGCGTCGATCAACACGCTGTACTCGTCGCTCCTGGGACGCCTGCCCGAGTTCGCAGCGCTGCATGCGATCGGCGTCAAGCGTCGCGGACTTGCGGGTCTCGTCCTGCAGGAGAGCCTGTTGCTCGCGCTTATCGGCGTCGCTTTAGGCATCGCCATCGCCCTCGCGCTGAACGGCCAACATATCTCGCGCCTGTGGACCGACCATCCGTTCGAGCAAATACCGCTCAACGTGGGGTCGACGTCCGTCACGTTGGGCACCGCTGTCGGGATCGTGGTCGGTGTCGCGGGCGGACTCCTCGCCGGGTTGTCGGTCTTCCGCGTGGACATGAGCAAGTACCGCTGATGACGACGGGGGACATGATCTCGCACCGCCGGGTCGCGCCCGACGGGCTGTACCGCTAGAGCGTCGTGTAGAAGCAGCTCGGCGGGTTTCCACTCGTCCCGTGCAGCAGGTTGTCGAGCTGCTCGAGCTCGCGCTGCCAGTAGCACAGGTTATTTGCGAAGTAGAGATAGCCGAACTGGAACGAGGTCGCGTTCTCGCTCTTCTCGAGGAGGCGACGACCATGCGTGTCGTGAAGGTCGTTGTGGCGATGGTCGATGACGATGTGCGCGTCGGCGAGGATGTCGTTCGCCTCTCCGTACGCCTGCTCGGCGCCATTCTTGTCCCCGCGAATGCTCGCGAGCGCGGCGATGTACGACGCGTGCACGAACTTCGCGCGCAGCACGTCGATGTCGATACCGTCGAGCAGCTCGCGCGACCAGCGGGACTCGTCCATCGAGAAGCCGTGGAGCGCGCTCTGGAGCCCGTCGACGGTCGCGATGTAGCGCTCGAGCGGCGGCATCAGCATCTGCTCGAACGCGTCGAGGTCCACGCCCGGCATCGCGAGCTGATCGAACGTGATGCGATCCGGCTGCGAGATGATGTCGATGGTGCGACCGAGGTCGATGACGCTATCGCGGCCTGCGAAATAGCCGACGAGGTTGTCGGTCATGAGCGCCTGATGCTGCGCGACCTGGAGCTGATCGATGACGTTCGCGACATCGGGGCCCATATCGGGCGCGTACTGCTCCGCGATGGCATCGCGCGCGGACGCCGGCAGCTTGTAGCTCGCGCGCAGCGCGGTGACGTCGTTGAGCCAGTAGCCCCAT
Organism: Kofleriaceae bacterium; assembly: GCA_036499725.1. Taxonomy (GTDB): domain Bacteria; phylum Myxococcota_A; class Polyangia; order Haliangiales; family Haliangiaceae; genus JABFXX01. Next base: position 184,740 of record DASYDE010000120.1, read on the forward strand.
TCCCAGCCCGACGAGAACAGGATGTGCGCGGGCAGGGTGCCACACGGCCCGTCCTCGGCGCGCAGCTGCTGTAGATCGTGGAGACGGCTGCGGACGTACAGCGGATAGAACTGCGGCAGAGAATCGTCGAACGCGATCCAGTACGCGTCCTCGGGCACGTACGACACGGGTTTGCTGTCGCACATCCGCTCGCGCAGATAGTCGAGGTGCTCGTTGAAGTACTGGCTCTGGTACGCGCCGTTGGTGTTCTCGAACAGGTTGAAGAACATCACCGAGTGGATGTCGGGGATGACCTCGGGGTTCGTGAACTTCACGAGGAAGTAGTAGATGAGGTTCTCGCCCATGTAATCGATGCGCTGGGCCGCGCCGACGTGGACATAGCCGTGGAGCTCGGCCTCGGGATTCGTCACCTTGAGCTGGTCGTGGACCTCGTTGACGGCCGCGACGAACTTGTCGGGATCCGAGTTGAAGAACTCTCCGAACGACAGGTGATAGACGTCCCACTTCACGCCCTGCGTCGTGATGATGGGGAGGCGCGATGCGACCTCGTCGTGGATCGGAATCGTGTTGGTCTTGTCGCGCGAGAGATCGAACGCGAGCTGCAGGTTCGACTGACCGAACAGCTGGAGGTTGAGTGCGACCTCGACGCCGCGCGAGTGGGCGTAGTCGATGATCGCGTTCTCGTGCGCCATCCAGTCCGGGCGCAGCGACGGATCTTCCTCGATGTTGTTCAGCGCGACCCACATCACGTAGTTGCCGCGGTTCTTGATCGTCCAGTCGACGATGCGCTTCGCGTCCTCGAGGTTGTCCGCGCTCGGCTCCCAGAACGCGAAGTACGGCTCGATGGGATGCAGCGTGTGGAACTGAAAGCCGCGGCGCTTGATCGCGGGCGACTGCGTCGTCGGATCGAACGCGCGGAGATGGCGGACGGTCGGGACGTACGTGTCGTACGGATGGCGAAACCGAAAGCCGTAGGCCTCGAGCGCCGCGGAGACACCGTACTGGGCGCCGAGAACGTCGTGCGCGCTGACGATCAGGCCGTCGTTGTCGTCCTTGGAGTCGACCTCGTGCGGCAGGTTCCCGAGGCGGAAGCCCTCCGTCGGAATCGTCGCGTCATCGCCGAGGATGATCGCGTGCGACGCGGCAGCTTCGCCGGTGACGACGCGGATGTCGCTCGCCGGGATGCGGGCGACGAGCTCCGTGATCTGCGGTTCCCACGCGGCGGGAACGACGATCACGATGTCGGCGCCATCGTTGTCACCGCAGGCGGCGAACGTGGCGAGGGCTAAGCAGAGAGAAGCGACGACGGCGCGCACGGCGCCGACACTATTACTTCTCTGTCTTGTTCGGCGGAGATTTCTTCTGTGCTGGAGCGGCCTTGGCTTTGTTCTTGTCGCCGTCGCCGATCGCGTCGTCGAGCTCGACAAAGCCGCCGTACACCGCGCCGATCGCGCCGCCGAGCGACGGACCCCACAAAAAGACGTTGTGCGTGGCGGTCGGGATGGCGTCGACCGCGAGGTGCAGGTGAAGCGCCTTGGTGACCAAGGCCCAGAGACCAACACCGATGCCGAAACCGAACGCGCTCTTGAGGATCGAGACCCACATGGTCGCGTCCTTATCGAGCAGCAGGCGCCAGATCGGTTTACCAACGAACAGACCGACGATCGCGCCGATCAACCCGTAGGTCAGCCAGAACGAGTCCCACCCGAGACGGTTCGCGCCGTAGCCGAGCGCGGCGCCGATCACCGCGCCCTTCAGAATGCCGACGAGGAGCTTCAGCACCTCTTGAGCATGACTACTAAGCCGCGGCGCGGCAAGGCAGATTTACTCTAAGTTCCCGACGGCGACGGCTGGGTCACAGCCGCGACGGGGGGAGCAGGGATCGCGATCGCCGCGAGCTGCTCCGAGAGCTTGCCGACCTCTGCCTTGTAGGCAATCAGGTCGCTACCGCCGAGTCCCTTGCCCGGAATCGGCGTCAACTTCGACGGGTCGATGTAGACGCCGTTCTTCTTCACGCCGAAGTGAAGGTGCGGACCCGTCGCGAGGCCGGTCTGCCCGACGTACCCGATGACGGTCTTGGCGGCGACGTGCTCGCCGACCTTGATGTTCGCGAACTTCGAGAGGTGCATGTAGGCAGTCTCGTAACCGTTGTCATGCTTCAACATGACGAGGTTGCCCGCGCCGCCCGCGGGACCGCGCGACTCGACGATGCCCGACGCGGCCGCCCACACCGGCGTGCCGACGGGCGCTGCGTAGTCGATCCCCATATGTGCACGCTGCGTGTGCAGCACGGGATGCATGCGCTTGAGATCGAACTTGGACGACACGCGCGAGAACTTGAGCGGCGTCTTCAACAGCGTCTTCTCCGACGACGCGCCCTTCTCGTCGTAGTACTTGCCGTTCCACGCGAACGTGCGGAACGTGCCGGCCTTACCGCTGTACTCCGCCGCGATGATGCGCGTGTAGCGGACGAGCTCGGTGCCTTTGAGCTCTTTCTCGACGACGACGCGGAACGTGTCGCCTTCGTGCGTATCGTTGTAGAAATCGAGGTCGTACGCGAACACGTCGACGAAGAATCCGACGAGCTCGCCCGATTCTCCGGCCGCCTTGATCGCCGCATACAGCGAGCTGTCGACGCGACCACTGATCGTCTTTTGCTCGATGCGCGTCTCGGACTTGTCCGCCGTGCCCTCGAGCTCGCCATTGGCAGCGCGAACCGCACGGACCGTTTGCACCTTGCTGATGGTCAGCTCGAACGACTTGATGCGGCCGTCGGGGCCGCGCTCGATATGGAACGGCTGGCCGGCCTTGAGCTGCTTGAAATCGAAGACAGGCGTCAGTGAACGGATGACCTCGTCGGCCTCGGAGCCCGAGAGACCGGCCTTCTTGAGCATCTTGCCGAGCGTGTCGGACTTGCCGACCTTGCCCTCGATGGACGCCGGAGGGGCGACAGGGGCGGGGGCGTTGGCCTGCTGCGTCGGCATCACGGTGCCGGGGATGAGCGGAGCCGACGGAAGGGCGGCGGCGGGGGCGTTGAGGCCGGAGCCCGCTTTCTTCGCCTGCTCCTGGATCGCCGGAACGGACGTCTTCTTGTTCCAAACGAAGACGTAGAGGTTCACCACCACGAGCGCGCCGAGGATGAGCGCCACCCAGGCGCCTCCCCGACGGGCCGGAGCGGCCGAAAGGGACCCAGACCCCGACAAGTATCGGGGGGCGGCAGACCTTTTCTTGCCCCTAGAGCCTCGCTTGCTGACCATGGCGGAGAAGGGCCAGCAATATCACGGGCCTCCCCGAGGACAAAGAGAATGACGAGCCCACCCTCCAGTGATCTCCCGCCACGGGAGCAACTGGAACTTTTCTCCGAGACCGGGCAAGGTGCCCCCGGACCGGGGAGCCCCACTCCGTCGGTAGACCATATGGCCAAGAAGTCGAAATCCGACAACAAGAGCGATGAGAAGCCGGCGAAAGCCGCTGCCAAGAAGGGCTCCAAAGGCTCTGGGGGCGGTGGTGCGGGCGGTGGCGGCGGTGGAGACGGGAGCGCCGTTCCTGGCGATCACGATGCGTCGCTCGAGAGCGAAGCGCGTCGCCGCTACCTGAACTACGCGCTCTCGGTCATCACGTCCCGCGCACTCCCGGATGTCCGCGACGGCTTGAAGCCCGTGCAGCGCCGCATCCTCTACGCGATGCTCAACGACAACCACCTGCGCCCCGATGCAAAGCATCGCAAGAGCGCGACGGTCGTCGGTAACGTGCTCGGTCGCTATCACCCGCACGGTGATGCCTCCGTGTACGACGCGATGGTTCGCATGGCGCAGGACTGGGCGCTGCGCGTGCCGCTCGTCGACGGCTCCGGCAACTTCGGATCGATCGATGGCGACGAAGCCGCCGCGTATCGCTACACCGAGTGCCGCCTCGCGCCGCCGGCGATGGAGCTGCTCTCCGAGCTCGACTTCGACACCGTCGACATGCGCCCGAACTACGACGGTTCGACCGAGGAGCCTGTCGTGCTCCCGGCGCGCATGCCGAACTTGCTCGTCAACGGCTCGACGGGCATCGCCGTCGGTATGGCGACGAACATTCCGCCGCACAACCTGCGCGAGATCACGAACGCGCTGATCGCGCTCGCCGACGATCCGAACATCAAGCACGTCACGCTGATGAGCCACATCCACGGTCCGGACTTCCCGACCGGTGGCCAGATGATGAACTCCAAGGTCGAGGTTCGTCAGATCTACGAGGAGGGCTCCGGCACGATCCGCCTCCGCGGCGAGTACAAGATCGAGCAGAAGCCGCGCGGCGGTCAGGACGTCGTCATCACGTCGATCCCGTACGCGATGACCAAGGCCTCGCTCGTCGAGAAGATCGCGGAAGTGATCATCGGCCGCAAGCTGCCGTACCTGCTCGACGTGCGCGACGAGTCGACGACGGACATCCGCATCGTCCTCGAGATCAAGAAGGAGAGCGACCCCGAGCTGGTGATGGCGTACCTGTTCAAGAACACGCCGCTGCAGTCGAACTTCCACGTCAACATGACGTGCCTCGTGCCGCCGGAGCTCCTCGACGAGGGCGCCGCCGCCGGTTCGCCTCCGCAGCCGCGCCGCCTCGGCATCAAGCCGATGCTGCAGTACTTCCTCGACTTCCGCCTGATCGTCACGCAGCGGCGCTTCGAGTATCAGCTCAAGAAGCTCAACGAGCGCATCCACATCCTCGAGGGCTACGTCACGATCTTCGATGCCCTCGACGAGGTCATCAAGATCATCCGCGCCTCCGAAGGCAAGCAGGATGCGGCCGACAAGATCATGAAGCGGTTCAAGCTCGACGAGATCCAGACGGACTCGATCCTCGAGCTGAAGCTGTATCGACTCGCGAAGCTCGAGATCAACGTCATCCGCGAAGAGCTCGACGCGAAGGCGGCCGAGGCCAAGAAGATCAAGGCGATCCTCAACAGCGAGACCAAGCTGTGGAGCATCATCAAGGACGATCTCAATCGCGCCGCGCTCGAGTTTGGAACGCCGCGCCGCACCAAGACCGGTGGCGCGTCCGAGGAGATGACGTTCGACGCTGACGCGTTCATCGTCGACGAGGACGCGAACGTCATCGTCACGAAGGACGGCTGGATCAAGCGCGTCCGCGAGGTGAAGGATCCGTCGTCGACGCGCACGCGCGAAGGCGATTCGGTGGCGCACGTGTTGCCCGGCTCGACGAAGGAGAAGGTCATCTTCTTCACGTCGCGCGGCGCCGCGTACGTCATCAAGATCAACGACATCGCAGCCACCACGGGGTACGGCGATCCGGCGCAGAAGTACTTCAAGTTCGCGGACGGCGAGAAGATCGTGGCCGCGATGACGCTGGACCCACGCGCGATGGTGCCGACGACGCTGCTCGCGGTGTCGCGCGACGGTTACGGACTGCGCTTCGCGATGGCGCCGCAGACGGAGATCACGACCAAGGCCGGCCGTCGCTATGCGAAGCCGGGCGAGGGCGACGAGATCCTCGGCGTCATCCCGTGCAACGACGGCGACGTCGTCGTGACGGCGACGCGCGACGGTCACGTGCTCCATTGCAAGGCCGACGAGATCAACAAGCTCGAAGGTGCAGGACGCGGCGTGACCGTGATCAAGACACAGGACGACGACCACGTGATCGGCTTCATCGCCGGTCGCAAGGCCGACATCCTGGAGATCGAGACCGACAAGAGCGGCAAGAAGTTCGAGCTGCACGCCGATCCCAAGCAAGTGAGCGCGCGCGGTGGCAAGGGCCATCAAGTGATGAAGCGCGTCACGTTCCGGGTCGTCGAGAAGCCCGTCACCATCCAACCGTTGGCGAATGCCGAGGGTGGACAGGGAGTTAACTAATGGCTCAGACCAAGTACACCGCCGACGACATCCAGGTCCTCGAAGGACTCGAGCCCGTTCGTAAGCGACCGGGTATGTACATCGGTGGCACCGGCAAGGATGGCTACCACCACCTGCTGTGGGAAGTCGTCGACAACTCGATCGACGAGGTCATCAACAAGCTCGCGACGAAGGTCGAAGTCACGCTGCACAAGAACGGCAAGAGCGCGACGGTCGAGGACAACGGCCGCGGCATTCCCGTCGACATCATGAAGGCGCAGAAGAAGCCGGCCCTCGAGGTCATCTTCTCGACGCTGCACTCCGGTGGAAAGTTCGAGCGCGGCAAGTCGTACGCCGTCTCCGGCGGTCTGCACGGCGTCGGCGCGGCTGTCGTCAACGCGCTGTCCTCCGAGCTGATCGTGCAAGTGAAGCGCGATGGCGAGCGCCACGAGATGCGCTTCGAGCGCGGCACGACCAAGGGCAAGCTCAAGAACCTCGGCCCGGCGCGCGGCACCGGCACGATCGTCACGTTCCATCCCGACGACGAAGTGTTCGGCGGCAAGCTGAGCTTCGACCCAGCGGCGATCGCGGAGCGGCTCGAAGCCAAGGCGTATCTTCACGCAGGCCTCGAGATCGTCTTCATCGACGAGACGAAGTCGCCCAAGGTCACGCAGACGTTCCTGCATCCGCAGGGCATCGCGGAGTACTTGCCGGCGATCGTCGCCGAGCGAAAGAAGCTCACCGTCCCGTCGAACGGTACGCCGTTCTACATGGAGAAGCAGGACAAGGACGCCAAGCTCGGCGTCGAGCTCGCGCTCGTGTGGACCGAGTCCACGGACGATCAGATCAAGACGTACGTGAACTCCGTGCCCACGCCCGACGGTGGCACGCACGACGTCGGTCTGCGCTCCGCGATCGTGAAGGCGATCCGCAACTACATCTCGACGCACTCCCTCGATCCCAAGGGCGTGACGCTCACCGCGGAAGACATCCGCGAAGGTGTCGTCGCCGTACTGTCGACGTACGTCCACGACCCCCAGTTCCAGTCGCAGACGAAGAACCGCCTCAACAACCCCGAGGTCGCGGCGCAGATCGAGGCGCTCGTGCGTCCGCAGCTCGAGAACTATCTCAACGCGAACCCGAACTGGGCGCACGCGGTCATCGCGCGCGTCATCATCGCGGCCCGCGCTCGCGAGGCATCACGTGCCGCCGCGCAGCAGGTCTCGCGCAAGGGCGCTGTCTCTCACCGCCTCAACCTCCCGGGCAAGCTCGCCGACTGCTCGTCGACGAATCCCGACGAGAGCGAGCTATTCATCGTCGAAGGTGAGTCTGCAGGTGGCTCCGCCAAGCAGGGCCGCAATCGCAAGACGCAGGCGATCCTTCCCCTCAAGGGCAAGGTGCTCAACACCGAGCAGGCGAACAACCAGAAGCTGCTCGCGAACAAGGAGCTCCAGGACATCGTGTCCGCGCTCGGTTGCGGCATGGGCGAGACTCTCGATCTCGGCAAGCTGCGCTACGGCAAGATCATCCTGCTGATGGATGCCGACTCCGACGGGCATCACATCGCGACGCTGTTGATGACGTTCTTCTACCGGCACATGAAGCCGCTGATCGATAGCGGTCACGTCTTCCTCGGTCAGCCGCCGCTGTTCCGCATCGATATCGGCAAGCAGACCTGGTGGGCGCTCGACGAGGAGCACCGCGACAAGCTGCTCGCACTCCACGCCAAAGGGAACTCCAAGCCGAGCATCACTCGCTTCAAGGGCCTCGGCGAGATGAACCCCGACACGCTGTGCTCGACCACGCTCGATCCCAAGACGCGGCAGACACTGCGCGTGAGAGTGCCGCAGTCCGAGATCCTGACCACGGACCGCACGATCAGCGAGCTGATGGGTAAGGACGTCGGCGCGCGCTTCCGCATGATCACCGAGAACGCGGCAGAGATCGGCGAGCTCGACGTCTAGTGGCGCTCGATCTGGTCACCGAGCTGGTTGGACTGTTGGATGCGCTCGAGCGAGAGAGTGTCGACTACGCGGTCTGCGGCGGGTTGGCGGTGGGCATGTTGGCCCGGCCTCGAGCAACGAAAGACATCGATATCCTGATTCAACGGGATGATCTCGCTCGCGCGAAAGCGCTCGCGATCGCCTGCGGCTTCGACATTCCCGCACGAAAGATGATCTTCAAGCAGGGCACTCCACAGGAGCAGGAGATGCATCGTTTGTCCAAGATCGACCCCGAAGATGGGGCGTTGATGCCAGTGGACTTCTTACTGGTCGTGAAGCTGTTCGAGACGGTGTGGAATTCGCGCTTGTCCGTCGAATATCTCGGTCGAAAGATCAAAGTTGTTTCGATCGAAGGTCTTGTTACGATGAAGACAATCTCGGGGCGTCCCCAAGACCTTCGCGACATCGAGCTCTTGAAGAATCCTGATGCCGAATCCGACAACACCTGATCTGAGTCCTGCGGCCGTCGCTCGCCGCATGGAAGCTATCAGGCAGCTGTATCGGTTCGCTCGATCATGCGCGACGGTCAAGGTGCTCGGTCCCGTGACCCCGACAGCGTCCACGACAGAATGAAGAAGCTCGCGAGCGCGCTCGCGGCTCTCGTCGTCGCGTGGATCGTGTTCCTGCTGATCGCAGGAGCTATCTATGGGCCGCGCACCGTCGCGAAAGTGACGGACCGCGTGAGCAGCTCGCTCAACGCGAAGACATCCATCGATGATACGTCGCTCGCGCTCGTGCGCGGCATCCTCGAGCTCGACGGTGTCCACGCGCTGCGCGATGGCGTCGGGACGTTCTCGATCGATGCGATGCGCGTGCGTTGTCACCTGATGCCGCTGGGCGGCGCGCTGTGGAACCACCACTGCAACGAGCTCGAGATCGACGGCGTGACGATGCAGGTCACGAGCGTTGGCTTCATCCAGTTCAAGCGACCGAGCAGAGATCCACTGAACGTGGATCACGTCGTGATCCGCGATGGGACCCTCGGCTTCGCGCCGAGTGCGATCGTTCCTGATCTCGGGCGAGTCGAGGTTCACGTCGAGCAAGCGGTCGCGGGACCGACGTCCTTCACTACGCCGCTCGCGTGGATCTTCACGCTGCGCGAGCTGAAGGCCACGTTCGCGCTTCCCGGCGATGTGACGCTAGCGCTCACCTACGCGAATCAGACACTGACGGCGACAGGCAGCGTGCTCGGCTCTGCTCCGATCAGCATTCCCCTCGTCTTGCCGTCGTCGACGGGCAACGTCGAGAAGGATCTCGCGGAGCTGGAGCGCGTGGGCAAGCAGATCGCGACGGAGCTCGTCGAGCGCCGGGCCAAAGACTGGCTGCGCTCCGCGCTCTAGGGACAAAAAGATGCCTCGCTGGATCGCCGGGTTTACGGTCCCTTCATGTCGCGCCTGGCCTGTGGCTTCGTGTTCGTTGCGGCGTGCGGCTTCAATGCCGCCGGCGGTGGTGTGAGCGGTGATGACGGCGGTGGACCGTCGCCCGACGCGGTGACAACCGCCGACGGTGCCATCGATACATCGGTGACGACGCCGGACGCGCCCGACAACTGCATCGGCAGCGGCACGCTGAAGGTGTGCTTGCAGGCGCTCCCGACCCAGCCCCTCGACTACTCGATCTCGACGACGCTCGAGCCGGGAACGAACGGCCTGACGTGCGCAGCGACCACGAACAGTGAGGCGAGCGGATGGTGTGTGCTCGCGGGTACGACGATCAACATCGCCGCGGGGGCGACGGTGCGAGTGCTCGGCGACAAGCCGATCGTCTTCGCGGCCGTGGGGACGCTCACCGTCGCCGGTGTCATCGATGCGTCGAGCCGCGCGAGCACGGTCGGTGCCGGAGGTGATTCACCGGCGTGTCCGCTCGGTCAGGCCGCGACGTCGGGCAACAGCTCGGGCGGCGGCTACGGTGGCAGCTTCGGCGGTCTCGGCGGTCTCGGCGAGTCCAACGACGGCGGTACTGGTGGCATGGCGCCCGCCATCGCGACGGTTCCGGCCGGCACGCTGCGCGGCGGTTGCGCGGGAGGTGCAGGCGGCACGCTGTCGTCCTCCGCATCGGCGCCAGGTCACGGCGGTGGCGCGTTCGCACTCGTGTCGCGCACGCTGCTCGCGCTCGATGGTTCGACGCTGAACGCATCCGGATCCGGCGGTCGCGTCGGAGCGCTCGGCAAGCAGGGCGGCGGCGGTGGCGGGTCGGGCGGCATGATCGCCCTCGATGCGCCGACGATCACCGCGACGGGCGCGACGATCTTCGCGAACGGCGGCGGCGGCGCGGAGGGCAACGGCGGTGTGGTCGGTGCGCCCGGTGAAGACGCGACGTCCGCGACGACGATGGCGCAGGGCGGTTCGGGTCTCTCGGCGACGGGTGGCGATGGCGGCGCGGGCTCGTTGGGCGGAAGCGGCGGCACGCCACCGATGAACGCGAACCCGGCCGGTGGCGGTGGCGGTGGCGGCGGTGGTGGCACTGGCGTCATTCACACGAGCTCTCTACTCACGGGCGCGACGGTGTCTCCGTCGGGCCCTCCGCCCGTCGACTCGTAGTCAGCGTGTAACGAAGAGCCTGGTGTCGAGAAGGTGCCGCAGCGCCGGAGTCATCTGCTGCTCGCACTTGTCGACGGTCGCGCTCTTCGCGCTGAAGCACGCGAGCGTCGTCCTCGGCCACGGTGTGGACGTGCAGAGGTCCTGCACGATCGCCATGCGCTGCTGCGCGGTCGAGCGGCTATAGCCGTCGTCGTACGCTCTCGCCGCTCTCGCACACGCGGCGGCACGCGTGGGGTCGGCGAGCGGCGTCACGTGGCGAAGCTCGAGCTCCCAGGTCGTCGCGGTGCGGTGCAGCTTTACAGCGAGCGATGGGCCCGTGGGATTCCACGTGAGCGTCGAATCGCCGGTGTCGAACGCCGCACTCGGTGTGGACGCCGCGACAGCCGGGCCGGCATGCGCGCCAAACGTCTTGTCCAGCCACGCGACCATGTCGTCGATGGTCCTGGTAGACGATGCACCACGGCACGTAACTCTCGTGCCGCCGTCGTCGATCGCCTCGCACGTCGTCGCGCCAACGCCAATGCCGAGCCCCGGGTCTGACCATTCCAACTTCGCGCCCGTCACGCGCTCGCCCAACCTCGTGCGCGCCGCGACGATGTCGAGCAACGAGAGCTCGATCGCGCCATCCGCTTGCTCGAACCAGTCCGCGACCTTCGGTTGCCACGGTTCGAAGCGCAGCTCGCAGCCCTTGGACGTCGCCGACCACGCCGCACGCGTGCCGTCGTCCTGTGACCACACGAGCCACAAGCGGTCCGACAGGAACGAGACGTACGCTGGCCACTTCTGCTGCACACGCTTCGTCACGGCCTCGCACGCGCGCGCGTCATTTGCAGTGAGCGTGATCACGGAGATGCGATCGCCGCTCGGGACAAACGCGAGCGTCAGATCGACGCTGCCGTCCGCGCGCGGCTTCATCAGGCGTCCCACCAGCTCGTCGCTGCCCGCGATCGCACCGCCCGGCGCATAGCCCTCGAGCAACGGACCGGCTTGCGCAGGCTGTTCACCGAACGCCCACGCGAGCTCGCGCTCGATGCGTGTCGTGCGACTCGCGACGGCATCATGCAGCGGTCGGCGCGCTGCCTGCGCGGGAGGAGCGGGGGGCGGCTTGGGATCCGCGCACGACGAGATCAGCGCATCGATCGCGAGCCAGATGAACCATCTCCGCATACGCCCTGCATATCGAGCAGAAATCGGACCACGCTAAGTGGCCGACATGCGATGCGAAGCGCTGTGCGTGGGCGCTCGGCGCGTCTATCGGCCGCGCTTTTGTTCGCGCAACATGAACAGATAAAAGCCCTCGGTCCTCTCGCGCGCCCACGGGGTCTTGCGGAGGAACTTCAACGATGACTTCACCGTCGGGCTCGCGGCCAGGTTCTTGAACCGGAGCTCCGCGGCGAGCCGCTCCCAGCCGTAGTGCGCGACGAGCTCGGTGACGATCTGCTCGAGCGTGATGCCGTGCAGAGGATTCTTGGGCTGCTCGTCTGACATTAGCCGCGGTAGGTGTCGTCCTGCTCGATCTTCGAGAGGATCCAATCGAACTCGCCCGCGGTGACGTGAGCGCCGCAGTGCTCGCACGCCCCAGCCATCGAGATCTTGAGCGGCGCACCGCAGTTGCTGCAGTTCGGCTCCGCGACCGGCGCACCCTTGCGACCGTGCGCGCGCACGAGCGTCCAGTACTCGCTGTACTCGCGACGGAACGACTTGCTGCCTTTGACCTGCTTGCCGGTCTCCGTGTTGACCACGTAGTCCAGGCCGCGCGCCCACAGCCGGATGGTGACGGCGTCGTACCACTTGTCGCGCACGATCTTGGCAACGGCCGTCTGCGTCACCGCCATGTCGTCGAGCTGGTTGCGCAGCTTCTGTGCCTTGTACGCGTCGGTCCAGTACGTGAGGTAATCGAACAAGCCATCGCTCACGAGGCCGCGCACGGGCTCGAGCTCGTTCTCCGACCACGCCTTGTTCAGACGGTCGTAGATGAGATGCAGGCGCGCGACGAGGTTGGTCTCCGTGAGCGCCGGATCATCCGTGCGCAGCGATCGCCACAGGCCATCCACATCGCCCGAGCGCATCGTCTGCAGGTCCGTTCCGCGCTCGGCGACGTCGTTCGTCAGCGTCGGGCCGCGCTCGTCCGCGGAGTCGAGTCGAATGTCCGCGACGGTCCAGTCGAAGCGTCCGTTGTCGACGGTCTGACCGCACGATGCGCACACTTGCGTTCCGGTCTGGCTCGCTTGCCACGGCGCACCGCAGTTGGGGCAGGGGAACCCCTTGCTCGATCCGGGCGGCTTCGACGGACGGTTCGCATCGCGCTCGAAGCCCCACGTCTCGACGTTGTAGTAGGTGTGCTCCTTGGTCGTGACGTTCGCTTCGATCTCGACCTCGATGCGCTGCCGCAGCGGCAAGCCGTTCTCGCCGATCGGCGCGGGCGGGATGTTCATGTCCACCGCGCGCAGTGCACCGACGACGACGGACTGAACTTCCACACCGGGCGCACGGCCCGCGAGTTGCTGGCGCGCTGGCTCCGAAACGTATGGTGCGACCGTCGCGAGCTTGTCGGGCGTATAGCGTTTGCGCTGCGCCTCCGAGTACAGCCGATTGACGAAGTCCTCGAACAGGATCTGGCTGAAGTCCGGGTCCACGCGACGCAGCGGCTCGAGCGTCTTTGCCTGCCGCAGCATGACGGGAGGACCGCTGTCCCAGTCCTTGTTCTTGTTCTGCTTGTAGGCGCTGTAGATGAAAAAGCCGATGACGATCGCGAGGATCGGGAGTCCGATCTGCGGGTAATAGATGCAGAGCTGGAAGATCCAGTAGATGAGCTGCGCGACGCCTTGGCCGCCGCCGCCGCCGCCGCCGCCGCCACCACCGCTGCTGTGGCCGCCACCGCCGGAGAACGACTCGCCGCCGCCCGGTCGCGCCGCGGCGATTCCCGCGAACAACACGAGGACGAGGAGCACCAAGAGCGCGCGGCGAAGAGCAGGGCGTTTCACGACGTACCCTCGTCGATATCGTCGGGGAGCTCGTTCACGTCACCCTCGCGATGCGGAATCGCGCGCGCCAGGCTCGGGCCAAACCGCTCCAGCTCCTTCGCCACTGCTGCGCCGCCGCTGCTCATCGCCGCGTTCAGCTTCAACGTTGCGGCGCTGAGCGACGCGTCGGTCCACGTGTTCAGCAAGCCGCCGTCCGCGACGAGTGCGATCTCCTTCTCGAGCCACGAGATGTAAACAAGCAGCCCACTGCGGTCCATCGTGTTGTGGACGCCGCGCTCCACGAACGTTGCCTTTGCCGCATGCCCGACGTGCATCGTGCGTGTGCTCGGACGCGTCAGCAGGCGCTTCACCTGCGGCAACCAGTGCACGGCTCCCGCGGCGATCAAGCCGACCGCAAACGGATCGACGAGGATCGAAACCAGGCCGAACGACTGGTTCGCGAACAGCATCGTCGCGAGTGCCGCGAACGCGACCGCCGCACCAACTGCAAAGTTGGCGTGCAAATACGCCGCTGAACGCTGGCGCAGCGCGACGACGACTTCGACGCCAGACTGCCCTTCGATCGATTCGATCGCGGACTTGAACGCCTTGCGCGCGTCGTCGTCGAGAAACCGTGCTCCCACGCGCTCGGTATAACACGCGCCTCGCGCGGACTTGCAGCAGGGGTCGGAGAACATGGCTCTTGTGTCCTCGCGCAGCTCATCGCCGAGCTGCCCGACGACGCCACGATCGCCGATGTCCAATATCGGCTCTACATCATCGACGCCGTGAATCGAGGACGCGCTGAGATCGCGTCGGGCCGGCATTCCGCACGCGCAAGTAGCGTCGGAGCTCAGAGCTAAATGGGGACGCCGCGGGCAATAGTCTGGTCGCCCTCAGCGCGTGCGGACGTGAAGCGCTGGCTACGCTAACCGTTCGCGAGCAAGGGTGGCGGCGCCGCGGCGATCGACCTTGCCGTTCGCGAGGAGTGGGAGCGCGTCGACGATAGCGAGCTCGCGCGGGCGGGCATGCGTTGGCAGGTGCTCGCGCCAGTACGTAGTCGCGCGTTCGCGATCGAACGATGCGTCGACGACGACAGCGGCGCCCACGATCTGGCCCCAGCGGTCGCTCGGGACACCGAATACGACAGCAGCGCGCACGCCGGGCGTGGCCGCGAGCACCGCTTCGACCGCGAGAGGATGGACGTTCTCGCCGCCCGTGATGATGACGTCGTCGGCGCGACCGACGATGTGCACGGCGCCGTCCTCGAGAAAGCCGAGGTCCGCCGTCGTGAGCTCGGGCGCGATCGGTGCGCCGTCGAGGTAACAAGTCGCGAGCGTCGGCCCCGTGATGCGGATCGTGGCGGGCGCCGCGCGCGCGCCGGCGAGGACGTTCACGCCGGCAAGCGGAACGAGCGGAGCGTTCGCGTCGCCCGCGTGACCGAGCGGCGCGGTCGCGATCTGGCCGAACGTTTCGGTGAGCCCGTAGCTCGTGAGGTACGGGACGCCGCGGGCCGTGGCAGCGGAGAGCAGCGACGGCGCGGCGGCAGCACCACCGAGCAACACGGCGCGGAGCTTGGCGGGCGGACGCCACGCGGGATCGTCGAGCAGCGCGGCGAGCTGCGTCGGCACCAGGGACGCGAGCGTGCAGTCCTCGAGCAACGATGCGCAGCGAGCGCGGTCGAAGTCGCCTTCGAGCAGCACGACCGGAATGCGCGCCGCGCGGCAGCGGATGATCACGTTCAGTCCGCCCGCGTGTGCCATCGGTAGCGCGAGTAGCCAGCGATCCGTCGAGCGCGCGCCGAGGTGTTGCCAGCTCGCGGCTGCAGCCGCCTCGATCGCCGCGTGCGAGAGAACCACGCCGCGAGCCGTGCCCGTCGAGCCCGACGTGAACAGCACGACGGCGGTGTCAGCGGGAATGCGCGCCTGGTCGATGACGCTCTGCTGGCGCGCGATCTCGTCGGCGGCGAGGCGGGGATGGACGAGCGCGATCGGTGTCTTCGCGGCGAGCGCCGCGTGGATGATGCGGATCGTCTCGAGCGTGGGCGTCGCGACGAGCGCGCGCGTGGTGGCTACCGACGACGCGAGGACACGGCCCGATTCGTTGCCCGTGAGCTCGTCGAAGCGGATGGACCGCGATGGTGTGACTACCGCGATGTCGTTCGGCTGCGCGGCGCGTTCGAGGGCGCGCGCGAGGTGATCGGCGAGATCGACGATGCGCGGAGCGGCGTCGAGGCGCGTCGCGAGCGGCTTGGCGCGCTCGAGGCCGAGGCCGGGCTCGAGGTTCGCGTGCAGCTTGCTCGCGGAGAGAAAGGGCAGCGCGACGGGCCACGCGGCGAGCGCGCTGTGCGGCGCGAGACCTGCCGCGACGGAGGGCTCCGCGAGTGAGAGCGCGAGGGCGGCGCACGCCGCAGTGCCGATGGGGCCTTCGAGTGCGTGCGTGATCACGGCGCGCTTGCCGGCAGCGCGGGCATCGGCCGCGAGCGCGCGGGCAGCGGTGATGCCGCCGACGAGCGTCGGCTTGATCACGAGCGCCGCGAGGTGCGGAGAGGCGAGAGCGCGATCGAGATCGGTGCGCGACAGCGGTGCGGACGTTGCGCGGACGGCGCGGGGCATCGCGGGGAGTGGTCGCTCGGGCGCGGGCGCGTACGCGGGACGCGATTCGGGGATGCGCACGAACGCCGCGAGCGATTCGTCGAGAGCGATCGGCAACGGCAGTGGTTCCGCGAGGAGCGAGATCGAATCGACGCACGGCTCCTCGACGTACTCGATCGGTAGATCGGCAAGCGCGCGCAGGAACGTGAGCACGCGATCGCGCGGCCAGGTCTGATTCGCATCGAGGCGAAGCGTCGCATCGGGCGCGGCGCGGTGAATCGCGAGTACGCGCTCGACGTCCCCGCTGGCACCGACCTTGATCTTGAGCGTGCGCGCACCGTCGAGGATGGCGCGGCGCGCAGCGGCCGGATCGTCGACGACGACGGCGCACTCGACCGACGACGCTGTCGCGTGGAGAAGCGACGCGACCGGAACACCCGCCGCGCGCGCCTGTGCATCGAGCAACGCTGTCTCTACCGCCATGCGCGCCGAGGACGAGGAAATGCCGGCCGAGAAGGCTGCGAGCTCGTCGGTCGCGACGTCGAAGGGAACGCGCGCGCAGAACGCGGTGAGCTCGGCCGTCGCGGCTTGTAGTGAGTCACGCGCTGCGTGGGGCGCCAACGATGCGTCGTCGAGCGGCGCCGCTTCCCCGAGACCGACGTGGCCCGTGTCGGTCACGAGCTCGAGCAGGATCGCGGCCCGTTCCGTGCGTCCTCGCGCCGCCCCCGCGGACTCGATGGGCCAGCGGACGAGCTGGGCGCGCGCACGGGTGATTCGCACGACGCGACCCTACCGCGCGTGCGACTGTGCGGCGAGATGTACGTCCGGAACGGCGTGGTGCGTATGTTCGATCTCTCCGTCGGGATCGTCGCTGGATTCATTCTCACGGCGTGCAGCAAGCAGAGTGGGCCGCCTGCGCCGCCGGCCGCGGTCGCGGAAGTCGCGCTCGATCACCCCGCGGCAACGCCCGAGCTCCCCAGCGCGGCGCCCGTCGCGGGGCCGTCCGACCTTGGCGCGCTCACGGACTTCGACGGGATCTCGATCGGGACACAGTGGAAGCCCCTGCATGCGAAGGGGCCGTACGCCAAGCCGTGCAGCAGTGAAGCGCTCGAGGACGAGCCGCGCATTCGCGCGTGGATGTACACGGGGCTGCCGTGCGAGGACACCACGTTCGTGAACGGGACCTCGGTGGTGGTGTTCGTGGATGCTCGCGACAAGGTCGTCGCGTTTGGCTGGATGGCGGGGACGTATGGGGCGACGCGTAACGCTTCCCCCGTGACGGTCGGCGCGCAACTCGCGACGGTGACGAAAGTCTGGGGCGAGCCTGTGGCGAAGTTTCCGTTGGGAAAGCTAAAGGTCGCGCGCTTCAAGAATGGTGTACGCGTGTTGACCGGCTCGGTGGACCAGATCGTGGGCGCCGCGGTGGGCAGCTTTTCGGATTCGCCGACGTCCAAGCGCTGGTACGCGCTCGATGTTGCCTACGGTGCGTACACGGACCCGGTACCGAATCCGGCTAACTCCTACGACTTCTGCAAGCGTGTCTCGAACCACGTCTTCGACGTCTCGGGAGACGGCCGGAGGGCGACGGAATCAGACATCGCGCATTGCCGCGCGGATCAGACGCCCGAGCAAAATCAGTGCGTCCTCGATGCGAAGACGGACCAAGAGCTGGGCGCCTGCTTCGTACACTGAGGTGCTCGGTCGACCGGGAGCGAGAGGACATCAGAGAGCGGGTCGTGCCCATCGCAAATCCGCAGACCGAGCTCGGCCGCGTTTGGCCGACAGTGGACGCCTGGTTGGCGTCGCGGTCGACGCGCTAGAGCGACAGGCCGATAGCGAACAGCAGGCCGAACAACGCGAGCAACTGGCCCGTCGCGGCGAGCAACGTATTGTGCTCGGGGCCCGTCGCGGCGCGCAGCAGTTGGCGGAGGCGATGGATCGCGATCGGAATCGTGAGCAGCGGGGCTGCAGCCCACGGGCGACCGGTCACCGCGAGTACGACGGGAACCGCGTATGCGACCGCGAGCAGCAGTGCGTACTCCGCGAGCGCGGCAGGGCGACCGAAGCGGACGGCGAGCGTGCGCTTACCGACACGTGCATCACCGATGCGATCACGCACGTTGTTCACGACGAGGATCGCCGTCGCGAGCGCACCGACGGGAACAGCGGCGGCCCACGCGAGGCACGGCACGTGGCCGAGCTGCACGAACGCGGTCCCGCATACGGCAACGAAGCCGAAGAACGCGAGCACGAAGATGTCGCCGAGACCGTTGTAGCCGAGCGGGAACGGACCGCCCGTGTACGCGATACCGGAGATGATGGACGCGATACCGATGGCAACGATCGGCCAGCCGGCAACGCTGACGAGATAGAGACCGAACAGCGATGCGACGCCGAACGCGATGATCATCGCGCGCTTCATCGTGGCGGCGGAGATCAATCCTGCCGCGACGGCGCGCGTGGGACCGATACGGTCCGCGTTGTCGGCGCCCTTCTCCGCATCGAAGACGTCGTTCGCGAAGTTGGTGGCGATCTGGATCGCGATGGAGCCAGCGAGCGCGGCGAGCGCAGGGCCCCATGCGATCGCGCCGGTCGCACGCGCGACAGCCGTACCGACGACAACCGGGACGACGGCGGCAGGCAGCGTCTTGGGACGCGCTGCTTGGATCCAGAGTCCTACGCTCATGAGTGACGGCTCTTGTTGGGCATGGTGGTGCTTCAGGTGAACAGCTCGAGCGCGGTGCGGCGAACATCGTGCGCGCCCGTCGGCGTCACGAGGGCATGAATGACCGTGACCGGGCTGCGCGGTGAACCCGGCGGCGGATTCAGCGCGTCCTGGATCTCGCGCACGGCAACTTCCGGCGCTGTGACCATCGCGCCGCGCACGCCGAGCGCTTGGGCGACGCGCACGGGATCGATCTTGGGCGGCGTCAACCAGTGGCGTTCGAGCGTCTGCGCGGCGACCTCGCTGCGCGCGACAGGCAGGCCCGCGAAGATCTGACCGCCCTGATTGTCGATGACGAGGATCGCGAGGTAGGCCGCGCAGTTCTGCGCTGCAATCAACGCCCCGACATCGTGCGCGTAGCTCACGTCTCCGAGAATGAGGAGCACGGGCCGGCGCGACCGCGTAGCGCCAGCGGCAGAGGCGATGAGCCCGTCGATACCCGCCGCTCCGCGCTGCGAGAGCACGATGGGAGGTCCGCCGCGCGACACGGCCGTCGTCGCGACTTGGTCGACGACTCGGATCGGCAGCGAGTTGCCGACCTGAAGGAGCGCGCCTGACTCCCGGATCGCAGTCAGCGCGGCCTGGACCATCGCGGTCTCCGTGTGCGGATGCGCGGCGATCGCCTGCTCGAGCGCCTTCTGCGCACGCACATCGAGCGAGCGCCACGTGTCGAGCCACGCCGACGTGCGGATTCGCTGTTGCGACGGACGGCGTGCGACATCGGCGGCAAACGTGTGAGCAGGCGCGCTGCGATCGGCAGAGAGCTTGGTGTGAAGAGCCGCGAGCGACGCGCCTGGATCGCCGAGGATCACGCGCGCGTTCGAGGTCGGGTCCGCCCATGATTCGGCGAGCACCCAGCGCGGGACCTTCTCGAGCGCGCTGCTCCACGCCGGCCAGCTCGCCGCGACGGGCTCGGAACCGATCTGAACGACCAAGCGCGGCGTCGGGCGGTGCGCGATGGGAATGAGATCGAGGTGCGCGACGGTCATCGAGCTTGGAACGCGCAGCTGACTCGTCATCTCGGCCAGAACCGGATAGCCAGCGCGCTCGGCGAACGAGAGCGCATCGTTGCGCGCCGCGGCGAACGAGGCCGGCATGCTGCCTGCGATGATCACCCCGTCGGGCTCACCCGCGATGGCAGCCGCGAGCTCGGCGATGGCGGCCTCGTCGGCGAGAAGCGTCGGCGCAGCGATCGAAACCGTCCCACGCAATGACGTCGCGAGCGCTGCGAGCGCGTGTTCCTCGTCGGTCGACGGCGCAGCGGGCTCGAGCGGCTTGCGGAGCGGCACCTCGATGTGGACCGGACCTGCGACCGGACCGCGCGCCAGCGTGAGCGCCTGGATCACCTTGCGGCGAACCGCGCGCAATGCACCGACCGATGCGACGGGTGCACCGAGATCGAACGCGCCCCGAACGAACTTTCCGTACAGAGCGATCTGGTCGATCGTCTGCGACGCGCCGCAGTCGAGCAACTCGGGTGGGCGGTCCGCGGTGATCGCGATCATCGGCACGTTCGCCATGCTCGCCTCGACGATGGCGGGCACGTAGTGCGAGGCAGCCGTGCCGCTCGTACAGACGAGAGCTGCGGGCAGGCCGGTCGCACGCGCAACACCGAGCGCGTAGAACGCGGCCGCGCGCTCGTCGATGATCGTGACGAGGTCAAACGGATTCTCGCGCTGCTTGAGCGAAGCGAGCGCGAGGACGAGCGGTGTCGACCGCGAGCCAGGGCTGATCACGATGGTCTTGACGCCCGCATCGGCGAGCGTGCCTGCGATCAACTCGGCCCAGATGGTCTGCACCGCGGCGGTCACTAGCTCTGCACTCCGAGCGCGTTGAGCATCGCGCGCAGCTTCATCTCGGTCTCGGCGAGCTCCTTGTCGGGATCGCTGCCCGCGACGATGCCGCCGCCGGCCCACAGATGCGCCTTGTTGTTCGCGATGACACCCATGCGCAGCGCGACGGCGAGCTCGCCGTTGCCGTCGAGATCGAACCAGCCGACCGGTGCCGAGTACCAGCCGCGTGCGGCCGGTTCGTGCGTCGCGATCCATTCGCGCGCGAACGGACCGGGCGTGCCACCGACGGCAGGCGTCGGGTGCAAGCGTGCTGCGAGCTCGAGCACGTGGCGCGGTGAACGCAGCACCGTCTTGAATGGCGTGTGCAGGTGAATGATGTGCCGCAGGCGCTTCACGTTCGGCTGCGCAGGCGCACTGACCTCGCCGGTGTCTGCGAGTGCAGATCGAATCGCGTCGACGACGAGCTGGTGCTCGTTCTGATCTTTCGCGCTCGCACGGAGCTTGGCCTCCGCGGCGTCCGCGTTGCCGTTGGGCGAGATCGAGCCTGCGAGCGCATCGCATTCGACAAGATCGCCATCGCGGCGCACCAGGCGCTCTGGCGTGGCCGCGATCAGCGCACCCGCGCCGGGCGGCTTGACGAGAACGCGCACCGTATCGGCGTGGCGATCGTCGAGCACCGCGAGAACGCCCGCGAGCCGCACGGCACCGCCGAGGTCGACACGACACGTGCGAGCCGCAACGATCTTGCTGCACTCGCCGCGCGCGATCGCGTCGGTGATGTCGGTGACTTGCGTGCGCCACGTGTCGGCGGACGCCGGCGTGACTTCGACGAGCGGCGGCTGGCCAACGATGGAGAGCGTCGACGTGAACGCCGTGCGGAACAGACCGAGCTGGTCGCGCCAGCGTTGGGCGTCGGCAGCTGCGCGTGCATCGACGGCGAGCACGAGCAACGCGCGATCACCGGCGGACACATACGTCCAGCGCGGAAGCATGAACCACGCATCGCCAAAGCCCGTCCACGGGGCCTTATCCGCAACACCCGGAGCGAACGCAGCGCCACCGACAAAGCGGGGACGCGCGAACCCGAGTGCATCGACAGCGACTGTCTTGCCACCGATGACGGCGCGCAGCGGCTGCTCGCGCAGCGGCGCATCCGCATCCGAGGCGGGCATCGTGTCGCGCGGTTCATCGTCGACATCGGCCGTGTTCGTCGCGAACGCATGGGCGCCAGCGACGACCTCTGCCCAGCGCGCTTGATCGCGACCGCGCAGCTCGACGGCAACATCGACTCCGACGAGCGAGAGCTCCGCCGATGCCCACGCGACGAGGGAATGCTCGCGCATCTCATCGACGATCGCAGCGCCGGGGATGACCGGAGCGGGCAGGGCGATGAACGTCGTGCCGAGCGAGGAGCCCGCGATGGCGAGCCCGGCGTCGAGCTCCGTCATCAGATCCGGCGCGTGGAGCGTGGCCGGCACGGAGGAGGTTGTGGGCGCTGGGTTCACGATGCCTCCGTCGGTGTCGCGACGAACAGCACGCACGCGCCAAACGCGAGCGGCGTCACCGACAGCACGTGCATGCCGGCGTCCTTCATCATCTGCGCGAACTCGTCGGCTGGCGGGAACGCCGCGATCGACTTCTGCAGATAGGAGTACTCCTGCTTGCCGGAGAGCAGCGCGCCGAGGCGCGGAACGACATGACGCGTGTGAAAGCGTGCCGCCGCACCGAGGAGGCCGCGCTTGGGCTCGCCGAGCTCGAGCACCGCGACGCGACCGCCGGTCTTCACGACGCGCGCCATCTCGCGCAGGCCCTTCATGCGGTCCGGCACGTTGCGAATGCCGAACGCGATCGTCGCGGCATCCATCGAGTTGTCGTCGTAGGGCAGCGCTTGCGCATCTCCAAGGACGAGCTCGATCCGGTCCGCGAACGCCTTCTTCGCGACCTTCTCCTTCGCGATCCCGAGCATGCCCGGTGACGGATCGAGGCCGACGATCTTCGCCGTTGGCGTCATCCGCGCGAGATCGATCGCGAGGTCACCCGTGCCGGTCGCGACGTCGAGGACCTTTGCGTTCTCACCGAGCGCGAGGCTGCGCACCGTGCGACGGCGCCAGCCCTTGTCCATGCCGAGCGAGAGGACGCGGTTCACGCGGTCGTAGCGGCGCGCGATCTTGTCGAACATCGCACCGCTGCCGAGGGTGGCGATCTCGGCGCTCACGACTGACGCTCCAGGGATGCGAGGGCCACCGTCACGAGTGCGTCGCGGGGGGCGCCTGCCGGCAGCTCGTCGAGTGCGTTCAACGCGCGTTGCACGTGATCTTCAGCGAGCGCGCGCGTTGCCTGCAATGCACCAGATGCGCGAACCGCCTGTGCGATGGGAGCCAGTTGATCCGCCTCTACCGTCTCGTGCGCGAGCAGCTCTTCGAGGCGAGGACGCAGCGCCGGATCGCGCTCGATCGCGACGACGAGCGGGAACGTCACCTTGCCTTCGCGCAGATCGGCGAGCGGATCCTTGCCCGTGTTGTCCTTGTAGTCGAGCTCGTCGTCGACGGCCTGGAACGCGACACCGAGGTGGAAGCCGAAGCGCTCGAGCGCTGCTTCCGACGCGACCGGAAGATCTGCAGAGCGTGCGCCGGCGATCATCGCCCACCGGAACAGCGCTGCCGTCTTGCCCTCGATGATCGCGAAGTAGTCCTCGCGCGCACCGGAGATCTTGCCGCGACGCTCGAGCTGCACGCTCTCGGCGACGATCATCTCGTCGATGACAGTGAGCATCCGATCGAGCACGCCCTCGACACCAGACGTGCGGATGCGGCGCAGTGCGCTGATCAGCAACCAGTCGCCTGCGAAGATCGATGCGGCGTTGCCGTACACGACGCTCGCCGTCGGCTGACCGCGGCGGCGCTCTGCGAGATCGACGACGTCGTCGTGCAGCAGCGTCGCGGAGTGAACGAGCTCGGCCGCAACGGCGAGCGAGCGAGCGCGCGGCGTGAAGCCTTCACCGAAGCGGCTCGCGAGCGCGACGCACAACGGGCGCAGATGCTTGCCGCGGAGATCCAATAGATGATGCGCCGCTTGGTGAACCACGCGCGCTCCGCGCGGAAGTGCATCGAGCTCGGCTTCGAAGTCTTTGAGATCCGACTTCACCCAACGGTCGAGATCAGCGAGTCGCTCGGCGAGGCTCGGTGCACCGCGCACGGTGCTCACGAGGGCCAGGCGGTCGAGGACAGCGGTCGGGGAAGCGTGGGTTGCGAGCTGGCTCATGGGGCGTCCTTGGGATGATCCCAGTTCGTTCAAAGATTCTTGAAGGAAACTGCCTGAACAAGGCTTACTTGCCAAGTGCCTTTTTCGACTCATGAATCCGGGCCTGAACGGCGTCCAAGTCTGCGTCGGGAATGGTGAATCAGGAACCTGAATCGCTCCAGGCAGCGGCCCTAACCCTCCGAAACAGGACAGGTCTGCCCCCACCCGATACAATTTTTACGTGGCAAGCGCGCGTCGGGGCCGCGATATCCGGCTGGTCAGCCGGTGTCGGGTGGAGTTCGACCGCCCGTCCGGACGCGTGACGGCCGAGACGGAGGACCTGTCGTCGCGCGGCATGTTCATCCGCACCGAAGCGCTCCTCCCGATCGGCGAGACGACCGATCTCGCGGTCGAGCTGCCGAACGGCGCCCAGCTCACGCTGCGCGGTCGCGTCGCGCACATGCTCACGCCGGTCGCGGCGAAAGCGCTCGGCCGCCATCCGGGCATGGGCATCGAGCTGCTCGGTGCAGACACCCCGGACAAGGTGAAGCTGCGCGCGTACATCGATTCGTTGAAGACCGAGATCACGAGTCCCGGTCTGCAGGCGACGACCCAGATCATCCTCGTCGAGCCGAACAGCGGTCTGCGCAGTCGCATGTCGCGCGGCCTCGAGAATGCGGGCTTCAAGGTCACCGCCGTCTCGAACGCGACCGAAGCGCTCGAAGCGTGCAGCGTGTGGCGCCCCGACGCGATCGTTGCCGCCGCTGCGATGGAGCAGATGACGGGCGTCGATCTCGCGTACGCGATGTCGGAGCACTCGTCGCTGTCGGACGTGCCGCTGATCCTGACTGGTGATGATGGCGACCTCGGTCGTCTCGAAGCGTTCCGCGCTGGTATCCGCGACTACATTCCCAAGCCGTTCCTCGACGAGGAGCTCGTGATCCGCACGCATCGCGTCGCGGTTCCCAGCTCTCCGTCGGGCGGTATCGGCCTGCGCGGCAGCCTCGGTGACATCGGGTTGCCGACGCTGCTCTCGTTGTTCGAGTTCGAGCGCAAGAGCGGAATTCTGCTGTTGCTGCGCAACGGAGAGATCGGGCGCGTGTTCGTCGCCGATGGACGGATCCTCAAGGTCGAGGGCAACGCACAGGGCGGCGCGCCGAAGGATCGCTTGATGCGTCTGCTCGATTGGCGCGACGGACAGTTCGAGTTCTCGCCGGCCGCGATCGGCGGCAAGGATGAAGTGAACGTGTCGATCACGTCTCTCCTCCTCGAGCACGCGCAGTCACTCGACGAAGCGGCCACGCCGCACGACGCGACGCTCGACGACTTCATCTAGCTGCGACGTTCACGCTGTCGCACGCGTCGCGGTCTCCTTTGCTCGGAAATCGCAACTGAAAGGCGGGAATCGCGTCCACCATCGGCGCGGTACGCGCATCAAGGTCGCGCCATGTCTCGCTGGGTTGTTGTTCTGTTCCTGCTCGCTGCTGGCACCGCCGCCGCTGACGGCATGCGCGCACACGCGACCAAGAGGAGCGGGCCGATCACCATCGACGGGAAGCTCGACGAGGCGGCGTGGGCGGCCGCGCCCGCACAGCAAGGCTTCACCCAGCGCTCTCCCAAGGACGGCGCCAAGGCGATCATGGACACGAAGTTCGTCGTGCTGTTCGACGACAAGGCGATCTACGTCGGCGTGTGGGCCGCGGATCCAGATCCGTCGAAGATCCGTGCGCTGCTCACGCGCCGCGATGTGCAGTCTCCGTCCGATGTCGTGCTCGTCGCGCTGGATAGCTATCGCGATCGCCGCACGGCGTACACGTTCCAGCTGAACGCGGCCGGCGTGCAGCGCGACACGCTCCTCTACGACGACTCGCAAGAGGACGCGACGTGGGACGCGGTGTGGACCGGTGACGTCGCGATCACAATGGACGGATGGACCGCGGAGATGCGCATTCCGTTCAGTCAGCTGCGGTTCTCCGACGATGCGCCCGAGTGGGGATTCCAGGTCATGCGCAACGTCGCGCGCACGAACGAGCAATCGACGTGGTCACCGTGGCCGCGCACCGGTCCCGAGATCGTGAGCAAGTTTGGCGTCGTCGACGGTGTCGCCGCACAGCACGGCCCTCGGCTCGAGCTCCTGCCGTACGCGACGGGTGGCTTCGACGTGAATCCGATCGACGCCGCCGATCCATTCAACGAGCGCGTCGTCGGGCGCAAGACCGTCGGCCTCGACGTGAAGTACGGGCTCTCGAGCGCGTTCACGCTATCCGCGACGATCAATCCCGACTTCGGTCAGGTCGAAGCGGATCCGTCGCAGATCAATCTCTCGGGCAACGAGCTGTTCTTCGCCGAAAAGCGGCCGTTCTTTCTCGAGGGCGTCGATCTGTTTCGGCTCGGCATCGGCAACAGCGACGTTCCGATCGAGGGCCAGTTCTACTCGCGCCGCATCGGTGCCGCGCCCGCCGATCCGGACGTGGACTACGACTACATTCGCGCGCCGACGTCGACGACGATCTACGGCGCGGCCAAGCTCACCGGCAAGACGCGCGGGGGGCTCTCGCTCGGCTTGCTCGACGCCGTCACGGGAGACGAGAGAGCCTCGCTCGCCGACGAGAACGGTACGCACGAAATGGACGTCTCGCCGCTCACGAACTACGCGGTCGGTCGCGTGAAGAAGGACTTCCGCGAGGGTCTGACGTCGATCGGTCTGTCCGCGACGGCGGTCAATCGCGATCTCTCCGACGACTATCTGAAGTCGGAGATGCACGATCAGGCCTACACAGCGGGCGCGCAGATCCAGCATCGCTGGGGCTCGTGGGTCGCAAACCTCAACGCGGTCTCGAGCTACGTGCACGGCAGCGAGAGCGCCATCGCGATCACGCAGCAGAAGCAGCTGCACTTGTATCAACGCCCGGATGCGACGGACGCGCACTTCGATCCGACGCGCACGTCCCTCGCTGGCTACGGGCTGAACTGGCTCGTTGGCCCGACAGGCCAGACCAAGCACTGGAACTTCTCGACCGGTGGAGACCTGCGCTCGATCGGCCTCGACATGAACGACGTCGGCTTTCAGACCGTGTCGGACCGCGCGATTCCGTTTCTCGCCGTCAACTATCACGACCACGATCCGGGAGACACGGTGCTCGATTGGAACGCGCACTTCGACGTGTTCACTGTCTCGACGCTGGAGCCGACGCTGACGGACTATGGCGCCGAGTACAACGCGTGGGTCCAGCTCGCGAACTACTGGTCGTTCGCCGCGGGTGGAAACACCGACGTCGGCATCGTCGAGCCAAGTGCACTGCGCGGAGGCCCATCGCTGAACACCGATACGTCGACGAGTGTGTTCGCGAACGTGAACACGGACTCGCGTTTCCCCGTGCAGGTGTTCTTCAACGCGAGCGGTTCGCGCAATCGCGTGACGGATGCGACGTCGGCGGGCGTGGATCTCGGCGTGACGATCCAGGCCCGCTCCAACATCGACCTCTACCTCGGGCCATCGTTCTCGTCGCGCACCGATCGCCTGCAGTACGTCGATCAGGTCGACGATTCCGTCGGGACGCGCCACTACGTGTTCGGCAAGATCGATCAGATGACGGGCAGTCTGACCGTACGCTTGAACTGGACGTTCTCGCCGCGCCTTACTCTCCAGGCGTACGCGCAGCCGTTCATCGCGAGCGGTCGCTACAGCGAGCTCAAGGACGTGGACCATCCCGGTGCGGACAAGTTCGAGGACCGCTTCACCAAGATCGACGGCAACTCGTACTCGCTCGCCGACGACACCTACACCGTGCGCGCCGCGACCGGTGCCTCGTATTCCTTCGACAAGCCAGACTTCAATGTGCGCGAGCTGCGCTCGACGGTCGTCCTGCGCTGGGAGTACCGCCCGGGCTCGAGCCTGTTCGCGATCTGGAGCCACGGCCAGAGCGACAGCATCGTCGACGGTCGGTTTCGCTTCACCGACTCGGTCCGTGCGCTCGCGGATGCGGCCGGCGTGAACACGATCATGGTCAAGGTGAACTACTGGATCGGACTGTGAAGTACGATGGCTCTCCAAGAGGATGAGCAAGCTCGACACGTACCTCCGCTCGATCGAGAAGTTCGGTGCGACCGGCGCGACGCTGATCTCGAACCAACCGATCACGTTGAAGTTCCCGACCGGTGATCGCAACGCGACGCAGGTCGTCCCGCACGAGCAGCTCGTCGCGATGGTCCGCGAGATCGCGACGACGGCGGCGCTGGATGCCGTCGACAAGCAGCGACCGGCGCGGTTCGACTACGAGTCGGGCGGCTTTCGCTACCAGCTGACGGTCGCGCCGCGCGTCGGTGCGTGGCAGCTCGATATCGTAGGGGCCGGCGCGTCCCAGGGCGTTCCGCAGCCCGTGGGAGCCCAACCTTCGCGTCCCGTGGCCCGGGCCCAGAGTGCTCCGGTCGCCGGCGACGAGATGGAGATCGAGCGCGGCCAGTACGACATGCCGAACGAGGTCGCGACCGCCCCGGCGTCGAGTGGCAGTACGTTCCTGGACGGTCTCACGACCGGCGCCCGCGGCCAGCGCGCGACCGACATCTTCCTCGCCGCAGGTGCCCCCGTGCTCGTCCGTGCGAACGGCGAGCTGGTCCCGAGCGAGCGTACGGTCGTCGATGGCGATCAGCTCGCGCGTGAGCTCGGCGTCGTCGCACCGGCCGATGCGCGCGCAGCACTCATCGAGGGCAAGCAGGCCACGTTCGCGTACAACGATGGCGCCGGTCGCGTGCGCGCTACACTCACGCGCGATCGCCGCGGGCCCGGTGCTGCTCTCCGCTTGCTGCACGGAGAGCCCCCCGCGCTCGAGCGCCTGAGCCTCGGCGACGAGGTCACCACCTGGCTTGGCGGGCAGGGGCTGATCGTGATCGCGGGAGCGTCGGGTGCCGGCAAGACAACGCTGCTCGCTGCCCTCGTTCGCAACCTGGGCGAGCGCCGCCGGGCGGTCGTCGCGATCGAGGACCCGATCGAGCTCGTCCAGACCGGGCCGTCCATCAGCCAGCGAGAGGTCGGCGCCCACGTCCCCTCCGCCGCGGCGGGAGTCGAGGCCGCTATGCGCGAGGGGGCCGATGCTATCGTCGTGGGTACGGTTACATCCGCCGAGACCGCCGCCGCCGTGGTTGCGGCCGTGGCGGGCGGGCACCTGGTCCTGGCGACGGTCACGGCCCCGGGCCTCAGCGCCCTAGACAGACTATTGGAATACCTACCTTCAGGTGACCGCGGACTTGCAGGCCGGATGTGCCGCGAGGCGCTCCTGGGGACCATCACAGCGTCTCTCGCCCGGTCCGGCGGCCGTGCCTATGGCGTGGTCCCCGGCGGGGCGTAAGTGGAACTCCCGGCCGATCGCGGGGGCCCAAGGTTGCAAATGTTGTCAGCTATTTGAACACCCCACTTTGAACGCGATATAACGGACACAGGTGACGGACGACTATCGCGAGGGAGGGACGCTCATCCTGAGTCGCCCCATGGACTCTCCAGAGAAGAAGCCTCTGGTCGGTGACGCATGCCTCGTGAACTTGCACCCGCCTGGTCCTGATATCGGCAAGCGCGTTCCGCTGATGAATCAGCAGTACATCGTGGGCCGCGACAGCGAAGCCGGCTTCGTGGTGTCGCGGAGCTCGGTGTCGCGCCAGCACGCGCGTCTGTATGCGGACGATGCTGGCATGTGGTGGGTGGAGGATCTCAACTCGACGAACGGTACGTTCGTGAACGAGATCCGCATCAAGAACCAGGTGCTCACGGACGCGGATCAGGTCCGCTTCGGCGACGCGATCTACAAGTTCCTGTCGGGCTCCAACATCGAGAGCGCGTACCACGAAGCGATTCACAACATGGCCATCCAGGATGGCATGACGGGAATCCACAACAAGCGCTTCTTCCTCGAGTTCCTCGAGCGCGAGATCGCGGTCTGCGTGCGCCACAGTCATCCGCTCACGCTGGTGATGTTCGACGTCGATCACTTCAAGAAGGTCAACGACACGTCGGGTCACCTCGCTGGCGACGCCGTGCTCAAGGATCTCACCGCGCGCATCAAGCCGCGGATCCGTCGGGAAGACCTGTTCGCGCGCTACGGCGGCGAAGAGTTCGCCTGCGTCCTGCCGTCGACGGCGCTGCCGGGGGGCATCGTGTTCGCGGAACATCTCCGCACGCTGATCGAGGAGCGCCCGACGGTGTTCGACAACCAGCAGATCAAGTTCACCATCAGCCTCGGCGTGACGACGCTGCACCGCGAGACGGGCGTGGACCCGTCCACGTTGATCAAGCGCGCTGACGACAACCTGTATGCGGCGAAGCACGGCGGTCGTAACCGCGTGGTTCCGTCGCTGCAGGACCTGATTCCTTAACCTCGATCGAGTGCTACAACCCCGTCCGCAATGACGGGGGACAGAACGCTCCAGGATCTGGGTTGGCCCGTGCTCGTCGCACATTGGGCGAAGCGCTGCGCGACCACGCGCGGTGCAGCGCACGTGCGTGCGTTCGGGTTGTTCCCGACGATCGCGGAGGCCCGTGAGCGCGCGATGGAGATCACCGAGGCGCGAGCGCTCCGGTCTCGCGATGCAGCGCTGCCCCTCGGTGACATCGCGGATGTGGTCAGCGCGATCGAGCGCGTGCGCAAGTCAGCAGCCCTGGATGCCCCGGAGCTGGTCGCGGTCGCGACGACAGGGCGCTCGCTCGGCCGATTGCGTGCTCACCTGCGCGAGCGCGAGGCCATCGTTCCGCGACTCGCGGCCCGCGGCAACGAGATCAACGATCTCGGTCACGTCTATCACCCGATCCTCGAGGCATTCGACGCGGACGGAAAGCTCGTCGATCACGCGAGCGACGCGCTCGGGCCGCTGCGCCGCGCCCACAAGGCGATCAAGAAGCAGCTCGAAGAGCGCATGAATTCGCTGCTCACCGACGAGCGGTTCGCGCCGTACCTGCAGGACGTGTTCTACACGCAGCGCGAGGAGCGTTACGTTCTGCCGGTCCGCACCGACGGCAAGGGCTTTGTCCGCGGCATCGTGCACGGCACGTCGCAGAGCGGTCAGTCGTTGTTCATCGAGCCGGAGGAGATCGTCGATCTCAACAACCGCGCGAAGCTCGCGGAGGCCGAGATCCAGGACGAGGAGCGCCGCATCCTCATCAAGTTCAGCGGCTGGGTCGCCGAGGAAGCGGACGCGTTCGATGCAGCGTTGCGTGCGGCGGAGATCCTCGACGTGATCGCTGGTGCGGCGATCATGGCCGACGACACGATCAGCGCGGAGCCGATCTTCGACGACGAGCCGAAGGTCGCGTTGCTTCACGCGCGTCATCCCTTGATGCTGCTCGCCGATCGCCGCTGCGTCGCGAACGACGTCGTCGTTGCGGCCGGCGCGACGCTGTTGGTCAGCGGCCCCAACGCGGGCGGCAAGACCGTTGCGCTCAAGGTGGTCGGTCTCGCGGCGCTGATGACGCGCGCGGGCCTGCACATCACCGCCGAGAGCGGCAGCACGATGGGCTGGTTCACCGAGATCCGCTCCGACATCGGCGACGCGCAGAGCCTCGAGAACGATCTCTCCACGTTCTCTGGCCACATGGTGAACCTGCGCGAGTTCCTGGCGTCGGCACGGCGGGGCTCGCTGATCTTGATCGACGAGATCGCGGTCGGTACGGATCCCGAGCAGGGCGCGGCGCTCGCCCAGTCGATCCTCGAGGCACTCGCATCGCGCGGCGTGACCGGCATGGTCACCACGCACTACGAACGCTTGAAGGCGCTCGGTGCGACGGACGCGCGGTTCTCCAATGCGAGCGTCGGCTTCGATCTCGCGCGGCTCGAACCCACGTTCAAGCTGCACCTCGGCACGCCTGGCAGCTCCGGTGCGCTCGCCGTCGCCCAGCGCATGGGCATCGCCGTCGACATCGTGTCACGCGCGCGCGAGCTGATGGGCCCGCACGTGGCCAAGGTCGAAGAGCTGCTCGCGTCCGTCGCGGACCAGCAGCGCCGCATCGAGGAAGAGCGCGCTGCGTTGCTCGCCGAGCTCGAGGCGGTCGAGGCGGATCGCGCGGCCGCCCGAAAGTCGCGCGAGCAGGCCAAGGCGCGGTTCGAGAAGACCACGCGGGCCGTGCACGGCGAGGCGATGAGCGACCTCAAGCAGGCGCGCCGCGAGATCGATGACATTCGTCGCCGCATCCGCGCTCGCGCCGACGAGGCCACGCTCGACGACGTGCGCGCCGCGACGCAAGCCCTACGCGAGCCGCATGCGAACATCGCGCGCCACGAGCAGCGCCGTCCGCAGCTCCCCGGCACGTCCGTCACGCCCGACAAGCTCGTCCACGGTGCGCCGGTGATCGTGCCCAAGCTCGGTCGCGCCGAGGTCGTCGCGCTGCTTGCCGACAACAAGGTCGAAGTGCGCATGGGCTCGATGCGCGCCGTGGTTCCGATCAGCGACGTGCTGCTCGACACGCACCGCAACGCCCGCCGCGCGGGACTCCCGACGCGCGCCAAGGCGATGCAGGACGACACCGGCTCGCCGGATCAGCAAGTCCAGCTCGTCGACGGCGTTCCGGCCGGCGGCAAGGCCGGCGCTCGCACGGTCGAGACGACGATCGACGTTCGCGGTGCGCGCGCCGACGAGGCGATCGGTCAGGTCGACCGCTTTGTCGACGAGTCGCTGATGCAGAGCCGCGACACCATCTTCGTCATCCACGGCCACGGCACGGGTGCGCTGCGCGCCGCGATCCGCGCGCACCTCGGTGCTCACAAGGCGATCGACAAGTTCCGTGCGGGCGAGCAGAACGAGGGCGGCGACGGCGTCACCGTCGCGTTCCTCAAGGGGTAGTACCGAAGCGCTTGCGGAGGTCGACGAGAACAGCGCGTCGCGGATCTCCCTCGGGTGTCATCTTGTCGAGCCAATCGGCGACGTAGTCGAAGTCGATCGGGCGCACCGCGAGCATTCCTTCCAGGTCGATGACGTCTTTCGGACGTCCGAAGATGAGCTTGTGCAGGCACAGATCCTCCGCCGAGATGAACCAGAGTGTTTGGCCCGTGGAGTCCACGACGCTCCGAGCGCGGCGAGCCATGTCCGCGTACTGCGGGTGCTCGGATAGGAACACGTCGATCGTGATGGTGCCGCATCGCCCGTTGAAGAGTCCGTTCCGCTCAACGCCACGCCGCGCATCCTCGTGGTGGACCATCACTCCTGCGTGTTCCAGCAGATCCAGCACTCGCGGGAGCTCGTCGCGTCGCACGAAGATGGAGATGTCGACGTCCTTGGTGGCTCGGGGCAAGCCCCAAACGCCGAGTGCAAGTGCGCCGCCCAAGGCATAGCGGACGCCGTCGTCGGACAGCACCGCAGCGATACGGCGCGCGGCATCGAGGGGAGTCATCGGACTCGCTGCAGTGCCTCGAGAAGCGCAAGCGTATCCGCCGGGAGAGGCACCGGTCGCAGCAGCGCGGCACGCTCGTCGGCAGTCTTGATCGCGTACATCTCTTCGGCGTCCCTGCACAACTCGTCGACCGCTACCAAGCACTCCTCGGGAGTCGCGTCGCGCCATACGGCACCGCGGTCGCGAAGATGCTCATCACTGGCGAAGTAGGCGCGCTGCCTCTCCAGGATCTCGAGCTCGTAGGCCACATCCACCGCCATAGGCTGAGCTTAGCTCATGGAGTAACGAGCGAGAACTGGAACTGCACCCACGCGTTCGCTTCCTTGATCTTCGGGAACGCGAGCTTGGTGACGAGCGGATCCATGCAGCGCATCGCGGCGTCCTTGTCTGCGCGCGGCGTCGGATCACTCTCGTTCCACGCTTCGAACTGCACGCCCTCCGGCGGCGGAAGGATCGGGCGCGGCACGTACGGCCGGTAGTAGCCCGGGCGTACCGGTGTGACGACGACAGGCTTCGGCATCGCGGCGACCGGCCCCGTGCGCGTCACGCTGACCGTGTAGACGACGCCCGGCGTCTTCGCCATGCACTTGCCCAGCTGCGGCAACGCCTTGCGCACCGTCGCGCGTGCGGCCGGGAGATCGAACTGCGCCGTGCCACCGCGATACTCGACGGACTCGGGGAACTGCGTCGTCTTGAGCTCTTTGACGTGCTCCTCCGCGCGCCGCCGCCACGGACTGTCGGGCGCGAGCGTGGCGAACCGACGGAACATCACGAGCGCGCGTTCGGGCCGGGCCGGCACCGTCTCTTCGTGACCGTACTCGTATGCGATGCCGAGCAGGTACTCGGTCTCGCCGACGCCGAGCAGCGGCAGGAGGGGCGATCGGAGCTGCACGAAGTCGCGGTCGTATGCTGCGCCGCTGCGCGCGGCCGCGATCGCTTCACTCGAGCGACGCGACCGATCGTACGCCGCGCTGAGCAACCACCAGCCGAGCGCGGGCTGCGGCATGTCGGGCGCATCGACGGACACGACGAGCGCGGCGATCGCTTCCTCGAGCTTGCCCTGCGCCATGCGCACTTCGCCGAGGCGCATCATCATCTCGCCACTCGCCGCGCCGGAGAGTGCTGCATCGGAGAGCACGCGCTCGGCCTCCGCGAGTCGCCCCGCACGCGCGAGGCACAACCCGAGGCGACGCTGCTGCTCCTGCTGAGCCGGCTTGTTGTCACTGTCGTCGGGCGTGGCGCGATCGCGTGCGGCCTGCAGATCATCTGCGCACTTCGCCCACTCGCGCAGCTGCATGTTCGCTGTCGCGCGCATGGCATACGCGGTCGCCTCTGCTGGCGAGAGCGCGATCGCTTGCGTCAGCCGCTCGACCGCATCCTTCGCCTTGTCGTCCGTGCGCTCGTCGATCAGCGCCTTGGAGACGGCGACCAACTTCTCGTACGGACGTTTCTGTGGCTGCGACGCCTCGTTCCAGAGATCCGAGCGCTGCTCGGTCTCCCTATCCTTGTCGACGGGCTGAGGCGGGTAGCGCTTGCTCTGCGCATTCGCCACCGAAGCGACGAGACAGAGACAGGCGATGAACAGCGCGCGACCGACCACGCTAGAAGTCTGACACGCCGATCAGCGGCGGCGAAAGGCCCCTTCGGAAATGGTCGTCCATTGACCGACGGACGTCGCGACCTCCGTGCGCAGCGTCAGCTTGTCCATCGCGAGGATGTAGACCACTCGCGTCGTCCGGCCGTCGATGACCTCGTGGAACGTCAGGTTGTCACCCTCCGTGACGCCCTCCGTTTGCTGAGTCTTCGTCGCGGCGGGGTATCGGAACCACGTCACCATGAACCGATTGCTCGCCTCGTCGTGCCGGAACACGCCGTGCGCGACCGACGTCTTGCGATCCGCGGCCGTCAGCACGTAGTCGCACAGCATGAAGCGCCCGTCGAACACGGGTTGGAACGCCATGCGCGCTGTTGCCTCGACGCGGTCGTCGCCGTCCACCGCTGTCTCCGTACCCGTCCAGACGCCCTCGAGGCGCTGCATCAGTTCTCTGCTCATCTCGTTACTCCTCTTCCTCGACGCCCGTCGACAATGACAAAGCGGATCCGATTCGATAGGTCCGAATCGGGGTTTGCCGACGACAACCAGTGCGCGATCCCATCGGGCTCGAGCAGCTCATCACCAATCGTGATCAACTTCGCGTGCGGGTGATTCCGCGCCACGAACTCGCGCATCGCGACTGCATCCGCGTTCGGATACGAATCAGCGATCGCGATGACATCTGGTTCGAAGCTCGTCTCGCCGAGCCGCACGATCGCCTCGAGCGGCGTGCCACCCTCGATCACGACGCAGCCGGCGCCGCGAAATCCGTGGGCCATCGCGGATCGACGATCGGCATCCGAATCGATCAGCACGACAGTCAGCACGCGGCGGTTGGCCTGCGACGCGCTGCCGAGATCATCGATCGTCTCGAGCACCAGCCCGGACGGCGTGGTGAACTGCACCGCGAGTCCATCGGGGCGGAGCCGCACGATGCGGCCCTCGACGTGGAGCCACTCGGCGAGCTGGCCATCGAGCCGCACTTCGAGCTGCACCGTGCGCGCGAGCAGATTAGCCGGAGGCCCGACGTTGGTCTGCATCAGCAATCCGCTCGAGCTGAGGTTCGCGAGGCGGCCGCGCTGGGCTCGCTCTCTGGTGTGCAGCACGACGGTCCCTTTGGCCGTCATGCGAGCGTGTTCTCGACGCTCCGAAATTCCAATTGCTGCTGTCAAATCTCGCCTGGACGCTGCCAAAAGGACCACGGACGATCCGCGGGGCTCCAAGCTGAAATCCAACGCCCACCGTACCACCAATCCTCGTCGGAAGCCCTAACTCTTCCGGCCGCGCGCTGGGAGCCGCTCGTGGGCCAGTTGTCAGAGGTCGAAGATCTCTTCGAGTGTGAGCGAACGCTCTTCTGGGTGCTGCTTCGCCAGCTTGCTTTGCTCGGCGAGGTGCTGCTTCGCACGCGCCTGATATCGCGCATGCGCGCCGCTCGCGATGAACGCCTGCCACTCGACGGCGGCGATGTACGGGTGGCCCCACGCCTCGCAGAGGAGAGCGATGTAGTAGTGCTCCTCGCCGTCGGGGACGTAGAAGATCGCGCCGGTCTTGAAGTAGATGATGTACTGCCTCACCGCGTCGATGCCCTGTGCGCGGATGACGTCGAGCGCCTCGGCGGGGCTGTCATCGCGATCCAGTGCGACGGCGAGGCCGTACGACGTAGATGCATTGGCTCCCATGCTCACGGCGACCTTGTACGCATCGATCGCTTCCTCGAGGCGACCGAGCATCATGTACGTCTCCGCGAGGTTCCCCCACACGGTCTCCGGCTCGAAGTTCGACGTGCCGTCGGCGCGATCGAGCAATGACTGGTAGTCCTCGAGCGCGCGCTCGAGCAGCGGCTTCGCGTCGTGCGCTGTGTCGACGAGCTTGGTCCGCAGGATCGCGCGTTCGAAGCGAGCATCGTTGACGCGCGGATCGAGCGGCGCGCGCTTCTCGAACTCGTCCCACGCATCCGACGCTTGCTGACCGCGAGCTGGATCCAGCTTGGACGGACGCCCCGTGCGCCCGCACGTCAGGGGGACACCCATTCCGCTCCTCACAAACAGCGGGCAGTCCGTATAGAACGTGCCGAGTGTCTCCGCGATGCGGAAGTACGGCTCTCCTTCATCCGGTCGCTTCGTCGCTGCGAGCTGGTATGCGGCGATCGCTTTCTCGACCAGCTCCTTGGTCTGGACGTACGTCACGCCCATCGCCGTTGCTTGCTGCACGTAGCCGTCGCCCTGGCTCATCGCGTCGCGATACGCGTCGAGGGCACCCGAGTCTCCGACGACGGCGCGCTCCCACACGTTCGCACCGGCGACGCTCGCGACGGACAACACTGCGATGAGAAGAACGCTGCGCATCAGGGCACCGGGGCAACGACAGGTGGTGGCGTGGTCGGCTTTTTCTCGGGCGGCGGTTTGGGGGCTCGACGCTCGGCATCGATCGCATGCACGTGATCGAGCGCCCGGCTGCGCCACACGGCATCGGGCACGGCGGCATAGAGCGCAAACTCGGCGCGCGCTTCGACGTACTGGTGCTGCGACTCGTACAAGAGGCCTAGATAGTAGTGCTGATCCTCGGACGGTGCGAACCGGATCGACGAGAGCGCGTTCAACACGGAGCTCGCGTAGCTCGATGACATCGCGTTGCGCGCGCGATCGAGCGTCTCGAACGCGGCGGAGCGCTGCTCGTCCTCGTCGAGGATCACGGCCTGCGCGAACGTGAGCAGCGTGACATCGCCGGAGTAGTACTGGATCTGCGGCGGCAGCGCAGCCTGGATGACGTCGAGCGCCGCGGACACCTCACCGCGCTCTGCCAGTGCGTTCGCGAGCAAGAATTGCGCGGAGGCGTTGTTCGCGCGCACCGGACCCTGCGCGTTGCGTAGCACTGCGATCGCCGCGTCGCGCTCGCCGCTGCGCAGCAAGAGAGAGCCGTAGCGGGCGAGAGCGTCCCCGCTGAGGCGATCGTCGGCGACCTCCACGTAGTGCACCCACGCGGCGCGCGCCTCGTGCGTACGCCCGAGCTCGTCGGCAGCGCGCGCAAACGTCGCGAGCACGTCGGCGTTATCCGGCGCGAGCGACCGTGCGTATTTCATGATGTTGTAGACGTCGACGAAGTAGCGCATGTGATCCGCGACGGACCACTCGCCATCCGCCATCGACGCTTCGTCCGCGTAGCGCAGCGCGGTCGTTGCCTTCGCGAGCAGGCCCGCGATCTCCACGCCGTGCGGATCGATCACCTCGCGCCAGAAGTCGATCTGGATCGGCGCTGGCGCGGGGCGCGGGGCAGCCGGCTTCGCTTCTGCGAGAGCCCCGAGGCTCGCCGCGAGGGCCCCTGCGATGATGGCGCGACGCACCACGTGAGTATGCCGACGGGGGAGGTGAGGTGCCACCGAGCCGTCACCTGGGGGACGACACCCCGAAATCCTCGCCCGAGATCGGGTAAACGCTGCGCAATATCAGCGAGTTGCGTGGAGATGTGCGTGGCCCGCTCCTTGCTGCTTTCCAGCTCGTGGATCGAGCAGTCATCGCAACGGCCGAGGAGCTGTACACCGCTCGGCACTACCCGAGCGTCATCGCGGTGTGCACCGATGCGCTGAGCGACGAGCCGGACTGCGTCGAGCTGCGCGTGATCCGCGCCCGCGCGTACATGAAGCTGCGCCGCGATCTCGATGCGCAGGCCGATCTGCGCGACATCATCCGGATCTCTCCGACGTCCGCCGATGCGTACTGCTTGCTCGGCGAGCTCGCATCGCGTCGCAACGAGAACGAGTCCGCCGCCATCTTCTTCCGCGAGGCGCTCCGTCTGCGCCCGGGCGATCGCGATGCGGCGGAGTGGCTGCAGATCATCATGACTCAGCTGCGACCGGCGATCCCGGCGGGAAGTCGATTCCTCCGCGCGACCACCGTGCCTCGCATCGCTCGCGGCACGCGCCCGCCGTCGGAGGCTGACCCGCACCTCGCTGCTGGTTCGGTGGACGTGCAGGTCCCCGACGATGGGGACGAGCCGCCGACGCATCGCGTGACGCGCCCGGTCCACCGCGGTCCGTTGCCCGAGCTGCCCGGCTTCGCCGACTATCTCGTTTCGACGGGCCTCCTCACGCGCGAGCGTCTGCGCGCGGCGCAGGCGTATCAGCGCTCGATGCGGGTCGCGCTCTCGACGGCGATCGTCACGCTCGGCCTCGCGACGCAGCAGCGCATCGAATGGGCCGTGGTTTCGCACCAGGCCGCGCAGCCCCCGCGGCGCTCTCGCTGATACGCTCGGCGCGATGCGACGCGCTCTCCTGTTGCTGCCGTTGATCGGTTGTTCGGCTCCCGCTGAAGCCGCACCACCCGTCGAGAAGGTGACGCTCGCGAGCGTCGGCCTCGAGAACAGCTCGCTCGATCGCAGCGTCGATCCGTGCGTCGACTTCTACCAATACGCGTGCGGTGGCTGGCTCAAGACGAGCCCCATCCCCTCCGACCGTGCGCGCTGGGGTCGCGATCAAGAGATCGAGGAGCGCACCAAGGTGAACATCCGCCAGCTCCTCGAGGACGCGGCGAAGGGAACGAGCGGCGACGCGAGCAGCAAGAAGCTCGGCGACTTCTACGCAGCGTGCATGGACGAAGCGGCGATCGAAAAAGCGGGCACGCGCCCCGTCGATGCGTTGCTCACCAAGACGCTCAAGGTGAAGGACCAAAAGTCCTGGCTCGCCGCCGTCGAGGAGCTCCACAAGGCAGGTGTCTGGGTCGTGTGGAACGAGGTCGCGTACACCGACTTCAAGGACTCGTCGAAGTACGTCACGTATCTCGACAGCGCCGGGCTCGGCCTGCCCGATCGCGACTACTACGTGAAGCCCGAGCTCGCTGACAAGCTCGCCGGTTACAAGGTGCACGTCGGGCGCATGCTCGGCCTCGGCGCACCGTCGCTCGTGCCCAAGGGCAACCCCGAGGTCGCCGCGAGCGACGTCGTCGCGATCGAGACGGAGCTCGCGAAGGTCACCAAGACCGTCGAGGAAAACCGCGACGTCGACAAGTCGTACAACCCGACGGACGCGAAGGGCCTCAAGCTCAAGATCGACTGGAAGGGCTACTGGAAGGCCGTCGGTCACGAACCTTCCAAGAAGATCATCATCGGCACACCCGCCTACTTCACCGCGCTCGACAAGCTACGCACGAAGTTCAAGCCCGCGCAGTGGTCCGCGTACTTCACGTATCACGCGCTCGCCGCGAACGCGTTCAACCTCCCCAAGCCGTACGACGATCAGATGTTCGAGCTCGACAAGCTCGTGCGCGGTGTCGAGAGCCGCCCCGAGCGTGCGAAGCGCTGCATCGACGCGACGCGGGAAGGTCTCGGCGAGCTGCTCGGTCAGGCGTACGTCGCGCGCTTCTTCCCGTCGAGCGCGAAGCAGAGCGCCATCACGCTCATCGACGCGATCGTCAAGGCGATGGGCGCCGAGATCGCGAAGGTCGATTGGATGTCGGACGCGACCAAGCAAGTCGCGCAGGGCAAGCTCGCGAAGATCGCCCGCATGGTCGGCTACCCCGACAAGTGGCGCACCTACGACTTCGACGTGAAGCGCGATGACTTCGCCGGCAATCGTCAGCGCGCGGCCGCGTTCGACACGCATCGCCTCGTCGCACGCGCGGGCAAGCCCGTCGATCGCACCGAATGGGACATGCAGACGTACGACATCAACGCGTACTACGACCCGACGATGAACCTCACGGCGCTCCCCGCCGGCATCCTTCAAGCTCCCTACTTCGGTGCGGATCGCAGCGTCGCGGCAAACTTCGGCGGCATCGGCGCCGTCGTCGGTCACGAGCTCACCCACGGTTTTGACGATCAGGGCGCCAAGTTCGACGCCGACGGCAACCTCAAGGAGTGGTGGAGCAAGGACGACGTGAAGCACTTCACGGAGCGCGGCACGTGCGTCTCCGATCAGTACTCGACGTTCGAGGCCGCGAAGGGTCAGTTCATCAACGGCAAGCAGACGCTCGGCGAGGACATCGCGGACATCGGCGGGACGCGCATGGCGTTCAACGCGTATCGCGCTCTTCGCGCGGGAGCATCAAAGCAATACGTCGCGGACGGCTTCACCGAGGACCAGCAGTTCTTCCTCGCGTACGCGCAGTCGTGGTGCACCAAGGATCGCCCCGCCGAGCTACAGCGCCGGCTCACGACCGACGTGCACTCACCGCCCAAGTTCCGCGTCTACGGACCGCTGCGCAACCTGCGCGAGTTCTCCGACGCGTTCAAGTGTGCGGCCGGCACGCCGATGAACCCGGCGAAGTCCTGCACCGTCTGGTGAGCTCAGAGCAGTGTGAGTAGCTCGGCGAGGCTCACGGCGCTCACCCCCGGCGACAGCGCGTGGCCAGCGTCAGTGGTCGCCCCTCGATGCACGACGACACCACGCGTCCGCATGCCTTTCGCTTCCATCGCGTCGGCGAGCCGGCGCAGTGCCGTTGCGTTCTGCTCGAGCTGGCGGACGAAGGCACGCCTATGAGTAATCGAACATAAAATGTTAGAAAACTCATGACCTTCTCGACGGTCACCAGTCTTGCGAGAGCGCGGGATCCGGCGTCGGATCGCTGTCGATCGAGAACGGGTCGCCGTACATCGTCCAGTGCAGCGGTGTCGCGAGGCTGAAGTTGCCAGCGGTCACGAGCGGTCCCCACATCGTGTCGACGCGATCCTCCGAGCCGTCACCTGCATGGCCAGCATCGGCGAGGATCGATGCGCGATACGCGGCGAGGAACGCGTTGAGATACGTCGCCTCGTCGCCGCCTTGCGCGGGCGTTTGCGCCATCGCCTTTGCCGCCTGCACGTCCTTGGTGAGGCTCGGGTCTCCGCCGTAACCGTTCAGGATCGAATCGTCGACGTAGATCGCTTGCCCCAACACTCCCAGTCCGTCCGCGATCGCGAGCTCGCGTGCAGGATCGAAGGCGGTGACGTCGAAGTCATGCTGCTGCGCCTGCGTGAACTTCTCGTCGGTCGCGGCCGTGGCCCAGTCTGGGCAGAAGCTGCCGACCGCGTCGATCTTCGTGTGGCTGCCGGTTCCGGAGGCTGCCGTCATCTGCAGCGCGGAGAGGTACTTGTGCAGCGCGTTGCCCGGCGCGACGCCGTCGTAGTACTGCACGACGCCGAGCACGCCCGGGCCGTCGTCCGTGGTCGCGCCGGCGGAGTCCGTCGTGAAGCCGACGATACCGGTCGTGTAGCCGCGTCCGTCATTGATGTCCTCGCAGTACGGGTACGCCGTAGTCCAAGCGAGCGCGGACTGCTCGGCGGTGTTCACCATCTCGAGGAAGATTTCCTTCTTCACGGGCGTCGCGAGCGAGACCCCCGAACTCGGTGCCGAGTCTGCGCCGACGTCGGCATCCGAGGACGACGAGCCGCCGCAGGCCCCAAGGAGGAGAAGGAAGAAGAGACGTCGCACCTGAGAAACCTGACACATCAACCGACCGCCGCCTGCCACTCGGCAGCGAGGCCTCGCTCATCGACAAACTTGGCGAGCTGATCGTCGTCGATGGACTCCTTCGAGATCTCGAGCATCGAACGAATGTCCCGAAGGTGCTTTTGCGATCCTCCCTCCCGGAAGTATTCCAGCTTGCGGACGATCACGTACTCCACGGGGGCGACCTGGACCCGTGCACCGTCGAGCTCCACCGTGCGGCGATGAGCCAGGCCCCAGTGGTGTAGCGAATCGAAGGCGATGTAGATGTCGGCCTTGAACCCTGTCGCGTGAGCGATGAGGTTGCAGTGACCGCGTTGGCCGCGCCGCACTTCGATCGCGAGGACATCTTCTGGAGGGCAGTAGAAGTCATCGATGGGGAACGCATCGACAAACGCGGGGATGTCCTTCATTGCGATCGAGACGACGATGTCGACATCGTGCGTCATCCTCGGCTCTCCGTAGAGAATCCCAGCGGTGCTGCCCGTCACCATATACGGAACCCCGAGCCGCTCGAGACGCGAAACGAACGGTGCGATGAGCTCAGGTTGCTGCACGGAGGAAGATCTTACGAACGTGCTCGTGAACGTGCTCGTCGCTCCAGTCGGGATGGAGCGCGCGCTCGTGAGCTTCGCGTAGGCGCCGCGCCGTCCAGTACAGAGCCTCGGCCTGACGCCAGCGTTCTGACGGAGTCATCGCTCGGTAGAGCGAGATCTGCTCTGGCGATGGACGATCCACAGATCGACCGTAGCACGGCCTCCGTCAGTACGCGTAGCCGACGGAGAACGCGAGCTGGAAGGTCTGATCGGTCGCGCCCGTCGCCATGCGCGGAGGCGTCCCCGTGCCGCTCGCGTAGCTCCACGCGTAGCGCAGCAGGCCCGCTTCGACGCGCGCGGTGATGTGCTTGCCGATCAGCGCGTTCGCGCCGATCGCCGCGTGAACGCCCGACGTCTTCGTATCCGAGAACCGCTTGGACATCGGCTCGGCGGAGTAGACGAGGCGGTAGTCGACCATCGCGTAAGGCTGGATGTGGATCCCGCCCGCCATCGTCGCGTACGAGATGTCGAGACCCGGCGCGACGGTCTTGTAGATCGCGAACGGGAGCACGTCGCGATCCTGCTGGCGACCGCTGTACTGGTAGTCGTCGCGGACCCACGCGAGCGATGCGCCGATGCCGAGGCCCGAGTCGAGCTCGTAGCGGTACGAGACTCCGGCGGAGAAGCTCTGCCAGAGGTTGGTCACGCCGGCCGCGATCTGATCGCCGGTGATGCCCTGTTTGTTCGCGGGGATCGCGAAGGAACCGAACAGCGCGAGCGTGCGCAGCGACGGAATCTGGAACAGCGAGCCGGGATAGATCGCCGCGGAGACGCCGACGATGAACGCGCCCTTCTCGTCGAGATCGCGCAGCGAGTCCTTGGTGGCGTTGTTCTGATACTTGAAGCTACGGAAGCCGACCGTGCCCGTTACCGCGATGGTGAACAGCGGCCCGTCGCGGTGGGCGGCGGGCGCATCCGCGTGGACCTCGGGCGAAAGATCGGGATCCTCGGTCTTGGTCGCTGCGCCTTCCCAGGTGATCGAGCTGTCCTCGAGCTCCTTCTCGTCGCCGCCGTTCTCGAAGCTGACGAACGCGGTACCGGTGCGCGCACCGTCGACGAGCTTGACGGAGTACTGACCGACGGGCAGATCGAAGTCCTGCGGCGCTTTGCCCTTGTTCTCGTCGTCGATCGTGATCGTCGCGCCCTTGGGGCCGGAGATCGTGAGGTGGCCCAGGGCCTTCTCGAGCGTGAGTCCGTCGAGCTTCACGTTGCCGCGCTTGGGGACCGTGACGGTCTTGAAGATCGCGACGTAGCCGGAGAGCTCGATGATGAGCGTGGATTCGCCGACCGGCAGATCGATGGAGCAGGGCGTCGCGTCGCACGACGGGCCGTTCTCCTTCTCGCCGATGAAGACCGTCGCGCCGGCCGGATCGGTCTCGATCTTGACCTTGCGCTTGGGCGCCGCGACGGCAATACCGACGGCGGAGCAGACCACGAGCATGGCGACGGCGGCCCGTTTCATCGCGACCCATTAATGATAGCGCGGGGGCCGGGGGATATGCTCGTTCCGGTGAAGTGGGCTGCAGTTGCCCGATTGGCGGCGCTCGTGACGTGCGTCGGGCTGGCGACGAGCCGGTTGGGACTCCTCGCGCACGAGCTCGTCGGGCACGGCGGTGCGGCGACGCTGATGGGTGGTCACGTGACGGCGGTTCGACTGTTCTGGTTCGCGGGTGGATGGGTGCGCTACGAGAACCTGAATCACGGCCGGCTGTTCGTTTCGATGGGCGGCATCGGGGTGGAGCTCGTCGTCGGGGCCGCGATCGCGCTCTTATTGATGCGCAAGCGCAGCTCGTTTGGCGTGGTCATCGTGCGCTGCGTGGGAGCAGCGCTCGTCATCCACGCGGCGTGGTACCTCGCGACCGGTACGTTCCACGGCTACGGCGACGGATTGTACGTGCACGATGCTCTCGGCGACGCGAGCGCGGTGGTGTGGCTGCCGGCGGCGATCCTGGCGGTGACCGTCGCGTTCGTCGCCTCGCGCATGGCGCTCGGTGCGTTCGTGCAGGTCGTCGGAGGCAGCGCGGTGGGCGTCGCGGTCGCGCTCCTGATCGGTCTCGGAGCACAGCTCGGCGCGAGCGTGGCCGAGGTTCGGCTGCGACGCGATCAGAGCTACACGCGCATGATGACCCACGAGAACACGCGCCTCGCGCAGAACGAGTACGCGGCGTGGCTCGCGGAGCAGCAGAAGCATGGCGCCGTAC
Organism: Kofleriaceae bacterium; assembly: GCA_036499725.1. GTDB lineage: Bacteria > Myxococcota_A > Polyangia > Haliangiales > Haliangiaceae > JABFXX01. The sequence goes on from DASYDE010000120.1 coordinate 229,604, forward strand.
CTGACGACGCTCAGCGCGCGCAGAAACAACAAGCGCTGGAGGATTCCCATCGCGACTTTCCGTTCGCGTACCTGCTCGGAGCACTGCTCGGTGTCGCCGTGCTCGTGGGGGCGCTGCGGAGGCGACCGGCCCCGGACGCAATGCTGTCCTCACGGTTGCTCGGCACCGCAGCAGCGATCGCGGTGGGATCGATCGCCGTGGTGATCGCGATCGGCGCGGTGTTGTCCTAGACTCGGGGCGTGGACCGCAGCGTGGCGAGCTTGTACAGCGGCGCGCTCAAGCCGAACGATCCGCGTCGCTTTCTGATCGAAGCGATGCTGTGCGCGATGCACGCCGATGGATCGGTCGATCCGCGCGAGATGAACGTGCTCGAGCGCCAGGTCGCGAACCATCCGATGTTCGTCGGTCTCGGGCAGCCCGCAGCGCGCACCTTGATCGAGCTGTCGACAGACGCGATCAAGTTTGCCGGCTCGGCGAACCTGCGCGCGCCCGCGATCGCGAAGGGGCTACCGGCGCGCATCCACCGCCTCGCCGCGTACGGCATGGCATCCGAGGTCGTCGTCGCTGATAACCAGGTCGCCGAGGGCGAGCTCGGGTTTCTCGAAGCGCTGCGTCTGGCGCTCCGTATCAGTCCGATCGAGGCGGGGCAGATCCTCAGCTACGCCCGCACGCACAAGCTCAAGCCGTACCTCGACGATCGCTACCTGCGGATCAAGAACCTCATCTCCGTCGCGGCCGAGGTGTTCGCGCTGCGTGCCCTCGCGCGCGGCATGGCCACGGACGAGCATCGCTTTGCCGTGCGCGACTTCTTCGCCGCGATCCCGGATCTCACGCTGACCAAGGACGAGCTCGACGCGGAGCTGTACCGCGCGTTCCGTCGCCCGCGCGCGCCCGACGCAGAAGTGTTCGGCGAGCTCCAGCGCGTGTCGATCGGACTCGTCGATCCGGTCGATCGCTACTGGATGGTCGTGTACTGCCTCGTCGCAGAGATGCCAGCGACGGTGATGAGCTGGCGCGTGCTGCCGTTCGTCGGCGTGCTGCAGGCCGCGTTTCAGATCGGCGATACAGACATGCAACTCGCTGCGACGGATGCGCTGACGTTTCCTGCGGCGATGCCTCGCCCCGGATGAAAGTCAACCTCGCGGATGCGCGATCACGGGTACGAGCCGGATCGTTCTACCGACGAGAATCGATCGATCGACACGCGATCGCTCCCGTGCATAATCGGTGACGCCACCATGACGTCCGCAACCATCGAGCTCGTCGAACGCGTCCGCCGCCGACTCAGTGAGCACGACAACCCGTGCAGGATCGCTGGCCCCGTACCCGAGTCAGAGATCTCCGCTGCGGAGATCGCGCTCGGTGTCACGTTCCCTCCGTCGTATCGCACGTTCCTGCTGACGTTCGGCGGGATCGCAATCCCGCCGCACCTCGGCATCGTGCATGACTTCGTTGGCGTGAAGCCCGCGTCGCAGGACGTGCCTACGACAGATGTCGTGCAGAAGACGCTGACCGCGCGCGCGGAGCGAAAGCTGAACGAGAACCTGATCGTGGTCGGCATGGGCGCCGATTCGAAAGAGTGGTTCTGCTTGGACGTCTCGCGCGCCGCCGCGAACGGCGAGTGCCCCGTCCTCATGTACGACGCGCGCGACAACGCGGTCGATCAGCAGTTCTACGATGACTTCGGGCAGATGCTGGAAGAGGTCATGGGCTTCGTGGCGGACTCGCTCGAACAGCTCGACTGACTGTGATTCCGGTCGCACTATTGCCGCTTCGGCGCGGTCCTGACGCGTCTACGTCGCAGTCCTGACACCGGTTTTTGTCCTCGGAAACACAGTGTCGCGTGATAGGGTCCGCGCCTCGATGCGCCGCCCGTTGCCTGCATTCTTCCTCGGCTTGGTTACCATCGTCGCTCTCGCTGCCTGCGGCGATGACGGCAACAAGAACAACGATCATCCCGATGCGGGTCCCGGCTCCGATGCCGGCCCCGATGTCGAGGAAGTGACGTGCGCGGAGCTCCCCGCGAGCACGAACGTCTGTGATGTGAGCGGAACCGGCGACGCCAAGCTCATCAAGGGCGAGGTGCTCACGCCGACCAAGTTGTTCCACGGCGGCGAAGTCGCTGTCGACAACACGGGCTCCATCACCTGCGTCGGTTGCGACTGCGCAGAAGCGGGTCAGACGGTCATCTCGTGCCCCGGCGCATCCATCTCGCCCGGCCTCATCAACACGCACGACCACATCACGTTCACGCAGAACCAGCCCTACAACGACGGCGGCCAGCGCTACGACGACCGCCAGCAGTGGCGCAAAGGTCTCGACTCCAAGCCGAAGATCTCGTCGGCCGGTGGCGCGAGCGCGGACGCGATCCGCTGGGGCGAGCTGCGCTTCCTCATGGGCGGCGCGACGTCGATCGTCGGCTCCGGTGGTCAGCCGGGCCTGCTCCGCAACCTCGACAGCAACGATCAGGAAGGCCTCAACCAGAAGGCGGTCGACTTCGACACGTTCCCCCTCGACGACTCGGGTGCGACGCGTCGCACGGCAGACTGCAACTACGGCGGCGATGCGCGCACGGCGAGCTCCATCGCGAACGTCGATTCGTTCGAGCCCCACACGTCCGAGGGTGTCGATGCGACCGCGCATAACGAGTTCCTCTGCGAGTCGTCGATGACCTACGACAGCATGGCGCCCGGTGTCTCGAACGCGCTCGTCGTCGCGAAGACCGCGATGATCCACGCCGTTGCTCTCCAGCCCGCGGATCTCGGCGCGATGGCTGCGGCGGGCACCGCGATCATCTGGTCGCCGCGCTCCAACATCACGCTGTACGGCGACACCGCGCGCGTGGCGGAAGCGGCGCGTATGGGCGTCGAGATCGCGCTCGGCACCGACTGGATGCCGACGGGCTCGATGAACCTCCTGCGCGAGCTCTCGTGCGCGGACTCGTTCAACAAGGCCTACCTCGATCACTACTTCAGCGATCGCCAGCTGTGGCAGATGGTCACCGCGAGCGCGGCGTCTGTCACCGCGACCGACGACGTCATCGGCCTGCTGGCGCCCGGCAAGATCGCCGACATCTCCATCTTCAAGGGCAACGGCAAGCCGGCGTACCGCGCGGTCATCGAAGCAGAGCCCAAGGACGTCGCGCTCGTTCTGCGCGGCGGCAAGGCGCTGTACGGCGACAAGAACGCGGTCTCGGTCCTCGCAACTGATTGCGACGACGTCGACGTGTGCACCGTTGGCAAGCAGGTCTGCCTCATGAGCGAGGTCGGCAAGCACTACGACGCGCTCAAGACGGCCGCCGGCGCGAACATCTATCCCGCGTTCGCGTGTGGCGTTCCCGACAACGAGCCGACGTGCACGCCCAAGCGCCCGACGGCGACGGCGGGTTCGACGATCTTCACCGGCGTGTCGTCCGCGGATGACAGCGACGGCGACGGCATCAACGACACCGAGGACAACTGCCCGCACACGTTCAACCCGGTTCGCCCGATGGACGAGGGGATGCAGGGCGACGCGGACGGCGACGGCGCTGGCGACGCGTGCGATCCGTGCCCGCTCGACAAGGACTCCACGTCCTGCTCGACGATCGATCCGAACGATCGCGACCACGACGGCCACCCGAACGATGCCGATAACTGCCCCGACGTCGCGAACCCCGACCAGGCAGACACGGATCACGACATGAAGGGCGACGTCTGCGACGCGTGCCCGACGATGGCGAACGAGGGCGGCGCGGGCTGCCCGGTCTCGATCTACAAGGTGAAGGACGGCTCGACGCCCGTCGGTACGGCCGTGCGCATCACGAACGCGCTCGTCACCGGTAAGGGCACGAACGGCTTCTTCGTCCAGGTGAAGATGGGCGACAGCGACTACGTCTCGGCAGACAACTCGGGCCTGTTCGTGTTCACGAACACGGGGTCGGCGCTGCTCGCCAATGCCGTCGTCGGCAAGCGCGTGACGGTCGATGGCGCGGTCGCGCTGTTCCAGGGACAGACCGAGCTCGACACCGTGACCGCGGTGACGGCAGGTGCCGGAGCGGCGGAAGCGCTGCCCGCGCCGGTGACCGCCACGTACGACGAGGTCAAGACGGGCGGCACGCGCGCACTCAAGCTCGAGAGCGTGATCGTCTCGCTGCCGGGCTCCACGGTCACGGCGGCGGATGCGACGTTCGGCGAGCTGACGCTCACCGCCGGCGCGACGACGCTGATCGCGGACGACTTCCTCTACGTTCCGATGCCGGCGATCACCGTCGGCCAGAGCTACACGGGCATCGCGGGCATCCTGACGCTGCGCCAGATGGTGTCCAAGATCGAGCCGCGCGACGCCGGTGACTTCATCGGCGGCGCGCCGGGTCTCACGGCGTTTGGTCCGACGGGCACGTTCGCTCGCATCGGGGTGACCAACAACATGCCGACGTTCCCGACGCCGCTCGCCGTGACGCTCTCCGGTCCGGCCGCGACGGCGACGACGGTCACCATCACGTCCACTGCGGGCCTCACGGTCGCGAACGTCATCGTGCCGATGGGAGCGACGTCGGCGCCGGTGCCGGTGACGGCGGTGACCGCGGGCGATGCCACGCTGATGGCGACGCTCGGCGTGCAAGTGCAGATGGCGACGGTGCACGTGCTCGGCGCGACCGAAGCGCCCGATGCGGTGGTGCTCACCCCGGCTGACTCGGCGGTGGCGCCGGCCGGAATGGTGACGCTGACCGCAACCCTGAACAAGCCCGCGCTCGTCGCGACGAACGTCATGCTCGCGGTGACGGGTGGCAACGGCAACCTGTCCGCGAACATGGTGACGATCAACCCGAACGAGACGAGCGCGACGTTCACGTTCACCGAGACGATCGGCAGCGGCTCCGCCACGGTGACCGCGACGTTCGGCAGCTCGACCGCGCAGGCAAAGATCACCACGTCGACCGGTGCGCAGCACCTCGTCATCAACGAGGTCGACTACGACAATCTCGGTACGGACACGGCAGAGTTTGTCGAGATCTACAACCCGAGCGCGACCGCGATCTCGCTCGCGAACAAGCAGCTGCTGCTCGTCAACGGCTCGGGCAACACGGTCTACGGCACCATCAACCTCGGCACGGGTACGCTCGCGGCCGGGGCGTACCTCGTCATCGCTGGCGCGAACGTATCGGTCACCGCGGCGAACGCGACCAAGCTCGACCCGGGTTGGACGCAGGACGCGATCCAGAACGGCATGCCGGACGGCCTCGCGCTCGTGGACAACGCGACGCACACGCTGATCGACGCACTGTCCTATGAGGGGTCGATCACGGCGGATCTCCCGGGCATTCCGGGGGCGAACCTCGTCGAGGGTGTGGTCCTGCCGCTCGCCACCGCAGATTCCAATACGGTGCAGGGTTCTCTGTGCCGATCCCCGAATGGGCAAGACACGAACAGCGCGTCGGCTGACTGGAAAATCTGCGCGACCCTCTCGGCGGGCGCACCGAATCCGTAGCGCGGGTGTATACCTCCCTGCATCAACAACAGGGAGCTCCGCACGATGGCCTTCTCGCTCGAAAAACAGGGAATCTCGGTCGCCGACATTTATCGCAATCCCTCCCCAGCGTTTCTCTACGAGGCAGCGCTGCGGTTCGAGAAGGGGTCGACCATCTCGTCGACCGGCGCCCTGATCGCGTACTCGGGCAAGAAGACTGGTCGCTCTCCGACCGATAAGCGCGTTGTCGACGACGCCGAAGTGCGCGACGACGTGTGGTGGGGCAACGTCAACATCAAGCTCGATGCTCAGAGCTTCACGATCAACCGCGAGCGCGCGATCGATTACCTCAACACGCGCGAGCGCCTCTACGTCATCGACGGTTTCGCTGGTTGGGACGCCAAGTACCAGCAGAAGATCCGCGTGATCACGTCGCGCGCGTATCACGCGCTGTTCATGCACAACATGCTGATCCGCCCCACCAAGGATCAGCTCGCGTCGTTCGGCGATCCGGACTACGTCATCTACAACGCGGGCGCGTTCCCCGCGAACAAGCACACGGCCGGCATGACGTCCTCGACGTCCGTCGACCTCTCGCTGGGCCGCCGCGAGTTCGTCATCCTCGGTACCGACTACGCCGGCGAGATGAAGAAGGGTGTGTTCACGATCATGAACTACCTGATGCCGAAGCAGGGCGTGCTCTCGATGCACTGCTCCGCGACGGAATCGCGCGACGGCAAGGACACGTCGATCCTGTTCGGCCTCTCGGGCACGGGCAAGACCACGCTCTCCGCGGATCCCAAGCGCCTGCTCATCGGAGACGACGAGCACTGCTGGAGCGACGACGGCGTGTTCAACATTGAAGGCGGCTGCTACGCCAAGGTCATCAAGCTCTCCAAGGAGCAGGAGCCGGACATCTGGAACTCGCTCCAGTTCGGCGCCGTCCTCGAGAACGTGACGTACGAAGATCAGTCGCGCATCGTCGACTACGACAGCACGACGCTCACGGAGAACACGCGCGGTAGCTATGTTCTGGACTCGATCCCGAACGCCAAGCTCCCCGCCGTCGGTGGTCACCCCAAGAACGTCATCTTTCTCACAGCGGACGCGTTCGGTGTGTTGCCGCCCGTTTCCAAGCTGACGCCAGCGCAGGCGATGTACCACTACATCTCCGGCTACACGGCGAAGGTCGCCGGCACCGAGGTCGGCGTGAAGGATCCCGAGCCGACGTTCTCGCCGTGCTTCGGTGGTCCGTTCCTCGTCTGGCACCCCACCAAGTACGCCGAGCTTCTCGCGGAGAAGCTCCGCAAGCACGGCGCGCAGACGTGGCTCGTGAACACGGGCTGGTCAGGCGGCGCGTACGGTGTTGGCTCGCGCATCAAGCTCAAGTACACGCGCGCGATCGTCGACGCGATCCACAGCGGCACGCTCTCGGGCTCCGCGACGGTCGAGGACCCGACGTTCGGCTTCCAGGTCCCGACGGCGTGCCCGGATGTGCCGGCCGAGATGCTCCAGCCGCGCAACACGTGGACCGACAAGGCCGCGTACGACGAGAAGGCCAAGAAGGTCGCGAGCCTGTTCCGCGAGAACTTCCGGAAGTACGAGGCGCAGGCCAGCGCCGAAGTTCGCGGCGGCGGGCCAAAGGCCTGAGGGCCTAGTTCACGCGATGATCACGCGCGTGGGGGCAACCTCGATCGCGTGAGATCGCTGCCACTCGTTACCGACGACGATCGCCGTCACTCCTCCTACGCTGCTCTCGATGGCAGCACGCAGGTGGATCCTGACGGCGATTCTCGTTTCGGCCGAGGTCGCTCACGCCGACGATGCGGTTCCAGAGCACATCGATCGCGGTGTCGCGCTGGGCGTGACGGGCGCCGCGCTTGCCGTCGGTGCGCTCGCAAAGCTCATCCCCACGCGCGATTTCTCCCTGTGGGAGCACGAGCCTGCATCGTTCGACGAGGCGGCGCGCGGGACGTTCAACGCGCGCGCCGCGCACATCGCCGACGGGCTCCTCACCGTGTCGCTCGTCGCGCCGGCGGCGTATCTGACCGGCTCGACGATCGACGACGCAGATGGCGACCGCTTGCTGATCTACACGGAGGCGATGGCTGTCGACGTCGCGGTGGCATCGGTCGTGAAGCACCTCGTGCAGCGCCCACGGCCGTACGCGTACTCCAAGGATCCGGCCGTGCAGCGCTACACGAAGGACGCGGGCGACGACGCGGTGATGTCGTTCTACTCGGGGCACGCGGCGGTGTCATTTGGTGCGGCAACGGCGGGCGCGTATCTCCTGAGCGAGTCGGGCGAGAACGAGGGCGTCAAGACGACCGCGTGGGCGGCGGGCTTTGGTGTGGCCGCGATGACGGCGACGCTGCGTGTGCGGTCTGGAAAGCACTTCCCGACGGACGTCGTCGTCGGAAGCCTCGTCGGCGTCGCGATCGGGTACGGCGTCCCGGCGCTGCACTCGGACCATCCATATGTGCCAACCGGCACAGAGCTGTCGGCCGCGCTCGGCTCGGTGGCGGGCGGCATCATTCTCGGGTCGGTTCTACCGATGGGACGAGAGCGTGCCGAAGCGGACAGAAATCAGCCATCGCTGCATATGACGCCAACCGTCATGCAGAGCGGTGCAGGATTTGGCGTCGTCGGCGCCTGGTGACGAGATATGGTGTCTGCGTGCAGTACTCGCGCATTCTCTCGCTCATTCTCGTGGCCGCCGCAGCGTGCGGTCAGAGCAGCAGCAACCACAAAGACGCAGGCTCGGGCGGCGACGACGACGGCGGAAACACCGGCGACGACGGCGACATGACGTGCACCGCGCCGAACATGCTCATCCTGCTCGATCGCACGGGGACGATGCACCGCAACCTCGCGGGTGCCACGCCGACGGATGACCCGGCCGGTCACGCGACCGCGAAGTTCACGATCGCGATCAACGCGCTCGATGCGCTGATGGCAACGCCCGGCTTGGATCAATCGCTGCGCCTCGGCCTCGCGATGTTCCCGCGCGATCCGGGCGGCGGAAAGTGCATCACGCTCTCGCAGCGCCTCTCGGGCTCCGCGACGTTCATGAACCCTCCGTGCGAAGCAGGCGAGGTCGTCGTCGAGCCGGCACTCGGCACGGCCGCCAGCATCGCCGCCTCGATCGATCCGGAGACCACGACCATCTGCAATACGACGCCGATCGGCGCGGGCCTGCAGACGGCGCAAGACGATCTCGTCACGCACGCGATGTCGGGCGTCGATCAGTACATCATGCTCGTCACCGACGGCGCTGACTTCGCCGACAGCTGCCCCACGCCGGATCCGCTCGAGGTGTTGCGCACGCTCGACGCCGCGGGCACCAAGACGTTCATCGTCGGCTTCGGCGCGCAGGACACGACGACCCAGGGCGTGAACCCACCCGTCCTCAATCAGCTCGCGTGCGCGGGACACACCGCGAAGGACTTCGCGACGAACTGCAAGCAAGTCGCGGGCGGTGGCTATGACGCCGTCGATCCGATGAACGGACCGCCCCTCTACTACGACGCAGCCGACGCCACGGCTCTCGCCGCTTCGCTGCGCGCGGTCGCCGGCTCTGTCTGCTGCGGCTGCATCTTCTAACTACTTCTGCGCGGGCGCGGTCGCCTTGGTGCTGTCGCCCGCGTCGACGACGATCAGCGTGTCGGGCTTGAGGTACTTCTTCGCGACCGCGCTCACCTCGGCTGCCGTCAGCGCCTGCAGCCGCGCCCGCAGGTTCTTGCGGAACTCCGTCGTGCGGCCGTGGAACGTCTGGCCCAGCAGGGCTTCGACGAGCCATTCGTCGCTCGAGAGGTTCGTGTCGTCCCCCTTGATCCACGTGGCCTTCGCACGCGCGAGCTCGTCCTCGGTGATCGTGCCCGTCGCCATCTTCGAGAACTCCTCGAGGATAGACGCCTTCGCCTTCGCCACGTTCTGCGGCGCCACGAGCGCGTAGCCACCGACACCGCCGACGTTCTCGTCGGTACCCGCAAACGTCCACGCACCGGCGCCATACGACAGGCCCTCCTTCTCGCGCACGCGCGACCAGATGCGCGATCCCGCGTCGCCTCCGAGCACCTGACCGACCAACAGCCACGCCGGATAGTCCGGATCGGTGTCCTTCATCTCGAGGTCGGCGCCGATCGCGAGCATCGACATTTCCTTGTCCTTCACGAGCACCGACTTCTGCTCGCCCCGCTTACCGAACGCCTTCTCCACCAACTTCGTGTACGGCTTCTTCGACGCCCACCCACCAAACAGCTTGTCGACCTGCGCCGTCGTCGCCGCTACATCGAAGTCACCGACCACCGCGAGCTCCGCGTGGTTCGCACCGACGAAGTCGCGATAGAACGCCTGGATATCCGCGACGCTGACCTTCTTCACCGCGTCGAGCCGCTCCTGCGTCGTCATCGGATAGCGCGGATCGCTCTTGGGCCAGCCCGTCTGCATCTGCGACTGGACCTGGAACGCGATCGCCTCCGGATCCTGCAGGCGCTGCTCGAGCTGCGCGATCTGTTCCTCCTTGATCAGCTCCAGCTCCTTCGCGGGGAACGTCGGCGCACGCAGCATCTCCGCCGCCAGCTCCAACGCTGCCGGCAGTTTGTCGTGCAACGTCTCGATGCCGAGCGTCCACCCCGTGGCGTCGCCACCGATCGAGATGTGCGCGCGGTCGAGGTTCTCCTCGTCGCGCAGGTCCTGATAGCTCTTCTTCTTGGTCCCGCGCTGCAGCAGCTCGGCCGCCAGATCCGCGATCACCTCTTTGCCCTGCAGCGACTTCTCGTCGCCCCAGTGCATCTCCATTCGCAGCTCGACCTTCGCGCCGCGCGTCTTCTTCATCAACAGCGCCGCCTTGATGCCGCTCGGCAGCGTCGTGCGCGTCGTCCGCGACTCGATGTTGTCCAGCGTGGCTGCGAACACTTCGCCCTTGTCCTTCACCTCGCCGCCCTCGATGCCCTTGATGAACGTCGCCATATCCGGCGTCTCCGTCAGTGGCGCGCGATCGGCATCCTTCGTCGGAACAAACCGCCCCGTCGTGCGATTGCTCGCCTTGAAGTACGCCGTCGCTACGCGCGCCACATCCGCCACCGACACCTTCTCCATCGCATTGCGGTACGCAAAGATCGCGCGCCAATCGCCGAGCCCGATGAACTCGCTCAGCAGCACAGAAATCTCCTGGCTGTTTGCAAACGCGAGCTCGAAGTTCTTCAAGCTATCCACGCGCCAGCGCTCCAGCTCCTTGGGGTCGATCTTCGACGTGCCGAGATGCTCCATCTCCTCGGTGATGATCTTCTCGACCTTCTCCACGTTCTTCGCATCGCGCACCTCGGCGCTGAACGTCGCTACATACGGATCGCGAAACAGTCCCTGCCCACCACTCACGTCCGACGCCAACTTCGTCGCGACGAGCTTCTTGTACAGCCGGCCCGACGGCTCGCGCTCCAGCATGTCCACCGCCGCCAGCACCGCCAGATAGTCGTTCGAGGCCGCGCCCACCGTGTGATACGCGACGACGACCGCCGCCACATCGCCATTCCTGCGCAGCGTCACCGTGCGCTCGCCATCCTGCTGCGGCTCCACCGTGTACGACGGCTGCAACACGCGCGTCGGCCGCGGAATCGCCCCGAACGTCTTCTCGACCATCGCCAACGCCTGCGCGTCGTCGAACTTTCCCGACACGATCAGCGTCGCGTTATCCGGCTGGTAATACCGCTCGTAAAACTTCCTCAGCGCCGGCACCGGCACGCGCTCGATGTCCGTCCGCGATCCGATCGTGTCCTTCCTGTAGTTGTGCCAGAGGTACGCCGTACTCACGACGCGCTGCTCGAGCACCTGCGTGGGCTGGTTCTCGCCCATCTCGAACTCGTTCCGCACGACGCTGAACTCGGTCTTCAGATCATCGGGCGAGATATCCGCATTGACCATGCGGTCCGCCTCCAGATCCAACGCCCACGCGAGGTTGTCGCCCTCGGAAGGCAGCGTCTCGTAGTAGTTGGTGCGATCCAGCCACGTGGACCCGTTCATCTGCGCACCGCGCTCCTCGAGCAGCTTCATCACGTTGCGATGCCGCTTGGTCCCCTTGAACATCAAGTGCTCGAGCAGGTGGGCCATGCCCGTCTCGCCGTAGCCCTCCAACCGCGACCCGACGTCGTACGTTACGTTCACCGTGATGTTGCTCTGCGTCGGGTCGGGATACAGCAGCACCTGCAACCCGTTCGGCAGCGAGTACTCGGTAATCCCCTCGACGTCGCGCACCTTGGTGGCCTTCACCACGGGCGCCTCTTTCACCGGCTCCGCCTTCACCACCGCCGGCGCTTCACTCGTCGTCGTCGCGGGCGGTGCAGGAATCGTCCGGCTCGGCTGAGCACCACCGCACGCGGCCAGCATCATCAAGAAGAGGGCAGAACGCATGCGACGGTCGTATCACGCGTCGTCGCGTTACGTATCTCGAAGCTGCTGACACTCGTGCTGCGACACGAGCCCCGTCGCATCATGTCTCGCGCGACGGTGCTTCGCCGCTACGACGTCGCGTCCTGCGTAAGGAAGCCACGCAGGTTCCAGTTCAGTAGAACGTCGTCAGCCGTCAGGAGCGTCATACCCTGCAGAATCGCTGTCGCCACGATGAACCGATCGGCTGGGTCGTTGTGTTTGGACGGCAGCTCG